>JAUZNZ010000021.1 GCA_030706735.1 Bacteroidota bacterium | reverse complement strand
GGGAAGCCAAAGCAATTATTGACCTATCTCGGGAAGACCTTACTCAGGCATGTTACGGATGAAGCACTGGGAGCGGGTATCGGGCCCGTGCTCGTGGTGCTTGGCTCGGACAGCGCGCGGATCAAGACCACCCTCCCTGAAGCGACCCTGGCGATCGTCAATGAACAGTGGGAAGAAGGAATGGCCTCTTCGATCCGCAGCGGCCTGTGGGGCATGTTGAAGGCGTATCCGCTTCTGGAAGGCGTCATCCTCGCTGTTTGCGACCAACCCTTCGTATCGGGTTCACTCTTTCGCAGGTTGTCATACTGCCATGCCATGACGGGGAAACCTATCATCGCCAGTGCCTATGCCCGTGCTCTCGGCACTCCTGTCCTGTTCGATAAAAAATATTTCCCTCACCTTTTGCGGCTGCAGGGGCAGCAGGGCGCCAAGAGACTGATCGCCTTATATCCGGAGGATGTAACCAGCGTTCCATTCGAACTGGGAGAGATCGATATCGACAGGCCGGAAGACTATCTCTTTCTGCAATAGCCAGTTAACTTTTGACGTCCCCGATGATCGATCGCACGGCTTCAACCACAGCGGCGCCGTTTTGCGTAAGGATGGAGGCGGCAAGGGTTATGACGTCGGCGGTGATGTTGATCACTTTGTTGACGGCGGCGATATGCCGGATGGCCTCTTTCGCCGATTGCGCCGCGGCCGTCACTCCGTTGAAGGCGGTATCCGACCCGGCAAAGGCGATCCGATCGGACAGGGAGAAGAATTTATCCGAAAAGTCGAGCAGGCCGGAAACGCGTTCCCCCAGCAGGTCCCTGTCCTGTTTCTCCATGTCTCCGGCATGGGCGTGGAGGTAATCTTCCAGCGTCGTGGCGATCTCCTGGTAAAGTTGCCCCAATTTATTGGCCAGTATGGCGTCGTCAGCGGTACCCATGAACCATCATTTAATTTGCCTTATTGGAAATATAGATGATGTCGCGCGCAAGGCCGAGCATCTCTTTTTTCAGCGTAGCCGAACCCAGATCTTCCACGTTGTCCACCAGCTTTTGATGCCCTTGCCGGATCTTTTGCAGGGCAAGGCAGCGGGCGTCATAGGAATCGATCACTTCGGCGAGTTCCTTGCTTTTTTGTTTATAGATATACGCCAGGGCCCACTTCTCCCGGTCGTCCTGCGCGTCCCCGACCATGAGGTCAGTGCGCTCCTTTAGCCTGATCTGCATGTTAAGGACCTTATTTTTCAGATTGTTTGCATGCAATCCGACAAAGGTGATCGCCAGGTCGAGCGTATCGTGGAACCGTGTGAGTAGTCCCTTTATTTTTTTATGTTTATAGCCGGTCGTCAGGAGTGCGGTCGCGGTCGCGGCGAGCGCATTGACCGCTTTCGATTCGACCGAGGTGATGGTAAATCCTCCATACGTGCCTGGTTGGATAGCGCCGGCGACCGGCGAGAAGTCAAACCGGGTTTTCGCGCCGGACAACTGACCTAGCGCCGCAAAATAAGCGGCCAGGGTCTCGTATTCCGTTCTCAAGAGGCTATCGAACAGGAGCGCATCGCGGCAATCGCCGTCGAGGTCGGCCAGGGCGTTGAATCTTGTCTTATTGATATAAGTGGAATCATAGCAATAGGACGCGTATCCGTACGGTGCGGAGGTCATCTTCCCGAGGGACTCCCTGGAGTCCTCCGCAAACAGGTTCACTTCTTTCAACGGGACGCAACCCGGCAGGCATCCTATGCAAAAGGCGAGCATTCCCAGAACGCTACGGGCATTTTTCATGCGCAAATCTATGTAAATCGGACGGAACTGGCCGGACAGGGGGTTACCAATTCTTTACTTATCATTGCAGTAACAACCAGCATATGCAAAAAATTTTATGCGTTTTAGCAACAACGACCTTGCTGTTAGCCGGTATTTCTGCAAGGCCGCAACGCCCCGCGCCCTACAAGGACTCCACGCTGCCGATCGATGTCCGGGTGAAGGACCTGCTATCCCGCATGACGACGGAAGAGAAGTTCCGGCAACTGTTCATGATACCGGGCGAGTTGCCAGGCGGGACGCAAAATGAAAATTACCGTGCAGGTCTCTTTGGATTCCAGGTCAGCGCCGCCTCGAAGAAAGGCGATGCCGGTGCGCAGATGCTGGACTACGGGGTTGCCGAAGATGCAGGGACGCTGGCCACCAAGATCAATTCCATTCAGAAATATTTTGTCGAACAGAGCCGCCTGGGGATCCCGATCATTGCATTTGACGAAGCCTTGCATGGGCTGGTCCGCGGAGGCGCAACCGTATTCCCTCAGGCCATCGCGCTCGCTGCAACCTGGGACACGGCGTTGATGAGCCGTGTAGCGGGGGCGATTGCCGAAGAGGCACAGATCCGGGGCATCCGCCAGATCCTTTCGCCGGTGATCAATATTGCCGGCGATCCGCGCTGGGGCCGGGTAGAAGAGACCTATGGGGAAGACCCCCTGCTGACCTCGGAAATGGCCGTCGCTTTTGTGCGGCCCTTTGAGAAGGCCGGCATCATTACCACGCCGAAACATTTTATCGCCAACTATGGGGACGGAGGCAGGGACAGTTATCCGATCCATTACAGTGAACGCCTGCTGGACGAGATCTATTTCCCGCCGTTCAGGGCTTGCTTCGACCGGGGCGGCTCGAGGTCGGTCATGACCGCATACAATTCGCTGGACGGCATTCCCTGCGACGCCAATAGCTGGCTGCTGGAGAAAAAGCTGAAGGGCGAATGGGGCTTCAGCGGCTTTGTCATCTCGGATGCCAATGCCGTGGGAGGAGAAAACGTTCTGCACTTCACTTCACCGGATAATGCCATGTCCGCAGAGCATGCGATCAATAACGGGCTGGACGTGATCTTTCAAACCGCCTTCGAGCATACGAAACTTTTCATCCCACACTTCCTGGACAGCGGCATTTCCCGCTTGCGGATCGACGATGCCGTTTCGAGGGTGCTAAAGGCAAAATTCGAGATCGGCCTGTTCGAACGGCCTTATGTACCTGAAAATGCCGCAGGTGCGCGCGGCATGGTGAAAGCGCATAAGACCCTGGCCAGACTAGCTGCGGAAGAATCCATCGTGCTGCTGAAGAATGAGAGAGGCGTACTGCCGTTCAGATCGGGCATCCGCCACATTGCCGTGATCGGGACGGACGCGGTCGAAGGAAGGTTGGGCGGGTATAGCGGGCCCGGAAACGGGAAGGTGGATATGCTGGATGGGATCAAGGAACGCGCCGGAAGCGGTGTAACGGTCACCTATTCGCCGGGCTGCGGGAGGAATGCGACAAGCTGGGTCGTGGTGCCTGAGAGCGCGTTAAGCGGCCTTAAAGGGGAATACTTCAATAATCTCCAACTAAGCGGCGAGCCCGCGCTGGTAAGGAATGACAGGAACATCAACTTTCAATGGACCTTGTACGGTCCCGGCCGCATGATCCAGCCGGATTATTATTCGGCGAGGTGGACGGGCACGCTGACCGCGCCGGGAACGGGAGAATTTGAGATCGGGCTGGATGGGGATGATGGATACCGACTCTATCTCGACGGGCGTTTATTGATCGACAACTGGAAGAAGCAAACCTATTCGACCTTATTACGTCCCTTTCACTTTGTAAAAGGCAGAGCCTATGCGATCCGCGTGGAATTCTTCGAACCTGCCGGCAATGCGCATCTGAAACTGATCTGGAATGTGAATGCAGACAACGACTGGCAAGCCAGGAATGCTGTCGCAGTCGCCAACGCGGGGAAGGCGGACCTAGCCGTCATCGTGGCGGGGATCACGGAAGGAGAATTCCAGGATCGGGCCAGCCTGGCGCTGCCTGGTCACCAGGAGGAATTGATCAGGCAGGTAGCGGCCACGGGCAAGCCCGTCGTTGTCGTGCTGGTCGGCGGGAGCGCCATTACCATGAATTCCTGGTTGGATCGGGCGTCTTCCGTACTTGCTGTTTGGTATCCGGGCGAGGAAGGCGGGCGGGCGGTGGCGGCTGTACTTTTCGGCGACCGGGATCCCGGCGGAAGGCTGCCGGTCACGTTCCCTATCGCTGAAGCACAGCTACCACTGGTTTATGACCATCAGCCAACCGGTCGCGGGGATGACTACAATAACCTCAGCGGATTGCCTCTGTTCCCCTTCGGCTTTGGGCTCAGTTATACCCGTTTTGAATATTCCGGAATATCGCTGGACAAACGTGAAATGGCCAGGGGAGATTCCACCATGGTCCGATGCATGGTAAAGAATACCGGCGATCGGGAAGGGGACGAGGTCGTGGAACTATACACCCGGGAGATGGTGGCTTCCATCGCCAGGCCGGTGCTGGAATTGAAGGGCTTCAAACGCATTCACCTGCGTCCGGGGGAGTCCCGTGAGGTGGCCTTTGCGATCACCCCTTCACTGCTGAAAGCGCCCGACATCGATCTGCGGGAAGTTGTCGAGCCGGGATCCTACCAGATCATGATCGGCTCCTCTTCCAGGGATCTCCGCCTCAAGGAGAACCTCAGCGTACGATGAACGCGGCTGAAAATAGTGGCCGGAATTCTTTATCTTGAGGCGTATAAAGAATGAGAACGTTCGCTTTATTTTGCCTCGTTTGTTTTGGACTACGATCCGATCTAAATGCACAAGCCCTCCAGCAAAGCGCACAGGATGCCTTTTTGATCAGCAGGATGGTTGAAAAATTCCATGTTCAGCCAAGGCCTCTGGATCCGACGATGTCTGCGGCCATCTATTCCGATATCCTGGATGAGCTGGATGACCAGCGTATCTTCTTTACCAGGGATGATATTTCCCGGCTGGCGGCTTACCAGTTCCGGCTGGACGAGGAGATCCGGAACAGGCGATCCGACTTTTTGCGACTTCTGATCGGCGTTTACAAGCAGCGTTTGCTACAGGCAGATACGATGATCAACGGCATTGCCGCAAAGCCGTTCAATTTTTCGCTGCCGGAGAAGCTGACCGTTGCGGAGGATAGTTCCCATCCTGCCGACGAGCGCGCGATCCACGCCAAGATCTATAAGCTCCTTAAATCTTCCGTGCTGATGGGAATGACGGAGTATGCGATGCTGGCCGGAGTCAAGCCCGGCAGGAAATATGTAGACAGCCTGGAGCCCATTCTGCGGAAGAAGGCCGTCACGTCGGCAAAGCGAGCGATCAAGCGCATACTTCAAAGTCCCATGGGGGTCGATTATATGATCGGTACGATCTATTGCCAATCGCTGGCCTCCTCATACGATCCGCATACGGCGTATTTCCGGCCGGAGATGAAGACGGCATTTGAAAGCGAATTGGGCAATGGGCGTCTTTCCTTCGGACTTTCGATGAATGAGGATGAGGATGGCAAACCGCAGATCGGGAAACTGCTGCCCGGCGGACCTGCCTTTCAGAGCGGCGCGCTGAACGAGGGAGACAAGATCCAGTCGATACAATGGGACGAAAAGGACCCGATCGACGTGTCGAATGCCGACTTGCGTGAGATCGGCGAGATGCTATCCGTTCCGGGCGGCATTAAGATGACGCTGACGGTAAAGAAAGCGGATGGAACCAGCAGGCAGGTCGTATTGCGCAAGGAGAAGATCACGACGGACGGCGATGAGGACCGGGTGAAAGGATTCCTGCTGAAGGGGGCCAAGACCATAGGCTATATTTCATTACCTGCCTTTTACGAAGATTGGCAAAACAGCACCGGAATCAATGGCTGCGCCAATGACGTGGCCAAAGAGATCATTAAATTGAAAAAGGAGAATATCGAAGGTCTGATCCTCGATCTGCGCTATAATGGAGGTGGTTCGGTGGAGGAGGCGGTGGAGCTTTCCGGCATTTTCATCGATGCAGGACCTGTAGCGCAGATCAAGACCAGGGAGGAGAAGATCATCACGCTCAAGGATGTGAACCGGGGCACCATTTATGACGGGCCGTTGCTCCTTTTAGTGAACGGACTCAGCGCTTCGGCTTCAGAAATGGTGGCCGGGACCTTACAGGACTATCACCGGGCGCTGATCGCCGGCTCTCCTACATACGGAAAGGCTACCGCGCAGATCGTCCTGCCGATGGATACCACGCTGAACCTGGAGACCTTTAACGGTCGCGCCGAAGCGTCCAGCTATATCAAGCTCACTACGTCCAAGCTCTACCGCGTGACGGGGGCGAGTGCGCAGGTCAGCGGGGTGACCCCGGACGTGAAGCTGCCTGACCCGCCGGATGCTTTGCAGGAGCGGGAAGCCAACGAAAAAGCGGCGCTTGCGCCAACAAGGATCCCGGCCAATAAATACTATATGCCGCTGCCGCCTTTGGCGATCGCCGCGGCCGCGGCGATCGCCAGACGGGAAATGGATTCCTCCGCTTATTTCCGGGAGGCGCAGGCCAGGAATGGGGAAGGCAAAGAGAAGGTAAAGAAAGATATTTCCCTTTTGCTGGACGATGCCTGGCAGGAACGAAAACGCGAGGCGCAGGAGGACGGGCGAATTAACGGAGAAGGCAGAAAGAACGGCGCATTCGCCGTTGCCAACCATGCCTACGAACAAAAACGCGTGGATGCCGACCTTGACCTGAAGGAGGTCAATGAAGAAAGAAAGAAGAATGTTCTCCAAGACCCCTATATTCAAATTGCCTATCAATTACTGGCCTCGATGGAAAAATAAACCCTTATATATGATAAGCCTGACCAGGATCCTTTTCCGTGCAGTTCTCTTTTTGCCCGCCGTTGCTGCCCTACCCTGCCGTGCCCAAAACGTGGCGGAGAATCCGGGAGATTATATGACCGCAATCAGCAAGGCCCGGGGCGATATGGACGTAAAATACATGCAATATGTGAGCGCCGTCGCGCATGGGCGGCGGGCGCGCAAAGTGGAAAAATTGCGCCAGCAGGTACTGGAAAACATTACCCAATGCAGGTATAATACGACGGACCTGCCCTTGTACAAAGGAGACAATACGTTACGAAAGGGAAGCATCGACTATATTCAATTGTGTTATGACGTCTTCAATGAGGATTATGCAAAGATCGTCAATATGGAGGAGCTGGCCGAGCAGTCCTTCGACGAGATGCAAGCCTATATCCTGCTGCAGGACAAGATCAGTGAAAAGTTGGACCAGGCGTCCGCCAACCTCGAAAAAGTGAACCGGGAATTCGCGGCAAAGTACAATGTGAACCTCATTACGGAAAAGACGCCTCTCAGCGAAAAGCTGGAGACGGCCGGAAAGCTGAATACATATATGAACAAGGTTTACCTGATATTCTTCAAGTGCAATTGGGAAGACGACCTGATGGTCAAGGCCATGAATGAGAAGAAAGTGAACGATGTGGAGCAGGCGCGCAATGCCTTGCTGCGTTATGCCAAAGAAGGGTTATCCGGTCTGGATTCGCTGAGGAACTTTGCCGGCGACCCGGCTCTCGCCAATTCCTGCAAGGAAGCCCTCCAATTTTACAAGAGGGCGGCCGAGAATGAAGTACCCAAGCTGACCGATTTCTTTCTGAAGGAGGAAGACTTTGAAAAGCTCAAAAAGGCCTTCAATGACAAACCGGCATCGGACCGGACGAAAGATGACGTAAATGCCTACAATAAATCCGTCAAGGACATCAACCAATCGGTGGGCGCATTCAACCAGACCAATCAGAACCTCAATAGTACCCGAAATCAGGTGCTCAACAACTGGTCGGAGACGCAGAAGCGGTTTGCGGACGAGCATATGCCGGAATATAAGTAGTTGATCGAAGCCGGCCGCGAATTTGTCGAAAAGATTTCGGTTTTCGGAGGGCGCTCGTAGCTTTATGACAAAAAGATGGAATACGATAACGACAGGCTGCGACGGCACCCGTATAAGATCGAGATCTTTTATTGGGTATTCTTCGTATTGCTCTATCCCCTTGTGAATGGAGCGACCTTATTCCTGGGGAATTGGAAGATCTGGCCTTTGTTGTTATTGGTGAACCTGGCGGTCTTCCCGGCATACCTGTTGTATTCGAAGGTTTCGGGCCCTGTATTTCTTTTCCGCAGGCGTTGGGCCATCTTCATCCTGCTCAGCATCCTTTCTTTTTTCGTCATCCAGTTGTTTCTGTATGCGGTGTATAGCCTGGTGATCCGGTTTCCCTTTGCGGGGCGTGGCGAGGCGGGCGCTTATTTCACTTATAGTCCGGCGACGATGGTCAGGGAGGGGCTTTGGTCGATCGTCAACATGTTCCTTTCGATCGCCCTTTTCTTTATCAAGCAGGCGATCGACGAGAAAGATCTGCTGGTCGCAGCCCAGAAGGACAGCACCTTTTTCAAGCTCCGTTACCTGCGGGCCCAGCTTAACCCCCACTTCCTTTTCAACACGCTGAACAGTATCTATTCATTAAGCATGCAAAAATCGGAGAAAACGCCGGAAGTGGTCGTCAAGCTGGCGGATATCATGCGATACCTCATCTACGAATGCAATGAGGACAAGATCCCCCTGGACAAGGAGATCGAATTCATCCGCAACTATATCGAGATCGAGCGGATCCGCTATACGGCCGATATCCGGTTCACGGTCGAAGGGTTGACGACCGGCATCATGATCGAACCTTTTCTATTCATCTCCTTCATCGAGAATGGGTTTAAGCATGCCCTGGACAACTCCTTCGCGGAACCCTTTATCTACATCACGTTGAAGGTCGGCAACGGGCAGATCACCCTGAACGTGATCAACAGCACCAATGCCGACCTGGAGGCGCAAGCCAAGAGCATCAACGGGAAGGGGATCGCCAATAGCCGGAGCCTGCTGGAGCTGCTGTATCCGGATGCCTATGCCCTGGACATCATCCAGACCGACAAGGAGGAATCCAGGAAGAGCAATCTGCGGATCCGGAATGCCCGGGAGCGATTGGAGGCCTTGTACCCTGACGCATATACCCTCGACGTCATTTTAAGCAACAGCGCTTTCACGGTATCTTTGATCATTAAATCGAAAATCGCTTGATCAGATGCATCATCATCGAGGACGAGGTGCTCGCGCAGGACGTCATTAAAAGCCATTTGCAAAAGATCGACCGGCTGGAACTGGTCGGTGTGTATCGGAATGCGCCGGAGGCCATGGATGCCTTGCGGACGATGGATGTCGACCTGATGTTCCTTGATATTCACCTTCCGGGGATGACGGGCCTGCATTTTCTGCGAACGCTGAGTGAACCTCCGCTGGTCATCCTGACCACGGCCTATTCGGAATATGCGCTGGAAAGCTATGAATTCAGCGTGATCGATTATTTGCTGAAGCCGATCTCTTTTGAACGCTTTGTACGGGCAGTGAACAAAGTAACTGAAGACCGGCTGTTCACTGCAGCGCGGAAGGAGAAGGATCGTTCGCCGGAGGACCATATCTTCATTCGTTCAAACAGCAAATTCTTCCGGGTGAACTTTTCCGAGATCATGTATGTTCAAGGGATGAAGGATTATCTGAAAATCCATACTCCGGACTACGTATTGGTCACGCACCAGACCATGAACGAACTGGAGAAGCTTCTGCCTGCCAGGCAATTCATCCGGGTGCATAAATCCTATATTGCCGCCATCGCGCGCATCCGATCGATCTATGGCAACACCGTCGAGCTGGAAAAGGCCGTACTGCCGATCGGGATCAGCTATAAGGAGAAAGTGATGTCGTTGATCGAAAGGCGGCCCTGAACCCTTAATTATTGCTTCATAAAGCTGCGTATTTCCGATCCGGCATGGACATAATATATGCCGTGGGCCAGGTCGCTGACATCGATCGAAGTCGAGACCGCACTACCCGGGGAGATCAGCTCCAGGGTCCTGACAATGCGGCCTGCCGCATCGAGAACCTGCAGAAGTACTGTTCCCGGCCGGGCCTGGACCTGTATGTTGACCATGCCCTTGACGGGATTGGGATAGACGGCCAGGGCGGGCGCATGGTCCAGGCGGATGGCGACGATGCGGCTGTAGGACGATCCACCCTGGCGGTCGATCAGCCTGAGCCGGTATTCATTCAGCGCTGGCAGGGGCCGGATGTCGTCGAAGACGTAGTTATTTTCGGGCGTTGCCAGCGTCGCAGCCGCTGCCGGAATGCTGCCGATCTTTGTGAAAGTCGTTCCGTCAGGGCTGCGTTGGATCTCGTAGGAAGCGATCTGCTGTTCATCTGCAATAGCAAAATGGAGGCGTACCTGATCGCCGTTGCGGGCGGCGGTAAAGGCCACCAGCGTAAGCGGCAGCACGGATTGGTTGCCCACCAATTGCAATGAAGTAATGGACATGGGCGTCATGCTGACCTGCAAGGTATTGCCTACGGGGGTTACCGATGAGGATTTCAAGGCATTGTTGGTATGCGATACAAAGGTTTCGCCTGAAGGCAGGTTCGATAGGGTCCATGCGTTCATGGCCTGGTTAGCCAGGACAAAATTGGACAGGTTTACCGTTACGGATTTGGTCTGCGATTGCGACCGATTCACCAATACGACGGTCAGCGAGTCGTTATTCGCGCTTGCCGATGCGTACGCAGAAACATTCTGTTCGTCGCTGGAGGTGGCGGAGACGCTGATCGTCTTGTTATAGCGGCTGTAAAGATGCAGGGTCTCCCACATACCCGTGTTCCAGTTCCACGGAGAGAAATATTCCACATTATGATCCATGAACTCGCCGAGGGTGGATGCGTACCATACTGCCGAAGCATTCGGATCGGTCAGGTTCACGGCTGTCTCTGAAATGGCGAAGGAGACGCCGTTACCGGGTCCCATATATTGGTTAAGCCAGTTCTGCGCTCTTCCGAAAACATCCTCGATGCGGATAGAGGGATCCCAGCCTCCGTTGAGGACATGAATACCGTTGGCCTCGGGGAAATTATAGGTGCTGTCGAAAAAGACACGGTGATACTGGACCACGTCGGAAATGGTCGAGCCGGATGGGTAAAAATGCAGGTCGATCACGTCGAGGAGCCGAATGCCTGTGCGTATCTGCTCTTCTGCGACACGCTTGATGAAGAACTGCAACCAGGGATACTGTTTGCCATCGGAACCTGTGACCGTCGCATTATTCCAATTGAACCATTGCCATTCGTTCGGGCTGACGGGACCGGTGAGTTTGATATCCGGGAAGAGCGCGCGGGCTTTTTTTGCGACGGCGAAGTACAATTGCATAAAGGATTCCGCGCTGAGTTGCGTGGGCATGACATCGTCGTGGGTGCTTGACCAGATCTCGACCTCATTGTCCATATTCCAGTATTTGATCTTCGTTTGGTCCAGGCCTATCCCGCCCGAGCCGAACCAATGGCCGATGATGCCCGTCGTCGAGTCGGCAGGCCAGGATTCCAGATAAAGAGCGGGATTGCCATTCTGGGTCGCCTGTGATCCGCCGGCCGGATTAACGACGCCTCCGCCCGCGAGATTTTGAGCCGTTCCCGTCCACCATTGCGATCCATTATAATCCCAGTCGTCGAAATTATGTGTATTGGTCAGCGCCGCCTGGCCGATCAATTGAAATCCCCACATACCTTGTGCGGAAGGAATGTGTTGTTGGAGAGATTGGGCAGCGAAATCCCAATCGTGCGCGTATACATTGTTATACCAGTCGGGATGGCTTGAGCGTTTGAGGCGCCAATTGTACTTGGTCAGATCATTACCGCCATTTTCACGGAAGAAATTGAGCCCTGCGTCCTTGTATAATTGCCAATTGGCCGTGGAAACCGGATTGCCCGGATCGTCGGACAGGGAATTGTTCCTTCCATAAATATAAGGGGAAATGGTCCGGCGGGCGGACGTGATATCTATCTGTACCTGGACGCTCTGAGCCCATAATGCGTTCCCGGTTCCAAGCAGCAGCAGGTTTAAAAGCATCTTTTTCATAGAATGCCCGGATAGTTTGGGTAAGACTATGGAACAACTACAGTGCCAAAAAGAGGATAGTCTTACGCACGGGGCGTATGGGCAAAAAAAAAGGAGCAGTATAGAAATACACCCCCGTTTTAAAATCCAATATCCTATGAAAAACCAAATAGGAAGGTTCAATCCGTATGCCAATGAAATATATATTGATTATCAATAAGTTATGAGGCTTGTGGCGGCGTTATTCGTCGCGGAATGGGAAAAAAAGTCGCAAAATGGGATTGGCCAGGAAGGCGAGCGAGCTATTTCCTACCGAGCATGGACAGGACGCAATCGCACACGTGCTCTACGGTAAAGCCGTATTCCTTCATGACCCTTTCACCGGGAGCCGAGGCGCCGAATTTGTCGACGCTGATGGAGATGCCGGCGTTGCCAACATAACGTTCCCAGCCCTGCGACACGCCGGCCTCGACCGAGATGCGGGCGCGGATGGCGTCGGGAAATACGGTTTGCCGGTATTCGTCCGATTCCTCTTCGAACAATTCCCAACTCGGCATGGACACGGTGCGGACGGGAATGTGTTGTTCGGCCAGCTTTTTCTGAGCGGCCACGATGAGCCCGACCTCCGAGCCGGTTGCGATCAGGATGACGCGCGGGTTGCCATCCGGCGGATCGGACAGGATATAGGCGCCGCGGCGAAGGCCCGCAGCCGGGGCATACAGCTTACGATCAAGCGTCGGCACGTGCTGGCGGGAAAGAATGAGCGCTACGGGGCGATCTGGAATTTCAATAGCCATCCGCCAGGCCTCGACCGTTTCGTTGGCATCGCCGGGTCGAATGACGATCAACTGGGGGATCGCGCGCAGGCTTGCCACCTGCTCCACGGGTTGATGCGTAGGCCCGTCCTCGCCGAGGCCGATGCTATCATGAGTAAAGACGTAAACGACTTTCAGTTCTGAAAGGGCCGCGAGGCGAATGGGCGGTCGCATATAATCGGAGAAGGTCAGGAAGGTCGCGCAGAACGGAATGATCCCGCCGTGAGCAGCCATGCCGTTGGAGATCGAGCCCATGCCGTGTTCCCGGACGCCATAATGGAGATTACGGCCTGCGTAACTCCATCCACCGCCAGCGGAACCCTGGAGATCGCCTGTCGCCATGGACGGGCTCTCAAAATTGCCGGCATCTTTTAGCTCCGTGTTGGTCGATGTATTCAAATCGGCGGAGCCACCGATCAACCCCGGCAATTTCGGAAAGATCGCCTGGAGCGCTTTGCCTCCTGCGGCGCGTGTCGCCATGCCCTTCTCATCGGCAGGAAATTCCGGGACCTGTTCATCCCAACCGGCCGGCAGCTGTCCCTTTATCATCTGATGGAGTTCCATGGCCAGGTCAGGATATTCCTTTGCATAGTTAACGAACAAAGCCTCCCATTCGGCCGTCCACCGTTTGCCTGTATCCACTGCCTTCCGGAAATGGTCACGGGCGTCATCGGGAACATAGAAGGCCGGTTCCTCCGGCCAGTCCAATTTTTGTTTGGTCAACTTCACTTCCTCCGCGCCCAATGGGGAACCGTGTGCGGCGAAGGTGTCCTGCTTGTTCGGAGAACCGTAGCCGATATGTGTGCGGATCAGGATCAGCGAGGGGCGGTCGGTTTCCTTTTGCGCCTCACGGATAGCGTGATCGATTGCATCGAGGTCATTGCCCTCCTCTACGGTGATCGTATGCCAACCGTAGGATTCGAAGCGTTCGGCCTGATCTTCCGTGAAGGTCAGTCGTGTCGAAGCCGCGAGCGTTATGTGATTATTGTCGTAGAGGTAGATCAGTTTGCCGAGCTTCAGGTGGCCGGCGAGAGGCCCTGCCTCGCCCGAAACCCCTTCCATGAGATCGCCGTCGCTGACCAGGGCATAGGTATAGTGGTCGATGATCTTATAGCCCGGCTTATTGTATCGGGCCGCGAGGTAGGCTTCGGCGATGGCCTCTCCCACTCCATTGGCAAAGCCTTGTCCCAGGGGACCCGTGGAGACCTCGACTCCCGGCGTCAACCCCCTTTCCGGATGACCGGGGGTGATGCTGCCCCATTGACGGAATTGCATGATCTGATCCATGGGGAGATCGTACCCGGTAAGATGAAGGAGACTGTATAACATCATGGAACCATGGCCCGCGGACAATATGAAACGATCCCGGTTAAACCAGTGCGGATCCGACGGATTATGCCTGAGGAATCTTGTCCACAGGACATAAGCCATGGGAGCGGCGTCGAGAGGCAAACCGGGATGCCCGCTATCTGCTTTTTGGACAGCGTCCACGGAAAGGAAGCGCAACGTGTTCACGGACAATTGGTCGAGCCTGGCTGCATCGGATTTGGAAATTTGTGGGATGGCCTGACCGGCGGTGCTGGTGGGTGCCGCGTTCATATATTTCGGATTTACAGACATGTATGCAATAGAGGTGCCACCGCAGGGTGAGGACGGCGGCCCGTGGTTACTGCCATTGCAGTGCAAAATACTGGCAGGGGCCTACCCCGGTATTTTTCAGGGCGTGCGGTACTCCGGACGGAAGAAAAACCAGATCGCCTGCCGCGGCGGGATAGAATTTGTCGCCGATCTGCATCGTGACATTACCCTTGCGGAGCAGAATGATCTCTTCCTGGCGATGAACGTGCGGGGCGTGGCTGACCTCGCCGGCATTAAGCGTCGTCGCGTGCATTTCAAATTTTCCGAACAGGGCGGTTTGCCGGTCGAAGAGCTGGCGTTTTTCTCCTTTCCCGGTCGGCTGTACCGTGAGCGTATCCCAGTTCACCGTGAATGATCCGCCGGCGGACCGGCCGCGGGCCCTATCGATCGGTGCGGCGGTGCGGAACTTCAATACATAGTACGTTGTCCTGGACGCAGCGGCGTTTTCGAAGCCGTGCATATCCCCCGGCAGGGCCATTGCGATGCTGCCTGGCCCGAGAATCTTCCTTTTGCCGCCGATGGCGCTGCGCAGCCGGCCTTCCTTTACGATGACGAGTTCTTCGATGTCGGCGTGCTCATGCGGAGGGTGTGGCGCTTTACCCGGGTCGAGCGTGGAGGCGTGTATTTCGAGAGAAGCCAGATCGTGTGTACGGCCGTCGAGGATCTCCCTTCGATCGCGGCTGGAATCTTGCTTTGCCCTGAGATCAGCCCAATGAACCACGCGACCGGTCAGCGTATCGGAAAGCGTATCCGCGGGGAAGGATAAAGAGAGGGGGAGGATGAGCCGGTGTCTAAGAACGGACGACGAAGTGCCGCCATGTGAAGGAGCCGGTGATGAAAGGGGCTGCTGCCGTTGCATATATCGCTGGCTGTTATATCCCGTGACCTGCACGCCTTCGACGTGGCCCTTATCGTCCTTCTTAAAATGCAAATTAATGAATGCACCCCTGACATAGAAGTCATTATCCGTTTCCGCGGTCAGCGGGAGGGAAGGGCCGCCATTCCTGATGAGGTCGAGATGATCCTTATCCCGTTTGATGACCAGGGTTTCATTGCCTGCCCCATAGGAGCCGGCCAAAGGAGTCAGCGCCGAGGAGGAGAGTCTGATGGCAGGACGTGCGAACACGGATTGGAGGCCGCGGCTATACCCTTCCGCCTTCGTGCCGGAATGGCCGATGTTGTCAAGCACCCTGGACTCGACCTGCAGCCCATGGTATTGCGCCGTTGCCAGGCGTTCGACATATTGCAGGAATGCCTGGGCATTGGGTTCCAGCGCACCAACGGCCATGAATACGCGCACCGGCCTCTCCGATCCGTGCACTGCGAATTCCTTTTCGAAACTATCCAGGACACTGTTATCCCATTGAAGGGCCGGACTTGTCAATACGTAGTGATTAAAAAGATCGGGGCCGGTGAACAGCGCGTAGAGAGTGAACAGGCCGCCGAGGGAACTGCCTATCAGGGTCCGCTCGTCCTTCACCGTGCGATATTTCGCGTCAATAAAGGGCACCAGCTCGCGCCGGATGAAGGAGAGGAACCTGGGCGCGTTGCCCCAATTGGCGGATCCGTCGGGGCTCGAGGGCGTAAAATCCCTTGCGCGAAGCCTGTCGTAATCCGGATTGGCGCCTCCCCAGGTAATCCCCACCGTGATGAAGGCGGGGATAAAGCCGTCGAAATACTGTTCTCCGTATATGGCCGAGAGGAGCGGAAAATCCCATTGTCCGTCGAGCAGATAGACTACCGGGTATCGCTTATCGCCCCCGGAATAGTTTGCCGGCAGGTTCACGTGCAAGACGTAGTCCCGGTCCGCCAGTACGGAGTGCAGCTCCAGCGCCTCCGTATTGGGGATCTCTACCGGATGCGGCGCCATGGCATTTGGCTGCGCCGTGGCGGGCATGGATTGGGAGCGGGCCGTTCCGGGGAGCAACAGCACCAGCAGGAACATCAGGGATGGCAGGCATCGAAAGCGGGTCATAGGCGGTCCGTTTTGTCGTTCATTTATTTCGACGGGCCAATTCGAGCGCCCTGGTCGTGGTGTAATATTTCGCGAGCATGTCGGGCACCTCCCATGCGGGCATGTTGCGCTCCCGGAGGTAACCGAGGAAATGCCTCATGACCCGCGCGAAATGCGCCTCATGGCCCTCCTTGTACTTGTCGGGGACAACCAGCCGCCAACCGGAGCGGGTCCTTTCGAGGCCAAGGCCCGGGAACTCTTTTTGAAGGCTGGCGATAGCCGCATAGAGCCCTTGCTCATAGGCGGTTTGGGGGTTGCGTTCGGGGGCTCCCCGACGGTCCAAGGGTTCGATATATAAAGTGGGCTTGAAGCCCTCGGCGGCACCCTGACGTATGACGAGGTCAGCCTTTGTGCCGTGAAGCATCGAATAATACGTATCGTCCATAGTGCCGGAATCCTTGTAGGTCCAGGTGGCAGTCGTACGGATGCCGACGCCGCGGAGCGCATACCTGATCTCCCCGTTGCAATAAACCTGTAAGCTGCCGTCGCTGGTGACGTTGCCCTTCAGGTAATCCGGGAAGCTGTCCAGGCGGGTCAGTTCCCTGAACTGGACAGGGGAAAGGTTGGTGGGCCAATGTCTGGCAGATTCGACCAATACGTCCTTCTTGTAATCCAGCGCCTGGTCCGGAAAGCATTCCCACTGTGCCAGGTCCACGAGGTGGGTCATGACATCGACCATGCCCTCCCCTTGTTGACGGATATCGAAGAACCACGGAGGACGTGTCAGCGTGGCGCCGGAGACCTGTTTGAAAAAATGATGGACGCTTTCCTTGATGACGGCGGGATGCCGGGCGTTGCTCTTTTGAAAAGTTCCGAAGACATCGGGGCGTTTGCAAAGTTCGCGTTGAATGACGGACGTGATCTCGAAGCGTTCGGTCATGATATCATAAAGCAGGAGGTCGTTCCTGGAGGCGATGGCAAAGGCTTGTTCCAGCCTGGCAAACCCTTCGGGATCGATCACCATCGGTTTGTCGGCGAGGACGTGGTAACCGGATTGGAGGGAGCGAAAGATATAGTCTGCCTTTTCCCGATTGTTGCCCGACAGCACGACTGTGTTTCCGGCGTGACCGGCGAGCATCTTTTCAAAGAAATCCGTTCCCGAATAGACCTGTTCGGACCAATGCGTAGGATCTTTTTCCCTGTTATTGTATGCCTTGATGCGATCGAGGTGAAGATCCAGGTCCGGGCCGGGGGGAGCATATACATGCACGACGGAATCCACGTCAGGGTACATGGATTTCTGTACCAGCGCCGCGTGGAAGTGACCGGGATCGAGGGTGATGAGGCGAACTGCCCTGGCCGTGTCGGATGGATTGCCGTGGCCGGCAGGAGTCGTCTCGCGGGTATGGCAGGACATCGATAACGAGAATAAGAGCAGCAGGGCCGCAGCCGGTTGAAAACGGGTTTGCATAATTACGCTTTAACGATATAGGGCGACCGTTGCGGGCGGGAGAGGCGTCCATTCGCCTCGGGATCGTTCTTAAAGAGCTCCTTTGATGGATCCCAGTACAGTTTTCGTTTTAACCGCATAACCATATGATGCAGCAGACAGGCGGAGCAGGCGCGGTGGGCCATTTCCACCGTGGTTGCCGGCGTCTTGCGGGTGCGGATGCATTCCAGCCAGTTTCCGTGATGGTCGTCGCTCTCATACAAATGTATCTCATTGGGCCCGATCACGGAACGGATAATTTTCGGGTCGCTTGCTTCGAGCGGTTTGACGCCTTTTGCATCCGGCACGGGGTCGCTTGCCGTAGCTCGGTAATCGCCACGGGTGACGAAGATCCAACCTTCCGTGCCTTCGAATTTGACTCCGTTGGGGTAGGTATCGCTGATCATCATGGTTACGCCATTTGCGTAGAGTGCCTGCGTCTTGAATGTGCCGTGCACATTCCAAAGCCCGGTCGTGGGAAATTCGGCCTCACCCCAAACTTCGATGGGCCCGGTATACTCGGTATTCATACCCCAGTGCGCGCTGTCCACGTGATGCGCACCCCAGCCTGTGATCATGCCGGCCCCGAACTGTTCGCAACGAAGCCATCCCGGCCGGTCATATCCATGTTGCGGATGAACGCGGTCGACGGTATAATACACTTCAGGCGTGGAACCCAGCCAGGCATCGTAATTGAACCGGGGCGGAGCGGGCATTTCTTTGGGATCGCCACCGGATGGATCCCCGGGTAGGCCGACATAGACCGTCTTCAGCCGGCCGATGCGGCCGTTGCGCACGAGTTCAGCCGCGTAGCGGAATTGCGTCGAGGAGCGCTGTTGGCTGCCGATCTGGAAAATGCGGCCGGAGCGTGTAACGACATCACTAAGCGTGCGACCCTCGGCGATGGTGAGTGAGGCCGGCTTCTGGAGATAGACATCCTTGCCCGCATTCACTGCGTGTATGGCGGCCAGCGCGTGCCAATGATCCGGCGTGGAGATCAGGACGGCGTCGATATCCTTATTTTCCAGGAGTTCCCGGTGATCGTGGTACACGGAGACGCCGTCATACGGCTTGCCACTCCGGCTGGCATAAAAATCGTTGACCCATTTTTTTGCATCCTCTGCCCGATCTGCGTCCAGGTCGCATACCGCCATGATCCGTGCGGTATCATATTTCAGGACGCCCGGCATATCGTGGCCGCGGGAAATGCGTCCCGTACCGATCGCTCCAATATTAATGCGGTTGCTTGGTGCGTGCGGGCCGAACACGCTGGCGGGTACAATGGCGGGAAAGGAACTCCAGGCCAGGGAGGTACCGAGCGTCGCCTTGATGGAGCGGGAGATGAAGTCTTTCCGGGAGATGTTGCGGGAGAGGGATCCCTTTTTTTTCTTTTTCATCACCTATGATTTATCAGGTCAAGAGAAACGGCGGGGGGATCGGCGAAATATTGCCAGGCACTCTCCGCCTTGTCCTTGCCGAATCTTCCATTGAATACGACCAGGCGATACTTCAGGGTGTAGGTTTTGCCTGGCTCGAGGAGCCAATCCTTGTCTTTTGTCGGATCGAAATTGACGAAGAGGTCGCCGCGGCCGTTCGAGTTCTCAGGCCAGATGCGCAAGGGTTCCGGGTGATTGTAGTTAGCCGGAGAGGACAACATGACGGCTCCGCCGTAGTCTCCATATTTGTCCGGGGCCAGGCTATCGAGTGATCCTTCGACGATGCACCATCTTGCTTTGGAGCCGTCGGCCGTTTTGCGGTCCTTGCCTTCAGACGTCAGTACCTCGCTGTTGTTCTTATTCCAAACCCCGGTCGCGCGCCAACCCAGACCGCCGTAGCGGTAAGTCAGCAGCAGTACCGGACTTTGGGTCGCGCAACGGAGTTGGGAGGTGATATCCATCATATAATAATCCGCGCTGTCCGAGGACTTGTACACGCGAACGGTCTGCACTTCGTCCATGGCGACCTTCCGGCTGCCATCCTTTTTGAGAACGACGTGCTCGTGGGCCGCCTGAAATTCGGCGTACACCGGGCCGCTGGTCACGGAGATGAATTTGGCAAAGCGAACGGTACCCTTTTTGTCGCCCAGGTTCCAGAAGTCCACGGTATCCTTTTCAAACAAGACATGGGTCCAGGGGTTCCAGAGCCCGTAATGATGGCGGTGATCGGGAGGCTGGATGCGCGTCAGGGGCTGGCCGTGGGGCGTCCATAGCGGATGGATGAACCCGCTGCGTCTGAAAGCACTGTCCACGCCGGGAGGAGGATCGACCGTTGCATGCCAATAACGAAGCAAATTCCTATGCCCGTCGCGGAAGGTGAGCGCACTATCGTCCACATGGGCGATGATCATCGGAAAGCTAGCGGGTTTGGCGATGCTGATCCATTTGCCTTCCCGTCTCATGAGATCGTAGACCCGCCTGTTCTCCGATCCGGCGCGGTACTTCACCATCCAATGCAGGGTATGGTTGTCGGAACTGTCAACCTGGAATGGAACAGGTATGCGGGCGCCGTGCCAGAGTTCAAGAAGATAGTAGGTCCTGTCCTTGCCGTTGCCGGCGGAGTCCAATGCCACGTGCGCACTCACGGGCAGGTCCAGGCCGCTGGTCGCGGCCGGCAGCTGTACCCGAAACGTGGCGATCCGCTGTGCCCTGAGGGAGGTGGACAGGAGCAGGCAAAGGACCGGGAAAATGCCTTCATGCCAGGTTTGCAGAGAACGGAGTTTGCGAAGCATGAGGCGCATGGAACGCATGGACGATTATTTGGTAAGCGTGAATTTCCCTTTGAGTACCGTTGCATCCGCAGGCATGCCGGTGTCCGGTTGTCCTCCTCCAACCGAAAAGGCGATCATGCCGGGGGGCACGACCCGCTGCATGTGCTCATCGACGATCGAAAAAGCATTCGGCGGGAGGCTAAAGCTGATCCTGCGATGTTCACCCGGCTGCAGGTGGACACGGCGAAATGCGGCCAGCGAGCGGATGGGAACCGGAACCGAGGAATTCAGGCGGGAGACGTAAACTTGCGCCACCTCGTCGCCCGCCAGCTTACCCGTATTGCTAAGCTCCACGGATAGTCTTACGCTGTCCCCGGCATGAACGGCCGAAGGCGCTTTGAGGTTGGCGTAGTTGAATGAGGTATAGCTCAACCCATAGCCGAACGGATAGAGCGGTTTGCCCTGGAAATAGCGGTAGGTATGTCCGGCCATATTGTAGTCCGAAAAAGCGGGCAGATCATTTACGCTGTGATAGAACGTCAATGGCAGGCGGCCGCCCGGATTATAGTCTCCGAAGAGCACGTCGGCAATCGCAGGTCCTGCGGCCTGGCCCGGGTACCATGCCTCCAGGATCGCGGGGATATGCCCGGCCTCCCAGTTCACCGACAGCGCGCTGCCATTGAGCAGGACAAGCACGACGGGCTTGCCCAGGGCCTGGATCTCTTTGATCAATTCCTGCTGGGTTGCGGGCAGGTCCAGCTTGGTCCGGTCGCCGCCTTTGAAACCGTCGATATTCACGTCCATCTCTTCCCCTTCGAGGCGGGCGGAGAGGCCCATGCAAAGGACAATGGCGTCGGCTTTTTGGGCGACGTCGAGGGCGTTGCGCTTTAATTCTTCCTTGTCGCTGCCTGTGGATCTGGCCCAGACGAGTTGAACGCGCGCATCGCCGTAGGTTTCGCCGGCCTCTATACGGAGCCGGTATTTTTTGCCGGCCTGCAGAGGCACCGGCACGGACTTCCGCAGCCTGGGGTCATTGTATTCGTCGCGGAAATGATAGGAGGTGTTGGCGATCAGGCTATCGTCGAGATAGAGATTGACCTTACAAGTCGTGATGACGCCCAACTGAAAGCTGCCGGTGCGATCGGCGGTGATCTCCCCTGTCCATCGCACGCCAAAATTGTCGTCATCCATATCCTTGCGGGGGGAGCCTTCATTCCAATTGGCATCGAGCGTGGAGTCGGTCGCAGAAAAGAGGACGGATCCTTTGAGATCATGGTCGGTGAAATAATCCACCTGAAGGCCTTTTGCGCCGCCGTGGGACAACATGGCCGACGGCACCTTTTCGAAAGTCGATAAGCCTTCGGCGAGCTCGCAGCCCATGGCGTAAAGCACGCTGGTATGTGCGCCGACCTTGTCGCGAATGCCTTCCAGGGGAGTGATCGCTTTGGAAGGGAGGCCATTATAATTACCGAGCAACATCTGCCATTGATCGGCATTGGGACCGATGACCGCGAGCGTCCTGATATCCTTTTTTAGCGGAAGCAGGTTATTGTCATTCTTGAGCAGAACGATCGATTTTCGCGCGGCTTCGAGCGCCAGTTCCTTATGCGCGGCGCAATCGACCACGCTATAGGGGATTTGGGCATACTTCACCATTTCGGGGGGGTCGAACATGCCCAGCCGGAAGCGGGCCGTGAACAGACGTTTGACGGCGATATCGATGTCTTTTTCGGTGACGATCCCTTTTTGGACGGCCTCCTTAAGATGTTGGTAGGTGGTCGCGCATTCCAGGTCGCAGCCTGCCTTAACGGCAAGCGCTCCGGCTTCGTCCGGCGTCTGCACGATCTTGTGCCGTTTATAGATATCGTCGATCGCGCCGCAGTCGGACACGACATAGCCCTTGAATCCCCATTCCTTGCGGAGGATGGTGGTGAGAAGGCGATCGCTGCCGCAGCAGGCTTCGCCGTCCAGGCGATTGTAGGCGCACATCACGGAGTAGGCGTGCCCTTCCTTTACGCCCATTTCGAATTGAGGCAGATAGGTCTCCCGGAAATCGCGTTCATCGGGCCGCGCGTCAAAGCTATGCCTTTCGGGCTCGGGCCCGCTGTGCACGGCGAAGTGTTTAACGGTGGCGATCGTCTTGAAATATTTCGGGTCGTCGCCCTGAAGTCCTTTGATGAACTGGACGGCCATCCGACCGGTGAGGAGGGGGTCTTCGCCGTAGGTCTCCTGTCCGCGGCCCCAGCGCGGGTCGCGAAAGATATTAATATTCGGGGACCAGAAGGTCAGGCCCTGGTAGATCAGGCGTTTGCCTTTGCGCACGAAATCGTGATGTTTGGCGCGGGCCTCATCCGAAATCGAGGTTGCGACCCTGAACATCATGTCCTCGTCCCAGGTCGCGCCGAGGCCGATGGCCTGGGGGTAAACGGTAGCCAGGCCGGCGCGCGCCACTCCGTGGAGGCATTCGTTCCACCAGTTATATTCGGGCACCTGGAGTCTGGGGATGGCTGGTGCGGCATTCATCATCTGACCAATCTTCTCTTCGAGGGTCATGCGACGCACGAGGTCATCGACCCGATCTTCGATAGCGAGGTTGGGATCGAGGTAGGGAAATGGGTAGCCATGCAGGGATGTTGAGGTCAGCGGCGGGGTCCTGCGGTCCCGTACCGAGACGGCTGCAAAGGCGAGGGCGGCGAATACGATGGCGGCAAGCAGGAGCTGTTTCATGGCGGTGGCGTTAAGATTTTGTAAGATCGACTTCCGGGGATGATCGAAACTAACCCAATTTTCGGTAAAAAATGCAACCGATTGCGTTGCTAATTTAATTTTTAGTGTTTTCAATCCGGTATTTTCACGATGTAGGTATCGAGGTTCACGGAGGTCGTGTCCTTCCTCAATGCAATGATCAGGGTCGAGTTGGGCTTCAGGTGCGAGAATTGAAGGTAATTGCTTTGAAATTTGGCCAGGACTGAATCCTTCCGGTCCTCAGAGGCCAACACGACCTGGATCGAGCGGTCGCTTGCCGATCCATGATCGACATACCCAATGAATAGTTTCTTCCCATTGGGCCGGTTATAGGTAGCCAGGGTCCTCATTCCGGGCGGGCCGATCCTTGTGCAGGAAGAGGTACAAAAAAAGATCAGCAGGAGAAAATGAAAAAAAGGTTTTGAATTGCCCACCAGACTGGATTTTTGAGGATCGAATGTATTGCAATTTCAGGAAAATGGCAATGGCACAAAAAAGCACGACCCGGGGGTCGTGCCTGTCGTATGGGGAGGAGGGCCCGATCAATCTTTAACGAAATTGTCCTGGACGACGATCTCGACGCGCCGGTTCAGCCAGGCGCTGTTCGGATCATTGTCAGCCACCTGGAACTGTTTGCCGAAAAATTTGGGCGTCATACGTTCGGAGGCGACGCCGCGGCTGTTCATATATTCGAAGACCATCTGAGACCTTCTCCTGGAAATATAATTGTTCTGCGGAATGGTACCGATATCGTCCGCGTAGCCATTGATCAGGATCTTTTGGTCAGGGTTCTTCCTCATCTGCGCGATCGCTTTATCGACTACCGAAAAGGCCCTCGAATTCAGCGTAAAATCATTAAACTCGAAATAAACGAAATACTTGTAGACAGGCCGGCCATCGACCGTGTCGACGCGGCTCTCTTCCAGCGGAGGCATTTTATCGTCGCCGTTCGCGCTGCCGTCGGTCGAGCCGTCTCCCCTGGCGCCGACTTTCTTTTTGGCTGCTTTCGCCAGTGCGCTCATCGCGTCGTCGTCATCCGATCCGTCGCCCTTCTTCTTGTTGCGGGCATTCAGCACGGAATCCATCCGGATGGTAATATAGAAATTGTTGATGATCTTCCTTCCGGAGGTATCGTTCTTTGCATTATCCTTTTTGTTGTACGGTGATTTGTCTTCCTCCTCCTGTTGTTTGTACTTTTTGCTTTTTATGGGCAGATAGATGCCTACCGCATACATGGTGCTGTTCGCAATATTCTTGCTGATGGCATATCCGTACATGACCTGACCCATGACCATGACCTTGCGCGAATTGAATTTGACGCCGATCCCAAGCGGGGCGGTCATATAATTCGCGTCGCTTATAATATCGTTGAAGCCAGCTGAAATAAAAGGTTGCAGGCGGTAGCCGGCGTTGAGGAGATGATAGAAAAGTGTCGCGTTGAGCAGGTTATAGGTCTTGGACTTTGTCTGGCTGATCAACACGCTGTCATTTGTGACATGGCCGAAACTGAGTCCGAGGTCGGCGCTGATGGACAGGCGGCCGGTAATATTCTTATAGGCGGAAGCTGCGAACGAGCCGTTGCCGCGTTGAGCAAAAGGGAGTGTATTCGCGTCGCTGAGATAGCCTTTGCGATCCTTCTCCAGCATGCCAAAATCCTGGAACTGCAGCTTCAGGAGCGGCGCAATAAACCAGCGGTTATCCAACTCCCTGTGCTGGGGAGCGCCATCCGTTTGATGGGCCGTATCCGCAGCGGGCTGCTGGAGGGTGGCCGGCTGCCGGGGGGTGGCGGGATCCTGAAGGGTGGCGGGATCCTGAGCCCTGGCCGTATCCTGCGGTTTGCTGACACTATCCTTCGATCTGCCGGTGGTGTCCTGCACCAGGATGGCCGTATCACGGATCTGCCTGGCAGTGGTATCCTGCGCCCTGAGCAGCTTTGCTGTCAGCAGGAGGCAAGCGGCCAAACAAATAATCGACTTGTTCATGGTTTAGTGTTTAAAAATCCATTCGCAGCGACAATTCGAGGCCATTCCTCGAAATGCCGGCCGCACTGATGCTTGAAACATTGATGTCATATAATAGTCCGACGATTAATTTCTGGTAATGCAGCTCGAGATTGGGTATGATCGCGTCGTCATACCGGTAACCGAGACCGAGACCGACTGCCGCCCCTCCGGTTACGGAAGGAAGGGATTTCAGATAGCAGAAGTCGAAATAGTGGCGATAAGCCGGGCCTTCCCAGTTCATGGACAGATAGAAAGCGACCTCGTCCTCGGAAGAGGCGATGTAGCGATAGCCGCCCTGCACGCCTGCTCCGGGCTTCAGGCGGGTAGAGTCGCTCTTTACCTGATAGGCGTAGGGTTTATTCAATTGCATGACCGAGGCCCCGACATACCATTTATCGTGCCGACCGTTATTGAAGACGGAGAGGCCGGCATTCATATTGAAATGATTGTATCGCCAACCCGTCGCCAGCCGGTCTGAACTGGGCGCGCCCTCGATCGGACCGTATGCGTCGAACTGGTCGCCGAATGCATTCATGATGCCATTCAGATTGAGCTGACTCTGATAATAAGAAGCCTGGAACCCTGCGCTGAGATAGGTTTCGTTCCGGCCCAGGGGGACGGCATAGGATATACCCAGGAGACCGAGGGTATTGTTGAGTATCCCGTCATTTGATTTATCTGATGCCGCGCCGACGCTCATGCTAAAATAGGCGCTATTGGTCTTGTCTTTGGCCGCCCTGGAAAGAAGGGGCATGTCGAACATGGCCGCCACGCTGTTATAGGCGATCTGGCCGCCGTATTGTACGCTGCGGTAATTCAACTTCAAACTATTCTGCTTATCTGTTTTGAGGGATTGATTGTACCATATTGCCATATCCTGAACCCGGGAGAAATTGATCTCCTGTGCGCAGGCGACGCCCGACAGTAAACAGAGCCACACTATGATAAATAAGTTCCTCATCTGGATATCGTATTAATATTTTTTATCTCACCAATGAGACCATTCCTTTTTGCACTACCTTCTTACCCTGGTTGTCGATCCCTTCGGCGATCCACAGATACGTCTCGACGGGCTGCAATACGCCTTTGAACCGACCGTCCCAGCCTATATTGGCATCCTGTGTCGTAAAGACCAGGTTACCCCAGCGGTTATAGACGCTGAAATAATGGAACTGTGCGATGCCCACCAGGATCGGTTTCAGTACGTCATTTGTGCCGTCCCCATTGGGGGTAAACACTCTTGGCACATAGATATTGATGGCTGCGAATCGCACGCGCGCCGGGCTGCCGAATACGATCGGTTTGCCACCCACGGTCGCCGTCACGAGGACGTCGCCGGGCTTGCTGCTGCTGAGCGTAATGAACGCGTCTCCATTAGCATCCGTTATCACCGGCTGTGCGGTCAGTATTTGTGCGTTGCCGGAGTCGATACTGAAGACCACGCTCTGACCGGGAAGGACATTCCCTGCCTGATCCACGATATGGGCCTTCACGCTGGTCGTCGACGTGCCATCTGCCAGCGCTTCGAAGACGACCACGATCAATTGCGTTTGGGGATTAGTCACATCCGGCATGTTGAGGAAGTGAACGGTAACCGGGCTGTTGCTCAAGGCGGCCGCACCAATCTGGGCTGCTACCCCTACCGCTCCCGATACAGTACTCGTCAATGAAACGCCGGCATTCCCTGCTGCGTCCGTCGTGACCGTGAAGCTGCCGACAAAGTTGGCCGTTCCGCTGACCAGACTGAAGGTTACCACCTGGTTAGGTACCGGATTTCCGTTGGCGTCCACAATATGGGCGTGCAGGATATCGGGTGTCGCGCCGTCGGTCGGTGAATTATCCTGGTCGATGACGATCATGCTCTGTGTCAGATCCGGCGCGCCTGCGACGAAGGTCACAGTCGCCGGGCTATTATTGATTGCCGTACCGCCGATCGTTGCTCCGATAAGCACGGTTCCGGACTTTACATTCGTGATGGTAAGGACGGCATCGCCTGCCGCGTTCGTTATGCCCGTGCCTACGATCACCGCCGTGGCCCCTGCGGTGCCCCCGGTAACGGTGAAGACCACGGTCACATTGGCCACCGGATTGCCCGTAGCATCCACGATGTGTGCATGTACTTTATCCGTGCTGACTCCGTCCGCGGTGTTGCTGGCCACATCCACGATCAGCTGTGAAGCCGGATTGGTCGGACTGGGCGCTCCTGCCGTGAAGATGATGGTAGCCGGATTGCTATTAATCAGGTTTCCGTTCACCCTTGCGGTCAGCACAACCGTTCCGGCCGTCACGTCCGTAATATTGATCGTCGCGTCACCGCCGGCGTTAGTCGTTCCCGAGCCGGGCATGACGGCGGTTCCCGCCGCCGTTCCGCCGATGATGGTAAAGACTACCGTGGCATTCGGAACCGGGTTGCCATTTGCGTCCACGATATGGGCGTGCACTTGATCGAAGCTGACTCCATCGGCCGTCGTCGTGCCGATATCCACGATCAATTGAGAAAGCGGATTGGTCGGGTCCGGGGCGCCGGCCACGAAGGTTACCGTTGCCGGACTATTATTGATCTGGACCCCGCCGATCGTCGCGGAAATGTCTACGGTGCCGGCCTTCACATCCGTGATCGTGAGCACCGCATCGCCTGCGGCATTCGTGATCCCCGTACCGACGATAACGGCCGTACCGCCAGCCGTTCCACCACTTACGGTGAAGACGACCGTCGTTCCCGACACCGGATTGCCGTTTACATCCACGACATGCGCATGTACCTGGTCGGTGCTCACGCCATCGGCGGTATTGCTCGGAACGTCCACGATCAATTGCGTGGCCGGGTTGGAGGTGGAAGGAGCTCCTGCCACGAAGAGGATGGTGGCCGGGCTGTTATTTATTTGCGTTCCGCCGACTGTGGCGGATATCAATACTGTTCCTGCTACCGTATTCGTGATCGTGACGGGCGCGTCGCCATTGACATCGGTGACACCCGACCCGACGATCACCGCCGTGGCCCCTGCCGATCCGCCGGCCACAGTAAATACCACTGTTACGCCCGAAACCGGGTTGCCGTTTACGTCGACGATGTGGGCGTGCACCTGATCGGTACTTACCCCATCCGCCGTGGTACTGCCCACGTCCACGATCAATTTGGTAGCCGGGTTCGCCAGGGATGGCGGGCCTGCTACGAAGAATACGGTAGCCGGGTCGCCGTTGATCGTCAACCCGCCGATGGTAGCCGTAATGGCCGCCGAACCGGCGACCACGTCGGTGACGGTAATGGCCGCGTCACCGCTGGAATTCGTGATCCCTGAACCGACGATCACTGCCGTGCCCCCCGCTGTCCCGCCGGTAACGGTAAATACGACCGCTACCCCTGCCACCGGGTTGCCATTCACATCCACGACGTGCGCATGGAGCTTATCCACGCTTAATCCGTCCGCGGTATTGACGCCGAGATCGACGATCAGGGCCGTCTGCGGATTGGTCAGGTCGGGAGGGCCGGCCGCGGCTACAAATGTTACGGTAACCGATCCGACGATGACGCCGCCCACCATGGCCTGTACGAGCGCCGGACCGGCAACCGTACTTGAAAGCGATAAGATGGCCTTGCCATTTACGTCGGTTGCAATGACCGGGTTGATGCCGCTCGCTCCGCCGTTGATGATAAAGGTGACATCCAGGCCTGAGACGGGATTGCCGGCATTCGACACCACGACGGTGACGATGTCCTGCTGGATCCCATCGGCCAGTGCGAAATTTTTTGTTATGGTGATCGTATACGTATTGCCTGCAGACGGCGAAGCCATTGCGCGTGAGCAAACACTCATGCCAATGAGCATCACAAGGCTTAGGAAAGATCTTACAATATGTTTAGTCATCATGGTCATAGAATACCTGGATTTTAGCTGTCAACATGACTTTCCCCTTACGCCGTGACGTCTGATCCTATAAGAGGCATGGACCCAAAGACAAGATTTGAGATTGAGACAAAGCAGCTACAGGAAGTCGTCAGCGAAATAGCATTGGAGAAAGCTGCTATTCTTCTTTGTCCCGCGACAGATCGTCGGGTAGAAAGTCTACATGTTGTTCAGGGTTGGGCATCATAACTTTGTTTTTTTAGAATATTGGATTTTGAAACGCCTAACCATTATAAAAGTATTAGAGCCCCTTTTATTGCATAACTGGCTGGATATATTTAAGTCCTTTAATATATTACGTTTTTAAATATGCATAATGGACAAACATACAAATCCGATGTCTTATATAGTATGCCCCCTCCTTTCCGGAGTATCATTGCGCCGGCCACTGGTTGTCAGCGGGATTTGCATCCATGAAAATGCCCCCGTCCAGCTTCAGTGAGCGAATCTTCTTTTTACCCGGCAGGTTCACCATCGCGAGCTTTTGATCGGCCTTCCAGACAGCCGGCGTTTCATGCATGGTTTCGACGCTGCCGTCCTCGCGCGTGATGACGATATCAAAAGGGGCTGCCATGCCGCCGATATTCCTGATCCTGAGCGTATATCCATTGCCGGAGCGGGAAAGACCGGCCGCGGCGAGGTCGATATAATTGTTCGAAAAGAACCAGTTATTCCAGAACCAGTTCAGGTCTGAGCCGGAGGCGTCGTTAAAGCTGTTAAAGAAGTCCCAGGGGATGGGATGTTTGCCGTGCCAGCGGCTCATATATTCGTGCAGGCATTTTGAAAAGAGGGCGTCGCCGAGCAGGTCTTTGACCGCAAGGTAGCCAAGCGACGGTTTCCCATATTCATTATTGCCAAGGCCATTGCCGTTGAATACGTCACCTGGCGTCGTGATGGGCAGGTCTTCGTCGGGAGAGGGGTCATTGATCCATCGGTTCACCCGGAACTGGCGGTAGAATTGTTCGGCCCGTTCATCGCCCAGGTCTGCCCGGCCGATCAGCAGTTCGAAGGTCGTGGCCCAGCCTTCATCCATGAAACCGTAGCGGGTTTCATTGATGCCCATATAAAACGGCATATAGGTATGCGCGATCTCGTGCTCCGCGACGAAGCGTGCGAAGATCGTATCGGGATAGGTCTCATCATTGGCCATCATCGGGTATTCCATGCCGGCATAGCCGTGGAATATCGTTGTCTTTTCATAAGGATAGGGAATTCCGGGCCAGTTGTGGGACAACCAATCGAGGGCGTGGCGGCCGAATTGCACCATCGAATGATAGTCGGCGGCCGTATCGTTATAAGCGGCTTGAACGCTTGCTCTGCGGCCGGCGGCATCATCGACGAGCACGCTGGCGGCATCCCAGACAAAATGATCGCTGAGTCCAAAGGCCATATCGGGGATATCCGTCGCCTTGAACTGCCAGCTGTTGACGGCATTCTGAGCGGTCACTTTTTTAGTGCGGAGGTCCTCCGGAGTAGCTATGCGTATGGTCTGGTCGGAGTGAAAGGACCGGGCGAAGCGATCCGCCACCGCGGGCTGGAGCAATTTTTCGGGATGCTGGAGCGTGCCGGTGCCCCAGACAATATAATTCGCCGGGACGTTGACGGTAACCGTATACTCATTGAAATCGCTGTAGAACTCCTGGAGGTCGGTGAACGTCATCCGGTCCCAACCGTTGTAATCGTCGAACACGGCGACCCGGGGATAAAAGTAAGCCAGGAAATAGGTAGTGGAATCGATCATGCCTTCGCGGTTGCTCCTGAGCGAGATCTGGTAATGCCAGTCGAATGACAAATGCACGGAATCGTGCGGGAGCAGGGGTTTGGGGAGCCTGATGGGATGCCAGGTGTAAAAGAACCCGTTCTCTTCCCAGGGCTGTGATCGTCCGTCAACGGAGAATGCGTCGATGTGCGTGCCATCGGTCAGATAGTCTTCTCCGGCAGGAAATGCGCGCGGAGCGCCCGGCTTATGGATATTGAGGAAGAGTTTGATCACGGGATTGCGCAGGGTATCCGGGCTGTTGTTTATGTAAACGATCTGTTCCGATCCTTTGATCGTGCGGTCCGGAGGCATGGCCGTGACGTTGATCACATAGCGCCCGGTATTCTGCCAGTAGTTCTTTCCCGGCCTCCCGTCGGGAGAGCGGGTTCCTTTTTCATAGGCCTGGCGGACGGCGCGGGGCATGTAGAGCGATTGGGCGTCGGAACGAAAAAAACAAATCAGGCCGAGGACGGCGATCAGCGTGGATCTCAACATATGGATGACTTTAGGCAGGAAGGTAAAATAAATGAGGATAGCCTGGCCGGAGAATTTGATGAATGGCTCCATTGTTGTGTCACCTGCCAATATCTTTATGTCATGATCAACAAACGACTAACGACCTTCTGCGTATGGGTTGCAACCAGCCTATCTCTTACTGCCCAGCGCGGGCAGGTGCCTCAAAAGGACGCGTGGCTCGGCGAAACGCCGCCCGGCGCGATTCCCCGCATCTTCGCTCCCGGCAGGGTTTCCGATGCGTTATCCAACCGGGATATGGCGATATCCCCCTCGGGGAGCGAACTATTCTATACCATACAAGCCGTACGCGGGCAGGTCAGCATGATCCTGCGCATGTATTATTCCGGCGGCGCGTGGCATGGCCCGGAGATGGCGCCCTTTTCCGGAAGATATGGAGACCTGGAGCCGGCCTATTCGTCCGGCGGCGACACCCTCTATTTTGCCAGCAACCGGCCCCTACGGGAAGGCGATCCGATGAAGGACTTCGATATCTGGATGGTGCGGAACGAGCATGGAAAATGGGGAGAGCCGGTGCGGCTGGACACGGTCGTCAATTCCGTCAAGGATGAATTTTATCCTTCCGTCGCGCGCAACGGGAATCTCTATTTTACGCGCGAGATGAAGGATGGGAAGGGGCGGGAGGATATCGCCGTGAGCGAATGGAAGAACGGCCGTTATCTGCCGCCGTATAGCCTGCCGGAGGCCATCAATAGCGACAAATACGAATTTAACGCCTTTGTAGATCCGGATGAGCAATTTCTGTTATTCTCCAGTTTTGGCAGGAGCGACGAATTGGGCGGCGGAGACCTCTACGTCTCGTTCAAGGATCGCCGGGGCCAGTGGATGCAGGCCGTCCACCTGGATTCGACCATCAATTCCAACGGCATCGATTTTTGTCCCTATGTGAGCCCGGACAAGAAGTATTTATTCTTTACCAGCGGCAAGATGCGGTCGGAGCCTCCTTTTGCGAAGCCGTTGACCTTCGGGGACCTGCAGAGCCTCCTGGGGAGTCCGGGGAATGGGTTGAATGATATTTATTGGGCGGAGTGGAAGGCCATACGCGACAAATATTTTTCCGCCCGGTAGCCGGCGATGTCCGGGTCACCTGGCGGGGAGTGCGAATGCCACATAGCTGTCTCCCGAATGCGTACCCAGCTTACCGCCGCCGCAGGCGATGACGATGTATTCGCGGCCTTCGATAGTATAGACGGCGGGGGTAGCGAAGCCCGGGGCGGGAAGGATCGTCTCCCAGAGCAACTTGCCTGTCCTTTTATTAAATGCGCGGAACTTACCATCACGGGTAGCTGCAATGAACAGGAGGCCGCCGCGGGTGACCGCCGCTCCCCCATAATTCTCGGATCCTGTGACGACGCCCTTCCCCGACAGCCCCGGAACCTCTCCGAGGGGGATCTTCCATTCCAGTTGTCCCGTATTCAGGTTGATCGCATTCAAGGTACCCCAGGGCGGACGGATGGCCGGAAGGCCTTCCTTGCTGAGGAATCGGTTATACCCGGTGATATTGTAAGGCAGGTTAAGGAAGGTGTCGACGGGCCTGGGAACGGGAATGAAGGGTTTCTGCTGTTCGTTCTTCAGGTCGAGTACGAAGCAGGCAAGGGCCTCCTTTTCCTGCTGCGTCAACTGCTGGAAGGCAGGCATCATCCGGCGGCCGGAGCTGACCAGGGCGGTGAATTGCGTTTCATCGTACTTCTTATTCACGTCCAGCAGAGAAGGGTTGTTGCCGCTGCCTTTGCGATCGGGACCATGACAGCTGATGCAATTCCGCGTATAGAGGCTGTGTCCTGCTTCGAGAAGGGTCTGTTTTTCCGTACCTGGAACGGGCAGTCTGACTGCCGTAATGACCCAGGCCATTTCATTGGCATTTATATAAAGCAATCCCGTTTTCGGATCGAATGCGGGCCCGCCCCATTCCGCACCGCCATCGAGGCCGGGCAGCACGACCGTGCCGTGCTCCGAGATGGGATTGAACATATTTCCCGTCCGATAGCCGGCCAGCCGGGACCGGATCTCCTGCACCGACGTATCAGGCAGCAGGGTATTGATATCGGAATCCCTGAAGGTTTGGCGGACAAAGGGTTTAGGAAGGGTCGGAACGGGCTGTGCAGGCCAGAGCCGCTCTCCTTTCAGCTCGGTATTTGTCGGAACGGCCTTCTCTTCGATGGGAAAAAGCGGCTTGCCGGTCTCGCGTTCGAACAGGAACACAAAGCCGTTCTTCGTGGGTTGGGCCACCGCATCCACGATCTGACCGTTATGACGGATCCGCACCAACGCAGGAGGGGTCGGGATATCTTTGTCCCAGATATCGTGGTGGACGGTCTGGAAATGCCAGATCCGCTTGCCTGTTGCCGCGTCAAGCGCCAGCAGGCAATTGGCGAACAGATCCTGTCCGAGGCGTCGCCCGCCATAAAAATCAAAAGAGGCGCGGCCGGTTGGCGCGAACAGTATGCCCCTCTTTTCGTCGAGCGTGAATCCCGACCAGGTATTGGCCCCGCCGATATGCCGCCAGGCAATCGAATCCTCCCAGGTTTGATAGCCCTGTTCGCCGGGTTGCGGGATGGTATGAAAGATCCATATTTGCCGGCCGGTCCTTGCGTCATATGCCCGGATATGCCCGGGAGCGGCGTCAGCTCCTTCGGAAACACGGCTGCCCATGATCAGAAGATCTTTATAGACGATGCCGGGGGCCGTCGAAGTAACATACAGGTCATGCACGTCGCGTCCCAGACCTGCGTGCAGGTCGATCCGGCCATTTTGACCGAATGAGGCAATCAGCATGCCCGTCAGTGCGTCCACTGCGTAAACGAAGGGGCCGGCGGTGTAAAAAATGCGTTTATCCTCACCCGAGGACCAATAGGTCACTCCGCGGCTATTATTCATGACGAAATCAAATTGTGTCCTGTTCTGGTTGGAATCCCGGGGACTAAAGGTCCATATCTCCTTGCCCGTGGCCGCATCGACGGCAAACAGGATGAGGCTTGGAGAGGTGCCGTAAAGTATGCCATTGACGATGATCGGGTTGCACTGGATCTGGGAGTGGTTCAGCGTATCTGCATCACCGGTATGAAAGGTCCATGCGACCTCCAGGTCCTTTACATTGTTGGTATCAATCTGCGTAGCTGAGGAATAGTGGGTTCCCTCATGGGTGCCGCCTGCCACCTCCCAGCCGGATGGGGCCGCTTTCTGTTTGGATGTGCAGGCCGGAGCGAAGAGCATGACGGGCAGCGACAGGAGAACCGGATGAAGCAGCGAGGCTACCAGGACCTGATGGCACGAGGAACGTGGGGAAAGGATGAATGGCATAAATCGTGAAAGCATTTGGATCTGTTACGCTGATAGGTTCCGGCGATGGCGGCGTCAGAGGCCCAGACTCCAGGGTTGCCTGTAGCTCCTCCTGACAAATTGATTGGCGTCCTCGAAATTGGTCACGCGCATATTGTCGCCATCCCATAGTAATTTGATATGACGTCCGGGATAATCGTATTGCGGCATTCCCCTGCCATTCACCGGCGGCTTGCCGTCCACCAATGGTTTGGGTTTTTGTATATCGTTACTGCGGATGGCGAGATTGGCCATGAGCACTGTTTCAGTCAGCGGTCCCGCCACCTGGAAATTGGAACTGAGGTTCTTTTCCTGTTCGCTGCCATACCCGGCCATGGCGGCCCCGATCCACGCGGCATAATGACCATTGTCGCCGCCGGGCACGCGGGCGATCGTCTGTGGAACGACTGTCTCCGCGGTGCGGGAGGTTGGCAGCAACTGCGGATTACGGCCATACGTCGCGCACATCATCTTCCCCTTCGTCCCGATAAAATAGGTGCCGTTGTCGCCGTCGCCGAAAATCTCGCTGGGGCCCAGTTCATCCGGCCTTTCGGGTTGAATGCCGCCGTCCATCCAATGGAGCTTCACATCGGACTTGCCTTGCGTGCCTTTGAACTTCAGGGTAATATGTGAAGAAGGCGGGCAGCTGTCCGGGAAGTAGCCGCGAATGAACTCGCCCGTCCATACGGCGCCCACGCTGCATTGGGCCTCGGCAGGATAACCCAGCCCCAGTACCTGGAAGGCGGGGGCGATGATATGGCAACCCATGTCTCCCAGGGCGCCGGTACCATAGTCCCACCATCCCCGCCAGTTGAATGGGACGAGATTGTCCACATACTCTTTATATGGCGCAGTGCCCAGCCAAAGATTCCAATCCAGCTCGGGCGGGACGGCGGAAGGTTTAGCAGGCCATTGAATGCCTTGCGGCCAGACGGGCCTGTTGGTAAAACAATACACTTCGGTAACGTCCCCGATAACGCCGGCGCGATACCAGTCGATCAATTGCCGCACGCCGTCGCCGGATCCGCCCTGATTGCCCATTTGGGTCACTACTTTATAACGGGTTGCCGCCTGCGTGAGCATGCGGGCTTCGTAAATGTCATGAGTCAGGGGCTTTTGGACATACACGTGCTTGTGCAATTGCATGGCCGCCATGGCGATGACCGCGTGCATATGATCGGGCGTCGATACGGAAACGGCGTCCACGTGTTTATGTTCTTTATCGAGCATTTCCCGATAGTCCTTATAGTATTTCGCGTCCGGAAAAGCTTTGCGCGAGTCGGCCGCCCTCCGATCATCCACGTCGCAAAGGACGGCGATCGTGGCCTTGCCGCTGGCATTGAAATGAGAGATGTCATCGGCGCCTTTGCCGCCAGCGCCGACCGCGGCGATGACCAGCTTATCGCTGGGGGCGGTAAATCCTTTGCCGCCGAGCACATGTCGGGGAACAATATAGAATCCCGCTGCGGTGATCAACCCTTTTTTGAGGAACCGGCGACGTGAACGGTTGTATGAAGCTCCTTTATACTTTTCCATCGTGTTATTTTATGGCTCCTTAATCCTTTGGTAATGAATGGAGTTCTAAGGTAAAGAAATAAATTTGATAATATGACATACATTGTCATGAATACTCATATGGAGAATCTGTTGATCTCATTCCGGTGGATGCTCTATTCGGCCGGCGTCATGCTGTCCTGCGGCGCTATTCTTGTCGTGGCCATTTATGTCACGTTGTATCTGAAAAAGAAACAGTATTTCTACCGGGAGCGCATTCATGAGCGAGTGGAAGAATGGATCGCGGAAACGATCATGGTCGAATCCGGGGCCGGCGTGCCCCTGAGCAAAGGATTACAGCATATCGCGCGCAATCCGATGGGTCAGCAACTGCTGGTCGATGCGCTCCTGCAATGCAGGAAGAATTTCACGGGGCAGACTGCCCAGGACATCGTCGGGTTGTATGAACGGCTGGGGCTAAAGAGCGCCGCCCTGAGAAATCTCGACAGTTCCAGATGGGATATCAAGGCGCATGCGATCCAGGAATTATACCTGATGGACCAGCACGATGTCCTCAGGCGTATCTATAAAAATGTAAACAATCGCCATGATCTGGTGCGTATGGAAGCCCAGCTGGGCGTTTTGCACCTTACCGGTTTCGAGGGACTGCGGTTCCTCGACGTCATTTCCTATCCCCTTTCGGAATGGCAGCAGTTGAAACTGCTGGATCAATTGGGAAGTTCCACCGCCGTCAGCAGCCTGGGCGACGCCATCCCGAAGTGGCTCAGATCATCCAATGACTCCGTCGCTCAGTTTGCGTTGAAACTCGCGGACCAGTATCAGCTGGTCGGTCTGCATGACGACATCGCCCTTTGCCTGCAGCATCGCCACCCGCTGGTCCGGAGCCAGGCTATCGGCACTCTTCTGCGGATCGCCAGCGATAAAACACCTGGTCTGCTGGCGGCCCGTTATGGGGAAGAGGCCCTGACTACCCGTTTGACCATCCTGGCCGGCCTGGAGAGGATCGGGACGGAGGAACAGTCCGCATTACTGACGGCCTTGCTTGAAGACGACAATGATCGGGTTAAACTATCCGCCGCCCGGGCGCTTGCTCATTCTTCGGGCCAGGGGCTCCGCATTTTGTCGGAGAAGGCCAGGGAAACGCCCCACCCCTTTGAAAATATTTACCTGCAAATCAAATCCGAAGCGTCAAGATGAGCTGGGAAAGCCTGTTCCATACCGCTTACCGGGTCATTGCCTTTTCCGTTCTTGCCTATACGGTACTGCTTGTCGCCGCGTACCTGTTCATTGGACTTTATTCGATCGGGGGCACCCGGGAATACCTGCATAGAAATGCATTTACCGACTATCGCATCCTCGCGGCCTCACCCTATTCTCCTTCGGTCAGCATTCTTGCGCCCGCTTACAATGAAGGCGGGAATATCGTGGAGAATGTGCGGTCCCTGCTTTCGATCTACTATGGCAACCTCGAGCTCATTGTCATCAATGATGGGAGTAAGGATTCAAGCCTTCAAAACCTGATCGCGGCCTACGATCTGGAAAAGGTGGATTTTTTCGTACGCTATGAAATCGCCACAAAACCGGTAAGAGGAATTTACAGGAGCCGGAACCCGGTATTCTCCAAACTGCTTGTCGTCGACAAAGAGAATGGAGGCAAGGCAGACGCCTTGAATGCAGGGATCAATATCGCGTCCCACGATTACCTGGTTTGCATCGACGTAGACTGCATATTGGAGCAGGATTCTTTGCTCAAAATAGTCAAGCCCTTCCTGGAACGGGGAGATGAAAAAGTGATCGCCACGGGAGGCGTGATACGGATCGCCAATGCCTGTGAGATCGAAGATGGGCGGCTCGTGAAGGTGCGCCTGCCCCGCGAGTATCTGCCCCGCGTGCAGATCCTGGAATATATCCGTGCCTTTATCCTGGGCAGGATGGCGTGGAGCCGGCTCAATGGACTTATGCTGATCTCCGGCGCATTCGGGGCCTTCGACAAAGAGATCGTTCTGAAATGCGGAGGTTACGACACAAAAACGGTAGGCGAGGATATGGAGTTGGTCGTCCGGATGCGGCGATTTATGGAGGAGCAGAAGTTGAAGTACCGCGTGGCCTTCATCCCCGACCCGCTCTGCTGGACGGAGGCGCCGGTATCCTTTAAGATCCTGGGCAGGCAACGGAACCGATGGACGAGAGGAACCGTCGAAACATTGAAGTTCCACCGTAAAATGTTCTTCAATCCGGCTTACCGGGTGCTGGGGCTCCTCAGTTATCCTTACTGGTTTTGGTTTGAAATGTGCGCTCCGCTGATCGAATTCTTCGGATTGCTATGCTTTCTCGTTTTTGCCCTAATGGGATGGATCGACTGGCCGTTCTTTTTCAGTCTGTTGGCGTTTGCCATTTGTTTCGGATATCTGTATACGGTCTTTGCCTTGTTCATGGAAGTCATCACCTACAACCAGTATAAACGCAGGACAGATATACTGAAGCTGTTGATCACGGCAGCGACGGAGCCATTCCTGTTCCATCCATTCGTCGTGTGGAGCGCTATCAAGGGTTTTCGCGACTTGCTCATGAAGAAGAAAAGCTGGGGCGAGATGACCCGGCAGGGGTTCGCCCGGAAGCGTGCGGGTTAGAAGCGATACAGCCAACTCACTCCGAGATCGAATTGGTTGCCGTGTGTCCCGGGGAGGTATTCCTGGTTGAGCCAATTGAGGCTGGCGGACATTACCTGATCATGACCGACCTTCTTTTTCCCCAGCAAGCCCAGGTTATAAGAGACCAGCCGCGTCTTCGAGCCCAGTTGGATCAGGTTATAGCGGTCATCCGGGGAGATCCCGTAGCCACCCGAGACACCGATAAACTCGTCGGCCCCGCCATAATAATATTTTGCCGAAAGGGAATAAGATGCGGGAACGGCGGTCGACGCGGATGCCGGGGTCAGATAGACCCTTGCGCCGAACAACCAGTTCATATAATATTTTCCGAGGTCGCCTGTATAAATCCAGGTTGGTGAGCCTGAAAATTGCAAATATCTCAAGCCGAGTTCCCCCTCCCATGCGCCGGGTAAATTGGCGAACAGAGAAAACCCTCCATGCCATTGAGGAAAGATGCCGTCGTCAGGCGACCAGGCGACCTCCGCATAACTATAAAATATTTTGGAGATATGCGGATAGGCCTCTATTTCATATTGGATGCCGGATTTGTCGAACCTGTCGGCGCCATTGATCCTGGCGGTCACTGCGCCGGCTTTTGACGACCTGCCATATTCCAGGCTAAGGAGGTGCCATGGGGCATCGAATTGCCGGTCGAAATAGGCGATATCATAACTCATGGCCAATTTGTTCCGCGCGGACAATTCCCTGAGCTCATTCAAAAGGGAGCGGGCAGCCGTATTATACCTGTCGATCTTAAGGATGGTCGTCGCCACCAAACCGGCGGCCTGGAACCGTCTCATGTCGCGAAATATCTTTGCCTCCCTCAGCAGGAGATCCCGGGAGTCCGGATGTCGGACCAACCCTTGCCGGCAGCGCATCAGGGCAGAATCCAGGTGATCCTGCCAGTACTCAAGATCGGTATAGGCCATGGCCGCCTCTTCATTACCCGGGTCTTTTTGAAGTACATATTGAAAACAGGATCCTGCGCTATCATATTCATGCGCCCATGTGTGAATCCGGCCCAGGAAGACCCGCAGATCCGAATAATCGGGCGCCAAGACCAATGCCGCATGCAGGCACGCTTTGGCGCGTACATAGTCCTTATCATGAAAAGCGGCATGCCGTGCGGAGAGGAAAAGGCTATCGGGATCGGCAGTGCCTTGTCCGAAGGCGGCCAGCCCGATGCCAAGCATCCATAGAACAGCGGTGAACCTGAATAGTGAAGTGAAGCTGGTCAATTTCCGGCGCTCCATGGCTAGGATTTTGGTGAGAGCCGTGTGATAGCGAACTTCCGCACTCTGACCGACAATTCATTCAGGCTAAACGGTTTTGTAACATAGTCATCGGCTCCAAGCGCAAAGGCCTCCAGCACGACGTCTTCCTGTTCCATAGCCGATAGGATGATAATGGGGATCCCTGTGCCTCCTTTCTTGATGGCGCCGACGATCTCCAGGCCGGAAACGAACGGCATCATAATATCGGCGATAATGAGATCGGGCTTGAGCTCCTGGATCTTCGTCAATGCCTCCCTTCCGTCTTTGGTCACGATGACCTCATGTCCGTCCCTTTTCAGGCGGGCTTCGATGATACGCAGCAGGATGGGCTCATCCTCGGCAACCAGGATTTTCATGGGCGGGGTATTATATCATGGAACGCGAAAAAGGCAAGAAAATTCTGCCTGGCCGGCATTTCATGCAATTTTAAGGGGAAGTCTGTAGTAATTGGGTAAGCCCGGATTCCGGGGCGAGGGGAGGAATCCGCTCCGAAAGGGTTACCTTCGCGTGACGGCGATGCGACGCTTGCATGCGGGTAGTCACCGCGTCCGCCGTGAAGAGTCCACAAGTCGATGATTTCCAGATAGAGCAAAAAAAATGGCATGCAATTAGGAAAGAAGAACTTCGCGTGAAGAATAGTCCTATACAAGAATTATTGTCCCATCTCAGGATCTCTCTGCCGGGAGACAATTTTCTGCGAAAATATGCGAACGAACAGCCGCCCCTGCGGGCGGAGCTGTTCAGCGCCGACCAGATGGCCCAGTACGGCAAAGCGCTGGCGGGCAGGCACAAGATCATCAGCGTTCGCGCGCCGAACCAGCTGTTAAAGCGACTGGCGAACAATGAAGAGGTGTTGCTGGAAGTCCATGACGTGCTTACGGAGGCGGTCCGCGAGAACCATCGGATCATCCCGGCGGGAGAATGGTTGCTGGATAATTTCTACCTGATCCAGGAACAGATCCGGACCGGTAAGAAGCATCTGCCGAAGGGATATAGTGAAGACCTGCCCCAGCTGACCAATGGATCTTCCGCAGGCCTCCCCCGCGTCTATGACATTGCCGTGGAGATCGTATCCCATAGTGACGGACGCGTGGACCTGCAGGGTCTCAGCCATTTCATTACGGCCTATCAGTCGGTCACCAGCCTGAAGCTGGGCGAGTTATGGGCCATTCCCATCATGCTGCGCCTGGCGCTGATCGAGAATTTGCGCCGTTTGGCTGCGCAGATCAGCATCGACCGGATCAATCAGAACCTGGCCGACTATTGGGCGGGACAAATGGTGGAGACTGCGGAAAAGGACCCAAAGAGCCTGATCCTCGTGATTGCCGATATGGCGCGTTCGAGCCCGCCCATGGTAAGCTCTTTTGTCGCGGAACTCACGCGCATGCTGCAGGGCAAGGGGCCTGCGCTTGCCTTGCCGCTTACCTGGATCGAGCAGCGACTTTCGGAAACCGGACAGACGGGGAATGAACTGGTACAGGCCGATCTGCAAAAACAGGCTGCGGACCAGGTGTCCATGAGCAATAGCATCGGCAGCCTGCGATTCCTCGGAACTACTGACTGGCAGGATTTCGTGGAGGCGACCAGCATCGTCGAGGAGGTATTGCAGGAGGATCCGGCGGCCGTTTATCCGGGAATGGATTTCACGACGCGTGACCATTACCGGCATATTGTAGAAAAAATTGCCCGTCATAGCAGCAAAACTGAGGAAGAAGTAGCACGCATCGCGCTACGACTGTCCAAGGAAGCGGTCCTACGAAATGGAGAAGTTCATCCGGATTCGCATATCGGCACCTACCTGGTCGGAAAGGGGCGCCGGGATTTGGAGAAGGCAGCCGGTATGAAACTGCCCATGGCCGATCTGCTGGAAAAAACCGTCCGCCGCTGGCCGTTGCTCACTTATTTGTCGTCGATCGCCGGCCTGACCTTGTTCGTGGGCATCGGGCTCTACCTACGGACGAAGGACCGAGGCGTCGAGGGATGGCTGCTCGTCGCGGTCGGCGTGCTTGCCGTCCTTTGCGCAAGCCAGATGGCGGTCGTCCTGACGAACTGGATGATCACCCTGTTCATCAAGCCCAAGATGCTGCCCAGAATGGACTTTTCCAACGGCATACCGCCTGAGTGCCGGACGCTGGTGATCGTGCCCACCATTTTCAGCAGTGAGTCCGAGTTGGACAATTTGCTGGAAGACCTGGAGGTGCGCCACCTGGCCAATCGGGACGGCCAGATCCATTTCGGCCTTCTCACGGATTTTGCCGATGCCCGGACCGAGACCCTGCCTGAAGACGGTCCGTTGCTCGTCCTGGCCCGTGAAAAAGTGGAAGCCCTGAACCATAAATATGAAAGCCCGGAAAATTCGTTGTTCTTTCTGTTCCATCGCCCCCGCCGTTGGAATGCCCGTGACCGGATCTGGATGGGCTATGAGCGCAAGCGCGGGAAGCTCACGGAATTGAACGGTCTGCTGCGCGGAGAAGGACGGGACCGTTTCTCGCTGATCATCGGCGATGAAGAACTCTTTCCTTCCATTAAATATGTTATTACGCTCGATACCGACACCCAATTGCCCAGGGATGCGGCGAGGAAGATCGTTTCGGCCATCGCACATCCCCTGAACCGGGCCCTCTATGACGAGAAAAAGCAGCGGGTTACGCAGGGCTATGGCATCCTGCAGCCTCGTGTCGATACCAGCCTGGCCGGATCGGACAGTTCGAGGTATGCCCGCCTGCACGGCAATGATCTGGGCATCGATCCCTATACCCTGGCCAGTTCCGATGTTTATCAGGATCTGTTCGGCGAAGGCTCCTTCATCGGAAAGGGGATCTATGAGGTCGATATTTTCGCCAAGGGGTTGAACAGGCGGTTTCCTGAAAACCGTATCCTGAGCCATGACCTGCTCGAAGGATGTTATATCCGATCCGGGATGGTCAGCGATGTGGAGCTGTATGAGGAATATCCTTCGCGCTATGACGCCGACGTAAAGCGCCGGCATCGGTGGATCCGGGGCGATTGGCAGATCGCGACCTGGTGCCTTCCCTTTGTGCCCGGTGAGAACAGGCGGCTGCGAAGAAATCCATTGACCGGACTTTCCCGGTGGAAGATTTTCGACAACCTCCGGCGCAGCCTGGTGCCTTCGGGGCTGACCCTGCTGTTGCTGCTTGGTTGGACCCTGCTGAACGACGCGCTGTTCTGGACACTGTCCGTCATCTTGCTGATCATCCTTCCTCCGTTGGTGATCACCATCTGGGACATCCTGAACAAGCCTGCCGATATTTCGCTGAAGCAGCATATCAACGACTCCTTCAATTCCATTTCGAATCATCTTGTCCAGACGGCATTTACGATCGTCTGCCTTCCATACGAGGCCTACTATACGCTGGACGCCATTATCCGAACGAATTGGCGGATGATCATCAGCAACAGGAAACTACTGGAGTGGAATCCTTCACGCAACACCCTGAACGGCGCTTTGCGCGGATTAGCGGCAACCTGCCTGACGATGTGGCCCGGCCCGGTGATGGGCCTGGGCGTCCTCGCCTACCTGATCATCGTCTCCCCGATCCAGGTGATCACGACCTTTGTCCTGCTTATTTTCTGGATCGCTTCACCGGCGATCGCCTGGTGGTTCAGCCTTCCGCTGCCGCCGCCGGAGGCCAAGCTGAAGGCCGAGCAGATCCTGTTCCTGCGGCAGCTGGCCCGGAGGACCTGGTCCTTCTTCGAGCAGTTCATTGGGGAAGAAGACCATTGGCTGCCCCCCGACAATTACCAGGAACATCCGGTGGAGCGGGTCGCCCACCGTACGTCTCCCACCAATATGGGTCTTTCGCTACTGTCTAACCTCAGCGCCTGGGACCTGGGCTATTGCACGACGCGGCAATTCGCGGAGCGGACGGCCTATGCGCTCGACACGATGGAGAACATGGAAAGATTCCGCGGGCATTTTTTCAACTGGTACGACACGCAAACCTTGCAGCCGCTGCCTCCCCGCTATATCTCGACGGTCGACAGCGGAAACCTTGCCGGCCATTTACTGGTGTTGAGGCAGGGGATCCTGGCGATGCCGTACAGCAAGATATTCACCGCGCAGTCCCTCGAAGGATTACGTGACACGGCGGGCCTGCTCGAAAGGGAAATGAGGGATGCTGCGCCTCTCCGCATGTTCAGGAAAGACCTTTCGTTCATCTCGGGGAAGCGGACGATCACGCTCGAAGACGCGAAGTTAGCCCTTGAAAAGATGGCCATTTCGTCCACGGCCATTGCCGTCGGCCATGATGTCGATCGTCAAAGCGATATGTATAAATGGGCAGAGGCGCTGACGCGTCAGATCCAGGCTCAGCTGGAAAGCCTGTTCCAGCTGGCGCCCTGGTTATTGCTGCCGCCGCCGCCGGCGGGCCTTGAGGGGCTGCGGCCGCCGGACATGATCCCGACGCTTTATGAGCTGACGGAGATGGAGGACGCGTGGGAAGCGGAGATCGGCGAGAGGATGGCAGCACAGCCTACGTTCGAGCATAAGCAATGGCTGAGCAGGCTCAGGGAAAGTATTGGATCGGCCGGGCGCGCAGCGCGCGAGCAGATCGATCTGCTCGCGCGGCTGGCACAGCAGTGCCAGGCGCTGGCCGATCCGGACTATGAGTTCTTATACGACCGGGGGCAGAAATTAATGACCATCGGTTACAATGTCGACGAGCACCGGCGGGACGCCGGATATTATGACCTGCTGGCTTCGGAGTCCAGGTTGGGCATCTTTGCAGCCATTGCAGAGGGGAAATTGCCGCAGGAGGCCTGGTTTGCGCTGGGCAGACAACTCACGGATGCCGGAGGCTCGTCCATCCTGATCTCCTGGAGCGGGTCGATGTTCGAGTACCTGATGCCGTTACTGGTGATGCCGGAATACGAAAATACGCTGCTGCACCGTACCTCTCATGCGATGGTGCAGCGACAGATCGAATATGGCAGGCAGCGGAATGTCTGCTGGGGTATTTCCGAATCGGGGTATAATATGGTCGATGCGCAGCTGAACTATCAGTACCGCGCCTTCGGCGTGCCGGGCCTGGGTTTGAAGCGGGGGCTCGCGGAAGACCTGGTGATCGCGCCCTATGCCTCCGTGATGGCCCTGATGGTAGCGCCCGAGGAGGCCTGTGCCAACCTGCAGCGGCTTGCCGCGGAGGGTTTCGAGGGAAAATACGGCCTGTATGAGGCCATCGACTATACCGCTGCGAGAATGCCAAGAGGACAATCCAGTGTCGTCATCCGGTCGTTCATGGTGCATCACCAGGCGATGAGCCTTCTTTCCTTGTCTTATCTGCTGCTCGATAGGCCCATGCAAAAGCGGTTCGAATCCGAGCTGCAATTTCAGGCGACCTTGCTGCTCCTGCAGGAGAGGATCCCGAAATCGATCGCCACCTATGCGCCCCCTCCCGACATTGCGGGCGCCATCGTTCCGGTGACGGATACCGGCATGCGGGTCATCAATACGCCCGATACGCCCACGCCCGAGGTGCAACTCCTTTCCAACGGCCGTTACCATGTCATGGTGACCAATGCCGGCAGCGGGTACAGCCGATGGAAGGATATTGCCGTTACCCGCTGGCGTGAGGACGGGACCTGCGACAACTGGGGCGCATTCTGTTATATACGCGATGTGGAAAGTACCGGCTACTGGTCAGCGGGACACCAGCCGACCAAGCGACCTGCCAAAAGCTATGAGGCCGTTTTTTCCCAAGGTCGGGCTGAATTCCGGCGAAGGGACTATGACATTGAAACGCATACGGAGATCGTCGTGTCGCCCGAAGATGATATTGAAATGCGAAGGGTGCGCCTTACCAACCGTTCGCGGAAGAAGAGGGTCATCGAGATCACCAGCTATGCGGAGGTCGTGCTGACGTCGGGCATCGCCGACGCACTACACCCTGCCTTCAGCAATTTATTCGTCGAAACCGAGATCCTTCCCCGACGGCATGCGATCCTGTGCATGCGCAGACCGCGATCAGCCCATGAACAGACGCCCTGGATGTTCCATCTGATGAAAGTGCCGGGCGCAAACAATCCGGAAGTGTCTTATGAAACGGACCGGATGCAATTCATCGGTCGCAGCAACAGTGTTGCCGATCCGCAATCCATGGGACAGGGGGATCTTTCCGGCACGGAAGGTTCGGTATTGGATCCGATCGTTTCGATCCGGTATCGCATTACCCTGAACCCCCAGGAGTCGGTGACCTGCGACATGGTTTATGGCATGGCGGAAACCCGCGAGGCAAGCATGGGTTTGATAGAAAAATACCAGGACCGGAACTTCACGGATCGGGCCTTCGAGCTGGCCTGGACGCATAGTCAGGTGGTGTTAAGGCAGATCAATGCCTCAGAAGCGGATGCACAACTGTATGGTCGCCTGGCCGGTTCGGTCATCTACGCCAATGCGGCCCTGCGGGGAGATCCCGCCGTCCTGATACGTAATCAGCGGGGGCAATCGGGGCTATGGAGCTATTCGATCTCGGGCGACCTGCCGATCGTCCTGGTGCAGATCGAGGATCCGGCCAATATCGACCTGGTGAAGCAAATGGTTCAGGCGCACGCCTACTGGCGCCAGAAAGGACTGATCGTGGACCTTGTTATCTGGAATGAGGACCATGGCGGCTACCGGCAGGTATTGCAAAATCAACTGCTTGGTCTGATCAGTTCAGCCCTGGAGAGCGACATGGCGGATCGCCCAGGCGGCATTTTTGTTCGTGTGGCGGACCAGATCGCCATGGAGGATCGGATCCTATTGCAGACGGTCGCACGGATCATCATTTCGGACAATGCCGGGGAGTTGAGCTACCAGGTCGGGAAGCGCAGCCTGGCCAGGCAGATCATCCCGCGTATTGTGCCACGGCAGCCCTATCTCCCGCAACTGGATATCGGGAGCGGCAATATGATGACCCCCTCGGGGCTGCTATACTTCAATGGCCTGGGGGGATTCTCGCCCGATGGCAAAGAGTATGTGATCATCACGTCGCGGGGCCAGACCACCCCTGCACCGTGGATCAACGTTCTGGCCAACCCTCAATTCGGAACGGTCATTTCCGAAGGCGGCCAGTCCTATACCTGGATCGAGAATGCCCATGAGTTCCGTCTTACGCCCTGGAACAATGACCCCGTAAGCGATACGGCGGGGGAAACTTTTTATATCCGGGACGAGGAGAGCAGCATATTCTGGTCGCCCTCTCCCCTGCCGGCCCGCGGGAAATCGCCTTATCGCACTTCACACGGCTTCGGGTACACGAACTTCGAGCACGATGAAGACGGGGTACGATCTGAAATGCGTGTCTATGTGGACCTCGAAGCGACGGTCAAGTTCACCGTGGTCAAGATCAGCAACCATTCAGGCAGGGAGCGCAAATTGTCACTGACGGGTTATGTCGAATGGGTGCTGGGCGATCTCAGGCCGAAATCGGCCATGCATATCGTCACATCCCACGATGCGGAGACCGGCGCGATCTTCGCCCGGAACCCTTATAATACCGAATTCGGTAACCGCATCTGTTTTTTCGATGCCGGCACCGACGCCAGGACCTTCACGGCGGACCGAACTGAATTCATCGGACGAAACGGAAGTCTCCGCAATCCCGACGCCCTTTCCCGGGTACGGCTGTCCGGACGGACGGGCGCGGCGCTTGACCCCTGCGGAGTGCTGCAGGTGGCCTTCGATCTGGCCGACGGAAGCGAAAAGGAGATCATCTTCTTATTGGGTACGGCGCGCGACCGTGCCGAAGCCACCAGTCGCATTCAGGAGTTCCGGGTTGCCGGGGCGGCTCATCGGTCGCTTGACAGGGTTCGGGCCTATTGGGACAAGACACTTAGCGCGGTACGGGTCGAAACGCCCGATCCGTCATTAAACCTGCTTGCCAATGGCTGGCTGCTTTACCAGACCCTCGGCTGCCGGATCAGGGGGCGAAGCGGCTACTACCAGTCAGGCGGGGCATTCGGCTTCCGCGACCAGCTACAGGATACGCTGGCCATCTTGCATACAGAGCCGGATCATGTCCGCAGTCACTTGCTGGTCTGCGCCTCGCGGCAATTCAAGGAGGGAGATGTGCAGCATTGGTGGCATCCGCCAACCGGAAGGGGGGTGCGGACACGATGTTCGGACGACTATCTGTGGCTACCTTTTGTGACCAGCCGTTATATTCAACACACCGGCGACCACGCCGTACTGGATGAGAAGGTGCCGTTCCTCGAAGGGCGGTTGCTGAACCCGGAAGAAGAATCATATTATGATCTCCCCGGCAAGTCCGACCGATCGGCCAGCTTGTACGAACATTGCGTGCTTGCGGTCCGGCACGGATTGCGTTATGGAGAGCATGGATTGCCCCTGATGGGATCGGGAGACTGGAATGACGGTATGGACAAGGTCGGGCAGCATGGGAAAGGAGAAAGCATCTGGCTCGGCTTCTTTCTATACAATGTGCTTACGCGGTTCACCGAGATTGCCAGAGCACATCAGGACGAGGACTTCGCCGGGGAATGCCGCGGTGAAGCGGAGAAATTGAAAAACAATATCGCGCAGCACGGCTGGGACGGAGAGTGGTATCGCCGCGCCTACTTCGATGACGGCACTCCATTGGGCTCTTCCACCAACAGTGAATGCCGGATCGACTCCATATCGCAAAGCTGGTCGGTCCTTTCGGGCGCGGGAGATCCGGATCGTTCCCGCATGGGCATGAATTCGGCGGACAAATATCTGGTACGACGCGGCGAGGACCTCATCCAATTGCTCGATCCGCCGTTTGACCGGTCCCAACCCGATCCGGGTTATATCAAGGGTTACGTACCCGGAGTGAGGGAAAATGGCGGTCAGTACACGCATGCAGCCATCTGGCTGACCATGGCCTTCGCCGAAATGGGGGACAAGGCGCGGGCCTGGGAGCTGTTCCGGATGATCAATCCTGTTCACCACGGAGATACCTCCGCGAAAATAGCCGTGTACAAGGTCGAACCCTATGTGGTCGCAGCCGATGTTTATTCCCTGCCTTTACAGAAGGGTCGCGGAGGATGGACCTGGTATACCGGCTCCGCAGGCTGGATGTATCAGTTGGTGACGGGTTCATTGCTCGGCATGACCCGGGAGGGAAACAGCCTTCGTCTCGCACCTTGTCTTCCGCCCGAATGGAAAGAGATCACAATCCATTACCGCCACCTGGAAACCCGGTATATCATTCGGGTCGTCTGTGCCGGGGAGGCCGCAACGGGAGATGAGGGGCATCGCGTCACGCTGACCCTGGACGGGGTCCTGCAAACCGGAGACAGGTTGCTCCTTTCGGACGACAAACAGGAACATCAGGTGGAACTACGGATATTATGAGTCCGGCCGGCCAGGGCCGGAGATTTTTTTTCGCCTATATTATGGCACCAAAACTCTGCCATGCTAAAATTCCGGAAAAAAGCCGCTCTTACCGCCTCCCTGGTATTGACCGGCATGTCGATCCTGATCGCCGCCACGAGCAATCCGTTACTAGCGCAAGACAGCAGCCGCAGCCGGCTGGACCAACTTAGCGGCGCCGAGTCCCTATTCGACCTGCATTTTTCAGCCGTCAAAAGAGATTCCATCCTGAGTGGATTGGAGAGCAATCTCCAGTTTTACAGGTATCTGCATTCGAAAGATCTGTCCAATGATCTGCCGATGGCGAACTGGTTCGATCCGGTATTGCCGGGCATGCATTTTTCCCATCAGCAGGCGGCGATCCGGTGGACCCTGCCCGCGGGCGTGAGCCTGCCGGCGGACAGAAGCGAGCTGGCATTCTATTCGATCCCTCAATTAGCCTCCCTGCTCAGGAGTAAAAAGATCAGTTCGGTCGAACTGACGAAGCTATTCATTGCACGGCTAAAAAAATACGGCCCGGTACTCCATTGCGTTATCGAGCTTACCGAAGACAGTGCGCTGGCGCAGGCGCGGAGGGCGGATGCCGATCTCGCCAGGGGTATCTACAAGAGTCCCCTGGAGGGCATACCTTATGGCATCAAGGATCTTTTCGCGGTCAAGGGAAGTCATACGACATGGGGAACGCCGCCTTACAAGGATCAGACGATCGATGTTACCAGCTATGTCGCGCAACGGCTGGAGGCCGCCGGCGCGGTTTTGTTGGGGAAGTTATCCCTCGGCGAACTGGCGATGGACGATGTGTGGTTCGGAGGCCTCACGCGCAATCCATGGAACCTGAAAACGGGATCGGGCGGGTCTTCCGCCGGCTCCGGCGCCGCTACGGCGGCCGGCCTGGTGCCATTCGCCATCGGCACGGAAACCTATGGATCGATCGTGGATCCTTCGATGCGTTGCGGGGCGACGGGATTGAGGCCCACCTATGGCAGCATTGCGCGGACCGGGTGCATGGCGCTCTGCTGGAGTTCCGACAAGGTTGGTCCCATTTGCCGCAGTGCCGAGGATGCTGCCTATGTCTTCGCCTACATTCATGGAAGCGATGGCATCGATGCGTCATCGAGAACCATGCCGTTCAATTATACGGGCCATATCAACCTTTCGACGCTCCGGGTCGCCTATACCAGCAATTATATCGACAGCCTGCCCGAAGACAGTCCGGAGAAACAAGCCCTGGCGGTATTGCGCAAGCTGGGAGTCCGGGTCGAGCCGTTCACCTTTCCGGATGACCTGAGAGGAAACGACATCTTATCGCTGATCATCGGCGTAGAATCGGCGGCGGCCTTCGACAAGCTTACCCGCAGCAACAGAGACGATGAGATGGTACAGCAGAACAAGGATCGCTGGCCGAATACATTTCGCACGGCACGCTTCGTCCCGGCCGTGGAGTACGTCAATGCGTGCCGGATGCGCTACCAGATCATGCAGAAGATGGACCCGGTCCTGAGCCGGTATGATATCATCATCGCACCGCCGGAAACCGGGGACCAACTGGCCATCACGAACCTGACCGGGCATCCTTCGGTCACGCTGCCCCTGCAGGTGATGAAGAACGGGATGCCCGGCAGCATCAGCTTCATCGCAGGGCGGCTCTATGACGAGGCCAGGTTACTGGCCTTTGCCAAGGCGTTCCAGGATGCGACCCCGTACAATAAGAACCATCCGAAGGGCTTCGAATAATTTGACGGGGCGTTCCGCAACGTACAAAGGGCCGCTCCGGGGAATCCGGGGCGGCCCTTGAAGCCTGCACCATTTCGGTCTAACAATTCCTTACATACTTTTCATCATCTTATGACATTTCTGCGCTTCGTCCAGGTGCTTCCGCAGCGTAGGCAGTGTACTATCGGCAAAGGCCTTGATATCAGCATCTGAGCCATTCTTCGATTCGCTTTCGAACATACTGATCACTTTCTTGTGGTCATCGATCATCTGGTTGATATAGGCTTTGTCAAAGTCTTTTCCGCTCTTTTGTTGCAGGTCGTTGATCGCCTTTTGCATATCGGGCGAGACAGCAGCGGGCATGGTAATATTTTTGGATGAGGCCACCGCTTTCAGCTTATCGCCTGCGGCCGTATGATCTTTTTCCATCATGGCGCCATAATCCTTCACTTCCTTGTCGGTCCCTTTTTGCTGAGCCAGTTGTCCAAGCTGTACTTCGGTCATCCCTGCATCGGCCACATTGACGACAAAGGTCGCGTCGTCCTTCGAAACGGAAGCGGGAATGGCCGGTGTACTATGGTCGCCGGTACCCGTACTATCCATTTTGACCGCGTTGGTATCTTTTGCATCTTTAGCGCTATCCTGCTGGTTATTGCCACAGCCGAAACAACAGGCCGCGACGGCCAACAGAATGAGAGAGTTCGAGAGATTTTTCATATCCAATGTTTTTCATGAAGAAATAATGTCCGGGCCATCTATTCAAAACATATGCCATCGGAGAGGGGTCCGCGAGCTACCGCGAGCATGGCGGGCGGCTCGTGGGGCGACGGCCATCAGGAGGCGACGGCAAGAGGGCTATCCAGGTGATAGGGGCGATAACCCGGCCGTGTATTAAAGAACCAGGAATACAGTTGTTTTCTCAGGTCACGCCACCACCCTTCCCGGCCGTCCGGGAGGCTTTCAAAATAATCGGCCTTCGTCATCTTTACCCTGATCAGTACAAGGTGATCGCTGGCAGACTCCCGGATATCCTCGTAAAACAGACTATTGATCTCCTCCGGGTCGGTCACGATGTATGCTTTGCCTGTAATGTGAAGGAAAAACCTTCTGCCTTTGCGGAAGAATTGAAGTCTTGCGGGGAACTCCCTGTCAAATTCGTGCAGAGCCTGGCTGGGTCGCGGCACAAAAAACCAGACCTGGCCCATCTCATCAGCCTTCAGGATGGTCACGATGGTCGTCGAGATCTTCAATAGTGAAGAATTCTGGCTAAAGAATAGTGCACTCCTTAGATCCTGTATCTTGTCCTGCAGGAATTGTAAATCCGAGTGATTCAACATAACGAACATTTTAACAAATAATTTCAAAAGGGATACCATTCCCGGTCATCGGGCCTGGCCGCACAGGATGCTGACCGGCTGAGGCTTTCATTATCAATGACAAAGAATAATTCGGTCAAATATAAAACCCGCTGGACCGGGAAACGGGACCGATGCAAAGCGGGAACTGTGAGGAAAATTTTGCACAGGAGGCTGTGCTCAGGAGAGTCGGACGACCGCGTGGTGCGACAATGACCGTATTATCGGGGCGGTTGAGGGAAAATTAACCCGGCAGCCTTTTTGGCATGCTTTTTTAATTAGGCTATTTTGTTAATGAACCTGAAAGGAATATCATGATAGGGCACTGTTTCTACAGAGCCTTATCTCATTTTAAGACCATTTGCTCGTCCTTGTAGCGCCGGATGAGGTCGAGATCGTTCCGGAGAATGTATTGCTGTCTTTCGATCAGGATCCGGATATTGTCCGGCAGATCGCTTCCGGATTCCAGTGCTTCGGAATAAACCTGCTGAACGGCTTCCTCGCCGGCCTCACAGGCCGAGAGAATGGCATAAACGTCGCTGCCGGTATAGCCAGCCGTGAAATTTGCCCTCAGGTCGAGCCAGAACAGATAGACCTTGCCTGAAATGGTTGTCTTTGATACGGGCGCTCCGCCCAGCTTCAGCACTTCGGCGTGCAGCTCATTGACGAATGACCGGCTCTCCGTAGCCATCTGGTAGAATGCGCTTTTGATGTCGGGATCCGTATTCCTCTCTTCGTGGGCTTCTTTTTCATATCCTTCTATCCGGTCGTTATTGACGCGGATCAGGTCATTCAGCACCTCGATGACCTTCTCTCTCTTTTTCATACGAAAAAATTTAGGTTCACAATATATAATGGCCGCCAAATAATCGTGCCTCTTCCGCGCGGCGTGGAAAAACCTCCCTAAAAGACAAAGCCCGGTAAATACATACCAGGCTCGCCCCATTACGCTAATACCCCCTATTTGCGCATATGCGGGATCTTCTTCCTGGTTTCGTCAGGATTGTCGTCAATTTGGGTCTTTCTTTCCGGGTCCATGTCTGAATCGGCGTGGTTCACGGTCTCTTCGTCTTCGTCAGGCGGGGCCGGCCTTTTGGAATCCTTTTGCATCGTCTTATTCTTTGTTTGTTCCTTATTGCCTGATTGCTGTTGTTTGTCCTTATTGGCCCTGGCGCCGTCCGAGTGTCCGCGGTCGTTCTTTGAATTTGTCATAAAAAGCTGTTTTCAGGTTAAGAATCTTGTTTACCGGATACCAGATAAAAAAATGATGCCACCCCGGTCATGGGGGTCTTGCGGAAGGCCGGGCAATTTTTATCCGATGGGGGTGATCGGGATAGGATGACCGGGATGTGGTGATCCCAGGCAGGGTGAGATGGGGCATGCGGCCGGAAGGTCGCGGATTGCGAGCTAGAACGGATAGCCGATGGCGAGGTTGAGGACGAGGTTGGAAATATCGGTTGCCTTGGTGAAGACCCATTTCGAGCCACCGGGCATCCAGGGATAACGGACGGGAACGGCCACGTCCACGCGGAGGACGAGGATGCTTAGATCGAAGCGCAGACCGGTGCCCACGCCAACGGCTACGTCATTCAGAAAATTGTGGGAAAAGGTGGACCCGGGCCTGCTGCTGTCGGGGTGCAGTGTCCAGATATTGCCCGCGTCAACAAACAGGGCCCAGCGAACGACAGAAAATAGTTTGGTACGATATTCCAGGTTCGTCTCCAGTTTGACGTCACCCGGCTGATCGGGCAGGAAAGCGATCCTGTTGGGATTGCCGGCATAGTAGGAGCCGGGTCCCAGCGCCCTGGAGCGGAATGCCCTGATATCGTTGGTGCCCCCTGCAAAGAATTCCTTGATAAAGGGCATCGTGCTGCTATTGCCATAAGCGATGCCTACTCCTCCCGTGAGGCGGTAGGCCAGCATCGAAAATTTGTTAAAACTGAAATAGTGCCGGAAATCCGCCTCCAGCCGCACATATTGCGCGAAGGGAACGTGAAAGATATCCACTTGCTTTCCTTTGTTGATATTGGCTCCCGTGAGCAGTCCCAGTGTATTGCCTGACAAATCCACGTTCCCGTTAAAATAGTAATTGTGCACGTGGCGATTGGGCCTGACCTGGGAGTTATAGTTGAAATTGTAGATCGGCCCCATGATTAATTGGGGTTCGATGCTGCGCCTCAGCGTGATATTCGTGTCGAGCACTTTCTGATAGGCGGGATCGATATAGGTCGGCCGGACATAGTTAATGCCGAAGACTGTCAGTTGGTTTTCGGTATTAATGCTATTCTTGAATATATACCCATAATTCAGGGTCGCCGAGTTAAGGGTATAAGCCTTTGTGCGTTCAAAGATCGAGTAGCCTGCGCCGATCTTCGTTTTGGGCACATAGGCGCTATTGGTATTAAGCGGGAAGGGCGCCACGATGCGGGGGAAATACAGGTCGATGTCCACTCCGGCCCTCCTCGTCCCGACCTTTTGGCCGGCGCCGACGTATTGTTCTTCGAGCCCGCCGTATACACTGGCCGTAAAGAGCTCGGCTCCTCTGAAAAAGTTCCGGTTCCGCCAGTCGATGGCGAATTCGGTGCCTGTGGTGTTATCGGACCTCGTGAGCGCGGAGACTTCGAATTGAATGGACTTTTTCTTAGCGGGCGTGAGATAATATATGGCATCCAGTTTGTTCGTATCGGTCGAGTCGGCAGGCTCGAAGCGGGCCTTTACAAATTTGAACACGCCCAAACTCACCAGCCGACTGAGGGAAAGATTGTGATCATTGCGCTTATAGAGGTCTCCGGGTTTGAAGACCAGCGTGCGGCTGTAAATGACCGGCTTGAACAGCCGGGCGGAGTCAATGATCCGGTAGCCCTCCGGCGTGTTGTATGCTCTTGCCCGTGCGGTATCGGAATGTATGTCATAGGCAGCGTACACGATCACGTCATTGATATGGTATATCTGCCTCGCCCGGTATGGGGTCTCGGGTTTGATCCTCATTTGCATATCGACCTGATGACCACCAACGGCGGAATCCACGTCCACCTGCAGAAAATCGGGGTTAAAGTAATAAAAACCCCGTTGTTTCAACCTGGAGTCAATTCGGGTGCGTTCCTCCTTTATGATATCCAGATCGAAGGGATCCCCCTTTTTTAGCAGGGACCGTCTTTGCATCGTATCGATGCGTTTGCCGAGGGCGTCGCTGTCCCGGGGATATTTCACGTCCCTGATCGTGTATTGCGGACCGATCTGCGCGGTATAGACTGCGGTCAATACCTGCTTTTTTACGTTACTTTCCGATATCACGGTGTCATGGAACCAGCCTTTGTTCTCCAGGTGATATTGCAGGACGCTCCTATTCTTCTCGATCAATGAGGGCGAAGCCAACACGGGAGGTTCCCCCACCTTATATTTGATCCAGTGCTTCAACCCTTTGCTCTTATTCGTGGGGCGGGCGATATTGTAGATCCACAGTCTGACCCGGATGCCGAGGATCTTATGGTTAAGGTCCGGCTTCAGCAGGCCCTCCAACTCTTCGTCGACCTGGTTGACCTTCTTATGGGCCACTTTCACCGACGACTTCACCCTGACCTTGTTACCCCCATAGAGCACCTGCCCCGGACCGAGATATTTCGATTCGCTGCAGCCAAAGAAGAACACGACAAGGGCAAGAAGGGCTATCCATTTCATACTGACCATCCTATAATATTAATTCGTGCCATTACCGGCCGGTTGTGTCGAGGGCAGATCATTCTTCGGCGGGGGCGCCACCGGCGCAGGCGCGACGGGCGAGGACGTTCCGGGCAGGGACGTCCCTTTTGCGGGTGCCGGAGTAGCATTTTCCGGCATCGACCTGGCGCGGATCCTGTCTTGCAGCTTTTCCTCCTTCGTGCGTCCAAATATCTCCCTGAACCTGTCGTAATCGAAAGTAAGGATAAAGCTCACCCCTGTTTCCACCACCTCTCCTTCCACGACTGCCTCATATTGGTTCTTCCGGTAGGCCCGGATCCTGTAACGACCATCCCTGGTCAGTTTATAGTCGACGGCGGCATCGCCGGCAATGTTGGACGCATTCCGGTTCGGATTGCCGGCGCCCTGCACGTCGAAATTGCTGCCAACACTCACCTCCACGCGTTCATCGAACAATTGTTTTGACAATCCTACATTCAATTCGGTATAGTCCTGTTCGGTCCCCGTGCTGAAGTCCTGCTGTTTATTGAGGTCGAAATGAACGTCGACTCCCTTGATCAGGCTGGCGGCCAGCTGATCCAGTTGATTGGTCAATATCTGGCTTGCGCTTTGAAAGGCAATATTGCTTACGCTAATCCCTCCGCCAGCCGTACTTTGCAGGGGATTCTGTCCCACAAAGCGGTTCAGGAGCAAGAGGGCAAATACCTGCTTGTTCAATTCCGATTGTTCGGCGCGGATCTGCTGTAATTTCAGATCCACGTCGGGCCAAAGGGTCAATATGTCCGTAGGGAGGGTGATGTCGAACGTGATATCGGGCTTCAGCAGATCGCCTTCCATTTTGAGAGTGACCAGGAAGGGTAATTTTTGCTTGAATTTATTGATCTGGTCCTGCGGTCTTCCGGCAATCTCATTCTCTATGAGGTCGATAGAGGGCGTGTTGGCGGTATACGCCGCGGTGATGTTCAGGGTTGCCGAATTGGGATCGCCTGTCCAGGTGATGGTGCTGCCACGCTGGATCAGAAATTTTCGTTTGAGCAGGTTAAGAGACAGGTTATAGGAACCGCTCTCGATCTCGTATGCGCCGGTGAGGTCGGTCTTCCCACTCTTATCCATGCCGAATACGAGGCTGGATCGGCCCCTGGTGCTGAGTGCGTCACCATTCCGTTCATCCATGATCATGGTGAGGAGTGCCGAGCTATCCGTTTCGATGCCCAGACTGACATCATATCCCTTCAGTTCAGCGTTGCGTGAGGCGAGAAGGATGGCCGCCATGTCCGTCAGGGTATCACCGGGATGTGTATGGTCCACGAATCTGACCACCCCTTCCCGGTCCACGACTTCCGGATTATTCTGTGGCAGTACAAAAACAAAATCGGTATTCTTGTTCACGCGGAGGTTTCCATCCACACTCAGCGCGTCGACCGGATCGCCCGTAATGTTGACTGCGACATCGATGTTCAGTTTACCATAAAAGAGGCGGTTGCTGGCCTCCGCTGCATTCACCAGCCGGAAGTTATGTGCATTGAGCGTCACGTCGGACTCGAAGTCTTTATAGTCCTTAGTATAGACGTTGCCGTCGATCGTCGCTTTGTTGCCGGACGAATCCTGCAAGGTAAATTCCGAAAAGTTAAATCCGTCGGCATCAAACTCGATCTTGTCATTGGACAACCGGAGCGGCTCGCCGGTGATGAGGGGGACGATCAGTGCGCTGTCGAAAAACAGACTGCCACTGACGCCGGGCTTGTCGAAGTTCCCGGAAAGGGCAAGGGAGCCCTTCAACGAACCCTTCATATCCTGTATTTGCGATAAAAGGAAGGGCCTGATCGAGGCCAGGTTGAGCCGATTGAGGTCCAATTTCAGGTCCATGCGGCTTTCCCCGCTATAATAATCCCCTTTTATCCGCACGTCATTCCGGAAGCCCTGGAGGGAAATATCGGCCGAATAGGCATTCGCCTTTTCATTGTTGACTTTTACGATGAGATCCCCTACCGTATCCCTTCTGATGGTAAGGCCTTTGATCCGAAGGTCGGCAGTAAATAGCGGAGTGGACAACACGTTCTTCACTTCGGCCTTTCCGTTGAGCAGGCCGTCCACCATGGACGAATCCTGCTGAGCAAACCGGCTGATCGTGCCCAGCCTGAAATTGACGAAGGTCAGATCGATCGGGGAGGCGGCGACAGGAGGATGGCTGTTTATCAATAAGGATTCGACCTTGTTGCTGATCTTAAGATCATTGATCACTATGCCAGCCGGTGCGTAAAGAATATAGTTATCCCGGCTAACCGTCCACCTCTCATAGTTCAATAATAAGCTGTCCGGATTGAGGGCAAATTTTTCGGCATCTCCTGTGCGAGTCAGTTCTCCCGCGAGCCGGTGCCTGTCCCTGCCTTTTTCATCCTTCAAAAGAAGGGAGGTAAAGAGTTGATTGTTGGTGACCCGCCCGCGCAGGGAGGAACGGTAGATCACAAACCCGGCGCCGTGAGCGCCTGCCAATTCCAGATCGTAGGTCAGCGCCTTGCCCGGGCCGGTCTGATCGTTCGTGGATGCCTGCAATCCTACCTGGTTAAAGACCTGTGTGCCCAGTTGAATGCGAGGGGCATTGAATGCAATGCGCAGATCGCCGCGGTCACTATTGAAAGATATCTTTCCGCCGATACTATCTGTACCCTTAAGAGAGGGCACCATCGACAATAACAGCGGGGAGGCCCGCAGGTGCATGGTCATTTGCCAGTCCTGGGGAGCAAAGGATCCGGCACGAGGAGCGGGCGTCGAAGAGAGATGATAATACCGGTCAATCGTTTGAAGGATGGAAGGACCGATCTCCGAAATCTTGTAGCGGCCGCGCAGGTCGATGTCCGCCATTTCCGAAGATAGCCGGATATCCTCCAGTCCTGCACTTCGTTGGGCAACCAGGAGGATGCTGTCTGTCTTTAGGGCCTGCCGCGCCGTATGCAAGGCCAGGTCGAACAATTTAAGGCTCCCCTGCAGGGAATCCGGATCGGTGCTGATAAAGTCGGCTGTCAGCCGACCATGGAACTGCAGGGACTCTTTGACCAGGTGAATAGCGTAGAGATCAAGCGTATCGATATGCCATTCGAGTCGTATGGCGGGATATTTGCCGGCCAGGTTGACAGATGCCCGAAGATCGAAGCGAACCTGGTCATTGTCGATGGATGAGTTTAAATCCAGACGCTGGTCGGCCAGGGAGGCATCGAAACGAAAATCGCGATAATCGAATTGATTGACGGTTGCGGCGCGCAGGATCCCTTTAAGTTTTGCAACGGCGGAGTGAGGGTCGAATCCCCGACCTACGATGGAGAAGTCGGCCGTCACCGGTCCCCATAGTTGTTTATTCCTTAGAATGGAACCCATGTCCAGGCGGTCGGTCTGCACCGAAGCGTTGTAGGTGGCTTGTCCGCTATTTCTGAGCCCGCGGAAGACCCCCTTGACCGTAAGATTGCCGGAACTGGTGTTCAGTGCGATATCTGACCGGACGCTGTCCCTGTTTCCGCGGAGTTTTCCGCGCAGACTGAAATACCCGGGGATCCCGATATCGGCAGGCAGGGTGTTTGGAGGGAGCAGGGCGGCCAGACTATTCCTGCTGCCGGAAAGGTTACGTATGTCCATATCGACGTCCATCCTGTTCGGATCGGTCAAATTCCGGACGATGCCTCCGGCGTCCAATTTAATGTCCTGCATGCCGGAGAATTGGAGCGTCTCTACGCGAAGCGCGGCGAGACTGCCTTTCATTCGTGCGTTGAGCTGCCAGGTTTCTGCCGGGCGCCTAAATGCGGCTTGTGTCCTCAGGGAAGGCACGAAATGGAGGATATCGCCGATCCGGACGTGGCTATCACGCAGATCGACTTCGATGAGTGTATGTGCGGGATCGTCGGCAATTGCCCCCACGGAGGAATAGCGGATCGCGACGGCATTCTGCAATACCGTTCCGGGCGTCCTCAGGTCAAGATCTTTCAGGAAGGCCTGATGGTCCGAATAAAGGAAGGAAGCCTGCAGCTTATCCAGGGCGAATCCGGAGCCCGCCTCCTTCAAGTGTCCTTCCGCGATCCGCCCGCTGACCGAGTCTCCTGCGTACTGCAAATCGGAGGCATGGAGTGTGAACTGCCGGACATCGAGATGAGCGTAGTCCATGCCCGACCGTTGATGCGGTTGGGTATTGTTGTCGTAGCGGACGTTGGTGTTGTCTATCCGAAGGCTATTGGCGGCGAAGGCCAGATTACCGAGGTCGAATGTTTTGAATTCCGCGGCGATGCTGCCGACTTCCAGGCCGGCCACCATGGAAGTCATCGAATTGCGATAATCGATGCGAAATTCTTCCAGGCCAACTTCCCGGAGATTGAGGCGGAAAGAGGACGAGGGCCGGCCGGCGGCAGAAACGGGCGAGGCAGGGGGCTGGGGCAGCCGTTGTACGAGGGGTTGTCCCTGCCAGACCTTCGCCTGTCCTCCCTGCATGAAGAAGTACCGGATCGAAAAGTGACCGGTTGACGGATCGAACTCATCCCATTTGGTCAGGCTGTGGGCTATGCGGAGTTCGTCATCATTGCCGGTGACGGTGTCATTATAAAAAAGACGAACATGGTCGAGGCGAATGGCGTCCATGGAGAACCGCATGGGTGAACCGGTCTTCGGACCGGGAGCCGCGGGCTCTTTGGCTGCAAACGCATCGGGGATGAATTGGAAATTGAAGACCGTATCGGGCAATTGGCGGCTGACATGGAGCACCATGTCAGCCAGCTGCAATTCTGTCACGTCCACATGTCTGTGCAATAATCCCCACATATTCATCTCGATGTGGATCAAGCCTGCCGATAATAGCGTATCCTGGCGCTTGTCAGCGAGGAAGACGCCTGTCAGCAAAACTGTGTGGGGGAAACCGATGCGAAGGCCGCCGATCTCAACCCGGGTGTTCAGTTTTCCCGCGAGGTACTTTTCCGCCTTTGCACGGATAATATTCTGGACATAAGGCGTTTGCACGAGAGCAACCAGGATCACCGTGATGATCAGGATCGCCAGCATCGCTTTTAATAAGATCCTTGCCGACCTACGCAATAAAGATCTCCGGGGGGTATGTCCTTTCTGGCCGGTTCGCATTAATGTAACTTCTTGCTAATACTTAAGTTAACCTATTACCGGCAATTGAACAAAATGCAGACCACAAATGGCCCGGGGCATGGGGACACCTCAAATTGCCCCTATCATAGCTTAATTCCCGTATACGAGGGCTATTTTCTACACACCCGATGCCATTTTTCTACATGAAAGACCCCGGATCGGGCGGATTCCAGGCTATTGAGCATTTGGAGCCAGATTTGTTCTTCTGAACCCAAATCTGCTCAATTATGCTCAAACAACTGCAGACACAGAAGCAGCAACACACGATCCTGCCGCAGCAGATAGAACTACTGAACCTTTTCCATCTGAACACTCTCCAGCTCGAACAGCGGATCCAGGATGAACTAAATGAGAACCCGGTATTGGAAGAAACGGGGACCCAGGACGATGCGTCGGGGGATAAATTCTCCAAGGAGACGGTACAGGATTTTCAGAACTGGGAAGAGTATGGATACGATGATATTCCGGATTATAAAATGGAATACAAGAACTATCTGCCGACCGAAAAGATCCCTGAAAAACCGGTTGCGGAAATTCCCGACTTCAGGGAGGATCTGAAGAAACAATATCGTTTCATGGCCTTCCCCGAAGAAAAGCATTATCTCTTCGATTTCCTCATCGACTCATTGAATGACAGCGGATTCCTGGAACAGGATCTCGAGGAACTGGCCTCGGAGATCTCATTCAAAAAGGCCAGCTGGATAGAACCCGAGCAGCTGGAAGAGATCCTGAATGCCATCCGGGAGCTGGAGCCTGCGGGAGTAGGTTGCCGTACGGTGCAGGAATACCTCCTTCATCAGCTGAAAAAAATGAACGGCAAGCGTCCGGATGTCCGCATGGCGATCCGGATACTGGAAGGCTATTTCCAGGATCTGCGCACCTGCAATCTGGATAAATTGAAAAGGGAGCTGGGGTTGGAAGACGACGAGATAAAGATCGTTCTCACGCTATTGGCCCATCTGAAAACGCGGCCGGTGAGCCCTGCCGCGGGGGCTTATCAGACCAATTCATCCATATTGCCTGATTTCATCGTGATGGAGCGGGAAGATGGACTCGATGTCGCGCTATACAGGCAGCGATCCTCTACCCTTTATATCAGCCAGTCCTGGGTGGAGATGGTGCATCATGCTTCGCAGAATGCATCCATGGACCGGGCGGCCAAGCAGTATTTGCGGAACAAACTCTCATCGGCACAATGGTTCGTGAACGCGATACAACAACGGGAATCCAATATGATGGCGATCATGAAAGCGATCGTCGATTGGCAGTATGAATACTTCAAATACGGCGATATCCTGCTGTTGCAGCCGATGAAGCTAAAAAATATCGCCGATAAGGTCGGCGTCGATATTTCCACGGTTTCCCGGCTTACCTGCAATAAATATGCGGAAACGCCTTTCGGGACGATCTTGCTGAAGGACCTGTTCACGGAGGGTATCGTAAATAAGGAAGGGAACAGCATCAGCAACCGGGTCATCCAGACCATCATCGAGGAGGTTATCCGCACCGAGGACAAGCGAAAGCCCTATACGGACAGGCAGTTGGTCACCATATTGGCTTCGCGGGGATATAATATCGCGCGCCGGACCGTGGCCAAATACAGGGAATTACTGAACATACCGGTTGCACAGATCAGGGGCCTTTGGGATTAGAAAAAGGGAGGCGGGTGATCGCCTCCCTTTGTTCATTAGACCCTTTGTTCATTAGAATCCGAAACCAATGTAAATATTGAATCCGGCATTCTTCGAGTTCTGCGTGATATTTCCTGACAAATTGCCGGATTTCCCGATGTTGGTCAACCCGTAATTATAGCGTGCCCCAATGGTGAAATTCTGAATATCAAAGCCGGCACCTCCCGCCAGACCAAAGTCCCAGCGATTAAAATTGTCGGCATTCAGTTCCGTTGCCCCGTTGATGGTGCCGTCACTGTTCACGTCCTTTACATTGGCGCCGGTGAGGTAGGCCGCATACCCCCCCGCGTGGATGTTGAAATTCGGCCCGAGGTTAACAACGGCCAGCAAGGGTAATTCCAGATAATTCAGGTTGAACTGGTATTCGCCGCTGCCTTCAACGATGTTATTGTAGTCTTCCTTTGCGCCTTTGACGCTGTACAATAGTTCGGGCTGGATGGAGAAACCGCGGGCAACGGGCAGCTTTACGAAGATCCCTGCGTTGAAGCCCGCCTTCAGGTGCTCGCTTGACGCATTGGCCACGTACAACTGGGTGAGGTTCAGGCCGCCCTTGATCCCGAATTTGGCCTTTAATGCCGTGTCCATAGCCGTTTGTTGTTCCTGAGCCAAGCACGCCGTGGAAGCCATGATCCCGATTGCCATCATCAGCACGATCATTCCTTTGGTGTTCCATTTCTTTTTCATGACAGATTGATTTTTATTTTTCGTAAATTATCAATTGTTATGCCGGGTTGGGCCTCAGCGGGTCAACCGGACCGTAATCCCCGTCCGGAGGGAGAAATTGGGGAATTCCTGGCACAAAACTTTATATGTAACCCTGTAAATGACTTTACTATGAGATCAATATGGACGGGAACCATCGGCTTTGGTCTGGTAAATATTCCCATCAAGCTATACAGCGCCATGCAAGGCAGTGAATTGGACCTGGACATGCTGGACAAGAAGGATCTTTCCAATATTCGGTTCAAGCGGGTAAATGAAAGTACGGGCAAGGAGGTCGCCTGGGAGAATATTGTAAAAGGCTATAAACTGGATGACCGATACGTGGTGCTAACGGACCAGGACTTCGAGAAGGCCAGCCCCGAAAAGACCAAGATCATCGAGATCAAGGAATTCGTGCAGGATCGCGAGATCGACGGCATTTATTATGATACGCCCTACTGGCTGGAGCCTGAAAAATCGGGTGTGAAGGCATATATCCTTCTGTTGGAGGCGTTACGGAAAACCGGAAAGGTGGCTTTTGGAAGCTTTGTATTAAGGAATAAGGAAAGTCTATGTATCATCAAGCCTATGGGAAATGCCCTGCTTTTGAATAAGCTGCGGTGGGCTCAGGAGATCCGGTCGCCGAAGGATCTGAGCCTGCCGAAAGGCAACAGCAAGCCGGCGGAGATCAAGATGGCGGTCGAATTGATCAACAGGCTTTCCGGACCTTTCGAACTCGACAAATACAAAGATACCTATACGGATGAACTGCTTAAGCTGATCAAGGCGAAGGCCAAGGGAAAGGTTCCGGCGAGACCGACGCTGCGCGTCGTGCATTCCAAGAAAAGCGCCGATCTTCTCTCCCAGTTGAAGGCGAGCCTGGACGGGAAGAAGAAGAAGGCGTCCTAGGAAGCTGCAAGCTGCCAGCTGCAAGCTTCAGGATGATTGGACTGCGGCGCGTTTTGCACTTACGGCGCCGCGGGGAATCTCTTCTTTGAGGATCATGACGGCCGATTCGGAAGGTTGGATGGCTATTCCGAGTTTCCCCGCATAGCCCTTGGTGAATTCCGCTCCGAAGTAGAGAATGATGGACGAATAATATACCCAGGTCAGGATGACGACCAGGGTGGTGACCGCTCCGTATGTCGCTCCGATATTTGAATTACCCAGATAAAGGCCGATCAGGGACTTGCCTATTACGAAGAAGATGCCCGTAAAGAGCGCGCCTGCGAAGGCGTCCTTCCATCTTATGATGGCGTCGGGGAGGATCCTGAAGATGACAGTAAAGAGGAGGACGATCACAGCGAGGGTGAGTACGAGATTGACGGCATAAAAAACGTATACGGTGAGGTCGGAGAAATAGACCTTGAGCCGGTTGCCCAGTACATCCACCAGGGAAGTAACGATCAGCGACACCAGGGAAATAAACCCGAACACGATGATGAGGGAAAAGGACAGCAGGCGATCGAGGAGAAATTTCAGCCAGCCTTTTTTAGGCCTGGTTTGAATGCACCACATATAATTGATGGAACCCTGGATCTCGGTAAATACGCCGGTAGCAGCCAGCAGAAGAATGATGCCTCCCAGGATCGCACCGGTCACCGTATGATTAGAATGCCGGATATTACTGATGATATCCTGGATCTGCAGCGCGGCACTGCCTCCGACAAGGTCTTTGATCTGGTCGTATATCCGGCCTTCCACCGCCGACCTGCCAAGGAAGATCCCGATGAGCGAGATCACAAGGATCAGTAATGGGCCAACGGCAAAGATCATGGAATAAGAAAGCGAGGCGCTTAGTTTGAATCCGTTGTCATTATTGAAATCGACGGCAGCCCGCTTAAGGACCTGCCACCAGGAGGATAACTTGCTCATAGCTGTTTATGAAGCAAGACCATGCCAGTTATTACCTACCCAAAGAAGGTGGCCGATGTAGAGTATATTCCCCAAATTTGCACATTCAGCCCGCTGAAGAACGGGTAATCGCGTAAGCAAGCGGCCAAAAAAATTGGCAAGCATTTTTCTCTACTGCCCCTGACAACCTAATTTGATGGACTTAAAACTTTTTTTATGAGTGGTCTTCTTTATCTGATAGCCGTGATCCTGGTGATCGGTTGGATCCTGGGCGTGTTCGTTTATAGCGTAGGCGGCCTGATACATATTCTTATCGTTCTTGCCATCATCGCCCTGATCATGGGGATTATCAGGAGGGCATGACGAGCTCATACCAAGGAGAACTGCCGGGATAAGCCAGTATGCTGGATCATCTTCCCGGCAGTTCTTTATTTGGAGTCAGTCCCTTACCTGATGTATTGCTTCAGGATATTCATCAATATTTTTTCTTCCGTTGTCCATCCCTCTTCCTTTTGCGACATTTCTGAGGACGGTGCATCCGTTCCGGCGCCGGGCATTTTCTCCTCCAGGTACTTCAGCAGGCGTCCTTCCTCGTAGAGCTGTATGAGGGCCGGGTGGATATAATATTTTCTGCAGACAGAGCGGGTGTTGCCCAGCTTTTCGCTGACTGCGCCGAGCATGGCAGCAAGGTTTTTTTTCTGATCCGCCACCGAGGCGGCCTCGCCAAGGGTCCGGAATGCCTCCAGGGCGTGCAGCGATCCTGCCCAGGTACGGAAATCCTTCGCAGAAAAGTCCTTTTCGGCAGCCTCGCGAATATACTCGTTGACCATTCCCGAATCGACGGACCTGCGTTCCCCTTCTTCGTTGATGTACTGAAACAACTCTTTTCCCGGGATATCGTGGCATTGGCCGACGATGCGGGCCAGGCGTTTGTTGCGCAGGGTAATATTGTGACGGACGCCTTTTTTTCCGGTAAAAGAAAAGACCAGCTTATCCCCGGAGATCTCCACATGCTGATTCTTCATGGTCGTCAGGCCGTAGGAGCCGTTCATCTTTTCGTATTCGCTGTTGCCCACGCGGATATATGTCCGCTCCATGAGGCTGATGACCGTCGCCAGCACCTTAGCCTGGCAGAGATCCTTTCGGCGCAGGTCCTCTTCCATTTTGCGACGCAGGATGGGAAGCATCTTGCCGAATTCGTAGAGACGATGAAACTTGGTTTCCGCTCTCAGCTCATTCCATAGTGTGTGATACCGGTATTGTTTGCGGCCGCGGAGGTCGATGCCCGTGGCCTGGATATGACCCTTCGGATCCGGACAGATCCATACGCGGGTCCAGGAGGGAGGGATGGCGAGCTTGCGAATGCGCAAGATCTCGTTCTTATCCCGGATGAGTGAAGAATTCAGGCGGTAGGCGTATCCTTTGCCTTTTTTCACCCGGGTTATTCCCGGCCGTTGGTCGCTGACATAGACCAGGTGAGCGGCGGAAGCCGCTTTTTCATAATCCTTGTCCACTTTAAGGAACTCCTTATGGGATAGAGCGGGGGCTGTGTTCATGAGGTCTGTTTAAAAAACCACCCCGGTATCCCGGGGTGGCATCCATTCTCTCATTCTTCTCTTTCATTCACAATCTTCATTTCTTTGCTTTCGATCGGCCATTCTCTTTTTCGGTAGATCCGCCATTCTCTTTTTCCAGGGCCTGCCAGTTGACATTCTTCTCCGCTATATTGGTCAGGAGGCTATCCGCCTGCTTTTCTTCCTTCAGGGTTTGCTCCAGCAGATTGGCCACTTCGTTCAGGTGCATGTTGCTGGCCAGTTGCACCAGGGTCCCGTAGGTGGCGATCTCATAGTGTTCCACTTTTTGCCCAGCTGCGATCAACGCCACATCCCGGGTGAGGGATCCGTCTTCCGTTTCCTCGGTCATCGAATCTGCCTCTTTGGTCAGCCCTTCCATGGCGTCGCATTTTTTACCCTGGGCCCGTTTACCCAGCAGTTCAAAAGCCTTTTCGAGGCGGGTCACGTGTTGTTCGGTCTGTTTGAGGTGGTCGCCGAACGCCTTTTGGAGTTGTTCCGTCGTTGCCGCCGCCTTCATCTTAGGCAGCGCCTTCGTGAGGTGTTTTTCGGCCCAATATATATCCTTGAGCATGTCCATGAAGAATTCTTCGACTGCATGCCCTTTGGCGGCTGTTTCCATTGTCTTTTGCATAATGTAGCTTTTTAATAATCAATAAATAAGCATACCAGGGGATAAAGCAAGGATACCAGGCGATATCCGGCCTGGCGTCCGGGGCGATGGGGAAAAACATACTCATGGTATCGCATTTGCGACGGTTAATGAAAACTACACTATGCTCAACGGTGAAAAAACAGTAAGCGGAACGGAAGGATCGAACCATGGCGGATTATCCGTGAACGTCAGTAACCCCGAACGGATCATTTCGGCCGTCGCCGGGGGACTACTCCTGTATCATACGATCAGGAAACATAAGGCAGGGAGCCTGTTGCTATTAGGAGGCGGGTATTTGCTCTACAGGGCCGTGACGGGACATTGCCCGGTTTATGCGATGCGGGAGAGCCGGCACGAGGGGTCGAAGAATATCAACATACGAACCAGTGTGATCGTGAACCGGCCGAGAAGCGAAGTATACTCTTTCTGGAGGCACCTGGAGAACCTGCCCTTATTCATGAAGCACCTGGAATCGGTCAGGGAGATCGACGACAGGACCTCATCGTGGGTAGCCAAGCTGCCGGGGGGTATGGGTATGTTGCATTGGAATGCGGAGATCGTCAAAGATGTGAAGGACAGTGAGCTCTCCTGGAAATCCCTGCCGGATGCGTCCATCGAAAATGCCGGGAAAGTGAATTTTACCGATACTCCTTCCATGGGAACGCGTATCGACGTCATGATCACCTATCGTGCGCCGCTTGGCACCATCGGAGAAGAAGTATCGAGGCTGATGACCCCGGCCACGCGACACAGCATCCGAAAGGACATTGTCGGGTTCAAGCACTTCATGGAAAACGTGGGCGTCAGGCTATCCTGATCCCTTTTTCCCTGAATTTCTGATAAAGCAGGCTCAGCACCTCGCTCTTGATCGTCTGGATCTGGCTGATATTGGCCACCCAGACGGATACGGTGAAGCCGGTCGATTTCTCCGTCGCCGTGGTAAGGAGGATCCGGGGCTTGTTCTCGCCGGACAGATCCTTGTGCCCGTCCAGTGCCTCATGCACGATCGCCACGATGTCTTCGAACGGATGACCGGCTTCCACCGTCAAGGGGACCTCGATCCTCACCTGATTATTCCTCACGGTCCAATTGATCACTTCTCCCGCGAGAAGGTCGCCATTGGGCATGATGATCTCGGTACCTTCCTCCGTAACCAACCGGCTGGAACGAATGCCGATATCGCGAACGATGCCTTTTTTCCCATTCAATTCAATATAATCGCCGATCTGGAACGGGCGTTCGAAAATGAGAATGATGCCTGAGACCAGGCTATTGACGATGGTTTGCAGGCCCAGGCCGATGCCTACGCCCAGGGCGCCAAGGACGATCGTGATCTTGTCGATCGGCAATCCGGACGCGCCGATGGCAAGGAGAAACCCGCAGATGATCAGGATCAGGCGGGTCATCACGAGGCGGGAACCCTTTTTGCCGCCTGCTGGCATGGCATGTTCGTCGGTTGCGCCGAAAAGGTATCCCACATATTTTTGCAGGACGTTGGACAAGTAAACGATGATCACGAAGATAAACAGGTTGCCAAGGCGGAAGGAAATGCTGCCGAAGGTTTTCGTAGCATTCAACAGGCGCGTCAATTTGAGGTAGAGCGGGTCGTAGATATTCATATTTATTGCGAAGACGACGACCCAGGTAAATATTGAAAAGACCAACAATGCGCGGAATGCCCCCTTCTGCATTTTGTCAAAGACGAATGCCGACTTGCCCGTGACATTCCCTGCCCTGGCCACGGCGCCTTGCAGGGACAGGGTCTCCAGCAGGCATTCGATGAATACCGACAATCCGACGATCTGCACCAGGCCAAAGATGGCGGAAGAACTGAAGAACTTTGCCAGGCTGAGGCGGCCGAAGAGGTTACAAAGAATGGCCAGGAGATTTAATACCAGGTAAACGACCGCCACGATCTTTACGATGCGTGGAAAACAAACGACCTTCGTGATCCGTTTTGCGGCCTTGTAGCCCAGCGTGGCAGACAGAATGTTCAGGCCCAGCAGAAAAATACGGATATTCATGAAGGGGACCAGCAAGGCCCCGGTCGCCGAGAACAAAACGAATAGCAAGGCCAGGAGGATCCAGTGGCCGAAATACCGTCGCGTCCAGCGTCTCCAGAACATCATGCTAAGCACGAGCAATAAGAGCCCCTGTACAAGCTGTATGTATATCGCGGGGGCATCCAGGTCGAAGAAAGGCACGATGTTGAGAATAACGGCCAGACTTGACAATATGGGGAGCGGATGGAGGTAGTGGAGATAGAGATCCGGCCGGTTGGGGTTCCGGCCGTCGCCGGCGGGCTGGCTTGCGTTTTGGGGGTCGGCGGCCTGGCGGATGGATACCTGGTTATCGGATGGACTGACCGAGATCTGCGTCCCAGGGGTCCTGCGAAGAATGCGGAAGTTGTGCCAGACCCAATAGAAGAAGAGGAGACCTATTGCGAGCACGAGCAGGTAGTTATCCCAGTTGGTGCGTATATAATAAGCCATCAGACCTCGCTGGCCCCGATAGGTCCGGACGGCCATTTGGGCTGCCTGTGCGCCGGAATCGATGCCGTTCCCCGGTTGCCACAGGTAGCCAAACTCTTTGCTGAGCAGTCTGGCCGTCAGGTCACGTTTCATGATGATGACCTTATTCCGGAGGTCGACGGTTTGAAAATATTCCTCGGAAACGGCGGACTGCAACCGATTTATCCGTGCCAGGTTGGATTGCGTCGCTTTTGCCGCGGCTACCCACTTTTGTTCCAGCGTCCGCACTTCGTCCGTGTACATTTTCCGGTACACGCTATCCTTGACCAGTTGCCGTATCACAGAATCCCTGGTGAATGCCCCGATCTCCGCATTCATATTGATCAGGTCGTTATTAAACCTGAAGAGCGAAGTGCGCCACTCCTCCAATTGCTGTCTGATGGTATTCAACATGATCGCAAACAGCTGGAGGTTCTTGATGTCCGGTACATTATTATCCGGGGAGATATTGACTTCTATGACCTGCAAATTTTCCCGAATCCCGGGTAATTGCTGCTCCACCCTGCGCGTGTCGAAGCCCTGTTCCTGAAAATCATTAATGCGGTTGAGGGTGAGGTGCATATTATCGATCCGGTGCATGACCGTATCCAGGGAAAATTGGACGCGAGACTGCGGGAATGCGATGGTACCGAGGAAGAGCTGAGCGAACAGGACCAGAGCCGTTATTCTCACGAATGCGATTTTTGTTCACCGATAGGCAAAATCATGCCAGGCAGGCTGGCATTTTCGTTGCATAGAGGCAATCATGCATGCTCAACCTGAATACCTGTGGTGGCAAGATGGAATTATTTATCAGATCTATCCGCGCTCTTTCCAGGACAGCAATGATGACGGCGTAGGCGACCTGCGCGGGATCATGAACCGGCTGGACTATCTCAAATGGCTGGGGGTCAGAGCCATCTGGATCTCGCCCATCTATCCGTCCCCCATGGCGGATTTCGGCTATGACATTTCAGACTACCAGGGTATCTGGCCCTCCTTCGGGACGATGGCGGAATTCGACGAACTGCTGGACCGGGTGCATGCTGCGGGGATGAAGATGATCCTGGACCTGGTGCCCAACCATAGTTCGGATGAGCATCCCTGGTTCCTCGAGTCCAGATCTTCACGCGACAATCCCAAGAGGGATTGGTACATCTGGCATGATGCCCGGCCCGATGGGAGCCCGCCCAATAACTGGTTGAGCGTATTCGGGGGCAGCGGATGGGAATGGGACGAAAAAACGGGGCAGTATTACTACCATGCCTTTTTGGTAAAGCAGCCCGATCTGAACTGGCGGAATCCGGAAGTGGAGCGGGCCATGCACGACGTCATGCGGTTCTGGCTGGACAAGGGTGTCGATGGTTTTCGCATTGATGCCATGTGGCATCTTATCAAAGACCTGCAGTTGCGCGATAACCCGCGAAACCCGGATTACGAGGAGACCATGCCTACCTACAATCAATTGCTTCCCGTTTACTCGACCGACCAGCCGGAGATGCACGAGATCACGGCCAGAATGCGCAGCCTGTTGGACGGTTACGAAGAGCGCATGATGATTGCGGAGATCTACCTGCCGATCCATAAATTGGTCGCTTATTATGGCATTAATGAACGGGAGGCGCACCTTCCCTTTAACTTTATGCTGATCGCCCTGCCCTGGGCCCCGGAACAAATTGCGGCCTCCATCGACGAGTACGAGGGGGCATTGCCGCCGGGGGCATGGCCGAACTGGGTGACCGGCAACCATGACCAGCCACGCATCAGCAGCCGGATCGGGCTACAGCAGGCCAGGATCTGTGCCATGTTACTGCTGACGCTGCGGGGTACTCCGACGATGTATTACGGCGAAGAGATCGGGATGCGGGACGTGCCCATTCCTTTCGGCGAGGTGCAGGACCCACAGGGACTAAATATGCCCGACAAGAACCTGAGCCGTGATCCCGCGCGCACGCCGATGCAGTGGGATAATAGTCGCCATGCCGGGTTCACGGGCGGAAAGCCGTGGTTACGCCTGGACAAGGTATTCGGGCGGGACAACGTACAAGTGCAGCAAAACGACCGCTATTCCACCCTGACCCTTTATAAGCGCCTTATCGACTTGCGGACACAGGAAGCTTCCCTGCGGGCAGGACGTTACCAACCCGTCTATTCCGACAAGCAAATGCTCGCTTACATCCGCCAGTCGGAGGACGCCGACGCCTTCCTGATCGTTCTCAACCTGAGCCACCGACCTTGTTACTTTACCCCTTCGACAATACGCTTCGGCGGCGTGATCGAAATCGACACGTTCCCGGAGCAGGAAAAGAGCGTGGTGGCGGACTCGATCCCCCTGAGCGGCGACGAGGGAATGGTCATACGCCTCGAATCCTGGGCATTTCAAACGAGCAGTATACCGGGGAGCCTGTCTGCTGCAACAACGCCAGTGCGTCCATCATGAGCGCCGAGATCACGGATAAGGGATCATGCCTGTTCAGCGTCTGGGCGCCGGAGAAGGAACGCATGATCTTACGCCTCGCGAACGTTGGCGAAGGTCGCGGCCATGCGCCGGGATCCCCGGACCGGGTAGCTCAACAGGGCCGGCTGGTGCCCATGCAAAAGGACAGGTGGGGGACCTTCACGGCGGAGATCGAGGGCGTCGTTTCGGGTGATTTGTATTACTTCCAACCTGACGGAATGAGTGATCTTCCCGACCCCGGTTCTCATCATCAACCGATGGGCATTCATGGACCTTCTGCGGTGGTCGATCACCGCGATCATACCTGGCGGGACGGAACCTGGCATGGATTACCGTTCAATGAACTGATCTTTTACGAATTGCATGTGGGGACCTTTACCCGTGAAGGGAGTTTCGACGCGATCATCCCCAAACTGGATCAACTGGCCGCTCTCGGGATCAATGCCATCGAGCTCATGCCCGTCAATCAATTCCCCGGGGAACGAAATTGGGGCTATGACGGCGTTTATCCCTATGCGGTACAGAACTCCTACGGTGGTCCGGACGGATTGAAGCGCCTCGTCGATGCCTGTCATGCACGCGGCCTGTCGGTATTCCTGGATGTGGTGTTCAATCATTTTGGACCGGAAGGCAACTATCTCGATCGGTTCGCCCCTTATTTCACGTCGAACTATCACACTCCCTGGGGGAGGGCCCTGAACTTCGATGGCCCCTGGTCGGACGGGGTGCGTGACTATGTCATCGGCAACGTGCTGCACTGGTTCGTGAACTACCATTTGGACGGGCTCCGTTTCGACGCGATCCATGAAATATATGACCGCAATGCCCTATCGATCTGGGAAGAATTGCATAGCCGGGTAAGGGAACTGATGCGGGTCGCCGGCCGGCCCTTGTATATGGTAGCGGAAAGCGATCTGAACAGTCCCCGCGTAATCCGGCCTCCCGACGTGGGGGGATGGGGATTCGACGCGCAGTGGCTGGACGACTTTCATCATGCGCTGTATGTCTTTCTCGATCCGGAAGGCCTCGGACACTACAGGGACTTCGGGCGGCTGGAGCAATTGGCGAAGGCATTCAAGGACGGGTATGTTCATAGCGGGGACTATGTTCAGTTCAGGAAGCGCAAACATGGAGCCTCGTCGGCGGGCATGCGGGGAGAGGGCTTCGTCGTCTTCTCGCAAAACCACGATCTGCCCGGCAATCGGCCCGGCGGGGAGCGTCTCGCTGCCCTGGTGAACTTCGAGCGATTGAAACTGGCTGCGGGGGCGGTACTGCTCTCGCCCTATATTCCGTTGCTATTCATGGGAGAGGAATATGGCGAACGAGCGCCTTTCTATTTTTTTTCGGACTACGGAGAAAAGCAGGTGGTGGAAGATCTGAAGGCAGGACGAAGGCTGCAATTCGCGGGCTTTGGCTGGGATAAAGAGCCGCCCGATCCACAGGACCGGAACGTCTTCCTGCAATCCAAATTGCAGTGGAACCTGCGAAATGAAGGGGAGCATGCCATCCTCCTGGAATGGCACCGCCAATTGATCCGGTTAAGGAGGGAAAACCGCCTCCTGAAGGACCTGTCCAAGGACAACCTTCGGGTCGACCTGATCGAGCGATCCGGCCTGGCCATCTGCCGGACCGGACGAGATGGCGAACAGCACCTGCTATGCCTGTTCAACCTCTCCGAACAGGAGATACCCTATACGATCTCTTTTGGCGGAGAGGCAAGCTGGGTCAAGCGATTGGATTCGAAGGAAGAACAATGGATACGCCCTGCGGACCGGACAGCCGAAACGGGAACGCGAAATGAGAGCCCGATCCGGCCAGGCAGCCGCATCCTTATCGCGCCTTTGGGCTTGATGGTCTATGAGTCCGTTGTGGTCAGTCCGTCCGTTCCAATACAATGACCGTCCTACCTTCGACGTGGACCAGGTCGCCGGATCGATAGGTCGCCTTTTCCATTGCAGAACCATTCCCCGTCATAAGCAGCTTTTCCCATTGCCGGCCATATTTTTCGGGCGGTATCTTGTACTCTACCGCGTCATGGTATGCATTGAAAATGATGTAGAAACTGCTGTCCTTCACGGGCCGGCCTTCGGGATCGACCGCATGCAGGCCTTCTCCATCGAGGAATATGGCGAGGGATTTGGCGAAATCCTGTTTCCAGTGTTCTTCCGTCAGTTCCGATGCGTCGGGCAGAAACCAGGCGATATCGCCGGGACCGGACCTGCGTACCGGCCTGCCTTTGAACCAGTGTTTACGGGACAGGGCCGGGTGATCCTTACGCAATCCGATGAGCCGGGAGGTGAATTCAATGAGAGCCTGGTCGGCCTTGCTCCAATCGATCCAGGATATTTCGCTATCCTGACAATAGGCATTATTGTTGCCCAATTGCGTACGACCCAGCTCGTCGCCGGCCTGCAACATGGGTACTCCCTGGGATAACAGCAGCGTAGTCAGGAAATTCTGTTTTTGCCGGGCGCGAAGGGCATTGATCCCCGGATCGTCCGTCGGGCCTTCGACGCCACAGTTCCAGGAGCGGGTTTCGTCGCGGCCATCCTTGTTGTCCTCTTTGTTCGCTTCATTGTGCTTATGATCGTAAGACACCAGGTCATGGAGGGTCATGCCGTCGTGGGCCGTAATAAAATTAATGCTGGCGGTGGGGTTGCGGTTATCATTCTTATACATGTCCGAGCTTCCGGTAAATCGTTCGGCAAACTCCGCGAGCATGCTTTCCGCTCCGCGCCAGTAATCGCGCATACAATCACGGTATTTGTCATTCCATTCGCCCCAGCCCGGGGGGAAGCCACCGACCTGGTATCCTCCTTCGCCGATATCCCAGGGTTCCGCGATGAGCTTTACCTGGGAGATCACGGGATCCTGGTAAATAATATTAAAGAAGGCGCTCAGGCGGTCTACGTCGTGAAGCTCGCGCACCAACGCGGTAGCGAGATCAAAGCGAAAGCCGTCGACATGCATGTCCAGCACCCAGTAACGCAGGCTGTCCATGATCAGCATCAATACATTGGGAAGGCGCGCGTCGAGCGTATTTCCCGTGCCGGTAAAATCATGGTAGTAGCGCTTGTCGTCTGAAAGCCGGTAATATTCCGCATTGTCGATGCCACGAAAGGCCAGCGTGGGGCCCATCTGGTTGCCTTCGGCCGTATGATTATAAACGACGTCGAGGAAGACCTCGATGCCCGCCTTGTGCAGTTCCTTCACCATGTTCTTAAACTCGGCCACCTGCCCGCCCATCTCCCGGCCGCTATAAAAGCGGATGTCGGGGGCGAAATAGCCGATGGTATTATATCCCCAATAATTGGTCAACCCTTTTTCGATCAGATGCCGGTCGGGGACAGACTGCTGGACGGGCATGAATTCGATCGCCGTGATGCCCAGTTTTTTCAGGTAATTGATCACTTCGGGGTGGGCGACTCCGGCATAGGTACCCCGGATCTCTTCCGGGATACCCGGAAATAGATGCGTAAACCCTTTGACATGCGCCTCATATACAATCGTATTATGATAGGATATCCTGGGAGGGCGGTCCTCATCCCAATCGAAGCGGTGGTCGATGACGACCGACTTCGGCGCATAGGGGGCACTGTCAGACGTACTGAAACTGAGATCGTCCTTGCCGATCTCATAGCCAAACATCGAGTCATGCCAATCGATCACGTGGCAGAATGCCTTTGCATAGGGATCAAGCAGCAATTTGTTCCGGTTGAAGCGGTAGCCCTCGCCGGGATCGAATGGCCCATCTACCCGATAGCCGTATAATTGGCCCGGACCCAGTCCGGGAACGTAAATATGCCAGATGTCATGGGTACGTTCGGTGAGGGCTATACGCTTGAATTCGCTTTCTCCTTTTGCCTGATGGAACAGGCAGAGCTCTACCCCGGTGGAGTGGCGTGAATAAATAGAGAAATTGACTCCATTGCCGTCCCAGAAAGAACCGAGGGGGTATGGATCTCCCGGAAAAATATTCATATTGTTAAGGGTTTATGTTGTCATTCATGCAGTTATGCACCGATCTTGTAGAAATAAATGCCGATGTGCACCAAGTTCTACAGGATGCTGATCCAGACCGGGTCTGAATGTATTTATAATCAACCGTTAAAATCTTATGCCAGGTACGGGGATTGCATTTCATGCCGAAAAAAGGTTATGTCAAAAACAGCAGGTCCGCGGAAAATGATCGCGACCAAAAAAACGAAGAGCCCCGGGAAGTGGTCAGCAGGGGTAACCGAACACAGTGATGCATTGGACCTTGAAGAAGGTGTTTTTCGTTCGGCCGATCCCGAAAAGATCGCAAAATCTCTCCGGCGATCTGCGGAGACCAGCAAGCGCAAAAAGGGGAGTTCTTACCAATCTGCCATGTCGATGCTGAATTTTTATATCAACCGGGCAGGCAAGAACCTGTCATCCGGAAAAAAGAAAGTGTTAAACAAGGCCAAGGATAGGTTGAAGGAGATGCATAGTCGGGGAAAATAGGCACCGAATGGGGGAAAAGCCCCGTTTATGGCACAGTTTTTTGATCAGGTCGATCATGCAGAAACCATTAATTGTCAGAACCGTTTATGCGCTGGCCGCCTTTGTCCTGATCGTCGGTATCCTGTACTTTGCCAAGCTGTTACTGATGCCGCTGGCTATTGCCGGGGTACTTGCGCTGGTCTTTATGCCGGTCTGCGACCTCCTGGAGCGAAAAGGAATAAACAGGGTATTTGCCTCGTTGATCTGCGGCCTGATCTTTCTTCTTTTCATGTCCGGCATCATCGCGCTGTTGATGTGGCATGTCAAGAATATCTCCGGCGACCTTACAGCGATCGGGCAGAATTTCTCGGATATGATGGGCCGTCTCCAGGAATACCTGCATCAAAAACTGGGACTGCCATCGCCGAGACAACAAGATCTGCTGATGACGCCGCCCACGCCGGGGACGAACGGGTTGTCCAAAACGGTGGCTGTGGTCATGGGTGGCCTGGTGAATGTGATCATCACGCTGATCCTGATATTGGTATATACGATCATGTTGTTGTGTCAGCGGCACCGATTCAAGGAGTTTTGTCTCCAGCTGGCGCCTGTCGATACGCAGTCCCAGACAAAAATGATGCTGCTGCGGTCCGTGCGGGTGGTGCAGCACTATCTTTATGGACTGGCCGTGGTCATTGTTTGTCTCTGGGTGATGTACAGTGTCGGGTTTGCGATCGTCGGTATTCGCAATGCGGTTTTTTTCGCAATCCTCTGCGGCCTGCTGGAGATCGTTCCCTTCGTAGGTAATCTGACGGGCAGTACGCTGACCAGCCTGATGGCTTTGTCCCAGGGAGGAGGAGTAAGCATGGTGCTGGGCGTCCTGGGAACCTATGCACTGATCCAGTTCATTCAATTTTACCTCATCTCTCCGATGGTCATGCGGGCTCAGTTAAATGTCAATCCGTTGTTCACCATTTTCATCCTGATAGCGGGTGAGTTGATCTGGGGAATACCCGGCATGATCCTGGCCATTCCCTTTCTGGGCATTGCGAAGATCCTGTTCGACAATGTCAAAATATTGCAGCCCCTCGGTTATTTGATTGGCAGGGAAAAGGGCACGCCCTCGCGGATCCCGTGGCTGGTGCGTGTAAAGACCTGGTTCTATGGCGGCGTGGTGTGACGGCGGCGTGGTGTGACGGCGGCAAAGTGTGACGGCGGCAAAGTGTGAGCCAGGTGATCATCCGTGCTTGAAATACTGGATCGCCTTCTCGTGTTTTTTTGCGGCCTGCATGGAGGAGAAGGTTCCCAGGTTCCTGCGTTTGTTCGTTTTAGGGTCCTTCTTCCGGGAATAAATACGGAATTCACCCGTTTTTAGTTTTCTGATCATCGTAATAGCGGTATTATACTTCTGCTTTGAATGTTTTACCGAGTTCCTCACCCAAGCCGTAATAGTGCCGGAAATTGTAGATCAACGGATTCCAGTTTACCGGGTTGATATGCTGGTCTTCGATCAGCAAATGCTCATCGACGTGGACCCTCACCACCCGAGTTTCCATGGCTGCTACGGACGACCGTTCTTTGGGATCGTCTTCAATCAAGGTCACGTTCTTAAGTACCGCTTCCATTTGGATCTGGCATTCGGCGATGCGAGGCGGCGCCACCAGTTCGGAGGGGATGCGTGTAAAGCTGCCGACCTTGAACTTGTCGCTCGCGTATTGATAGCGGCCGCGTTTGTATTCCGGTACCGGATCCATTCCGGTCAGGTTTGCAATCTTTTCGACCTGTTTGAAAAGCCCTGCAGACGGGAAATTGATCACACATTCCTCCTGAGCGACCAGGTTCTGATAGGTCTTTGAGCCGCATTCCAGGCCAAGCATGAGCGTCCATCCGAGGGCCCATACCGAGGACATCGGGCCAATATTATCCTTTCCTTCCTCCCCTACCGTGGTGATCAGTGCAACGGGAGTTCCGAAATACAGGATCTTCGGATCGATGGTCTTGAAGTGGATCATGCTCCTTTTTGAGTAAAGATCAGCGCAAAAAAATCATGCCAGCGGGCGTCTGAGCAGCCGCCAGGCGAACTGCCGACAAACTTCCACAGGGCGCCGGGGTTTTTCCGGCTGCGGTCACGGGAGCCCTCGTCTATCAACCGGGATGGCATAGTTTTTTTGCCGTTAGCGGAGAAGGCCTTCACAAAAAAACGTTGTCATCGATCATATAAAAATCAAATGTATGAACACGAGAAATTCAGGAAGACGAGGCTTTGCGGCCATGGACCCCGAAGATCGCCGCCGCATGGCCCGACGTGGGGGAGAAGCCTCTCACGGCGGGCGGGGTCGCTACCAGGAAGAATATGAGGGTCGGGATGAAGAAGACTATCGCGACTATGACGAAGACGAAGATCATCCCTCCTCCGAATATGAAGACTATGAAGATGAAGGAGAAGACTATGACCAGGAGGAGAACTATGACGAAGAAGACCATGAGCGCAGGCCCTATTCCCGGCATGATGAAGATGATTACGATCTGAACAGAGGGTATAATGAAGGCAGGAGGGGAAGCAGAGACCGGAGCGACGAAAGAGGCTGGGGCCAGGATGGCCGCGGCAGAAACCAGGGACGGACCTCCGGCAGCGGACGTGGGTTCGGGTCGATGGACCGGGACCGGGTACGGCGCATCGCCAGCGAAGGCGGAAGAGCCTCACATGGAGGCGGGCCATTCAGTCCGGGCGGAGGACGGCCATCCGGTCACTCGTCATCCCGCAGCCAGGGCGGGGCCTCATCGGGGCGAGGGTCGGGCAGGAAGCGGAATTCGAGCGGACAATTCACAAGCCGCTCGGGACGTTCGGGTTATGGTCAACATTCCAGAAACAGCGGCCGTGGCTCGCATAGGTAAGAATACCAAACCAGAAAAAAATGAGACATACAACAACAAAAGCGGGTAACGCTAAAGCAAAAAAGACAAATAGAGGCAGGGGGAATGCCCCCGGCCCCAGGGTGCAACAATCCGAAGATGGGCGGCGTCCGCAAGCTGACTCGAGACAGGGAAAGCCGGCGAAGAATGAACGGAGCGGAGAGCCCCTGCTGGAAAAATTCTTCCTGGATCAATTGAAGGATATCTACTATGCCGAACAGAAGATTGCCCAGTCGCTGCCTAAGATGCGCCAATCGGCCACTACCGAGATCCTGCAGGATGCATTCGAAGACCACCTGCTCCAGACTGAGCGTCATGTGAGGCGGCTCGAAAAGATATTCCAGACACTGGGGAAAAAACCCGAAGGAAAGGTTTGCGAAGCCATCGAAGGCATCATCCGCGAGGCAGAAACCATCATCAAGGAAACCGAAGCAGGAACCATGACCAGGGATGCCGCCCTGATCATAGCCGCTCAGAAAGTGGAACATTATGAGATTGCGACGTATGGCGGTCTGGTTCAACTAGCGATCACCATGAGGCTGGATGCTGCCGCAGAACTGCTTGACATGACCCTGGTCGAAGAAGAAGATACGGACGCCATCCTGACCGAGATCGCAGAAAACGAGATCAACCTTTGCGCGGAACATGAGGGAAATGAATACTCCTGGGAGCAGGTTACCATCATGACAACCGACTAATTATGCCGAATCAAAAATATCAGGCCTGCATCGACGCGTGCATTGAATGCGCCACGAAATGCAACCAATGCGCAGACGCCTGTCTCCAGGAGAAAGAGGTCGGCAAACTACGTACCTGCATCCGGCTGGATCGTGAGTGCTCTGCGTTTTGCCGCGCAACGGCCGAGATCATGATGCTTGAGGGACAATATTCCGAGGCCTTGTGCCTCCTGTGTGCGGATATTTGTTCGGCATGCGCCGAAGAATGCGGAAAGCATGCCGCCATGGGGATGGAACATTGCCGCGTCTGTGCGGATGCATGCAGCCGCTGCGCGGAGGAGTGCACGCGGATGTCGGAATCATCCATTCCTGCCTGAGAGCAAGGTTACCGGGAAGCCGGCGAACAGCGCCGTGGACACGGGCATGCGTCCACCCCGGAAGACCTGCCCGGTAAACTCATTTTTCCAGTCCAGCGGCCCATCGGGAGGAAGGTCGAAATGAACGATCCCGATGCTTTTTACCTTGTCCCGCTCGCTTCTGATAAGCGGGACGACGACCAGCAGCCAGTCCTTCTCATGACGTCTCAGGTAGGATATCATGTTGGGATCTGTTCGAATGGGAATGTATTCGCCTTTTATAAACAATTGGGGATGCGACTTCCGGTAGGCCAGCGCCTTCCAGATCACAAAGAGCTTTTCCACACCGGAGGCCCGGTTGGCAGAAAGATACTCAAATAAGGCCGGCAGACCTTTTTTTTCCTCTTCAGCAATCCGCTTCAGGAGAACTCTGCGGCGGTCGTAATTTACGGACCTCCGATTGTCGGGATCGACAAAACTGAGATCCCAGAGTTCGGCGCCCTGATAGATATCGGGGATACCCGGCGAGGTCAATTTGATCAGCGTCTGCGACATGGAATAGATTGCAGCCTGGCGGATGACATTGCCGGCAAATGCCATAAACCGTTCCTGAAATTTTGAATTCTTCGCGAGAATGGCATCGGCAAATCCAAGGCAGGCGTTCTCATAGGCCTGATTAGGTTCCGTCCAACTGGTTTCCGTCCTGGCCTCGCGCAGGGCCTTGACCAGGAATTTTCTAAACCTGTCCCGGAAACTATCGGTGATGACCAGGTCATACGGAACGCCGCCCAGGAGGGATTGATATATGAAATATTCATCGTTCACGGATGGCGCCTGTCTCTCTCCGATCTTTTTGATCATTGAACGGTTCAGGGCCCTCCATCCATCGACCGCATCGGTCCATTCCTCCGGTATCGCGCTGAGGATATTCAGGCGGATACGGGCATCCTCTCCCCGCTTGGTATCATGAGTCGAGGTCGCGTTGAGTGAAAGGGGCCAGGAGGACTGGCGAATCCGCATGCGTTCGTGAAAGTCTTCCACGCTGATGCCGGAGATGCCGGGCGTATCTCCTACCTCATTATGCGAAATGAGCGGATCATAGGTATAGAAGGTAGTATCTTCGATCCCTTTTGCGGCAAGGGGTCCGGTGAACTGCATCAGGCGGATCCGGAAGGCATGGATGGCGCCGCCGGCGCCCGAATCATGTTCCGGCCGGAAAATGTCCTGCAAGGTCGTCCATTCGGCGGCCAGGTCCGGTTTCCGTTGGTTTGCCCGCCGGAAAGCCTCGTCCAGCGTGCGGCGTCCGTTTTCCGAAATACCTGACTCGGCGGGATAGATACGATATACAGGAAAGCAGGCCATCAGGACGGCAAGCGCCTCGCGGAGACGTTGAGTTTCGAGGACCGGTAGTCCGGCCTGCCGGAGCGCATTTACCAGTTGCCGGAACAGATTATCCAATTCACCGCCCATAAATCTTTTCAGGTATTCATATTTATTTTCGAATTGTTCCTCCCTGTATCGCGGGACGGAGGGTACAAGTCGCCTGTAATAATCGAGCAAGTGGCGATTGCCCTCCGGATCGGCCATCAATTGATTTACCAGAAAAAGAAATTCGTATCCCGTCATGCCTTCCAGGGACCAGTCGCGGGGCAGGGACTCATCGGCCTGGAGGATCTTTTCCGCAATGATATAGCATTCCTTACCAAACCTCTCTTTCAGCCGGCGCGTATATTGGGCAGGGTCTGCGAGGCCGTCAATATGGTCAATGCGCAGCCCCTGGAAAAAACCCCTTTTATACCAGTCGAGAAACCGTTCGTGATAGCGGGAAAACACCTTTTCGTCCTCCATGCGAAGACAGATCAAGCCGTTAATGGTAAAAAATCGCCGGTAATCGATCCGGGTATCCGCCAGTTGATGGTGCGTAAGCGAGTAGCATTGTCTGGCAAGGAGTGCCGCCAGGAGTCGGGGACTTTCGTTAAACAAGGAAACAACAGCGGCGATAAAATGCGCCGCATCGGGATCCGCGGCGGCCTTGTCCAATAAATCCCTTTTTGCCATCTGCCAGGCTTCGAAGGATGCCGACATCATCTGTTCCAGGTGCGTGGCAAATGCCAGCCAATACGCGGGGCAATCGCCTGTCATTTCTCCGAGCCAGGAATAGCAGGATGGCGTCACCGGATAGTGACTGTCGAAATAGCGGATCAGAAAGCCATTCTCCGTGTGGTCCAGCCTGATCTCTCTCCGTTGGAGGCAGGCGTCGAGCGAGTCTCCCAGGAAGGGCGCCATCAGCCGTCGCCGGAGGAGGGGGTCGGGATGATCCCAATCGATGTCGAAGAAATCATGGAATTCGGAGGAGGTTCCCCGCTCCATGACGTCGAAGAGCCAGGGATTGCTGCTATCGAAAGCCATGTGATTGGGTACGATATCCTGCAGCCAGTTCATGCCATAGGCATTCAGCTTGTGCGTAAGCCGTTCCCATTGTTCTTCCGTGCCGATGTCCGGGCCGATCACGGCAGGATTGGTGGCGTCGTATCCATGCATACTGCCCTTAACCGCCTGCGTTACCGGGGATGCATAAATTGTCGACACACCCAGTTCGTGAAGGTAGTCCAGGATTTGGTCGAGGTGGGCGAATGTGAAACCTTCGTGCAATTGAATACGATAGGTTGCGTGGGGTATCAGCATAAATGGGTTTATGGTATCATTTCAAAAACAGCGGCGGAAAAGGCAGACAGTACCATCTTGCTGCCAGAAGGGATCTCGCAAAGACCGGACCCACCCGGTCCGCGCCATTCCGCGGAAGCCGAGTCGAATATCGGCCTGAGGGCAGATTCGCGATCATTGCCGACAATCGTCTCGTGTCCATTGAAATTAAGCCAGATAAGGAGGTGATCCCCGGGCAACCGCCTGTCTATACAGACGGCCTGACCTCCGGGATGGTGCACCCGCATTGAATCTCTTTCCATGGCCTGCATGGCGGGACGCCTTGCCCTAAAGTCAATAAGGAACCGGTAATAGTTGAATAAGGTGGCGCCGGGTTCCTCTCTATCCCTCCAGGAGAGGTTCGACCGAAGGAATGTGTCCTCTGCCTGCGGATCCGGCAACCCATCGCCATCGGCATACCTGAACTCCTTTTTCCGGCCATTTCGGATGGATTCGATGAGTTCCGGGTCTTCGAAGCCGGTAAAGAACAAGAAGGGATTGATCTCACCATACTCTTCGCCCATAAACAGAAGCGGTATATAAGGAGAGAGCAGTACCGTTGCGGCAGCCAGCTTCAATTGTTCGAAGGACAGGCGTTCCGATGACCTGTCGCCCATGGCGCGGTTACCGATCTGATCATGATTCTGTGAAAACACGATGAAGCGGCCATAGGGCGTATTCCCGACGGGGGCGCCGAACCCTCTTTTCCGATGAGGAGAATAATTTCCGTGATAAACAAAGGTGTCGCGGAAGGCGGCGACCAGATGATCTATCTCACCGAAATCTTCATAATAGCCATGTCGCTCGCCGGTCAGGAGAGCGTGCAGGGCATGGTGGAACTCGTCGCACCATTGGCCGTCCAGGCCATAGCCGCCCTTCTCCGGCGGGGCGATATACCGGATATCATTGAGATCAAGCTCTGCGATCAGTACCCTGGGGTGGCCGCTGCCTTCACCGACCTGCAGGGCCAGCTCCTTCAGCTGGCGAATAAACGGATGCGCACTGAAATCCCGGATCGCGTGTACCGCGTCGAGGCGAAGCCCATCGATATGAAATTCCTCGAACCACATCTGCGCATTCTGCAGGAAAAAATTGCGTACCCCGTCGCTCCAGGCATCATCGAGATTGATCGCGTCGCCCCAGGGCGTACGATATTTTGCCGTAAAATAGGGACCGAATTCGCGAAGGTAATTTCCTTCCGGGCCGAGGTGATTGTATACGACGTCCAGGATCAGGGCCATGCCTTTTGCATGGATCGCATTGACGAGTCGTTTGAGGTCTGTGCGCCCACCGTAGCCGGGATGCACTGCAAAGGGGTATACGCCGTCGTAGCCCCAGTTCCTTTCTCCGGGGAATTGAGCGATCGGCATGAGTTCGATCGTGTTAATACCAAGTTCTGCCAGGTAATCCAATTTGCAAATAATGCCATCGAAATCGTGGGTTGGGGAAAAAGCACCCACATGCAGTTCGTAGATGATCATATTGCTCAGCGGGAGTCCTTGCCAGGACTCGTCGCTCCAGGCAAACCCGTCGCGTTCGATGAGTTCGGAGGGGCCGTGGACGCCTTTTGGTTGGCTGATGGAGGCGGGATCGGGGCAGCAGGTCTCCCCATCGAGACGGAAGACATATGTCGAGCCGGCCGGAGCGTTGATCGCGGCGCTCCAGTAACCCCACTCGTCTTTTTGCATGGGATGAACAACTGGTGCGGGAGACTCCAGGACGAGCTCAACCCGTTCACGCAATGGGGCCCAAACCCTAAATTCGCCGATTCCTTTGTCATACCAAGATCCGATCTTCTTTACCAATGAATTCATTGCAAGCGTTACGTCAAAAGGGATGCCACCGGGTATCATTCATCGCCGCCGGACGGATCCTCGGTCCCCTCGAATGCATTGGCCGAGCCATTGTGGCGATCGACATCCCGCGAGCGCTTATCCTGATCTTTCCGGGGGTTAATGTTCTTTTCCTTCGACGGATGGTGCGGATAACCGGGAAAATCCTCGTCGATGCGATCGTCATTACTCTCCTGTACTTCCGACTTGCGACGGATCGGCTGATTATTTTCTTTGCCGGGCATTGTGGTGCATTTCCAATCTATTATGCAATTTTTGCACCAGGTCAGGACCTATGCGGTGCGGTACCGGGGCAATTCTTCTACAACGTCCGGGTTGCCACAGGAGGTCGTCGACAAGCGGACGGTCAAGGCAGGTATTCGGGGAACATGAGGCCGGACAGCCTGGGTCCGTTCAGGCCTTTTTGTTGAATGAGCACCTTGAACTTGTTGCCCATATCTCTCAGGAGGATGTTTACCAGGAGGGTGGCCTGTCCGTTGCCATCCGACAGACCGCGGGTAGCCGTCGTTTCCAGGCCCTTAACGTGGTCTGCCAGGCCCATTGCGCGCAGAAAGTTCGCCTGGCCGGTAATACCGCAGCATGCCAGGCCGTTCTCCAATCCCCATCTGCGCAATGCGGAAAAATCAATATGAGCCGTCATGTCCTGGCGGCCGATACGAGCATAGAATGAGAAATTGCGTTGTTGCCTGTAATAGCAAGCCAGGGTACCTGAACTCCGGCGACCGTCCGTCAGGGCGGCTATCGAGTATCCGTAGTCGATCGTCAGCACAAAGCCCCGGTTCAAAGCCGATGAAATTTCCCGGATCCAGTCACGGGCCTGGAGATTGATCTCCATGTGATGTCCGTACGGAAGATGGTATCCCCGTGGAAGGTTGAGACCGGAAGCAGAGAGATGATCCTTCAATTCGCAGCCGGCAGGTTGGAGCCGTTCCGTGAACCCCTCCTCGTAGCCCACGAAGACCTCCATGAGATCCTCTTTCATAACCACCCGGTGAACGGCAAAATTGTCGATCAGCTCATTGGAGAGGATGCAGCCGGAGAAGGGGCCGATCTCGCCGATGCTTTCGTGCCAGGTCACTTTTTCCGGAAGGAGGCGCTTTTCCTGTTCGCGCATGGATGGGCTCTTCTCGATGATCCGGTATTGCAGGTCCCGGTACAATTCCTTGTTACCCTGCAGCGCCCGCAGGATGTCCCGGCAAAGCAGGCCTGTGCCGGCGCCATATTCCACGATGGTGAACCCACCCTTTCCAAGGAGGAGCCACATTTGCTCCATCTGCCGTGCCAGCATTTCGCCGAAGAGAGAAGAAAAACAGGGGCTGGTATAAAAATCCCCGCCTTTGCCGATCTTATTGTCCGGCGAGCAATAATACCCAAGCGTGGGGTGATACAGGCATAATTCCATGAAGTCGCGAAAGGAGAGCAGCCCTTCGCGGAGGATCTTTTCCCTGATCAAGTCCGCCAATGGGGTGTTGCATTCCGTGGCGGGCATCGGGATGGGATTGGTCGGTCCGCTACTCATTATTTTCTTCCTCTTCGTCACCGATCCCCTCTTCGGAGCCGGGAATGTCCAGGTCGCTGCCGGTAAGGTCCTCGTCGAGACCTCTCTCTTCGAGAGGCTCGCCGTCCTCGTCGGTCTCGTCCAGGGACGCCCGGTGCAGGGCCTGTTCGTCCTCGTCAGGCGGATTGGAGGCACTGCGGGCCAGGAGGGCGCGTTCTTCGGGGGATACATCGCCGTCCTCAACATGGGGGGCGTCAGGACGGGAATTTGCAGGGGCCTTGGCGGCAGGCGGTCTGGAGGCGGGCCGGGTGCTCTTTTTTCGGGTATCCATAATAAGCGTTGATTTCGCCTATGGATATGCAATTAGGATGCCCGCGGCGGGGCGGGCCCGGAGCCCCCTCATTCCAGGTAGGCCATGGTGCTGGCGGGATGGAAATTGAAATATTGCTTGGCGTTGTAATAACAGATGTCCTTGATCACTTTTCCGATCCATTCGAGGTCGTCCGGCAGTTCCCCGTTGGTGATCTCCTCGCCGAAGATATTGCAAAGTATCCTTCTAAAGTATTCATGGCGGGGATAAGAAAGAAAGCTGCGAGAATCGGTCAGCATCCCTACGAAACGGCTGAGAAGCCCCATATTGGACAATGCATTCACCTGCCTGGTCATGCCGTCCTTCTGGTCGAGGAACCACCATGCCGCTCCGAATTGCACCTTGCCGGCGACCGTACCGTCATTGAAATTCCCGATCATGGTCGCCATCAACTCATTGTCGGCCGGGTTAAGGTTATACAGGATGGTCCTGGCGAGTTTGTCTTCCTTGTCGAGCCGGTCGAGGAACCTGGCCACGGCCCTGCCCTGGGAAAAATCGCCGATAGAGTCCCAGCCCGTGTCCGCGCCGAGCTTTTGCATCATGCGGCTATTATTGTTCCGGAGCGCCCCAAGATGATATTGCTGCACCCAATCCTTTTCCCAGTCCCATTCGGCGAAATGAACCAGCATGGCTGATCTAAACTTCCGGCGCTCCAATTCGTTGAGCCATTTGCCGGAATGGATCTTGTTAAAAACGGATTCCACTTCCCATCCGGTAAATTCTTCAATATAGATCTCCTCGAGGCCATGGTCGGAAACCGTACAACCCATGGAAGCAAAGAAGTCATGGCGGTTCTCGAGCGCGAAAAGGTAGTCATTAAAATTAGAGATGGCGATATTGGTCGCCGCCTCGAGGCGCCTGATATAGGCATTGAAACTGTCCGGATTATCGACGTTCATGGCATTGTCGGGACGGAATGCGGGTATAACGGGTATCTCGAAACCGTCCTGTCTGAGCTTAAGGTGGTGTTCGAGCGAGTCCACCGGATCGTCGGTCGTGCAGATCGCCATCACGTTCATCTTGCGAAGGAGGTTGCGTACGGAATATTCCCTCGATTGCAGTTTCTCCGAGCAGGCGTCATAGATCTTTTTTGCCGTTCGGGCCGTAAGCATGTCCTGTATATCGAAATAGCGTTGGAGTTCGAGATGCGTCCAATGGTATAAAGGGTTGCGAAGGGTATAGGGAACGGTCTCCGACCATTTCTGGAATTTATCCCAGTCGGAACGACTGCCTGTGCAATAACTTTCGTCGACGCCGTTGGTGCGCATGGCGCGCCATTTATAATGATCTCCGTATAGCCATGCCTGGGTCAGGTTCTGGAACTGATGGTCGCCGGCGATCTGCTGGGGAGGCAGGTGACAGTGGTAGTCGATGATCGGCATTTCCCGCGCATAGTCGTGGTATAGCTGCTGTGCTGCCTTGGTATTCAGCAGAAAGTTCTCGTCCAGGAATTTTTTCATAACAAGTCCACTTTTATAATTGATCAGTGCGTGTTCCGGTTGCGGCCAGCCGCTGCTATTTTGGCGATTGTTCGATCAGCCATTTCGCCAGATCCCTTGCTGCATTGAAATTCTGGTAGTCGCCGGGGAGTTTACGCCCGTCGGTGTATTCATTATAAAACCAGGGATCTCCCACGGCAAATACGGTCCCTTTACCGATCCGGGCGGTAGCCATGATCACATCGCCATGATCGGAAAAAAAGGCCCTTGCCGGTTCGGTCAGCCGGAGTGTGCTCAGTTCCTTTATGTAAATTTTCTTAGATGTTTTGAATATCGCATCCTGTACTGTCATGGTGAAGGCCCCCATTTCGAACCTGTTCCCGATGACCTTGTTACGTGAATCCTCATTAAAATGGATGCCGAATTTTTCGGACAGGCGATTGAAATGGGTGAACTCCGCATTGCCCGAATCGTTGCTCATAAGCAGGAGTACGCCACCGTCCTTTACCCAGTCATAAAGATCCTGGATATCCCGGGCAGACGGGTAATTTGGCCCGGGGCTTTCCTTTTCGTCATCGGGGTCAACGATAATGTACAAGGCGGCGTTCTTCAGGTTTGCGGCTGTGGGCGCTACGGACAGGGAATCGGTGCGCATGCCGAATTGCCGGAAAATATGCCCGAAGAGGGAGAAGCCGCTATTCGCCTCATCCTCCCAGGTGTAGTGATAGCGGACCATCCGGCCTGTCACATCCTGCTTATGTTCATTGTTGAAATAATAATCCAGCATAACCGAGCGACCTCTTCCGAGCGTAAGGGCAGGGGCCATTTCCATCTCATCGGAGGCCAGGAGAAATGCACCGATGCCTTTGGGATCATTTCTCACGACTTTCTCATGCGTATAGTAAGCGTAGCTGCCGTCCCGGTAGGGTTCGCCGCCGAGGCCGCTGACGCTTACCGTTCCATCCAGGCCGGGTCGTCCGTCCGGTCCATTGGTGACAAAATTCCCGAGAATGCCCTCATAGCCTTTTCGTGCGACGCTCAGGCAGGAAACAGGGAGGTACCCCTTGCGGGCGCCTTTCGCCAAGGTATATACGAACATGCAACTGACAGATGCTTCAGGATAATTCCCCGGTGCGCCCGGCTTGTCCAGGATATCCCACCACAGGCCAGTCGCGGGGTCTTGCGCTTTTTGAGCAGCCCCGGCGAAGCGGGAGAGGATGTCGATGAGGGATTGCCTGCCGGGATGGTTGGCGGGAATATAATCGAGCACGTCGACGAGGGCCATTCCATACCATCCCATCGCGCGCCCCCAGAACTGCGGGGAATGACCCGAGGCCCTGTCCGCCCATTTTTGTTGCTTCGATTCGTCCCATCCATGGTATAGAAGACCGGTATGGCTGTCACGCGCATGATGTTCGATCCTGACGAATTGCCGGATGATATCGTCAAATGCCGAATCTTCATGGAATACGGATGCGTATTCGGCATAGAAGGGCTGTGCCAGATAGAGGCCGTCGAGCCAAACCTGCCAGGGGTAACGTTGCTTATGCCAGAAGCTCCCTTCGCGGGTTCGCGGCTGACGGCTCAGTTGGGAACGCAAGCGGGCGGCCGCCCGATAATACTTATCCTGGCCCGTCACGCGGTATAACAGGAGGAGAAGTCTGCCGCAAAGGATGTTGTCCAGATTATAGTCGTCCTGCTTATAGGTGAGGATGTCCCCATCTTTGGTAACCAGGCGGTCGATGCCTTGCTGGATATATTTGAAATAGCGGGCGTCGCCGGTACGGTACCATAACCTTTCCATGCCCCGCCAGACCACGCCCTGGTCATAATTCCATTTTGCAGGTTGCGCGAGAGCGCCTGCGGCAGAATCACCCGCGGTATTCATTACCGTGGCCGCCATTTTTCCCGCCCACCCGCCTGCCTGCGCGACAGCCAAATGGCCTGCGAGCAGCAAGCCGGATAGCAGAACGGCATGCGAGCGCCGGACGAAATGCCTTTGGGTGGCGCCGGGGCGGATCTTCGGGTAGTGTTTCATCTTTATCCAGTTGTTATCCATCATTTCAATTTGCCGCGGGATCCCATTTGCCCGCGAAGGTCCATCGGGCATCGATCTGATCCGGCGCCGGCGATCCTTCTGCCTTGTCCAGGTTATCGGCGTACCAGGAATAAGGCCTCCCCTCTTTGCGGCAACCAAAGTAATATACCCTACGGCCCCACCGGATCGTATTGGTCGTGGGGACGAGGTAGATATCCTGGTCGGCCATGTTATCCGCAAACGTGCAACCGATAAGGTAGAATTGGGCGTCGCGATGATAGCGGCCGAGCTTAAATCCGTCGTAACCGGCGAAATGACAATCTTTCAGCACGGTCCTGGAGCCCGGATCGGCGGAGCCGTCGTGCCAGATGCTGGCGGGGCCTCCGTGGGCAATGAACGAACAATGCTCGGCGTAGGCCCATCCGCGGGGGCAGTAAAAATCGACGCCGCCCTCCATCACGCAGTCCTTAAAATAAAACATGCCGTCATTCACATTCCATGGACTGACGGTATCTCCGCCGTACGCTATGAACCGGCAGCGGATCACCTTCATCCGGGTAGTTGCAAAGGATCGGAGCGCCATCTGGTGGCCGTCTCTGGCGACCGATCGTTGATGACGGGCCGAGTCGGCTGCACAGGAGACGATGACCGGGCCCTGATTGTCGAAACCATAGCTGTTTTCGATGGTCAGGTCTTTAAGCGTGATATCGTTGCCTTTGAGATTCAAGGTAGCCACGCCCCAGTCATCCTTGTGATCGCAACGCCATGCGTCCCGGGCCAGAGAAAAAGTCAATATCGTTTTCGCCTCATTCTCGCCCTGGAGGACGATATTATCCTTGTCTATAAATATCTTTTCCTTATAGATGCCCTCTCTGATGAATATCAGACGTGGTTCACCGGAGTGGTCGGGAAGACTGTTCAGTGCGTCCTGAATGGTTTTGAAATCTCCTTTGCCGGATGG
>JAUZNZ010000020.1 GCA_030706735.1 Bacteroidota bacterium | reverse complement strand
TCGCGCTGACGCAGCTGGTCGCCATGCAGGGAGTCTTCGGCAAGGAAGGTTTCGTCATAGTGCAGATGGAAGAAATAGCGCGAATAGTAGACCTGGTTCTCCATTTGCAGGCGGTCGGAGAGTGCGGAGTTGAGCCGTATGAGGACGTTGCTTCGGCTGCTGTATCCTCCCTGCGCGCTGTCGATGGAGCCCCAGCGGCTGATCAGCCCCCCGGAAACCGCCCTTTCCGGGATCTCGCCGGACGAACGCCACCCGCTGCTGAATGTGGACAACGTGATCTTCAGCTGTTCGCGCGCACTCAGCCGGCAGAGGTACTTTCCGAATAGGTTGAGTCGGTTGAAATGCTGCGCGTAGTCGAAAGGCCCATCGGTGTAAGCCGCTTCTCCGGCGATATAAGCGCTCTCCCCGCGGCTTTTGGCCTTTTCACCCAGGAGATTGATCATGGCCATCATACGGCCATTATGGAATTCCCCTCCCTCGACCTTCACTTCGTTCCGGTTCAGCACATCGATGCTGCGGAAGGCGACATATCCCGCGGTAGTGAAATCACCATGGTCGGCATAATAGGGCCCCTTCCCGAATTCATAGTTCGTGACCAGTTCGGGGATCAGGAAATGAAGATCGGAAAAGCCCTGCCCATGCACGTGAGATACGAGATTGAGCGGCATGCCGTCTATGGAGACATTTACGTCTGTACCATGGTCGGCGTCGAAGCCCCGGAAGAAGATATGCTCGGCGATCCCCCCTCCCTGGTGCTGCCCGAGGAACAGCCCCGGAACGAGGCGCATGAGGTCCTGCCCGGAATTGACGGGCCGCAGGTTGAGGTCGATACTGCTGATGGAATGAAAGCTCGCATTGTTCGAAAGGGGCAGGACCGTAACGGCGACAAGGTCGACGGGGCCGCGCTCCATCTCGATCAGGATCGGCTTGCCCGCCCGGGGAGGCAATAGATTCTTCGCCCGGTAGCCGACGAAGCTGACCTTCAACGAATCGCCGGCCCTGATCTGGTCCAGTTCGAAATCCCCCTGCTGGTCGGTCACGGCATTTCCTCCCTGTTCGCCGGCGCTCACAATGGCGTATTCGATGGGTTGCCGGGTCGATATATCGATCACCCTGCCCCTGACCATGGACTGAGACAAAGTCTTGAGCCAGCAGCATGACAGAAGGCATAAGGCCGCCGTGGCCTTGCTTATAAGATGCATGGTTAGTAGAATGGGTCGTTAGTAAAGACGGTGTTTTTCTTGACATGGCCGCAGCGCAACCGCTTCAGCACGGCCTCGGCGCAACCGCATCAGCATTGGGGAGGATGAAAACAGGCCGAAAGGGAACGAGGGGAGGGGTCTTCGCTATAGGTGGGATAACTCAGGATCCGCTCGGAACGGACAGGAGCGGCAAGCAGATCGGTGCGCTCGTCGCACAGGCTCTCAAACCGGTTTTCTGCCCTTCGTTCGGGATTTTCCTGGTCTTTCTTGTCTTCCTTCTTTAGCTTTTTGCAGAGATAACATTTGCCCTCGCAATGCATGGCCGGCTTGTTCCGGTTCTCGCAGAGATTCCGGGCGATAAAGTCCTTGTTCAACCGGTAGCCGAGGACGACCATGCAGGTGCTGAACGTTTGTCCCAGCATGCCGAAAAGGAGTACTATCGCCGTTAGTTGTTTCAATGAGGCGCAAAGATAATTGCGATGGATCCCATTTCCAAGAATTGTTCCGCTTTGTCTCGCGTAATCGCCACGCCACGTTACGGAACGGGCGCCGCGCGCAGCAGATCCAGCGTGTGCTGCAGGGAGCGCAGATCGCTCCATCCCTGATGCCCGGGGATAACGAACGCGGGATGCGGATATTTATCCATCACACGTCGTACCGAACGCGGCCACGCTGCGACATTCGCATCGGCGACGTTCCCCAGTCCGCCGACCTCGGTGCTTTTTATGAAACAGCCTCCGTAAAGGACCTGGTTTGCAGGGAACCAAACGACGATATTATCGCGGGTATGCCCCTCGCCGGGGTAAAAAGTGGAGAACCGGACATTTCCCAGACGGAAAACGGTGTCGCGCGTAAAAACGTGTTCTGCGAGCGGTTTGTGATTCTTCACGCACAAGGCATAGGTCTCCGCTGAACTATAGGTGGCGACGCCACGCTCCCGCAGGAAATCCAGCGCCCTGGTTCGGTCCTCATGGAAATGCGTGGCGATGCATAGCACCACTTTCTGATGATGCCGCCGGTAAATGCTGTCCAGCAACGGCTGGCATTGCGTGCTGTCCCAGGGACCGTCGATCAGCGCCACGCCCTTGTCGGTAACCAGGTACATGCTATTGGCAGGGTAGGGCGACCCCCCTTGCGGCTGCCAGGTCGTATACACATAGAGATCCCCCACGAGATGGCTGATGACCAATTTAGGCGGAGAAGACGGTGCCTGCGATTGGGCTGCAGTGCGCAGAACCGCGAGCAGACAAAAAAACAAGGCAGGCAAAAAAGGGAATGGACGTTTCACAAGGATCCAAATATACGAAGGTTGCCCATTCTCACCTGAACGCCTGACAGGGGTCATAGGTCCTGCAGGGCATTTTAATGAAACTTTATCGCAAAACAATCTTATGAAAGGGGTGCTCTTTTGCCTCGCTTTGACGTACGCCATGAATGGTTCCGGTCAGTCATTCTCTCTCGTGAAGGACATCAATACGAAACTCTCCTTTAATAGTGGAGTAGTTTCTTTGCTCGCGGAACTTAATGGGAGTTTCTATGCTTCACTTTATGAACCCGCCTACGGGACGGAGCTCTGGAAGATAGATGAATTGACAGGCAGTGCAAGCCTGGTAAAGGATATTTACCCGGGGAAGAACACGAGCATAGGTACGCCCTTTAAGGGGGGGTCAAATGTATTTACATTCAACGGCGCTCTTTATTTCATTGCAAATGACGGGATCGCGGGCGCTGAATTGTGGAGATCGGATGGCACCCGGGCGGGAACTGTACTCCTGAAAGACATCGCTCCTGGTCCGGCCCCGGGCAACCCGCGTGACTTCTTTATAAACAACAATCTTTTGTTCTTCACTGCTTACGGAAATCTGTGGAAAACCGATGGGACAACAGAAGGAACGGTCATGGTGAAAGAGATTTATCCGGGACATGACAGCTACCCATCGGGCTATGCCGTTATGAACGGCATCATCTATTATCATGCAGTGGATTCCGCGCACGGGACTAAAGAATGGCGAAGCGACGGCACCGCCAGCGGCACGTACATGGTTCCCTTCATCAATCCAGGCAACCTAACCGTTTGCAACGGGCTTATCTATTTTGTAGGCAGTAGTAATCAAAATGGCACGGAACTATGGGTTTCGGACGGCACGCCAGGCGGCACCCGTTTAGTGAATAATAGCGTGGGAGGCAATTCACTCGGGAACCATGTAATACTCAACAATAAACTCTATTTCGTCTCGGACCTCCACCCCGGCTACCCTGAATTGTGGGTTACCGACGGGACGGGGCCAGGAACGAGGCTCGTTAAGGAATTGGATTTTGGACCAAACGGAGGCTGGACCAGGAGTTTGCAGGTCGTCAACGGAAAGATGGTATTTGAAGCTGGATCATCAATAAACACAGGGGTGACGCTCTGGCAAAGCGATGGCACGGACACGGGCACGAGATCGCTCGTGCGCTTTCCGGACTATTCCAACGAAATCCAGCTAACAGCTGGCCGCAACATGTATTTCGATGTCTCGTCTCCCAACACAGCGCCTGGGTTATGGGTCTCCGACGGAACCGACGGAGGCACATACTTGCTTAAAAATTCAGGGTTGCAGGGGCCGAATTCCTCTGTTGATAATATGCAATTGATCAACGGCCAGGTCTATTTTGAGGCCGAGACCTACTTATACGGGCATAGTCTATGGAAGACCGATGGTACGGCGGCCGGCACGCAGAAATTTCTGAGCTTTGAAGGATCTACTGCCGGTAGTCTTCCGAATCATCTCTTCGGCTTTCACAATGAGCTCTATTTCTTTGCCAATGACTCCACGGCTGGAATAGAACTCTGGAAATCCGACGGCACGGCTTCGGGTACGACGCTGGTGAAAGACATAAACACGGGAACCGTAGTTACTTCCCCCGGGAAATTTTTTGTCACTAATAATTCACTTTTCTTTTCTCTTAGCTCCGTCTATTGGTGGAAAACGGACGGATCGGATACCGGCACCGTCCCGGTGGACCTTGGCGTTGGCCCCGTGAGCGATCCGGTCATGAGTAACGGAGCGCTTTATTTTGTTGGACCGGATAAGCAGTCCGGATATGGCACCAAGGTCTGGAAGACTGACGGGACAAAGGAGGGAACGGTCATGATACAGCCCGCACCGATGAGCACATATTATGGTGCAAGCGAGCTGACTGCCTTTCGCGGAACTATCTTTTTTGTTGTACCTGGCGGCAGTTTCGGAGATGAACTTTGGAAAATTGATAGCGCCACATCGACTGCCGTGCGGGTTAAGGTTATTTGTCCGGGATGTTTCGCGCCACGTAATTTAACAGTTGCCGGGAACACCCTGTATTTTTTAGCCATAGATCCCGGCCACGGCGAAAAGTGTTGGAAATCGGACGGGACCGCAGCCGGCACCAACCTACTCGACGTCTATCCCGCTCCTATGGGACTTCTCGAGTTCAATTGGACGGCCATGAACAACGAATTGTATTATGTCGCCTATGATTCGGTACATGGTTATGAACTTTGGAAAACGAATGGAACCGCGGCCGGCACCAGAATGTTGAAGGACATCAATCCGGGCGCTCAGGACAGCTATATCTGTCAACCTATCGTCTCGAATGGAACATTGTTTTTCGATGCCTACGATCCCGGGCACGGTCTTGAACTCTGGAAAACCGACGGTACGGAGGAGGGAACCGAGCTGATTCAGGATATATGGAAGGGGCCGGGTGGACAGCTTTATGAGCAACCGGGAACTTACAATTGGCCAATCTTCACGCCCATCATGGCAAACGGAAAAATAATCATCACGCGGAACGATGGCATCCATGGCGAAGAACCCTGGATCAGCGACGGAACGGATGCCGGCACGATGATGATCCAGGACATCGTCCCGGGCTCCGGAGGAAGTGCTCCTGACAACTATACACTGGTTGGGGATAAACTCTTCTTTACGGCCACTACACCTGCCTACGGCACGGAATTGTGGGTCGGCAACATGAATAATCTTTTCCCGAAATTCAAGCTCACGCTGACCGGCAGGCTCGACCAGCATGATGCCGTGCTTGACTGGACCACATTTAACGAAATGGGATTAAAAGCATTTGACATTCAGCGCAGCCTCGACAACCAGCTCTTTACGCAGATCGGGGCAACATCCTCCAAAGGCGGTGTCGGCCTCAATGCCTCCTACCAATTCCGCGATCCCAATGTAAACCTGCTCGGTTCGTCCGACCTCTTCTACAGACTGGCCATACGGGACACCCTTGGCGGGGCTTTCTATTCCGACACCATCCATCTCGTGACGGATTTCATAACGGCAAATGCCCTGAAATACTGGCCCAATCCGGTGGACAGGCAGATCGATATTTCCCTCACCCTCATGCAGCCCGATCGCATCACGATGAAGTTGTATGACCCATTGGGCAGAGTGACCCGGATATGGGAATACGATTGCAACCAGGGGATCACCACCAAGGTGCTCGGCTTCGCCGATCTGCCGGCCGGCGTGTATTACCTGGACATCAAAGGCAAATTGTTCCACCAATTGATAAAAGTCCTGAGACTGTAGACAGCCGCGCCGATACCGCGGACCGCCAGGCCGGTACTAAACCGGTAAACGTCACTTTTCGCGGATCGCGTGGTCAAGGCTATATTTTCCCGCACCCTCGGCGATAAGGATGACCGCAAAAAGGCAGTAGGAGATGGTAAATCCGCCGTCGATATTGAAGTTCTGGCCGAGATTCGCCGTCAGCGTCGCGATCAGCATCGTAAAGGCGACTAGCGACGCGCCAACCCGGGTAAACAGTCCCACGAATACCAACACCCCACCCGCCAGTTCCGCCCCCTTCGCCAGCAAGGCCATTTGAAGCGGCATAGGGAAGTGCAGTTCCTCGCCGAACCACTTTCTGAAGAACGGCCGTTGGCCCGGATCGAAGAGAATGCCAGTTACCGATGAATAGCTCGCACTAAACATCCGGTATCCCAGCCACACCCGCACCGCCAGCATTACGATGTTCCATATTCTTTGCCTGCGATCTGTCATAGATCTCCCAAAGTAACACTTTTGCCGGTGCGTCCCCGATGGAACGACCAGGGCAGGAAATGGAATGCCTTGGAGCCGGCAAATCAGACCCGAATCCCGGACGAGTGATATTTTCCCCGGACCCGGTTTAAAAGACTATATTCATACCGTCCTCTATTCCTAAAATTCTTAAAAGATTAACATGCACCTATTCCGCGGCTTCCTCATTGCTTCCATCTGTCTCTTAACGTTCGCCAGTCTCGTTTCGGCACAATCCATCGTAGGCAAATGGAAAAGGAGCACGACGAAAATATTTAAACGGGACAAGGTGACCGGCCAGCAAGTGCCGATGCCTGCCGAATACCAAAAGCAATTTAATGCCGCGGCCGCCGCGAACGGATACCACGAGACCCTCGAAATGAAGTCGGACAATACTTACACCAGCTCAGTAGGCACGGCAGGAGCGGCTCCGATGGTTCACCAGGGCACGTACACCTTGACAGGCAAGGACCTGGATATGCACGTCCCACTGGTCAAAGGCGAGAAGACCACGATCACCATTTTTTCCCTCACGAACAAAGAAATGGTTTGGGACCTGCTGTTCATGGGTAAACTGACGGAAGTTTTCTACGAAAGGATTTAATCATCTCTCACAGACCTGTGCATCGGATTACGTTTCAATCCCGATAACTTATGGCCAGAAAATTGAAAATGCTCGGCATGATCCTATTCCTGCTGGGACTGATCACGGGGTTGGCGATGACCAATTTTAGAAACCCCCGGATGGGGCTTGCCGCTCATCTCGAAGGCGTCATGAACGGCGTCTTCCTGGTCGTCGCCGGCCTGATCTGGCGTGACCTCCGCCTTTCTGCCACGTTCAGGAGGATTACCTTCTGGACCTTGCTCTTCGGCTCTTTTGTAAACTGGCTTATTACGACCCTCGCCGCTTATCTGGGGACCTCCAACATGACCCCCATCGCCGGCGCCGGCTTTACCGGCACCGCCTTCCAGGAACAGGTTGTAAATGCCGGATTCATATCGGTTGGTCTTACCATGCTCTTCTCGCTGATCGTCATCATCTACGGTCTGCGCGGCAAGGACGAAGGCGCCGTCTGAATTGCGTCTGAGCAGCCTCCCATCGGCCATGCATGGACGACATCCATAAAAACCCCGCCCATTTCGCCGCTGGTCTCTCCGACAATGGGCAAAATCCCTATCTTTATCTGATCATAACTTAATCTACCGAAATGATTGGCTATATGAATAAACTGAATCAGGGGGTTATTGCCGTTGCTCTCTTCTTATCGACCTCTGCGAACGCTCAAACCGCTGCGCCAACCACCAACGCCGCACCAACCTCCCCCTCGTCCATCGACCAGCTCATCAAAAAGATGACGCTGGAGGAAAAGATTGGCCTGCTGCATGCCAATGGGATATTTAGCACGGCAGGCGTCGCGCGCCTCGGGATCCCGGGTTTTATGATGGATGACGGACCACTCGGCATTCGCGAGGACCTGAAACCCGGCGGCGGCTGGACCCCGGCGAACCTGACCACCGACTCGGCGACTTTTTTTCCTTGTGGCTCAGCCCTGGCGGCAACCTGGGATCCTGCGCTCGCCTACCAGTTTGGCAAGGCCATGGGGGAAGAGGCAAGGGCCCGTAATAAGGACATCATGCTGGCGCCGGCCTTCAATATCACCCGCACGCCGCTCAATGGACGCACGTATGAATATTATTCCGAAGATCCGCTCCTGAATGCAAACCTGGCGTCCTCCTTCGTAACCGGGATACAAAGCATGCACGTCGCCGCCTGTATCAAGCATTTCGCGCTGAACAACCAGGAGACCGACCGCGGTATGGTGGACGTGCACATCAGCGAAAGGGCCTTGCGGGAAATATATTTCCCTGCATTCAAGATGGCGATCGAAAAAGGGAATGCCTGGACCATCATGTCGGCCTATAACAAGGTCCGCGGCGACTATTGTTCCGAGAACGATTACCTGCTCAACAAGGTACTCAGAGGAGAATGGGGATTCAAGGGGATCGTCATCTCGGACTGGGGCGGCACGCATAGTACGGTCAAAGCAGCCAACAACGGGCTGGATATCGAGATGGGAACCAGACCGCCCTACGACCGTTACTTCTTTGCCAACCCGCTGCTCGACTCGGTCAAAGCCGGCAAAGTAAGCGAAGCGACCATCGACAGCAAGGTGCGGCGCATCTTATGGGTCATGAACAATACGACCCTGTATAAGGACCGGCCCCGGGGATCGATCAACACGCCGGAGCACAGTAAGACCGTTTATGATATCGCCGGCGAGTCCATCGTGCTGTTGAAGAATGAAAAGCATCTCCTGCCCCTGCAGACGGCTGGGATCAAAACGATTGCCGTGATCGGAAACAACGCGGTCCAAACCTTTCACCTCGGAGGCTTTGGCGCAGGCGTGAAGGCCCGGTATGAGATCACTGCCCTGCAGGGTTTGAAGGATGCCCTTGGTCCGGGGTTCAACATACTCTTCCAGCCGGGTTATAATGCGCCCTCCATGGATTATGTCAGACAGCACAAGATCGATATCGACCAACCGGACACCGCAAAGGTCGCTGCTGCGGCGGCCCTCGCCCGTTCATCCGACATCGCCATCCTGTTTATCGGCGGCAACCGGGACTATGAGAGCGAAAGCCGTGACCGCAAAGACCTGCGGCTGCCCTTCGGACAGCAGGCACTCGTGGACGCCGTTACCGCAGCTAATCAAAATACGATCGTCGTGGTAATCGGCGGAGCGCCCTATGATCTGACCGCCATCAACCGGAATAACCATACTATTGTCTGGGCCTGGTATAATGGGTCGGAAGGAGGACATGCATTGGCCGACGTGCTCACCGGAAAAATAAACCCCTCCGGCAAGCTGCCCTTCACCTTTCCGGCGTCGCTGGATCAGTCGCCTGCCCACTATTTGCATGCCTACCCGGGCCAGGGCCTGAAGGAGGAATATAAAGAGGGGATCCTCGTGGGATATCGCTGGTACGACACAAAGAAGATTGCCCCATTATACCCCTTTGGGTATGGGTTATCGTATACGACCTTTGCCTATGGCGATTTGCACTGCGGACAAGAGACGTATTCGGCCAACGACGTCGTCCTCGCAACCATCAAGGTAAAGAACAGCGGTTCGGTCGGTGGAAAAGAAACCGTTCAACTATATGTTAGGAAAAATGGGTCGGCCGTGGAGCGGGCGGAAAAAGAACTGAAGGCTTTTGAAAAGGTAATGATCCCTGCCGGCCAGGAACTGGCGGTCACGCTGAAAATACCGGTGAAGGAGCTGGCCTATTACGATGAAAAGAGCGCCAAATGGATCGTCGAACCGGGAGCATACAGCCTGCTGGCAGGCACGTCATCCGCCGATATCAGATCCACAGCATCCTTTACTGTCAAATAGCGATCATGTCCAGTCGCCGCCTGCTCTTTCTCCTTTGCTGCTGCCTGACTGTGGTCGGGACACGCGCCCAACAGGCGCCCAATCAATTTCCCATCCGGCAATATCCCTTCCAGGATCCCGACCTCCCCACGGAAAAACGGATCGACAATATCATTTCCCTCCTTACGCTGGATGAAAAGATCGCTTGCCTCGGCACCAACCCCTCCGTTCCGCGATTGGGGATAAAAGGCTCCGGGCATATCGAAGGACTCCATGGCGTGGCACTGGGCGGCCCGGGCAATTGGGGCCGGCGAAAAAAGGTTACGACCACCACCTTCCCTCAATCCTACGGCCTGGGCGAGACCTGGGATACCTCCCTGATCAGACAGGTTGCCGCTACCGAAGCGTATGAAGCGAGGTACATTTTTCAAACTGAAAAATACAATACCGGAGCGCTCGTGATCCGGGCGCCCAATGCCGATATCGGACGTGACCCGCGCTGGGGTCGCACCGAAGAGTGTTATGGCGAGGACGCCTGGTTCAATGGATGTATGGTACAGGCCTATGTCCGGGGCTTACAGGGGAACGACCCCCGTTATTGGATGACGGCCTCGCTGATGAAGCATTTTCTTGCCAACAGCAACGAGAATGACCGGGTGCGTTCCACATCCGATTTTGATGAACGATTATTCCGGGAATATTATTCTGTGCCCTTCAGGATGGGGATCGAAGCGGGATCGAGGGCTTTTATGGCGTCCTACAATAAGGTCAACGGCATCCCGATGATGGTTCACCCCATCCTGAGAGATATTGCGATAAAGGAGTGGGGACAAAACGGGATCATCTGTACCGATGGAGGCGCACTGGGCCTCCTGTGGCGGGAACACAAGTACTACCCCGACAGTGCATGGGCGGCGGCTGCCGCCGTAAAGGCCGGGATCAATCAATTCCTGGACCGGTTCCCGAATGCGATCAGAAAAGCATTGCAGGAAGGACTCCTGACAGCAGGCGACATCGACACCGTCATCAGGGGCAATTTCAGGGTCATGATCAAACTGGGTTTGCTTGATCCTCCCGCCATGGTGCCCTATGCAGCAATCAGGGGAGGGGAGGAGCCCTGGTTGGGAGACAGGAACAAGGAATGGGTAAGAGACGTGACGCGTAAGTCCATCGTCCTGCTGAAGAACGAAAACCATTTTCTGCCGCTGGACAAGACAAAGATCAAATCGGTCGCCGTCATCGGACCCTACGCCAACGAAGTGTTGCTGGACTGGTATAGCGGCACCCCGCCTTTTGCGGTCTCCGCGTTGGAAGGGATCAGGAACAAACTCGGCGGAAGCGTTCAGGTCGGCTGGACGACGGGCAAGGACGCTGACAGCGTCAGATCCCTCGCCTCTTCAGCCGACTATGTGATCATGGTCGTTGGCAACCATCCCTGGTGCAATGCACCCTGGGAACAATGCCCGGTCCCCAGCGACGGACGCGAAGCGGTCGATCGTAAGACGATCTACCTGGAACAGGAGGAGCTGATCAAAACCGTTTATCGCATCAATCCGAAGACCCTGGTCGTCCTGATCTCGAGTTTCCCCTATGCGATTACCTGGACGGAACATAATATTCCCGCCATCGTCCATCTCACCCATAACAGCGAAGAGCTCGGAACGGCGCTCGCCGACGTGCTGTTCGGGGACTACAACCCGGGAGGCAGGCTGGTTCAAACCTGGCCGCGATCCATGGAACAATTACCTCCGATGATGGATTACAATATCCGCGACGGGCGGACCTATATGTATTTCAAAGGGCAGCCGCTCTTCCCGTTCGGATATGGGCTTAGCTATACTTCGTTTACCTGGTCGGGTTTCCACACGACAGGCAAGCTGCTGACACCGGGTGCTCAGATGGGGGTCAGTTTGGATATTGCCAATACCGGCGATCGCACGGGGGATGAAGTAGTCCAATTGTATGTGCAACACCTGCATTCCACCGTAGAACGCCCGAAAAAAGAGTTGAAGGCCTTCCAGCGAATCACCCTGAAACCCGGCGAAAAGCGAACGATCAGGTTAGTCCTCCACGCCGCGGATCTCGCTTATTGGGACGAGAACCTCCATCGCTGGGCACTGGAGCCGGACCAGCTTAAACTCATGCTGGGCAGTTCCTCCGCCGATATCAGGTTCCAGGACATCGTCCGGGTCAGTTCCGTGCCCAACGCCCAATCTCCGCACGCCGCCCAATCCCCCCGCGCCTCCCAACCCGCCCGATAGCGGACAGTCCATTGTATCGAAATCAGGCAATGGCTCTGACACCGTCAGGCACAACAGACTCAAAAAGAAAGCTTTACAATTCTGGCACCCCGCTTGAACCGCTCTTCCCATCAACGATATCCACATGCTGCGTAATTTCTTCAAGGTCTCCTTCCGCAATCTCCGGCGCAATCCGGTATTTTCATCCATCAATATCCTCGGACTGACCATCGGCATGGCCGCTGCCCTGCTGATCGGGCTCTGGATCCGGAATGAACTGAGCGTCGATCGCTGGTTTGCCAACAAGGATCGGATCTATCAAATGTATAGCCGGGAAAAGAGTGATGGAGCCGTAAATGCATGGGGTCGTACGCCTTCGCCGCTCGCCGCCGAACTGAAAACGAATTATCCCGAGGTGGAGGACGCCTCCCGCTTCCGGGTCGTATATTTCCTGATGACAAAGGAGGAGAAGCACCTGAATGTTCAGGGGGCCTTTGCCGATTCAGGCTTCCTTTCCATCCTCAATTTTCCCTTCCTGGCCGGGAATGCCCGAACGGCACTCAACCGGCCGCATACCATCGTGCTTACCCGGCACCTCGCAAAAAGCCTTTTTGGCAACGAGGATCCCATGGGAAAGACCGTCCGGATCGACAGCGCCGACCAATTCACGGTGACGGGTATCCTCAAAGACCTACCTGCCAATACCGAATTCAGTTTCGAATACCTCCTTCCCTGGTCCTATGTGGATCAGCTGGGCTGGGATGTCGTGGGCGGCAACTGGCAATTTACCAATCTGGTGACCTACGTGCTGTTGAAGCCGGATGCCTCCGCATCGGATTTTTCCGGCAAGGTGCGTCATATCGTTCGGCGTCATGTGACGGAAGGACAGGGGGCTGATCGCGAAGTCTTTCTTCAACCGATCACAAGAGTACATCTCTATTCAAGGGTCGAGAACGGCGCTCTCGTGGGAGGCCGGGTGGGAACCGTACGACTCTTTATCCTTATCGCAAGCTTTATCCTCCTCATCGCTTGTATCAACTTCATGAACCTCAGTACCGCGCGGAGCGAACGAAGGGCTCGTGAGGTGGGCATCAGGAAAGTCGTCGGTGCGATCCGCTCTTCGCTCGTCGCACAGTTTATCGGGGAAAGCATTCTCCTCGCGACCATCGCTTTTGTCCTTGCCCTGGGGATGGTCCGCCTGGGTCTCGGAGCATTTGATCAGGTGATCGGTATTCCGCTGACCCTTGATCTTTCTTCACCGGGCTTCTGGCTGTTCGCTGCCGGCTTTATTTTGTTAACCGCGATACTGGCCGGCAGTTACCCGGCTTTCTTTCTTTCTTCCGCGCGGCCGGTCAAAGTACTAAAAGGAGCCGTCAGGCGATCAAATACCTTGGTCACTCCCCGGAAAGTGCTGGTTGTCCTTCAATTTACCTTTGCCATCGCGCTGATCACGTCGACCCTCATCGTGGAAGATCAATTGCGTTTCGCACGCAACCGCGACAATGGCTACAATATGAACCGCCTCGCCTTCACGTTTGTTCAGGGCGACGTACTGCCTCATTACGAATCGATCCGGAACGAACTCTTGCATAGCGGAGCAGTCGTCGGGGTTACCAGGACCTTTTCTCCGCTTACCCGGGTATGGGGCCAAATAGCCGGGTATGCCTGGCCCCGGAGCACCGAAGCGGACAAGCGGCGATATTTCCTGCAATATGAGGCGGATGCGGATTTCGTCCGGACGACCGGCACCCACCTGCTGCAGGGGCGCGATCTCGATCTCCGGCAATATCCGACGGACAGCCTGGGCGTCCTGCTCAATGAGACGGCCGTCCGGACCATGCGACTCGATCACCCCATCGGCGCTGTGGTCACCAATCCCCAGGGGATCCATTTTCATGTGGTCGGCGTGATCAGGGATTTTATCATCGAATCTCCATACGACCCCGTTCAGCCGATGGTCATCGCCGGACTGTCCACCGGGTATCCCGTCATACATTTCCGGCTGGATCCGAATCGCCCCCTTTCCAATGAAATGGCCACCGTGGAAGGCATTTTTAAACGGTATAATCCGCAATACGCATTCGAGTGGAACTTTGTCGACGACGCGTATAATAGCAAATTCCGGGCGGAACAGCAGGAGGGCACCCTGGGCATCCTCTTCGCCGTTCTCACGATCTTTATCTCTTGTTTGGGTCTTTTTGGTCTGTCCGCTGCCATGGCAGAGAACAGGACCCGGGAGATCGGTATCCGTAAAGTGCTGGGTGCATCTGTGTCAGGGATCACCCTGATGATCTCCGGAGAATTTGTCAGGTTGGTGGGGATCGCCCTTGTCATCGCCACGCCGATTTCCTGGATTGCCATGAACGGTTGGCTGGAGGGATTCAATTATCGTACGCATATTACCGTCGGCATTTTCGCGCTGGCCGGCTTGCTGGCAATCGCCATCGCCCTGCTGACCGTCGGCTATCAATCTATCCGGGCCGCCCTGGCGAATCCCGTGAACAGCCTGCGTTCGGAATAGTTGCCTGCTCCGCCGGCTCATCATTTCATTTCCGCTCCATCGGCAGAGCATTCATTTTGTCGATTGAATAGGAGAGGTACCGTTTCATGATCTCATAACCTGCTTCTCTGCCCTGTGTAGGGACATACGCCTTTACAATGGCGCTGATGACAAGGGATGGATTATCATAAAAGATGACATGCCCGCATCCATGAGCCGTAATGCTCTCGCGGTTTGGCTGGGCGGCCGCGAATTGGAGATGACATGCTCTCCACCTGGCGGAGAAGGCTGAATCGGGAAAATTTTTTTCGGAAACCAGATCGATGGCCGGGATGTTTGCGGGAAAAGGCGTTCTTCTCATGAGGTCGATATTGTTCCGAAGGTTCAGCTGCTGGTAATACAAGGCCAGGTCTTTGCTTTTAATGGATGCCGCATTCTTGATCCTGTCCTTCATCTCGGTATCGACAAACTCGTCCGTAAACCAGCAAATGTGATTGATGTCGACCCAAACGGCGGCTCGTACAAGGGTGGGATGCCTGGATGCATAAAGCGTCGCACAAAAACCTCCGAAGGAACTCGCTACCAGCATGACGTTGCCGTCATAGCCCAGCTTTTTAAGGCCGGTCTCCAATCCCATAATGCCTTGCAGGATCCCATGCCGGTTTACATCCTGGTTACTGGTATCCAGTTCGCTTTGCTCAAAGCCGGCGCGGTCATAGGTGATCAGCGTAGCGCCCGTAAGTTCGGCTATCGGCTGCAGGATGGGATCCCAGACAGCTCCGCCTGCCCCGCTTCCGGACTCGAACAGGATGGGCATCCCTTTCCCTTTCAAAATATGAAAGTGGAGGCGATAGCCGCCGGCGTCTACTGACGTATCATGATATTGGCACATGCCGGGGTCCGCCATGAGTCCCCAAACGATGAGGGTGGCATAGAGATATTTCTTCATAGCAGATTGGGATGCAAACCCTCCGACATTCCATAAATATTTTTTTTGAGGTGCGAAACCTCCGAACCGCGGGTTCTGACAGGCGAACGGCGGGTTCTGTCCGCTCATGGGGGAATTCAATGTGATTGAGTGATCGGATATCCATGACAGTTATATGGCAATTCGAATTCGTCAAGGCAACCTTCTTGTAGTGCATGGCGTTTAACACGGCAAATTGTCTCAACAAAAAAATGACACGATGACCAAAAACTATTTGCACGCGAGGTTTCCGCTACTTTTTTCCGTAGCGATGGCGGGTTTCTTATTTATGGGATCCTGTAGAAAAAATGTTGTCGAAAAGCAAGGCCGTACCGGCGATGCGGCCGGACCGTCTTTAATGACCGGCCAGGCATTGACCTTCGGCAGCGCCGCCCAATTCAATACGCCTTTTGCCGTGGCCGTGGATGTGTCGGGGAACGTATACGTTGCAGATGCCCTCAATCACAGCATCCGGAAAATGACGGCGCAGGGAGTAGTGACTACCCTGGCGGGGGATGGCAACCCGGGATTTAAGAATGGAGCCGGGGCTTCTGCAGAATTCAATTTCCCTACCGGCCTCACGGTGGATCGCTCTAAGAATGTGTATGTAGTAGACGCCAACAACAATTGTATTCGTATGATCGACGCGAATGGCAATGTAACGACACTGGCGGGCGATACCGCAAGGGGATTTGTGGACGGCACGGGGACCTCTGCGAGGTTTGCCACGCCCGAAGGGATTACGATCGACGGGAACGGCAATCTGTATGTCGCGGATACCTACAACCACGCCATCCGCAAAATATCCCGGACTGGTATCGTAACCACGGTGGCAGGCAATGGTACCGGCGGATATCAGGAAGGTACGGGGACAGCCGCAAGGTTCCTTTTTCCTTCCGGTGTGGTATCGGATCCCCATGGTAACCTGTTTGTCGCAGACCGCGGTAATTACCGCGTGCGCAAGCTGAGCAGCGCAGGGGTTACCAGTCCTTTTGCCGGGGATGGCACCTCTATCAGCATTAGCGCTTTCGGTGGTATTACGATGGATCCGGCCGGCATCGTTTATGTCACGGACCAGTACCATAACCGGGTGATGAAGATCGATGCACAGGGCAATATGACCCCATTTGCCGGGTTAAGCACGATCGGGTTGAGAGACGGACCAGCCGCAGGAGCGCAGTTCTACTACCCGGTGAGCCTCGCGGCAGATGCATTCGGCGCGGTTTACGTGGCTGATACCTACAATAACAGGGTGGTCAAGATCCCGAAGGACGGGCTGGCCTACATTATGGCAGGCAACGGGACGGCAGGCTTTACCGACGGCCCCGGAGTGACGGTAGAGTATAATTCTCCGTACGGGGTGGGGCGGGATGCGGCCGGAAACACCTATGTGGCCGATCAATTGAACAACCGTATCCGCAAGATCAATACGGACGGGTTGATCACGACATTGGCCAGCAACGACCTTTCCGGTCTTCCATTGTTTAAAACCATTGCCGGCGTCGTGGCAGATGCCCACGGCAATGTCTATGTAGCCGATCAGGGATACAGCAAGATCGATCTCATCACGCCGGCAGGGGCGGTCAGCAGATTTGCCGGTATTACGGGCTGGCCCGGGTTCGCGGACGGTCCTGGCGTTCAAGCGCAATTTATCGCCCCAACCGGGATGGCCATCGATGGACAGGGCAATCTATACGTGTCGGATAATACCAGGATCCGCAAGATCACGCCGGATGCCATGGTGACCACCCTGGCGGGCGATCTTAATGCCGCATTTAAGGACGGGACCGGCACGGCCGCGGAGTTCTGGTCTCCCGGTGGTGTTGCAGTGGATGGTCAGGGCAATGTATATGTAGCAGACACCTACAATATGCGTATCCGCAAGATCACTCCTGGCGGCGTAGTGACCACGATGGCCGGTACCGGAGGCACGGCTTTTCAGGACGGACCCGGCACGGTGGCGACCTTTTGCTACCCATTCGGCATTGCGGTGGATACATCCGGAAATGTGTACGTGGCGGACTCCCGCAACTATCGTATCCGTAAGATCAATGCAGCGGGCATCGTAACAACCCTCGCCGGCGACGGAACCAATGGCTACAAAGATGGATCGGGTCCTGCGGCGGAGTTTGCCTGGCCAACGTCGATTGCCCTGGACGCCAAAGGAAATTTATTTGTGGCCGACCAACCTAACAATACCATCCGTAAAGTGACGACGGCAGGCGTGGTGACCACATTCTCCGGCAACGGCGTTGCCGGATTGTAGATGCACGCCATACCCTTCCAATAGATAAATGTCAGAGTCAAAAGAAAGTAGTTTGTCCGAAAAGGCAGACTGCTTTCTTCTTTTTTTTGGGATAAGCACCGCCTTCGCTTGGTCCGCCTCCTCCACGTAGTCCGCTTCTCGCTATCTCTTGGCACGCCGCCCGCCCGTCAAAAACTTTTTTTGCCTTTTTAATAAATATTTATTGTTTATCAATAAATTTATTATATTTGCCAATAAATAAACAATTATGAAAGCACTTGGAAATAAGTCATTGTCCGCAATCCTGGCCAGGGTCCTCACCGTACTTTGGTGGCTGGAATGGGTCACTTTCGCATTCGTGTTCACTTTCGCCATGGTCGTGGCAGGTGTAAAGAAGAGCTTCACGTTAAGTATCCCGGTCAACTATAGCGCGATCACGCTCCGGAAGATAATCCCCGTAAACAATGAGTTCTCTGCAGGCGTCCTGAATTCGACCAGCGGGAATCTGAATTTGACCCTGGATTCCTCCTGGCAGCATGTAGCGCTGCTATTGACCGCATTGACGACCGTCTTTACCCTGGCGATCATGATCACCTTTCAGCTCAAGGCCATTTTTTCCAGTTTTACGCGCAACCTTCCTTTTCATGACGCCAATATCCGGAGGATCCGGAATATCGCCTTTGTTTTGATCGGCTATTCGGTAATTCAATGGCTATTGATTCTCGTCGTGAATAGGGTGTTGGCGGCGAATTTCAGGTGGGAGCAAGTCCAATTGACCTACAGCTTTAACCTCAGCGCGCTGGCGACCGGATTGGTGTTGATCGTCATCGCCGAAATATTCAGGCTCGGCGCCACATTAGAGAACGAAAATAAACTGACAATATAGTATGGCAATCATAGTTAACCTGGACGTCATGATGGCAAAAAGGAAGATGTCGCTTAACAAGCTGTCCGAAGAGGTGGGTATCACGCTCTCGAACTTATCTATCCTCAAACAAGGCAAGGCCAAGGCCATCCGATTCTCTACACTCGAATTATTATGCAGGGTCCTCGATTGCCAGCCAGGCGATATCCTTGAGTATCGGGATACGACAGCCGAGACCCCGGAACTCCTTTACACCGAAATATAAAAAATATGAAAAAGCTAATTTTTGCCCTTTGCCTTTGCGCGCTTTGCCTTTGCGGCCTCTCCCTTCGTGGCCTTTCCCAGACCCAAAAGGCTTCCGCTCAACCGAATGTTCTGCATTTGCTTGACACGTATATGCAGGCGCAGGACAGCGTGAATGAATTCAGCGGGGCCGTCCTGGTGGCCTCCAAAGGGAAGGTCATCTATCAGAGAGCCTTTGGTTATGCCGATCGCGAGTGGAAGCAACCCAATACGCTGGATACGAAATTTGAAATTTGCTCGCTGACCAAACAATTCACCGCAGCGGCCATCCTGCAATTGGCCGAAGAGCATAAGCTTAGCCTGGACGATAAGCTAAGTAGGTATTTCCCGGGCTATCCGAAGGGCGACAGCGTCACCTTACATATGTTGCTGAACCACACATCGGGGATTGCCAATGTGGCGATCACGCCCGGATACAATATCCTGCACGCTTCGTCATTGACAAAAGATTCCATTGTCACCCTCTTCAAAAAGCAGCCGTATAACTTTACACCGGGTACAAAATGGGACTACAGCAATTCAAACTATTTCTTATTGGGATATATCATCGAAAAGGTGACCGGCCAGCCCTATGATGCGTTCTTGCTCAAAAACGTGACCTCAAAAGCCGGCCTGGCCAATACCGCACTGAACCACGTCGATTCCGTGCTGGCGAACAGGGCAAGGGGCTATTCCCGGTCTGAGTCGGGCATCTGGAAGAACGCCGAAGAATTTCCTGTGGAATTAGTGTACAGCGCCGGAGCCATCATTTCCACGCCCGAAGATCTATACCACTGGCAACAGGCATTGTGGGGAGGCCGGATCGTCTCGCCGGCAATGTTTGCGAAAATGACGACCCCGTATATGGCCAACTATGGATATGGATTGAAAATAGACAGCTTCCATGAGCACCAGCGGATCTCGCATGGTGGCGCTGTTCCGGGATTCACCTCCTTCCTGGGGTATTTTCCGGCCGACGACCTCCATATTGTTGTATTGTCCAATGACTTCGGCAACTCCGGCCCGATTGCCGACGCGCTGGCCGACATCATGTTCGGCCTTCCCGTCGAAACACCCCATAAAATAGTGGAACGGCCGATCGATACAACCCTGTTGCAGCGTTATGCAGGCAACTACCAGGTCATTCAATCCGCAGGTCCGACGAATTTTGAGCTGGTCGTGGACGCCGGAAAACTTTACCTCAAACCGAACCCGAACAGCAATTTTAAAATGGAGCTAAAGCCGGAATCGGAGACCCGCTTTTTCTTTGCCCGGGATCATGACCAGGAGATTGAATTTGTCGTCGATTCAAACAAAAAGGTCGTAAAATGCAACCTGATCAACAAAGGCAACAGGTTTGAAATTAAGAAAAGGATCTGACTGGTCGCAAACATACAGCCCCTGGCGATATCCGAGAATAAGGAGGAGAGCAAGTCATTCCATGCCGACCGCCCGGAATGGCCCGGTGACCTCCGGATTGATCGACATGGCGACGAAGATCAGACCGGCAAGCGCCGCCGCGCCGCCACCCACCATAACAAAGAAATTGTTCCATTGCTCAGGCATAAAAATAGGGTCCTCCCCAACGGGGATGCTTTATGCATCCGAATATAAGAAAATTTCAGGTTGCGCCCTGGTAAGTGATGGCCAGTGCTCCTCCGGGAAATGCCTTTACGTTCACCAATTTAAGATACATCGGCAGGGCCAGGTCGGTGAAGATGGGCATGCCCGCGCCCAGGGTCACGGGATGGACGATCAACTGGTATTCATCGATGAGACCCGTTGTGATGAGGCTCCGCATAAAGCCTGCGCCGCCAAGGGCTACGATCGGTTTCCCCGACCCGGCCTTGAGTTCCCTGATCCCTTCGGCCAGATCGCCGTCAAAGATCCTGGCGTTGATCCAGCTGGCTGCGGAAGGTGGCTGCTCCGCGCTGGGCGGGATCCCCGAAAATCCCTTTTGGGTAAATACGGCCTTCGGGATCTCGTTCATGGGCGCGGCAAATGGCCCGCTTGCGGTCGGCCAGTAAGCGGCCAAAGTCTCAAATGACTTCCTGCCCATGACGATCATCCCTGCCTCATGGATCATCCTGACACTCCAGGCCTTCGACTCCTCGTCTCCGGTCTTGAAGACCCAGTCATTTTCGCCATGGACGCCGCATACGAAACCGTCGAGCGACATCGACATCTTCATCACCAACTTTCGCCCTTTATTTGCTGACAGTGAGTTCATTTTTTCTTATTTTTTTGGATGTACAATAATTGATCGAGTTGTTGGAACCGTTCTTCCATGATCTTGCGGAACTGCGCTATCCAGGTATCGACTTCTTTCATCTTATCGATCTTTAGTTCATAGAATATTTCCCTGCCTTCCTGTTTTTGGGCCAAAAGATCGCATTCCGACAGAATGCGCAAATGTTTGGATATGGACTGACGGGTGATGTCGAAGTGCTCGGCAATGGCATTGGGGGTCATGGCCTGCACGGCGATCAGGACGAGGATCGCCCTACGGGTAGGGTCTGCGATGGCTTGAAAAATGTCGCGTCTCATAAAGGTCAAAAATATGAAGCCGTTCGGCTGCAAATATACGTGCAACCAATCGGCTTCGCAAAATTTATTTGATATCAAAGAGCGACTTGATTCACTGCAGGGGCGGCCACTTTACATTTTGGTCGGCCGGCATTCGTCTGCCTATATCAAATCAAGCAAAGTGTATATGTGTTGCAAGCATTGATTAAGCAAGTAATCGGTTGAAAATATTATCTTCCCTTTTTGTACGGAAAATCGGTTTCCGGCTGTCTTCATATAGAATGGTCTATGAAATCGATGTTACTGGCCTTCATTGTTTGCGACATAGCGGGAGCAGGCAAGGCCCAAAATGGGGAAAAGATCACGGCAATCCCGCTAATGCCAAGTAAATCAAAATATTATGGAGAAGTTCCTTTACCTTATCCGGGAGGACTTAAGCAAACTCAGGCAGTGGAGCGAAGAAGAACGGAATAATGCCATTCGCGAAATGCAAAAATGGGTGAAGTCGCTCGTTGAGAAGGGCAATTACGTAACAGGGGACGTTTTACGGATCACCGGGAGCTACGTAAGCAAAAGCCAGGTGCTCTCCGACGGCCCGTTCATTGAGGCGAAGGAAGGCATCAGCGGCATTATGGTTATGGAGGTAACTGATTTACAGAACGCCGTATCTCTGGCGCAATCCTGCCCCTTTGTTCAAAGCGGAGAAATGGCCATCGAGGTTCGTCCCATGATGGGCGTAAAAGATATAAGGGAATCAGGCGATGAAGGAAGAACAACAGGTAGTTGACAAATTATACAAATCCCATTTTGGCCAAATGGTAACAGCCATGCTTCAGTTTTCGGGAGACTTGAACCTTGAAACGGCTGAAGACCTGGTACAGGACGCTTTTTATTCGGCGCTTTCTAACTGGCAGGTTACCGGTATCCCGGACAATCCCGCAGGATGGGTGTACAAAGTCAGCAGAAACAACGCCATCAACCTCCTGAAAAGAAATAAATCATTTAAAAACCCCTTCGGAGAGGATCATCCTGCTGCCGATGGGGCAGAGCCAAATGAAGACGTCTTTGATGACCGGAAATTGTACTTGCTGTTTGCCTGTGCGCACCCGCGCCTTTCCGCGAAAATGCAGGTGGTTATTACGTTAAAATATGTGGCTAACCTCCGGGGCGAATCGCTGGCCAAGGCGTTGGGCATGACGGTCGACGGTATCGATAAGGTACTGTCTCGGGCAAAAAGCCTGATCAGGATGGAAAACATATTTCTGAAAGAACCCACGCCCCAGCAATTCAAAGCAAGATTGCCCATCGTACATAAGATCATTTATTTGATATTCAATGAAGGCTACCGGGCAGGCAGCGGAAAAGAGATCATCCGGGAGGACCTGTGCGAAGAGGGCCTGCTCATGACAACCTCTTTACTGGACAACCACATTTGCAATGCAGATACGGCTGCATTATATTCTTTGCTTTTGTTCAATGCTTCCAGGCTGCGTGCCCGAATGTCCGCGTCCGGTGAATTAGTGGATCTCATACAGCAGGATAGGACGTTGTGGGACAGGGACTTGATCGACCTTGGCCACTATTATTTCAATAAATCACAATCCCAGGGGGCGATTTCCTCCTACCATTACGAAGCGGCGATTGCCTACCTCCATAGTCAGGCGAAAAGTTTTGCGGAAACCGATTGGGCGACCATCTCGCAATTATACACGAAGTTATTGCAAGGCAACTCCAATCCCTTTGTATCACTCAATTATGCTATTGCACTCTACTATGATGGTCAAAAGCATGCTGCCTTTGACGTGTTGGAAGGCTTGCGTAAGACCTTTCTTGATCAGTATTATTTATTACATGCTGCGATGGGAAAATTATATTTCCTGGAGGCGGAATATGGTAAAAGTGAATTCCATTTGAATAAGGCGCTAACGCTTACTTCTTTTCAGGAAGAGAAGGATTTTGTAAGGCGGATGTTATTGAAAAACTAACAACATGAACCCTACCGTTTTGCACCAGGTTTTGATTCGGCAGGTTAAGCGGCTGTATGAGGAGAAGACGGGGTGGGGGACCAGCGATCTTTGGAACAACCAGGATTTTCTGGAGCTGAGCGTGATGATCTTCGATCAGACTGGAACGGCGCTGAGCCATGTCACGCTCAAGCGGATTTGGGGCAGGGTGCGGTATGAAAGCCTGCCCCATACCAAAACCCTGAATACGATCGTGCAATTCCTGGGCTACCGGAACTGGCGCGAATTTCGCGTGAGGAAGGGGCGTCATTCCACAAAACAAAAAAATCCGATCCGGCATATTTCATCATGAACCTTGGTAAAAGCATACAATCCCTCCGCAAACGGCAGCGCCTCACTCAGGAGGCCCTTGCGGGCAGGGCGGGCCTCAGTAGACCATCGCTGTCCCAAATCGAAAACAACGGTTACCGTCCATCCGGGGATACGTTAAAGCGGATCTGTGCCGCTCTGGAAGTACCGGAGTCGCTGGTATATATCAACGCCTTTGAGCGGGAGGATGTGCCGGCGAGTAAACAAGGTACCTATGATCTGGTATTTCCCCTGATCCAGGATATGATTCTTCGTGTGGCGGATGAGGGACCGAAGAACGGAAATGCCGCAAAGGAATGGTAACATAGAAAAAAATCCTCTTTTTGTACGGAAAGCCGATCCCCGGTTGTCTTATTATAAAATTTGTTTATGAAAATGACTAATCTTCTTGGCCAATTTCTTTTGGCAGGGATTATCCTGTCCAGCCAGGCGGCATTTGCCCAGACTATCACAGGCAAGACAGCTGAACTTGAAAATACGCCAAACGGCAAAATTGTCAAGGCATGGTATACCGCCTGGCAGACCAGGGACTGGAATTTGATGACACAAATTCTTGCTGACGGATTCACTTTCTCAAGCCCGCTCGACGATCATATCAAAATAAATGCAGTTAAGGAAAGGTGCTGGCCCAACGCGGGCAAGATCAAATCGGCCGACGTGCAGCAACTGGTCATGAACGGGGATGCTGTCTTTGTAATCAGTAATGGGTACAATACAGACGGAAAATTATTCCGGAACTGCGATTATTTTATGATAAAAGATGGGAAAATTAGCGCGTATGAGTGCTTTTTTGGGCCAGGGATCAATTATCCGACTTCGGGGAAATAACAGAAGTCAGGCTAGTCATCTGGCTATTCTATGAATGCCGGATTCTTTTTGAAAAGGTCACATGAGAGCCATTATAAGGTGCAGAATAACCCGGGAAGGCTGAGTCGCCGGCACTGCAACCAAACAAGACCCCTCAGCTTTGCTGAGGGGTTTTTGACGGGTCCACTCACCTGAAATTATTGGTTTATGAACAGGGCGGGTTCACAATTTTCTATCGTGGTGGCGAGAGGTTTTCGGGGAATGCATATAAATTTAGTGAACTATGCACGAAATTTTTAAGAGCTACCTAACCGGGCAAATAAAACTGACAAATGAGCAATGGCAACTCGTTTTTCGACTTTGGAAGCCTACAGTCACCAAAAGAGGCGAAGTATTGTTGCAAAAAGGGAAGGTCAGTCATAATACATATTTTGTGGTCAAGGGTTGCCTGGGGATCTTTCTGTCTGGTGACGATGGGCATGAATACACTCGATTTTTAGTTTTTGAGGGGAAATTTGGTTCGGCCTTCCCGAGTTTCACCACTCGAAAACCTTCAGCAGCCTCTATTTTGAGTATAGAAGCGTCACAAATTCTCCTACTCAATTACAGGGATCACCAATATTTGCTGGATCATATCCCGGGGTGGGAGAGACTGTTCCGGATCAACCTTGAAAAGGAATACATCTATTCCATTCAACGTATCGAGAGTTTGATCAGTATGGATGCAAAAAGACGGTATGAGATCTTATTGGAGCAGAATCCAAAACTGATCCAGCGGCTACCTTCCAAAATCGTTGCCGGCTATTTGGGTATTTCTCAGGAAACCCTTAGCCGTCTGAAATCAAAAAAGTAAACCTGGCCAACTTGATTTAGTGACATTTGTCAACGTTGTTAGCGAAGACTATGAATATTTTTACAGCCACCTAAACAACGTATCATGTATAGATCTATCCTGATTCTTACGGTGCTTTCCCTTTTTCAATTGCCCACGTTCGCTCAATCTGTTTCGAATCAAAATATCGGCGAAATGACCTTGCTTCTTAAAGACAGCGCCCGGAACCGGCCGGTTACTACCGAAATTTGGTACCCTACGCGGGACACATTAACGCAAGAGGAAGCATTACAACAAATGGATCATAAGCGTATTCCCGTAGTCCGTGCGCCAATGGTCAGGAATGCGAAAGTGATCAACCAAAAAATGCCCTTGATCCTGCTATCACATGGCGCCGGGGGTAGTCGCCAGGATCTTCAATGGCTTGCCGATGGACTGGTACGTCGGGGATTTATAGTCGCCGCCGTTGACCACTATGGCAGTACGTATGATAACAGGATCCCCGAGGATTTTGCTCAACCCTGGCGAAGGCCGCTGGATATAAGCTATGTCCTGACAGCATTGCTAAAAGATACCCTGTTTGGAAGCGTGATCGATCCGAAACGGATAGGCGCTGCCGGACATTCGATAGGCGGATATACTGTTCTTGCGCTCGCCGGTGGCAAACTCGATCTGGATGCAATACGTGCTTACTTGAATACGGAAAGAGGGAAAAAAGAGGTGGAAGGAATTTATCCAAATCTCCTCGATATCGTAAACGGGGTAGCCACTACGGCATCGTTTATTAATAGCCCGCCTTTGAAAGACACCCGGATCAAAGCATTTCTAGCCATGTGTCCCGCCATCGGGCAGGGGTTTGTCAGAAAGGATCAAATGGCATCCATAAGCGGGCCCGTTTATATTATGGGCGCTGAAAGCGATAGTATTGCACCGGTGCAGACAAATGCCATGCAATATCACCGGCTTATAAGCGGTTCAAAATTACTGATCGTTAAGGGTGGTCATTTTGTATTCTTCAGCGAGGCCTACGATGAGCTTAAAAAGCAGGCTGCTTTTGTTTTTGTCGACGATCCATCTGTGGACAGGCATGAGGTACATAAAAAAGTCATTCGGGAGGCAGCAGAATTCTTTAACGAAGCCCTCCAGAGCGAAAAGGGCGCAATGATTGCGCGCCTTTTTTAAAAATTGAACTCGTTGTGCACCAAACAGGAGGCGGGAACAAATTTTGCATGAATGTCCAAAATGATAAATATGAAATTTAGAGGACAACGGGTCTTAATTGCCGGTGGTACATCCGGTATTGGTTTGGCCACGGCAAGGTGCTTCCGGAAGGAAGGAGCCCATGTTACCGTAACAGGTATGAACCCGGAACGATTGGCCGCGGCACAGGAAGAGGGATTGAATGCCCAAGCCTTGGATAGCCGCGACAGAAAGGCACTGGACAAGTTTTTTGCCAACCACGGGCCGTTCGATCACCTCATTATCGGTTTGGGCGGCTCAAAGGGAATGGGGGAATTTTCAGGGATGTCCCTGGACACATTGAAGGAAGGATTTGAGGAAAAATTCTGGGCCCAACTGGAGACATTGCAGGCCGCATTACCGCACCTTACAAAAGGCGCCAGTATTACCGTGATAACAGCCGGCTCCGCACGAATGAAGGCGCCGGGAATTTCCGGCCTGGCTGCCATCAATGGGGCGATGGAACTGATGGTGCCCGGGTTATCGAAGGAGTTGGCTTCATTCCGGTTGAATGCAGTGTCTCCCGGCGTGGTCGATACGCCCTGGTGGGATTTTTTGCCTGCCGGGAACAAACGTGACATGTTTGCTCAATTCACCGCAGATATCCCATCGCATCGGCCCGCGCAACCGGAAGAGGTCGCGGATGTAATCGAATTCCTGGCTGGAAATTCCTATATGACTGGGAAGGTGGTGGGTGTTGACGGCGGATTGGCGTGACAACCATTGGTTAAGCTCCCCCCTCTTCCTGCCCCTCATATTCTGCGGGATCGCCGCATTTGCCGGTGGTCAAAACGTGGAAATGGTTTTACATTTACCAGCCCGATCCCGGACAGAATGCAAAAACCCCCGACATTCGTCGGGGGACTTTGTGCCCGGAACAGGAATCGAACCTGCACTACCTTGCGATAACCAGATTTTGAGTCTGACGCGTCTACCAGTTCCGCCATCCGGGCAACGGGGTGCAATATTACGCATTTGCCCTCTCTTGACCAAACGGCGCAACGCACAATTTTCCTCCCAAATCCTCTACCTTTACGGCCCGCCGGGGTAACCGATCATCCGCCGGACCTACCCGGCCTTCATAAACTCATTAGTGCATGATCAAAATAGGACTGCTGCGCGAAGGCAAGATCCCCGCCGACAACCGGGTCGCCCTGACGCCGGCCCAATGCAAATGGATCCATAAGAATTCCGATGAGGTGAGGGTCATCGCACAGTCCTCGCCCGATCGCTGTTATTCCGACAAGGAATACCTCTCCGCCGGCGTCGAGGTCGCATCGGATCTCTCGGCATGCCAATTTCTCCTGGGCATCAAAGAGGTTCCCGTCGATCAACTCCTTCCGGATAAGACCTATCTGTTTTTCTCTCATACCAAGAAAGAGCAGCCGTATAACCAGGCTATGTTCCGCGCCATCGTGGAAAAAAAGATCACCCTGATCGACTATGAATGCCTCGAACATGACGATGGCCAGCGGATCCTGGGTTTCGGTTTCTTTGCCGGTGTCGTAGGGGCGCATAATGGCATTATGGCCTATGGCCGTCGGACGGGACAATACCAGTTGGCGCGCGTGCTGGGCCAGCGCAGCTTCCGCGAGCTGATCCATACGTATTTCGGCCTCCGCCTGCCTCCCATCAAAGTGGCTGTAACCGGCTCAGGCCGTGTTGCACACGGCGTGCTGGAGGTCATGAACCTCCTGGGCGTCATCGAGGTCGAGCCCGACGAATTCCTGGAACGGAAATTCTCCTACCCGGTATTTACCCAGCTGAAAGGCGCCGCACTATACGAGCATAGATCAAAAAAAACGTATCAGCGGGAAGATTTTCACCAACATCCGCAAGACTATCAATGCAAATTCCTGCCTTATACCAGGGAGACGGACATTCTCATGAATGGCATCTACTGGGACAAAGGCATGCCTCGCCTCTTCGATTGGGCGGACCTGGCGCACCCGGATTTCCGGATCCGGACCATCGCCGACATCACGGATGATAAAGAGGGCTCCGTACCCTGCAACCTCGGAGACACGGCGCTCGTCGACCCCGTCTATGGCGTGGATAGGCAAAGCCGCCAACGAACAGCCCCATACCTGCCCGGATCGGTCGATATGATGGCAGTCGGCAACCTGCCCAATGAACTGCCCCGTGACGCATCCCGCTATTTTGGCGAGCAATTGATCAAATTTGTTCTGGAAGACCTGGTGAAGGGCAACTCACCCGTCATCGCCAGGGCGACCATGGTGGACAAGGGCCGCCTGACCCCGCCCTATGCATACCTGAAGGACTACGCCGGCCTCTATAAATACAAATAATATTCCCGCATCAATTCCACGAACTCCGCCGAATCCTCCCCCCGATCATTCTTGATCCACAATTCCGACGACGGCGCAAAGCCTTCCGGGTTCCTGGAGAAATGCAGGATCGCCCGGAAGGGATCGTGTTTTGGCGTTTGACGCAGGAATAACGTTTCCTGTAAATGAAATTGACGTTCGGCGGCCAGCCCGATAAAATAATCCTTGCGATGAAAGGGTAGGAGCACGCCGAAAGACCCCGACCCCGTCAAATTGCGGTCGATCGTCCCGATCAGGTCGGATAAGGATAGCTCCTTACTGTGCCTGGCCAGGTTTTCCGGACCGGTAGCCGCTTCCAGGTCGCCCTCATAGAAGGGTGGGTTGGCAATAATGAAGTCAAATGGAGAGCGGAAGCTGAATTTCCGGGCATCGCCAGGGAACAACCGGAATCTTTCTTTCCAGGGACTGCCGGCAAGGTTTTCCCTTCCCTGCGAATACGCTGACAGATCCAGCTCGATCCCCAGGATATCTCCCTTTAGTTTCTGCGCCAGCATCAGCATAAGCAGTCCCGAACCGCTCCCGATGTCCAGAACCTGCGACCAGGGCGGCGCCTTGGCCGCGAACCAGGCGCCCAGGATACACGCATCGGTGCATACCTTCATGGCGCAGCGGTCCTGATGGACGATGAATTGCTTGAATTGGAAATATGAATTCGACATGTTATTTCACCATTGCGCGCGTGCACTGGCGCTTACCGTCATCGGGGAAAATTCTCGGGCAAGGTATTTATAGTGGCCGGCTATCGCGATCATCGCGGCATTATCGGTACAGTATTCAAAGGGAGGTATGAAGGTATTCCATCCATGCCGCCTGCCCGCCTCGTAAAAAGCTTTCCTCAAACCACTATTAGCCGAAACGCCCCCGGCCAGGCAAAGATCACGAACTCCCGTTTCCCGCGTCGCCCGATGCAGCTTATTGAGCAGGATCGAAATGATCCGATGCTGGATCGACGCGCATATATCGGGCAGGTTCTTCCGGATGAATTCCGGATCTGCGGCCAGATGGCTTTGCAGGAAATACAAGATGGACGTCTTCAATCCGCTGAAGCTGAAGTTTAGTCCGGGGATCTGCGGCTCCGGGAATGGAAAGCGGTCCGGACTTCCACCCTGCGCATGCCGGTCGATCAACGGGCCCCCGGGATAGGGGAGGCCAAGCAGTTTCGCCGATTTGTCGAAAGCCTCTCCGGCCGCATCATCCAGGGTCTCGCCGATCACACGCATGACCAACGGCGCCTCGCAGAGCACGATCTGCGTATGGCCGCCACTGACCGTCAGGCAAAGAAAGGGGAAGGAGGGCATGGGGGCCGTTGCCACTCCCTGCGAACCGCCCTTACCGGGATCGGCAGGCCTTGGGATCAGATTCGCCAGCACGTGGGCCTGCATATGATGTACCGCCAACAGCGGGATGTTCAGGGAAAGAGCAAGGGATTTTGCGAATTGCGACCCGACCAGCAAGGATCCGATAAGGCCCGGGGATTCGGTGAAGGCGATCGCGTCGACCTCCGGAAGACCGACCGCGGCTTTCTTCAGGGCCGCGTCAACCACCGGGACAATATTTTGCAGATGTGCACGGCTGGCCAGTTCCGGCACGACGCCGCCATACTGTTCATGAATGGCCTGTCCGGCAATGATATTGGAAAGGATCTGCCCGTCGCGGCAAATGGCGCATGCTGTTTCATCACAAGAAGACTCTATCGCTAAGATCACCGGCATCGGATACAAAGCTACTTATTTCGTGCGAATGGCGACCACGGGGTCCATACGTGCGGCAATAAAGGCAGGGATGATCCCGGCGATCACGCCGGTACCGATGCAAATACTGACGGCGAGCAAAATGATATGCGCCGGAATGGTGACAGGGAAGCCGATGGACGTGGAAATGATGAGGGTCAGAACGAATACGGCCGCCAACCCGAAGATGCCGCCGATAATGCATAGGAAGGCGGATTCCAGCAGAAACTCGGTCAGGATGACGCCGCGCTTGGCGCCGATCGCCTTCTTCAGGCCGATCTGGCTCGTTCGCTCCCTCACGGTCACGAACATGATATTGGCCACGCCGAACATGCCTACCAACAGCGAAAGGGCCGCGATGACCCAGCCGCCGATATTCATGCCGCGGAAGATCGGCTCCAGGAATTTCGTCAGGGTATCGATATCGTTTAGCGCGAAATTGTCCTCCTGCATGGGGCTCAGTTTACGGATGGAACGCATCGCGCCTTCCAACTCGTCCTTCAGGGCCTCTTTCGACATGCCTTTGCCGGCTTCCACCAACATCACGGGACTTGCATAGTCGTCCCGGACGATCGCCTTCATGAACTCATGGGGCAGCATCACGCAATTATCGTAATCCCAGCCCCCGATCATGCTCTGGCCCTGCTTCTTGATCATGCCGATGATCGTGGCCGTCTTTCCGCCTTTCAGTCTGACCTGCACGCCGATGCAGTTTTCCGGCTTCCCGAAAAGCTTTTCCGCAATGGTATAGCCCATGACGATCACCGGAGTTCCATGATCGAATTCAGATTGTTCAAAATAGCGTCCCTGGGCGATCTCGATCGTCTGGATCTTGTTAAAGTCTTCCGAGCAGCCATAATAATTGACACCCGTCAACGTGTTCTCTTCATAATCGACATTGGCGTTTATGCTCGTAAAATAGGCGATATGCGGCGCTTCCGGAACCTTCAGCTTCAACGCCTTCAACTCGTCATATTTCGGCACCGGTCTCTTGATGTATTTCCACCAGGGATAGTCGGCGCCCAGGCCGATCTGCCATTTGTCGACAAATATGGTTTGGCTCCCCAGCGAGCTGAGATCCCTGGTCACTGCCGACTGCATGCTGCTGATCGTGGACAGTACGCTGATGATGCAGAAGATGCCGAAAGTGATGCCCAGAAGGGATAGGAAGGTGCGGAGCTTGTTGGATCTGAACTCCTGCAACGCCATCTTGAAGCTGGTCCATATGATTTCCGCATAGCGAAACATACTCCGAAAGTAAGCATTATCTTGCATTCCTATGCTCACCATCGAAAACCAACGCGTGAAAGCGGTCATTCATCCCAGGGGAGCCGAATTGCAGAGTATTTATCATAAGGGGAATAAGTTGGAATACCTCTGGGGCGGCGACCCCGCCTTTTGGGGCAAACACTCGCCCATCCTTTTTCCGATCGTCGGCGCCCTGAAAGAAGGGATCTATTATTATCAGGGGAATGGCTACGCGCTCGGCCGGCACGGGTTTGCCAGGGACCAGGAATTCGGGGTGGAGTCCGCGGGCGCTGATTCGGCCACCTTCCTTCTGTGCAGCAATGCCGATACCCTCGAGCTCTATCCGTTCGATTTTGAGTTGCGGATTGCCTACCGGCTCCTGCCTGACGGGTTGTCCACCACCTATTCGGTTCGCAACCCCGCCGACCCCAACAACCCCGCCGGGGAGTCCCCCCGGGACCTGTATTTTTCCATCGGCGGTCACCCCGCCTTCAACCTGCCCCTTCAGCCCGGTACGGACTACGCCGATTACTACCTCGAGTTTGACCAGGAAGAGACGGCGCCGCGTTGGCCGATCTCCCGGGATGGGTTGATCGAAACGCATTCCCTGCCGCTTCTGGACCGGACGCGGCGCCTCCCGCTCAGCAAGGAATTGTTTGCCGACGATGCGCTGGTGCTGAAGCATCCCGCCTCCTCCGCACTCACATTGCGCTCTTCAAAGACGGAACATGGATTGAAAATGGAATTTCCGGGCTTTCCCTACCTGGGCCTCTGGGCGGCAAAAGGAGCCGATTTTCTGTGCATAGAGCCCTGGTGCGGCATCGCCGATAGCGTCGATACGAACCAGGAACTGCCGGAAAAGGAGGGCATTAACCGTATCGGACCAGGCGAATCCTTTGAACGCACCTGGACCCTGGCGCTTTTCTAACTCCCGCCCCGGCCTTCTCCCCCCGGCCACCTCCCCCGGCCGCCCCTTAAAAATCGAAGGCCCTGACCGAGCGGTCCTTGAGGATCATGTCGATGAGTTGCAGGTGATTCTTCTCCGGGCCCTGCACGACCCACTCCCCGATGATCTGATTATCGGCAGATTTTGACTGGCGGCTGCGCCTGAATTTCAAATGCATGGCGCCGAACATTTCTTCATATCGATGCAGGGTCTCATGCTCGAAATCACAAACGATCTTATAACGCCTGATCTGATTGACCCGGTCGATCCACCCTTCCAGGATCGTAAACAGGAAGAGCACACTCATGGTGATCGCGCAGGCAATGAGCGCAACCCATTCCGCACCGGCCCCAATGGCCATGCCCAGGGCCGCCGTAACCCAGATCATGGCCGCCGTCGTGATGCCCGTTACCTTGCTTTGCGTCGGATCGCCCCGGAAGATCACACCTGCTCCTACAAAGCCTATCCCGACAACCACATTGGATGCGATCCGGTCAGGCGTCCCCTTTCCCCCGATCCACGCGGACAGCATGGTGAACAGGCAGGCGCCCAGGCAGATCAGCGTCAGCGTGCGAAAACCCGCCGACTTGCTCCGGTATTCCCTTTCGGCGCCGATCACGCCGCCGATGAAGACGGCCAGAACCAGCTTCCAAATAACATCGCTTGGCATAATTACCCCCTTTTATTTTTGAAAAAACCCGCCTTATAGGCCGAAAAGTATTCCCGGTAATCCCGCTGTACCTGTCCGGCATATTCCGCGGCGTATTCCAGCAGCCCTTTTTGCCAGCTGGTATCGGCCCCGAATTCGATCAGCTCATCGGCGATCGCGGAACCCTGCCTGCCTGAACTGCGCAACTGCGCGGACGCCGTAAGCATCGCCATATCCTTGATCACCCGGTCGATATCCTTTTGCCGGTCCCGGATCACCATAAAATCGATCTTGTCGCTCGTCGGCTGCAACTCCTTTAAGACGTAGTGATCGCCTTTGAAGGTCGTCGTGCTCAACAGGGCTGGGGAGATATTCTGCATCCGCTTCTGCACGGCCACCACGCGCTCGGCCTCGGAACTCCAGGCGGGCTGCCTGGCGGTGACAAACGGTTGCAGCGCGGAGGGCAGGGATTGCTTCATATCGATCAGCAAATGCTTCTTGGGATCTTTCAGGTTACGGGTCAGGAATACGTATCGCTTTACGCCCAGACTGCCGGTGCCGGCTATGCGGAAACCGGTATCCAGGACCCGATGGCGGTTCTGCAGGTGAGGATCCTGCCTGATCCATTGCGCCAGGTGACCCGTCAGCTCTTTTTTCAACGCCTTGTCTACCGGGAATAGCCGCGTTTTGTCGATCCGCAGGGCAAGCCGCTCATTCTTCAGAACGGTCCGCTGCCGCACCAGTTCCTTTTGCTTGCGTTCGCATACCTTATCGATAAAGAGGCTCACGATGCCCTTCGCCGTCTCCGGCTCGATATAGTGCGCCTTGCCCCCGCCGAGGTTGGCGGAATAGGTCTGCAGGAACAGTTCCGCCGCGGCCATGATGTCTTTTCGCCGGATGCCCAGCGATTCGAATCCGGTAAAAATGCTGGTGACCATGCGCACCAGCTCCCAGGCGGACGGCGCCAGGATCCCTTCGTCGAAGTCGTTCAGATCGAAATAGACGAGCCGGTTATCGCCTTTGTAGGTACCGAAGTTCTCCAGGTGCAAGTCTCCGCTGATCCAGCTGAGCGGCGAGGCGGAAAGGGCGTTGCTGCCCGAAAGATCCTCATAGAACAGGTGACTGGTGCCCCGCAGGAACCGGAAGGCATTTTCGGCCATCATATCGTATTTCAGGGCAGTATAGGCCGGAACACGCGGATTGTTAAATTGTCGGATGCGTTCGGGAATGCTCGCCAAGATTGCTTTTCGGAAAGGTAAAAATATTATCTTGCAGGGCAATGGTCCCATCCCGGAAAATAGTTCTCTTTCTTCTATCCGTCCTGCTGTTTTCGGCTTGCGGCAAGCCAGAGGCCCCGGAATACTACGGCTTCCGGGACGCACGTATGAGCAAGGGCGCCGGCGGGCTGACCGTCCTGGCGACAACCCTCAAGCTCTTTAATCCCAATCATTTTAACATTACCCTTCGGGGCGGTGAAATGGACGTGTATGTCAATGACCGCCTGTCCGGTCATTCCGTCCTCGATACCTCCATTTATATTCCCCGAAAAGACACCTTTTATGTCCCGGTCTCCATGCAGGTGAATATGCAGGATATCCTCAGCCATGCCCTGGCCTCTCTCTTTGGCAAAGAGGTCAAGATCACCGTGAACGGCCGCGTCAAACTGCGCCGTGACGGCTTTCCCTTCAGCGTGCCCTTTCACTATGAGGCCAATCAGGATCTGAACGGCCTGCTCTCCTCCGGCAATTGAATCTTCGCTCGCGTGACGCCGCTTTTTCGTACCTTTGCACCCGCAAATGATGAAGTATAGCAACGAGATCAACAAGCGAAGGACCTTCGCCATTATTTCCCACCCCGACGCCGGCAAAACGACCCTTACGGAGAAATTCCTCCTGTTTGGCGGCGCGATCCAGACAGCCGGGGCGGTGAAGAGCAACAAGATTAAAAAGCATGCTACCAGCGACTTCATGGAGATCGAGCGGCAGCGCGGCATTTCCGTGGCCACCTCCGTGATGAGCTTCGAGTACAAAGGAATGCTCATCAACCTCCTGGACACGCCCGGCCACAAAGACTTTGCCGAAGACACGTACCGGACGCTGACCGCGGTGGACAGCGTCATCCTGGTGATCGACAGCGTCAATGGGGTGGAGGCGCAGACCCGTCGCCTGATGGAGGTATGTCGCATGCGCGACACCCCCGTGATCGTGTTTATCAATAAAATGGACCGCGACGGCAAGAACCGCTTCGACCTGCTGGAGGAGATCGAAAAGGAACTGTCCATTCATCTGCATCCCATGACCTGGCCCATTAATAGCGGCAAGGACTTCAAGGGCGTGTACAATCTTTATGACAAGAACCTCGTTCTTTTTACGGCCAATACCAAGGCGGCCGATGAAGACACGGTAAAGATCGATAACCTCGGCAGCGCCCTCCTCGACGAACGCCTCGGCGAAAAGGACGCGGCCACTCTCCGGGAGGACGTCGAACTGGTGGATGGCGTCCATGGGCAACTGAAGGTAGAAGATTACCTGGCCGGCAAAGTGGCGCCGGTATTCTTTGGCAGCGCCATCAATAATTTTGGCGTCAGGGAAATGCTGGATACCTTTATCCGTATCGCCCCCGCACCGCGCAGCCGCGAGACTTCGACGCGTCACCTGGATGTTCAGGAGGATAAGTTCAGCGGCTTCATCTTCAAGATCCACGCAAACCTGGACCCCAAGCATCGGGACCGCATCGCCTTCCTGCGCGTTTGCAGCGGCAAGTTCGAACGCAACAAATATTTCCACCATGTGCGGCTGGACAAGGACGTTCGCTTCAGCAACCCTTATACCTTCCTGGCGCGGGACAAGGACGTGATCGAGGCGGCATACCCCGGCGACGTGGTCGGCCTGTTCGACACCGGCAATTTCAAGATTGGAGACACCCTCACCGAAGGGGAGGAGTATTTCTTCACCGGCATCCCTTCCTTTTCGCCGGAGATATTCAAGGAGGTGGTCAATAAGGACCCGATGAAGACCAAGCAGCTCGAAAAAGGCCTGCTGCAGTTGACCGACGAAGGCGTGGCGCAATTGTTCACGCAATACGGCGGCAATAAGAAGATCATCGGCTGCGTGGGAGAGCTCCAGTTCGAAGTGATCCAATACCGTCTCCTCCACGAATACGGCGCCTCCGTGCAATTCAACGCCCTGCCCTTCTACAAGGCTTGCTGGATCACCAGCGAAGACCCGAAAAAACTGGAAGACTTCACGCGCTTCAAGCACGCCAATATTGCCAATGACAAGGATGGCCACCTCGTCTACCTCGCCCAAAGCGAATGGTTCCTGAATACCGAACGCATCAACAATCCCGCGATCGAATTCCACTTCACGTCGGAGATCCATAAATGAACCCGGGGCGGTACCCTCGTCCTCCGGCCCCATCCCCCTGACCCCCCGGCCGGCCAGATCAGCACGGCTATGGCCGAAATCGACACGGCTATTGGTTTTACTGCTTAAAAATGGACTTTTTGACTATCTTTAGACGTCAACAACCCCATGGAATGCTTACTCATAAGAGCCGGCTGGTAATACTTTTCCTTCTCCTCACCTCCCTGGCTGGATATACTCAAATCCCTTCCTTTACCTTGCCGGATACCGTATGCGTCAACGCGCCCGTGAACATTTCCAATACATCTGCCGGCGGGGCCACCTGGTTCTGGAACTTCTGCGTGGCTGACCTGAACCAGACCATTCCCCAGGCGACCAACCTCGGAAATGTCGGTAATGTTCTTTCATGGCCCGTTTTCATGGATCTGGCCGAGGACAACGGCAATTATTACGCCTTTGTCGTCAACCATACCCCGGGCGCACTGATCCGGCTTGATTTCGGCAACAGCTTCCTCAACACGCCCACGGCTACGGACCTGGGTAATTTTGGGGGGATACTGGCCTTTGTGGGCAATGAAGGGGTGCAGGTCGTGAAGAACAATGGAAGGTGGTATGCCATCATCGTCGGAGGAGGGACCGAATCGGCGACCACGCCTCATATCGTTCGCGTGGACATAGGCCCGACGATCACCAACAACAGTCCGGTGGCCACCGACTGGGGAAATCCCCCCGGCGCAAACCTCAACATGCCCATCGACCTATATCTTTTTACCGACCCGGCCAGCCCGGGCAACTGGTATGGTTTTACGGTCAATGCGGACAACAATACCGTCACCTTGTTCAACTTCGGTACCGATTTTTCCAATCCGCCGACGGCCACCAACCTGGGGAATGTAGGCGGAAAATTTGTCTATCCCGACGGTATTTTTGCGCTTAACGACGCGGGTAACTGGCATGTCTTCATCGCCGAGGGGAACGCTGGCAAGATCACCAGGCTGGACTTTGGCAATTCCCTGCTGAATGCTCCGACGGCCGTCGACCTGGGCAACCCGGGCGGCTATCTTACCCTTCCCCGTGATATGGCCATCATCAAATTCTGCGACCAGGTCGTAGGGTTCGTCGTCGATGTCGATAACGGCAAGCTGGTAAGACTGGATTTTCATAATGACGTGCTAAGCGTCCCGACGGCCGTCGATATGGGCAATATCGGGAACTTCAATACCCCGCATTCCATTTCGAAGTTCTTTCGGGTAGGCGCAGATATCTATTGCTTTGTCCCGAATGTGCATAATAATACGATCACCCGTATCCGTTTTGCCGGTTGCACCAGTGCAAGTTCCCCCAGCTTTTCCGGTAAAGACCCGCCTGCGATCTCCTATTCTTCGCCCGGCACCTATCATGTCAACATGATGATGGACGAAGGCCTCCCCAGCGAAGCCACATTTTGCCGCAGCGTAGTGGTCATGGGTCCTCCCGTGATTTCCCTGGGCAGGGACACCTCCCTTTGTGAGGGCGACAGCCTGATCCTGCGATATCCGGGCAACAACCTGACCTATCTTTGGCAGGATGGTTCCACCGCCGACAGCCTGCTGGTAAGATCGGCCGCCCAATATCAGCTCGCCGTCACTACCTCTTACGGGTGCACGGCAAATGCGGCGATCGGCGTGCAGTTCAAGAGCCTTCCCTCCGTCAGCACGCTTCCCGATACGTCCTTTTGTCAGGGCAGCCCCCTGTTACTCAAAACCTCCGTTCAGAACACGGACTCCGTGCGTTGGACGCCTTCTGCCGGTCTCTCGGATCCGACCATGACAAATCCCGGGGCAAATCCTGCCACGCCCACCCGATATATTGTCAAAGCTTATCATGGGCTTTGTACGGTCAGTGATACGGTGATGGTCAAGGTCCTGGATACGCCGGTGATCAGCATCAGCAGGGATACCATCATTTGCAAGGGAGACGGGGTGCAGTTGCAGGTGAGCGGCGCCAATGATTATGCCTGGTCCCCGTCGCAGGGCCTGGATGATCCCGGGTCCGCTGATCCCATAGCCGCCCCCTCCGCCACCGCCCGGTACAAGGTACTGGCGACCGGCTCCGATGGATGTAAGGTGAATGACTCGATATTGATCACGGTAAAACCGCCCGATCAGTTCGACATCACACCCCAGACCGCCGGCATTTGCACCGGCGACTCCGTCCTGCTGAAATTGACGGGAGCCGATCCGGCGTATGGCGATTATTATCAATGGGTATCCAACATCGGATCCCAGGACCCCGGCGCATCTACCGTGCTGGTATACCCGAACGCTTCGGGCTCCTACCAGGCCGTCGCGTATGACAAGATATGCAACCTCAAAATGGTGCTCAAATCGACCATTACCGTCAACCCTCCGCCGGATCCCTTTATCTCCAAGTCCAATGACCTGGATTGCATAACCGGTGAGGCGACACTCACGGCTTCAGGGGGCGTCAGTTATGCCTGGTATCCCGCCGGGCACCTTTCCGATCCGTCAGTCGCCGATCCCATAGCAAGACCCGACTCAAGTACCTGGTATTATGTGCGGGTCACAGACTCTCATGGATGCTCCTCCCTCGACAGCATTGAACTTCTTGTTACCAAAGCCGGCACCAGCATCGGTTACCCGGTAGCCAGCGCTTTTACGCCCAATGGGGACGGTCATAACGATTGTTTCGGGATCAAATACTGGGGTGCCGTTAAGGGGTTCGAGATGGCCGTCTTTGACCGGATGGGTGCTCGTGTTTTCTATACCAAAGATCCGGGCGGATGCTGGGACGGTACCTTCAACGGGCAACCGCAGCCGACCGGCACCTACGTCTATTACATAAAGGCCGAAACCTTGTGCGGGCCGGCATTCAAAAAAGGCACCGTTCAGTTGATCCGCTAACCGAACGCAACCCCGGTATAATTGTGGGGGGTGATCCTCTTCAATTCCTTCTTGACCGCAGCTTTTACGTCCAACCCGTCGATAAAGTCGTGGATGGATTCCTTGGTAATGCCGGCACGCCCCCTGGTGAGCTCCTTCAGGGCTTCATAGGGGTTGGGATAGTTCTCCCTGCGCAGGATAGTCTGTATGGCCTCTGCCACCACCGCCCAGTTATTGTCCAGGTCCTGGTGCAGCTTTTCCCGGTTCAGAACGAGTTTGTCCAAGCCCTTCTCGATGGATTTGAACGCGATGATCGTATGGGCGAAAGGCACCCCGATATTGCGCAATACAGTCGAATCCGTCAGGTCTCTTTGCAACCTGGAGATGGGCAATTTGGATGCAAAGTGCTCAAACAACGCATTGGCGATGCCAAGATTCCCTTCGGCATTTTCAAAATCGATGGGGTTCACTTTGTGCGGCATGGCGGATGATCCAATTTCGCCTTTCCTCGTTTTCTGCTTGAAATAATCCATCGACACATAGGTCCATACGTCCCGGCAGAAATCGATTAGGATCGTATTGATCCGGCGGATCGCATCGAAGTGGGCGGCAAGATGATCGTAATGCTCCACCTGCGTGGTGTATTGCTGTCTTTGCAAGCCTAGCGTTCCCTCGACGAATTCATTCGCCCATTTTACCCAATCCTTCCCGGGGAAGGCCACCTGGTGGGCATTGAAATTTCCGGTAGCGCCGCCGAACTTGGCAGAGAAGGGTACCTGGATCAGCTGTTCGACCTGATCCTCGATCCGTTCGACAAAGACCATGATCTCCTTGCCAAGCAAGGTTGGACTCGCTGGCTGGCCGTGGGTCCTCGACAGCATCGGGACGTCTCCCCATTCCCGCGCCAGCAGCTCCAACTGACGGTTCAGATTGAGCAATCCCGGCAGGTACTCGAATTCGATGGCATGACGCCATAAGAGGGGGATCGCCGTATTGTTGATATCCTGCGAGGTCAGGCCGAAATGTATCCATTCCTTGAGGTTTCCGGCGCCGCTTCCGTCTTCCGGTGCGGCCGCGGAGCCGCCATACGCCTCCAGCTTCTTCTTCAAAAAATATTCAACCGCCTTGACGTCGTGATTGGTGATCTTCTCCATTCCCTTGATCGCGTGCGCGTCTTCCAGGCTAAATTGCTCAAGGACGGATTGCAGGTATTTCCGGAGGGCCGGTGACAAAGGGAAAAGCTTTTTTTTCGCCAGGAAAAAGAAATACTCCACTTCGACCAGCACACGATACCGGATCAGGGCATATTCGGAAAAGTAGTCATCCAGGTGTTCCACCTGTTGGCGATACCGTCCGTCGATCGGGGAAATGGCTGTCAATGAATTCAATTCCATACGAATGTTTTCGAAAGTGGCTTAAAATGGCCCATGCAGTTCCATTCCCGCGCCGTAACTTGCAGCCAAAATTAACGTAAAGGAATTGGACAGAAAAATACGTGTGGGAGCAGTCAGCTACCTCAATACAAAGCCGTTACTCTATGGGATCCGGCGGGCGGAGATATCCAGGGAGATCGACCTGACCATCGACTACCCCTCCCGCATTGCACGCATGCTCCTCGCTGATCAGATCGACATCGGTCTGGTGCCGGTGGCGATCATTCCCCAGATGGATGAATTCTATATCAACGGCGATTATTGCATCGGCAGCAATGGCCCGGTCGCGTCGGTATGCCTGTTCAGTGAGGTTCCGCTCGAAAAGGTCGAACGGGTGTTGCTGGATTATCAAAGCCGGACCTCGGTGCAATTGGCGAAGATGCTGCTTAAAGAGCATTGGAAAGTGGAACCGGTGCTCATGGATGCGGGAATGGATTTTCGCCGCCAGATCGACGGTACCACTGCCGGCGTCGTGATCGGGGACCGCGCCCTGGAACAAAGACAGCGATCGTCCTATATTTACGATCTGGGCGAGGCGTGGAAGGCGCATACCGGTCTGCCCTTCGTATTTGCCGCCTGGATCAGCAGCCGCCCTCTCGACCCGGCCTTCATCAGTGAATTCAATGAGGCCAACAAAATGGGCCTCGGGCATATCGACGAGATCGTAAAGGAGAATCCGTACAGCCTGTTCAGCCTGCACGACTATTTCACCCGCTTCCTGGATTACCGCCTGGACGATCCGAAGCGCCGTGGTCTGGAAAGGTTCCTGCAATACATACAGCCGGGACGTCCTGTCCCGGGACCCACCCTGTCCCGGGGGTCTTGAACAGGTCCTCCTTTGCATTATCGTATAAGCATGACTGTACCGGTCCGCGTAATTTCCCCGCAAAGAAATGACCGCCTCATTCCGGCATTCCGACGGGCTTGTTTATTGATGAAATAAAATTAGATTTGCGCCAGTTATCGAGCGTATGCTAAAAAGATCAATCTTGCTGAGGGCCAGGTCTTTATTCACGAAAGATCCAAATGAATTGCTCCGAAAGGTAAAGGGAGTGATCCATGTAGGTGCAAATACCGGACAGGAAATAGAATTGTACCACAAATACCGGTTGTCCGTCGTTTGGATTGAGCCCATCCCCGAAGTATTTGAGACCCTGGAAAACAACCTGTCTGGTTTTCCCGGACAGAGGGCCGTTAAAGGACTGGTGACGGATCAGGATCATGTCGAATACCAGTTTCACCTGGCCAGCAACAACGGGGCGTCCTCCTCCATCCTGGAGTTAAACCTTCATAAGGACATTTGGCCGGATGTCAGTTTTGAAAAGACCATCCAATTGTTCAGCAGGTCTCTTCCATCCTTGTTAAGAGAGAATAATATCGGGATCGAAGGATTTGATATGTTGGTTATGGATACACAGGGATCCGAATTGCTGGTGCTGAAAGGAGCGTTGCCCATACTCGCGCATTTTAAATACATCAAAACGGAGGTTCCGGACTTTGAGTCCTATAAAGGCTGTTGTCAGCTCAAAGACCTGCAATCCTTCATGGACCAACATGGATTCAAAGAGTATTCCCGGCACCGTTTCGCCAAACATCCGGGCGGAGGCAGCTACTACGACATCATTTATGAAAAGAGCCAGCCTGAAAAGAGCCAGCCTGAAAAGAGCTAACCCCTGAAGGCGAATATGTTTAACAGCATGTCATATTGAACACCGCTGTCCCTTTCCCAAAGGGGCCTGGCATGCACCGCATTCCCTTCTTTTATGCAGTATTTGAAATCACTACGGTACAGTATTTCCAGGATTTCATTCAGATCGGATAATTCACTATACTTTCCATGGTACTCTACAAAAAGGTTTTTTACATTTTTTAAATTGTCGGAGCAATCTCTTAGGACAGGCAATTCGGCGCCTTCGATGTCGATCTTTAGGAAATCAACCTGTTCATGTAAAAGGTCATTTAACCGGACGCACCTCACCATCTTTTGATCGTCACGCTCATTCGCACCCGCTTCGATCCGGCTGGACATATTGCCGGCGGAATGGAAGCTGACGTTTTCATTATTTACCCAAATGGCCGCATTAAAAATTTCTATCCCGGAAAAACCCCAATTGTCCACATTGGACTTTAACAGGGAATAGTTTGAGGCGTCTGGCTCAAACCCCGTAATGATCGCATGAGGATAATTGACCTTGAAAAAGAGGATGCTGGTACCGATGTAAGAACCGCAATCGATTATCCTGGGATGATCCGAATCCGGTCTGAATTTGTAAAATTCGTCTATAAACAGTTCTTTGATGGACATTAGGAAGGTCGGGCCGTCCCGGTAAGCGATCTTGTATTTTCTTTTATAGACATGATGCTTCAACCCGGTATCTGTCTGGTGCTTCAGCGTTTTTTCCTTGAGCCATCCGATGTCGAAGACGCTGTATGGACGGGATAGTATCTTCTTTAGCCTGTGATTGACTCCGGCAATTAAATTACGTAACAGGGGCATAAAACGCCAAAATTACGCATATTTTCCATCAGCAGAACCGGCTTTTTTCTTTGTTATCCCGGATGAGCAACGATTTTTCCCTTAAATAGCACAGGAAGGTTAAATTTGCTCCTTCATAAATTTATTTTCACCAAGGGACGCACATGGACGTGGTAATATTGTTTAATGGACTGGGAAATCAAATGTCCCAATACGCGCTCTATTTGAGAAAGAGACGACTCTCCGCCTCGACCAGATTCATATTTTCAAAAAAATCCACCAATATTCACAACGGTTACGAACTGGATAAGGTGTTCGGGATAAAATACCGGGATACGTTCGCCAATAAGATCCTTTATTTGATCTATTGCATGCTGGAGTACAAGAAGTTTCGGGTTATTTCAAAGCCGGTCATCAGGCTATTGAACCTGGCGGGGGTGACCGTGATCAATGAAAATAATAACTATAACTTTCAGCCGGGAATTCTGCAACCCCGCAAGGGACTGACCTTTTATGCCGGAGGATGGCACTCAGAAAAATACTTCAGGGAGGTTAGGGACGAGGTGCTGCACTGTTTTCAATTTGACCTCAGCCAGGTCGGCGCAACCAATCTGGAGATATTAAAAGACATAAGGTCACGTTCAAGCGTATCGGTTCACGTCAGGAGGGGAGATTTTCTGGATTCGAATAATTACCAGAAATATGGCGCCGTATGCACGTTGAATTATTTTGTGTGCGCAATCGGGAAAATGAAGGAATTGGTCGACGCCCCCCATTTCTTTTTCTTTACTAATGACTATCCCTGGGTGCGGGAAAATTTTACCGGAGAGGACGTTACGATCGTAAATATTAATGCCGGCGCCGATAGTTGGAAAGATATGTTCCTTATTTCAAACTGTCAGCACCATATCGATTCCAATGGCTCGTTCAGTTGGTGGTCCTCCTATTTAAACAAGGACGAACGAAAAAAGGTCATCGTGCCCAAGAATTTCGTAAACAATGAGTATTTCGGAGATATCTACCCGGAAAATTGGATCCAATTGTCGGATTATTAGTGATGGGACGGTTCGGGAGAATTCTTAAGGCAGGCGAAAACAAAAAAGATTGAGTTGTACGTCGTAGGGGACGCTTTTTCCCGGCGGCCGGTAGAAAGGGGTTTCGTAAACCGGTGCGGCCTCCTTGATATAATATTCGAATTGATGGCTGCTTATCAGCCCGAGTAGTTCCGATAACTCACTTGTCTTTCCAAACGAGCCGTGGTATTCGATGAACAGGTTCTTTACAAAATGCAGGCTGCTGCTGATGTCCTTCATGACCTCAAATTCCGCGCCCTCGATATCGATCTTGAGGAAGTCCACGCTGCGGGTTAGCAGGTCCTTCAATCGGATCCCCGTTATTTCCCTGGACTGTTCAGTTTGACTGGACTCGATCTTGCTCGCCATGGCGCCTTCATCGGAAAAATGCAGAACCGTGTTTTCTTTCCAGACCGCTTCCCGGCGTATGTCGACATCCTTCAGGCCAAAGGAGCCGATGTTTTTCATAAGCAGTGAAAAATTACGTTCGTCCGGCTCGAATGCCAGGATCTGAGCCGTGGGACACAACCGCTTCATATAGATCACGCTCAGACCGATATTCGCGCCGCAGTCGATAATGTAAGAACGGTCGGGTAATGACTGTTTGTAAATTTGTTCAGTAAATATTTCATGGAACCCGTGCAAAAGTTCCCCGGGACTCGAGAAATAAAGGGTTTTTCCAAACAAGGACCGCTTTCGGATCTTTCCGGCGGGCAAATGCTTATAATATTTAGTGGTCAACCAGTTCAAACTGAGTTCGCCTTTTGGACTTTCTAAGAGGGTCTTGAACCTTTTTTGAATTCCGGCGGCCAGATTGCCCAAAAAATTTCTTCGCATTACAACTAAATTCTTGAAGTTTGCAATGTACGAATAACTTTACGAATTTAATGGTTAGCCGTCGTATGCGGGCACATCCTTTCTTTTCCATCTGCATTCCTGCCTACAAGCGAGCGGCCTGCCTGCAAAGGCTATTGGATTCGATCGCCATCCAAAGCTATAATGACTTCGAAGTCATCGTGACCGATGATAGCCCAGACCGGTCGGTGGAGTCTTTAATTCTCCGTTACGCCGATCGGCTTCCGGTACGCTATTTCCGGAACGAATCCCCGCTAGGCACCCCAGAAAATTGGAATGAAGCCGTCCGGCACGCGCAGGGAGAATGGATCAAGATCATGCATGACGATGATTGGTTCGTCAACAGCGACAGCCTGAATGCTTTTGCCGAGGCAATCAGGCTGAACCCACAGGCCTCTTTTGTTTTCTCGGCTTACCGGAACGTGTATCCTGATGGCCATGGCCGTTCTATTTTCGCCCCGGCGATCCGCCGCAAGGTCGTCCTCAACGATCCCCGCGTCCTGTTTGCGGGAAATACGATCGGACCGCCCAGCTGCACCGCATTTAAGAGAAGAGAGGGCGTCCTGTTTGACAATCATCTCAAATGGCTGGTCGATATCGATTTTTATATTGAATACCTGAAGCATGGCGAGGCATGGTACATCCCGGATGCCCTGGTCAATATCGGCGTCAGCGATCAGCAGGTGACGGCCGCCAGTTTCCGCAATCCCATGGTCGAGATCCCGGAAAGCTTTCGATTGCTGAACAAGACCGGGGAGGATTCGCTTCGCAACTGGCGCCTGTGGGACGCCTGGTGGCGCCTGCTTCGCAATTTGTCCATTAGGGATCCGGAAGATATCGTCAGGGCCGGCTATCCGGGTGCCATACCCGAACCGATCGGCTCCATGATACGATTTCAACGCCGCATTCCGGCCGCCATTCTGCGAATGGGTGTTTTCTCGAAACTCCTGATGACCCTCCATCGCATGGTGTCCTGCCTGCTTTTTCTCCTGCTCGTTGCCATCCTCCCGACCGCGGCGCTTTCGGCACAGGACCTCCATAGCTACGCACACTACGATGTCGCCGACGGCCTGACCGGATCCACGGTGTATTGCATGGCCCAGGATAAGGATGGGTTCATCTGGTTCGGCACCGAAACAGGGCTTAGCCGCTTCGATGGCGGTCAATTCACGAATTTCACGGTAGAGAGCGGCCTGCCGGACAACGAAGTACTCAACCTTTTTGTAGACTCGCGCAACCGCGTCTGGATAATGCCCTTTCGAAGCACGATCGCCTATTACTGGAAAGGCAGGATTTATGATCAGCGGACGGACCCTGTGCTGGCCAGGATCAGGCTCTCAGGCAAGATCACGAATATCGTTGAGGACGCGGCCGGAAATATTCTCCTGGTCGAACAAAAATGCGCTCATCTCATACGTCCGGATGGAACCGTCGCACTGATCAGGGAACTGCGCGGCTATCTCTGGTTCGCCATACTCAATGCCGGTGCAAAAAAAGGCGGTGGGTTCCGGGTCTCGGTCTTCTGTCCGGGGGAAGTCGCGTTGGCGGATCTGGAGGGCAACCAGTTTGTTCCCATCGACACGATTGGAAAATCAGCGGGGACAACTCCCCTCAATTGCTATATGAGCAGCACCGGCATGACCCGTTCCGTAAACGATTCGGTGCTGGTTTTCATGGACGCAGATGGCAAAGAGGAATTCAGGCTGCCGCCGATCGGAGGCATACTCTCCGTGTCCCACCTTGACGATAGCCTGTTCATGGTCAATACGAACCGTTACAATTACCTGTTCGATATCCGGAAGAGGGAGATCATCGACAGCTTCCTTAAAGGTCAGACGGTGAATGCGGCCATCGAGGATATGGAAGGGAACATTTGGTTCAGCACCCTGGGCAATGGGGTATTTCGTCTCGGTTCCAGGGACATCAGGGATTACTCAGCCTTATTTCGTGCGGAATACGCCCGCGGACCGGTCTTCTGCATTCGCGAATGGGATTCGATACTGTACCTGGGCAGCGACCACTTTATGCTCTGGTCCCTTGACCTGCATTCCGGGCACGTGCGATCCATGCGACTGACTACCTCGATCTCCAGGGGTCGGGTCATGGATATAGCGAGGGGTTTCGGGGACAAGACGGTCGCCGGCACCGACTACGGCATGTTTCTTTTCGACCGCTTTGGAGGCAAGGTCAGAAGGCCCTCCCGGTCCGACTCCGCGGACATGCCACATTCAATAAAAGCGCTCACTCATCTCTCGGATTCGACCATTCTGGATGTTGGCGATCAGGCGGTCCGGCGCATAATATCCAGCGGGTTCATTCACTTCGACACGGTGTGGAAGGAACGCTCCACGTCCGCCATATGGCTTAACAACCATTATTACATCGGGACATTAACCGGCCTTTATGCCGTGGACCCAAATAAATCGTCAACATTCCTTGGCGACCGCTATCCCGTACTGTCCACCAAGATTACCGCCCTGGCCAATTCACCGGACGGCACGCTTTGGATCGGAACGGATGGCGGAGGGCTTGTCGGGTACAAGGACGGGCGGATCGTCGCACAGATTACCCGAAATAATGGCCTGACCAGCAACGTATGCCGGGCGATCTTTGCCACCGCAACGGCCGTTTGGCTGGGCACGGACCGGGGCTTGAACAAGATCAGGTTTGTCGACACGGGCGTCGTTTGCACCCCTTTTACCAAGTCGGATGGCCTTGGTTCGGATATTATTAATACGGTCTATGTTAAAAATGACGACGTCTTCGTCGGCAATGCCGATGGACTGGTCTGGTTCAATGAAAAGAAGATATCCCGTCGTTCGATCTGTCTCCTGAAGATTACGTCCATCACCGTTTCCCAACGCGCATGGACGCCCGACACGACCGACTTCGTATTACCGCACGCCGACAATAATATCCGGATCGGGTTTGCAGGGATTTCCCTTCGGTCGGCAGGCAATATCAATTATGAATACAGGCTCATTGGCCCGGACAAGGACTGGAGATCGACGCGCGAGAATTTCCTGACCTATCCCTCCCTGCCTTCCGGCAGTTACGAGCTGGAACTGCAAGCCATAAACAAATTCGGGGTACACAGTGAACCCGTTTCCATCCGGTTTTCCGTGGAAAGACTGTGGTGGGAAAAGGCGGGCTTCCGGATAACTATCGGCCTGGCCCTCGCCGCGCTGGTATGGATGATCTTTGCATGGCGCGTGCGCGTGATCAGGAATAAGGAAGAGGAGAAATCCCTGACGGTCGCAAGGATGGCGGAACTGGAACAAATGGCCCTTCGCTCCCAGATGAACCCCCATTTCATTTTCAACTGCCTGAATTCGATTCAGCAATATGTGATGGAAAAGGACGTGCGTGGCGTCAACGAATTTATTACGAATTTTGCCCGACTGATCCGTCAGACCCTTGACTTTTCTTCCAGGCCCTTCATTAGCCTTCAACAGGAGATCGGATACCTGTCGACCTACCTGGAGCTGGAAAAAGGAAGGTTCGAGAATAGGTTCGACTATCGGGTCGACGTGGAAGAGGGGATGGACACGGAATTCTATGAGATCCCCCCGATGATCCTTCAACCCTATGTAGAGAATGCCATCCGGCATGGTATGGGCCTGCGGAAAGACAAGAACGGGATGATCGACATCAGGATTTCCATTAGATCCGGCTTTCTGGTTTGCTCGATCGAGGATAACGGGGTAGGTCGCAAGCTCGCGAGACAGTTCCGTAGCAGCAATGCCATCGAGTACCAGTCGAGGGGAATGTCGCTGACCGAAAAACGGATCGAAATGTTCAACCAGACAGGCCAGACAGGCCAGGCCCCGGTAAGGATACTGGTCGAGGACCTGGAAAATGACCGCCTGGAGGCATTGGGGACAAGGGTGACCCTGTTCTTTCCGCTGGATAATGTATCCACTAACTTTAATGAACCAACATCATGAACTGTATTATTGTCGACGATGAGCCAAAGAATGTCCGGGTTCTTACCGCCATGCTCGCCGAATTTTGTCCTGATACCTCGGTGATTGGAGTGGCGGCCAATGCGGGTGAAGCGGAGAAAATAATTTCCAAATCCCAGCCGGACCTGGTTTTTCTCGATGTCGAAATGCCGTATGGCAATGCCTTTGACCTGCTCGACCGTCTTATGCCGGTGAATTTTGAGGTCGTCTTCGTGACGGCGTTCAATGACTATACGCTGAAGGCATTCAAATACAGTGCGCTCGATTATTTGTTGAAGCCGGTCAATATCGGCGAGTTGCGCGCTGCCGTTCAAAAGGCATCCGAGAAGCTTCGGCTTCGCAATATGAATAAGCAACTCCATAATCTCCTCGCGAACCTCAAACAGCCTAATGCCAGTACGTACAAGCTCGCCTTACCGAGCATGGAAGGGCTTGTGTTCGTGATGACCGATAAGATCATGCGTTGCGAAGCCAGCGGGGGATACACGGTTTTCCATATGAAGGAAGGAGAAAAGATACTTTCGGCCAAGAATATAAAGGAATATGAGGAGATATTGCCGCCATTGATCTTCATGCGGGTTCACAATTCCCATATCATTAACCTGATGTGCATCAAAAAATACCACAAGGGCAGGGGAGGGTATATTGAAATGGAGGACCAGGCCCTCATCGAGGTTGCCTCCCGCCGGAAAACCGAGTTCCTTAACCGGTTTGGATATTGACGACAATTGGCCGAATCGACACGTTTATCCCCGGATTCGACACGCCGGTCGGTTCCTGCTCCCATTTTCAACAGGCTCCTCTTACCTTTCAGGTACACCATGGATCTGTTCCCCTGAACCCCAAGCTCTCATGGCCTTCTATGGCCCATTAGCCGTTAAGGTTATCCTGTGTATGGCCGGCCGCGGGCCGGCCTTTATCTTATCAGGATCCTCCGGTATTCACGACAGAACAAAGCCCCGCCGAATTTTTCCATGGCAGCCGCCCGGCTTTGCCGCCCCATGGCGATCCGTAACGCCGGATCTTCGATCAGCAGACGCAATAGCGCCACTCCTTCCTCTACGATCTCTTCTTCGCCCGTCGCCCGGATCAGTAGCCCATTTTCCAGATGAGTGATATAGTCAGGTATCCCGTTCACCGCCGTGGAAATGACGACCTTTCCATGGGCCATCATGATCATGACCACCAGCGGCAGTCCCTCATACGCAGAAGTCAGGATCAGGACATCCGATCCGCGATAGATCGCCCGCATCCGTTCTTCATCCCGCACATTTCCGTAAAAAGTGCAAAAAGGGAGCACGCCGGGTTCGATCACCTTCTCGACGTCGCCGACGAATGAGAAATGGACCGGAAGGCCCAGTTCATGCATCCTGGTCGCTATGGCGGCGATCAGGGGCACCCTTTTCTGCGGCGCGCCCCGGCCAATGAATACGACCTCGAGCTTTGGATTGCTGACCTCTTCGAATTCCGGCATGTCGATCCGGTTCTCGATGAAATGCAGGCGATCATAGTATTTCGGTTCCACCCGGTTTTCGTCATATTGCCGGATGATCGCCTCCTTCATCCTGAGGGTGCTGCAGATCCGCATCGTGATCCGGTCGATCAGCCCGATGGTATAGGGCAGCCAGGTGTCCAGATGGCATAGCTCGATCCGGGGGATGTCCGCCCGCAGATGCGGGATCACCTTGTAAAAGAAGAGGTTCTCCCCGCCGAAAACCACCGGATCTTTTGCCCTGTTGATCCAGGAAGCCAGCACGCCCCGGTAAAAGAAGTTAACGAAATGAAAGAGCTTATTATCGATCCTCTTGTGCAGGTCCAGAATGGTGACGCCTTTCCGGTAGAAAAGGGACCGGAACCCATTGTTCCTGGGTCGCTTCGAGAAAATGATGACCGGTTGTCTGTCGGCCACGCAGTCCAGGATATCGGCATTGACCTTGATGGCGCCGCCCAGATCCGCCGAGGAAAAGAACAGGAACAGGTTTCCCGGCGCGCGCAGCGGGAACAGACGGCCATAGATCCTGCCAAGCAGCACGAACGGGAACATCCCGATAAGTTCCAGCCTTATTTTAATCTTGGCCCTCCTGTATCTCATTTCGCTGGGTGATTCTTTTTTTTCCCCGCATAATACTTTTCCAGTAAATGCGGCAAATAATCTTCTCCAAACCGGATACCCAGCGAGCGACATATCGGTTGGATATCGGAAATATCGATCTGGAATGCGCTTCCCTTTGCTCTCTCCGTGTAGATTGCCGTCCTGCCGGTGAAAGCTTCAATGCACTTTACGATGTACCTGACTGCATAGTTCTTTTCATTGGCGATGGCGATCGTGCGATTGGCAAAAAGGTTTTTCCTAAGGATATGGTCGGCAATCTGGAACACGTCCGCCAGGTCGATGATATTTCTTTCCGAATGCGTCCAGAGCTCGAAGGGCCTGCCCTGGCTGATATGCGCATACAGGAAATTGAGCACGGTATTCGGATTAGCCGAAACGCCCGCCAGGTTGGACACCCGGAAGATATGGAAGGCCGCAGCATGGGTGCGCACGAGCTCTTCCATCGCGATCTTGTGCCGGATATAGGGGGTCTCACGGAGATCCGGATCGGCTACGCTGGCGGTACCGAAATAAACAAATCGTTTGCCCGGGTTCTTTTCGAGGGCTCCGGTGAGCAGATTGCGTTCCCGTTCAAAATCGACCGCGCTGCAATGCTTGGAGTCGGAGACGCCGGATGCAAATATGAGGAATTCCTCCCTCCCGGCATAAGGACTAAAACCCGCGGCTACAAGCCCATTCCCTATAATCATGTTCTAAACGGCAATTTTTAATGGATCGAATACCGGACAAGCGAAGGGCAAATATAATCAGTAGCCGCGGAATGCCGCCGGTGGGCGGTTTTATTGCGCCAAAACTCCCTATTTTTGAAGCCAAATGACGGTATGAATCATTCCTTTCAGTATGGAACGGACGAGCTCACGATCGGAAAGACCCTTGCGCTGGCCGGTGGTTCCCTGAAGGGAAGGATCGGTCCGCAGGCCCTGGAAAAGATCAGCGCGAGCCAACAGGCCGTGGACCGGATCGTAAGCAGGCAAACGACGGTGTACGGCATCAATACCGGCTTCGGCATTCTCTCCGACACCCGTATTTCGGAAGAAGATACACGCATTCTTCAGCATAAGATCCTGCAGAGCCACAGTGTTGGCGTGGGGGATCCCGTCCCGCCGGACATTGCGCGATGCATGCTGATCACCAAGATCCATGCGCTGGCGCGGGGATTTTCGGGCATTCGTCCCGCTACGCTCGAACGGCTGATCTGGCATATCGAAGAGGAGGTAACGCCGGTCGTGCCGGAGAAAGGGTCCGTCGGCGCATCCGGGGACCTCGCCCCCCTGGCGCATCTCTTTCTCCCCTTGATCGGACTCGGGGAGGTAACGTACAAAGGAAAAAGGCAAAACACCCGGGACGTATTGCAGGCCGCCGGAATGGCGCCGTTGCAATTGGGACCGAAAGAGGGCCTCGCACTGATCAACGGCACGCAGTTCATCCTGTCCTATGCCGTAAAGGCCGTCCGGCGCATGCACAACTGCCTGGAGGCCGCCGATATTATCGGAGCGATGAGCCTGGAGGCATTGACCGGAACAAAGGCGCCCTTCGACGAACGCCTTCACCGCCTGCGGCCCTTCGCGGGCAGCGAGCTGGTAGCGCAGCGTCTCCGGCTCCTTCTCCATGACAGCGCCATCATGCAAAGTCATGTCGATTGCGGAAGGGTACAGGACCCCTATTCGTTGCGCTGTATGCCGCAGGTGCACGGCGCATCCCGCAACGCCTGGCTGCACCTGCGACAGCTCACGGAGATCGAGCTGAATTCCGTGACCGATAACCCCATCATACTCGGCGAGGCGGACACGATCAGCGGCGGGAATTTCCACGGACAGCCATTGGCCCTGCCTCTCGACTATGCCTGCTTCGCCGCCGCCGAGATCGGCAATATTTCCGACCGCCGTTGCTACCTGTTGCTCGAAGGCAAATGGGGACTGCCGCTCCTGCTCATGAATAATGTCGGTCTGAACAGCGGTTTCATGATCCCCCAATACACGACCGCCGCCCTGGTCAGCGAAAATAAAACGCTTTGTTTTCCGGCAAGCGCCGACAGCATTCCCACCTCGCTCGGCCAGGAAGACCATGTCAGCATGGGCAGCATCAGCGGCAGAAAGCTCAACCAGGTGCTGGACAACCTGGAGTTCATCCTGGCCATCGAACTGATGAGCGCGTGCCAGGCGATCGAATTCCGGCGACCGCTGCGCAGCAGCGCCATCCTGGAGGCGGCGCATGGAGTGGCCCGGTCACTGGTCGGCTTCGCCAGCGAGGATCGTATCTTTGCCGACGATATCAACCGGCTGAGATCGGTCATCAGCGATTTTTCTTTTGTGAATAAAGTGAATGAGGCCGCCGCTTCCGCCGGCATAAACCTGAACGGAGGACACCCCTCGTTTGCCCTTTGACTAAAACGTCGCATTATGAGCTCCACCACGTACAAACGCTATGACCCGATAAAATACCAAACCCCCACCGGAACCAAACTCCAATGCAAGGGCTGGATCCAGGAGGCCGCCCTGCGTATGCTGCTCAATAACCTCGACCCCGAAGTGGCCGAACGACCCGACGAACTGATCGTGTACGGCGGGCGCGGAAAAGCGGCCCGCAATTTCGAGGCACTCGACCTGATCATCAAAGCGCTGAAGGATCTGGAAAATGACGAGACCCTCCTGGTACAGTCCGGCAAGCCGGTTGGGATCCTCAAAACACACCCCGACGCGCCCCGCGTCCTCATTTCGAATTCACAGCTCGTGCCGAAATGGGCGGACTGGGAACATTTCGACGAACTGGAAAAAAAAGGCCTCATCATGTACGGCCAAATGACGGCCGGCTCCTGGATCTATATCGGCTCCCAGGGCATCGTACAGGGTACCTATGAGACGTACGCGGCCGCGGCCGCCCGTCATTTCGGCGGATCCCTGCGTGGTACCCTCAACGTTACCGCCGGCCTGGGTGGGATGGGCGGGGCACAGCCCCTCGCGATCACGATGAATGAAGGGGTCGCCCTGATCGCGGAAGTGGAGGAATGGAGGATCGACAAGCGGCTGGAGACAAAATACCTCGACCTGAAGCTTTCCGGGATGGATCAGCCGGGCCTGGACAAGGCCATCGACCGCGCGCTGCAGGCGAAACAAAGAGGAGAAGTATTATCCATCGGCGTACTGTGCAATGCCGTGCACCTGTTGCAACGCCTCGTCGAAAGAAAGATCGTTCCCGATACGCTTACCGATCAGACCTCGGCCCATGATCCGCTGATCGGCTACTGGCCTCATGAGATCTCCTACGAACAGGCAAAAGTGCTTCGTCAACAAAACCCGCAACAATATATCGACTATGCCTATCGCTCCATGTACCGCCATGTCGAACTCATGCTCGAATTACACCGTCTTGGCGCCGTGACCTTCGATTACGGCAATAATATCCGGGCCCGTGCGCAGGAGAAGGGCTTAAAGAACGCATTCGACTTCCCCGGATTCGTGCCAGCTTACATTCGGCCCCTGTTCTGCGAAGGCAAGGGGCCATTTCGGTGGGCCGCATTGAGCGGCGACCCTGCCGATATCGCGGCGACTGACGCAGTGATCTCAGAACTCTTTCCGCAAAACGCTTCCTTGCAGCGATGGCTGAAATTGGCAAAGGAAAAGATTGCCTTCCAGGGACTGCCCGCAAGGATTTGCTGGCTGGGCCAGGGGGAAAGGGAAAAGGCAGGGCTCGCCTTCAATGAACTGGTCCGCACCGGCAAAGTGAAAGCGCCCATCGTCATCGGCCGTGACCATCTCGATACCGGCTCCGTGGCCTCCCCGAACCGGGAGACCGAAGCCATGCTCGACGGCAGCGACGCCATCGCCGACTGGCCGATACTCAATGCACTGGTCAATACGGCCGGCGGCGCCAGTTGGGTAAGCCTTCATCATGGCGGGGGCGTCGGGATGGGATATAGCATCCACGCCGGGATGGTGATCGTCGCCGACGGGACGCCCCGTGCCGCCGAACGGCTCGCACGGGTGCTACGAAACGACCCCGGACTCGGGGTGATCCGTCACGCCGATGCCGGCTACGATATCGCAAAGGATACCCTCCGTAGGCACCACTTGGATATCAGGGAGCGATTAAAATGACAACCCAAATCTGATCGCCTGACACGGCTATTGCCAATTCGACACGCACATACAATCTCTTGATAAGTGAGGAAGGGAATTGCAGCCGGGTTCGGGGATATATGTTACCTTGCAAGCCATGAAAACAATCCTTATTCTCGCGGCCTGCGGCCTCTTTATTGGTCTCTCCTGTTCAAAAAGCAGCTCTCCCGGTACCCCGCCTCCCAATATTCACCTGACCAATGGCCTCCTGGTTTACCTTCCGTTCTCTGGCAATTTGGCGGATTCCAGCGGCAATAATAATGTTGTAACAGCCATCTCCGGATCCGGCCTTGGCGCCGATAAGAGCGGCAATGCGAACAGCGCGCTCAGCCAAACCACCCTCGGCCAATACCTCACCGTCACCAACAATGGCTCGATCAAGTTCGACACCGCATTCACCGTTTCATTCGACGTGATGCTGACCAGCCAGCAGCAGCATTCCTATGCGGCTCTGGTCGATAATGCCACTTCCCAATCCTTTTCCTTTCTCCTGGAATCCAATCCAGCTACGCAATTCAGTACCATAGCGTTGGTGGCCAATGCCAATTATACTTGTAATTCATATATAGCCAATTCCAATACGACGTTGGATAATTCGAATTTCGTGCCCCAGATCGGAATTTGGTACAATATTATCTTTGAATTCCACAAGGGAAACCTGACCTACTATGTGAATGGCCATGAAGTATCGTATAATGAAGGCGGTCAAACGGCCATCAGCATTTGCCCTGGCTCCAAGCTGACCGTGGGCGGCTGGTGGACCAATGATCCGCAGTCCGTTCTGGGCAAGATGGATAATTTCCGGCTGTATAACCGCGTGCTGACATCCGACGAGATCGGCGCGCTGTCCAAAGGCTTCTGACTTTTGGCCCCATTGTTGGAATGACTTACGGGTAATTATCCCCGAAAGCAAAATCCGATAGCATGGGTCGCCTCATCCTCATTTCCAATAGACTGCCTTTCTCCTTGGACCGGGAGGGCGAAAAGGTGAATATCCGGCAAAGTTCCGGCGGTCTCGTTTCTGCCATCAAAGGATATTTCGAACACGCGGTCAGTGCCGCATCATCACCCAACCCTGCATCATCCCCAAGCCCCGCATCGCCAACCGGCCCCGCATCGCCGGCCAGCCAAATCCAAACCCTTTCCCAAACCCCGCGCGTTCCGACCCCACAGGTTTTTTCCGGGAAGATATGGATGGGTGTGGCGGATTTTCCCCAGGCAGACTGGGACGCCGCCGTCGCCGGGCACGCAGATAAACAGGAGTTTACGGTCATCCCGCTCTTCGTGGACAAGGAGCTGTATGATGGGTACTACAATGGCTTTTCGAACTCGGTACTCTGGCCCCTTTTCCACTATTTTGCTTCGCTGGCCAGTTATGAAGCCCGTTTTTATTCCTCATATGTTCAGGTGAACCAGCTTTTCGCCGAAAAGATCGTTCCGATCCTGCAACCCGACGACGTCGTCTGGATACATGACTATCAACTGATGTTATTGCCGCAAATGCTGCGGGCCCAACGACCGGACGCCAGCATCGGCTTCTTCCTGCACATCCCCTTTCCGTCCTATGAGATCTTTCGCCTCCTGCCCGCCGAATGGAAGACGGGCCTGCTAAAAGGCCTGATGGGAGCCGATCTGATCGGATTTCATACCTACGACTACGTGCAGCATTTCCTCCAATCCGTGAAAATGCTGATGGGCGTCGAAAATTACTTTCATACGCTGCAATACCAGGATCGCCTCATCCGTATCGACCTGTTCCCCATCGGCATCGACTACAATAAGTTCCACGACGCATCCACAGACCCCGCGGTGCTGGATATGCGCAACCGCATTCGAACCAACTTCGAGGATAAGAAGATCATATTCTCGGTCGACAGGATGGACTATACCAAGGGACTGATGCAACGGCTCGACGGCTTCGAATATTTCCTGGAACGCTACCCGGAATGGCGGGAAAAAATGGTCTTCATCCTCAATATCGTTCCGTCCCGGAGCGAAATTCCCGCCTATTCCGAACGGAAGAAGACGATCGAAGAGAAGATCGGCATGGTAAATGGCCGATTCTCGACCATCAGCTGGCAACCGGTCATCTATCGGTATAATCACCTTCCCTTCACCGAACTGGTCGCACTCTACCAGGCGGCCGACGTCGCCCTGATCACCCCGCTGCGCGACGGCATGAACCTCGTGGCGAAAGAGTATGTCGCGAGTTGCGCCGCCGGCCGCGGCGTGTTGATCCTGAGCGAGCTGGCCGGCGCCGCCAGCGAATTGAGCGAGGCCATACTCGTGAACCCGACCGACGTGGGCGATATCGCCTCCGCCATCACACGTGCCCTGGCCATGCCCCTCTACGAACAGCGCACCAGGCTCGTGCCCATGCAACGACGCCTTAAGGAATACGACGTGACACGCTGGGTCAATGATTTCCTGGAACAACTCGCCCAGGTGAAGCAGGATCAGCAGAAGCAAAAAGTAAAGTTCCTCGACGACCGGGTGGCCGACGAGATACGACGCCATTATCAGAACACCCGCAATCGCTGCTTCCTGCTCGACTATGATGGTACGCTGGTTCCGTTTACCCGGCTGCCCTCTGAAGCGTCTCCCGACAATGGCGTTAGAGAGCTCTTGCGTGACCTTTCGGCGGATCCGCGGAACCACGTCGTCGTGATAAGCGGCCGCGACCTGACCTCCCTCGAAGGATGGCTCGGCATGTTGCCCCTTACCCTGGTGGCGGAGCATGGGGCGAGCATCAAGATGAGGAATTCGACCTGGCAGCAACTGGTGTCCGTCTCCGACCTGTGGAAAGAGCAGATCCTGCCGGTCATGCGGCTGTTCGTGGCCCGTTGCGCCGGCTCTTTTGTCGAGGAAAAGACGAATGCCATCGCCTGGCATTATCGCAATACCCAGTCAGGACTGGGCTTTTCCCGGTCCCGTGAACTGCTCAACACCTTGTCTAATCTCATTCAAAATACTTCGCTCCAGCTGATCGACGGCAATAAGGTCGTCGAGGTTCGCCTTTCGGGGTTCGACAAGGGTGCGACGGCGCTAAAGATCGTCAAGGAATCGGATCCGGATTTCATCCTCTGCATGGGTGACGACACCACGGACGAAGATATGTTCAAGGCCCTGGAAGGGGAGGCCTATACCATCAAAGTAAGCAACAGCCCCTCGGCTGCCCAATATACCATCCTCTCGCAACAGCAGGTACTGCCTCTATTGAGATTATTGACTTCGTCCGCACCCCTAACCCAAAAAAGCTATGCCAATCCACAAGTATAACATGGGCGTCATCGGGAACTGCTCTTACCTGGCCTATATCGATACCAGGGCGGACGTTCGCTGGATGTGCCTGCCCCGATTCGACAGCTCCTTTCTGTTCGGTTCCCTCCTGGACGACGAAAATGGGGGCCACTTCTATATCCGTCCGGTGGATGAAGCCTGCACGGTCCGGCAATATTATGTTCCCAACACGAATGTCCTGTGTACGGAATTTACTTGCTCGGACGGCCGTTACCTGGTTAAGGATTGCGCCCCGCGCATGCGGATCCACGATCGCCAGTTCCGTCCATTGATGCTGGTGCGCAAGATCGAACTCCTGGAAGGCGAACCGGCCGTCCGCATCTGCTGCCAGCCGCGCGGGGACTACGGTAAACTGGTGCCGGAATCGGTCATGGCCAGTAATCATATCCGTTATCTCAACCTGGACCAGCAGGTCCGCCTGACGACCGATGTGCCGCTCACGTACATCCAGAATGAGCAATCCTTCGTGCTCGATCAGGACCGCTACCTCGTGCTGACCTACGGGGAACCACTCGAGGCGCCGCTGCAGGAGACGGCCGACGAGTTCATCCGCAAGACCGTCAACGACTGGCAATCCTGGATAAAGAGCTCCTACCTGCCGGACATCTACCAGGAGGAGATCATTCGCTCCGCATTGGTGCTGAAGCTGCACCAGTACGAAGACACCGGGGGCATCATCGCCTCCGGCTCGACCAGCCTGCCCGAATTTCATGACAGCACGCGGAACTGGGACTACCGGTATTGCTGGTTCCGGGACGCGCACTATACCCTGCGCGCCTTCAACCAGATCGGCCACTTCGGGGAACTGGAGAAATATTTCGACTTCATCTACAATATCCTTTATCACGCGGACGATTTCCTGCAGCCGCTATATTCTATATCCGGTGACCGCAAACTCTACGAGGTCACCCTGGATCTGCCGGGCTATCAGGGCAATAAGCCGGTCCGCATCGGCAACAAAGCCTATATCCAATCCCAGCATGACGTCTACGGTCAGGTGCTGGTGAACCTCTTGCCCCTTTATACCGACAAGCGCCTGATCTTTCTCAAGAAAGAAAGCTACCGCAAGATCGTCCCCTGGTTGCTGAACCAGATCGAGAGGACCCTGTCCTCCCCGGATTCGGGACTCTGGGAGTTCCGCAAAGAAATGCAGGTGCACACCTACACGCTGCTTTTTCATTGGGCCGGATCCAGGGCCGCCTATAAGATCGGCGCCATCTTCAAGGACCAGGCCCTGATGGAACGGGCCTCGCGCCTGGCGAAGGCCGCCGCCGGACTGATCGAAACGACCTATGATCCGGTGCGGAAGTTATATACCCAGGCCATCGGCTCCTCGAATCTCGACGCCAGCACGCTGACGATGGTCACCATGGATTACCTGGAACATCGCGGCGACGTCGCGAAGCACCATATTTCCGGCCTCGCAAAAGAACTGCTCAGCGACAAGGGGCTCTTTTACCGCTATAAGCACAATGACGATTTCGGTTTTCCCGAGAGCACCTTCCTCGTATGCGCATTCTGGTATGTCGACGCGCTCGCCTGCGTGGGCCGGATCGACGACGCAAGAAGCAACCTGGACCAATTGCTGCAATTCAGCAACCACCTGGGCATCTTCAGCGAGGACGCGACGACCGATGGGTCCCAATGGGGCAATTTCCCCCAGACCTACAGTCATGTCGGATTGATCAACGCCGCCTGCCGCATTTCCCGCAAACTCGACAAGGCCGATTTCCTCTGAAAACCCTATCTTGGGATATGTCTTCCCTTTTGATCGTGAATGGCCGCCTGGCGAATATCCGCGAGCAGGGTCATGTCCTGCGGGGAGCCGATCTGGCCATCCTGCCCTGCCTGGATAATGCCTGGCTGCTGATCGAGGACAAGCGGATTTCCGCCTATGGCCCCATGTCCGCCATGCCTGGGCAGCTGGCTCAGTGGCGGGCTCTTACCCGATCCAATGGCGATCCCGAAGGCCCCGTCATCGATGCGGCAGGCGCATGGATCTTGCCCGCCTGGTGCGACAGTCATACCCACCTCGTATTTGCCGGCAGCCGCGAAATGGAATTCGTGGACAAGATCAGGGGCCTCAGTTACGCGGAGATCAACGCCCGCGGCGGGGGCATACTGAATTCAGCCGCAAGGCTCGCAGAGACATCGGAAGAGGAACTATTCGACCTGACCTGGAAACGGCTCGGGGAAATAGCCAAATTGGGCACGGGAGCCGTCGAAATAAAAAGCGGCTATGGCCTGAGCGTGGAAGGGGAGCTGAAGATGCTTCGCGTCATTAAGCGCCTGAGGGAGCGCTCGGACCTATCGATAAGGGCCAGCTTCCTGGGGGCGCATACCTTCCCGGCGGCTTACCGCGACGACCATTCCGGGTACATCGATCTCATCATTCAACAAATGCTGCCGGTCATCGCCCGCGAAGGGCTGGCCGACTATATCGACGTCTTTTGCGAACAAGGTTTTTTCTCGCCCGCAGAGACGGAGACGATTTGCCGCGCGGGCATGGCGCAGGGGCTGAAACCGAAGATCCATGCCAATCAACTCGGCCTGTCCGGGGGAGTGGAGCTGGGCGTAAAATTGGGCGCCCTCTCCGTCGATCATCTGGAAAACATGGATCAGACCGCCATCGGGTCCCTTAGGGGGTCCGGCACGATCGGAACCCTCTTGCCAACGGCCGCTTTTTTCCTGCGCATGCCCTTCCAACCCGCGCGGCAATTGATCGACGCAGGCTGCGCCATTGCTCTTGCCTCGGATTATAACCCGGGCTCTTCCCCCAGCGGCAATATGAATTTCGTCGTCTCGCTGAGTTGCATCCAAATGAAGATGCTGCCCGAAGAGGCGATCAATGCAGCCACCCTCAACGGCGCCTACGCCATGGGACTCGGCGGGGAACTGGGGAGCATTACGCCCGGCAAACAGGCAAACCTTATCTTTACCAGGCCCATGCCCTCATTGGCCTACCTCCCTTATGCGTTCGGGTCGAACCTGATCGACAGGGTGATGATCAGGGGCGCGTTCATATAGCTTTCCCTATGTTCGGATCCAAAAACAGAAATAAGCCCGACTTTCTCGAAACGGCCACCACGCGGTCAACCATACTATCGGTATCGGACAGCCGCCAGGGATTGGATTTCCTGGTCGGTTTTTTTTCGGCCGTAAGGCCCTCCCGCCGCCGGGGCGCCCGCGACGCGACCAGGAACCTGGAGCATTTGACGGCCGCCCTGCAACAACATCCCGTTTTCCTGACTAATCTCCGCCATGCGCTGTTCAGTCAGTTGATCCGGACCGACCTGTCGGCTACGCTTACGGAGAGCGGCATACCCATCGCCCGGGGCTTTTGGCAGGAGTTCTTCGGTCGCCTGCGCCACAAGCTGCTTCCGCCCCTGCAGGATGAGCATGATTTTCTTTACGTGATCAACCGCGTTTTCTTCCGCCGCCATGACTACCAATGGGTCGAATCGATCCCGCGCGAGTCCTGGGTACGCCTCTTCGCGGCGATTGGCCTTTCCCTGCACATGGACGACCGGCGTATCCTTCATCAGCTCCTGCAATCCTTGAAGGTCCTCGCTTTCCAGGTGGCGCAGCTCGGGTTGGAAAAAGAAGTACGGAATTATATTTCCCCCGAACAACAGGAAGACAATCCCTTCGTGGAGCAGAACTATCGCATACATGCCCTCGAACAATGGCTCCTGGAGGAGGATCGAACCCCATCGCCCGCTCTCCCCCCATCGCCCGCTCTCTCCCCGTCGCCCGGTCTCTCCCCATCGCCCGGTCTCCCCGGCACGACGGTCCTGACAGGGCAAGTCGCCGAAACCCTGCAGCAATGCTACGACTGCATCGCCCAGATCCGCGAGCAGTCTTATTCGCGCGGAGCCAGCCTCCATCAAACCTATACGCTGCTGATCCTGTCCAACCGCCTCGACCGCATCATGATCCTCGTCGATCTGCTCGACAATGACCGGCATTTCGACACCGGAAAGTTCGTGGATTTCTTCCGCATGCTCGTGCGCAACGAGAATCGCAAGAACAGCATCCGCGAGTTCATGTCCCAAAGCATGGGCTACCTGGCCTACCAGATCGCCGAACATAAGGGTTCCAAGGGCAGCAAGTATATCACGTCGACCTGGAGCGAATACGTCGCCATGCTGAGGAGCGCCATGGGCGGCGGGGCCTGGATATGCCTGGCTGTATTTATAAAGAACCTCCTCGGCCGCCTTAGGATGCCCATCTTCTGGCATGGCTTCGCCTACAGCGTGAATTACAGCATCAGCTTCCTGTTGATCGAGGAGACGCATACCACGCTCGCCACCAAGCAGCCGGCCTTCACCGCCAGCGCCGTGGCCGTCGCCCTCGACACGCGCAAGAGCGACCAGGAACCCAATCTCTACAACCTCGCGGTGACCGTCGCCAAAGTGTCCCGCAGCCAGATCGCCTCCTTCGCGGGCAACCTGCTCATTGTATTTCCCGGCGCCTGGCTGATCGCCTGGCTCTATGAGAAGATCGCCGGCGCGAAGATCGTCTCGGGACAGGTGGCGGCCGATATGCTCCGTGACCAGCACCCCTGGCAAAGTCTTTCGCTGCTCTATGCCTGCAACACCGGCGTCTTTCTATTCCTGAGCGGCATCATTGCCGGCTATGTCCAGAACAAGATCCAGTATGGCCATATCGGCAAAAGGCTCACGACGCATCCCGTCCTGCGCCTGACGGTACCCGAACGCCGCCTGCAACGGCTTGCCGCCTACATCGAGGCGCACGCGGGTACCATCATCGGGAATATCGCGCTGGGCTTCTTCCTCGGCATGGCGGGAACGGTAGGGGAGGTCTTCGGCATCCACTTCGACATCCGGCATATCACGATCTCCTCCGGAAACGTCGCCTTCGCGGCCTATGGCCTGGGCCTGGAAAATATCCCGCGCTGGTACCTGCTGACGGTGATCGGAGGCGTTCTGGGCATCGGCTTCTTCAATTTCCTGGTCAGCTTCTCCCTTGCATTCTTCGTTGCGGCCCGCTCGAGAGGGGTCCGGCTGAACAAATACCCCGCCTTCCTGGGAATCCTCTGGCGCTATTTCCGCAGCAATCCGCTCGATTTCATCCGGCCCCGCAGACGGTCCGTCCCGGCGACGGTCGCCGAATAGACATCTTTCCTTAAATTGCGCCCGGCAGGTTCGTGCGCGGCATCGCGGGCCCGCGCCAACATCATCTCAATCAAAAATTATGGATCCGATCATCGAGTGCGTTCCAAATTTCAGCGAAGGCAATAATACGGAGCTGATCAGACAGATCACGGATCAGATAGAGGGCGTAGCCGGCGTCCGCTTATTGAATGTCGACCCGGGGAAGGCGACCAACCGCACGGTCGTCACCCTGGTAGGCGCTCCGGCCGCCGTGATCGAGGCGGCATTCCGGGCGATCAAAAGGGCAGGGGAGCTGATCGACATGAGCATGCACAAAGGGGAACACCCGCGCATGGGCGCCACCGACGTGTGTCCCCTCATCCCGATTGCCGGCATCAGCATGGAAGAGACGGCAGAATGGGCGAAGAGACTGGCGCAGCGCGTCGGATCCGAACTGAAGCTGCCCGTCTATCTGTACGAGGCGGCCCAGCCCGACAAATCGCGGAGCAATCTGTCCGTGATCCGCGCCGGCGAATACGAAGGCCTCGAAACGAAGATCAGACAACCCGCCTGGAAACCCGATTACGGCCCGGCGGAGTTCGACGCCAAACGCGGCGCCACGGTCATCGGCGCCCGGGATTTCCTGGTCGCCTATAACGTCAACCTGAACACCACCTCCACCCGCCGCGCAAATGCGGTGGCCTTCGACGTGCGCGAGGCCGGACGGGTCAGACGCGAAGGCAATCCTCCCGTGAACGTTTCTGTCCCGGGAAGACTGAAGGCCGTCAAAGCCATCGGATGGTATATCGAAGAGTACGGGATCGCGCAGATCTCCATGAACCTGACGAATATCCAAATCACGCCGGTGCATATTGCTTTCGACGAGGTCTGCCGGTCTGCCGCCGAACGGGGCCTGCGCGTGACAGGCAGCGAGTTGGTTGGATTGATCCCCCTCCGGGCGATGCTGGATGCAGGGAAATATTTTTTGCAAAAGCAGCAACGCTCTATTGGCGTGTCCGAAAAAGAACTCATCCGCATGGCCGTCCTGTCGATGGGACTGGACGAACTGGCGCCCTTCAACCCCGAAGAGCGCATCATCGAATACCTGCTGCGCGACAAGGCGGACAGCCGGCTGGTCCGGATGAGCCTGGAAGATTTTGCGGACTTGACGGCCAGCGAAAGTCCGGCGCCCGGCGGCGGTTCGATCTCAGCATATGTCGGAGCTCTCGGCGCTTCCCTGGGAGCCATGGTCGCCAATCTCTCTTCCCACAAAAAAGGATGGGATGACAGATGGGCCGAATTCGGCGACTGGGCCGCCAGGGGACAGCAGGCCAAGGATGAATTGCTGAAATGGGTAGATGCCGACACGCGCGCCTTCAACCGGATCATGGCGGCCTTTGCCCTGCCGAAGGCCACGCCGGCCGAGTCGGCTGCCCGTTCCTCCGCCATTCAGGAGGCGACGAAGGAGGCCATGACCGTTCCTTTGCGCGTCATGCAGTCGGCCTATGCCAGCATGGAGCTGATCCGGGCGATGGCGGAGACCGGTAGTCCCAATTCCGTCTCCGATGCAGGCGTGGGCGCGCTATGCGCCCGGACGGCCGTCATGGGCGCCTATATGAACGTTCGCATCAACGCGGCGGGTTGCGAGGATAAGGAGTTTGCCGCCTCGACGCTCGCCAAAGGCAGGGAGATCGAGAACAAGGCCATCGCCATGGAGACCGAGATCCTCCGCATAGTCAACGAAAAAATTGGCGTCTGACCTGCCCGGCGGCCGTCCTCCTCGTTTCCGGCTTGTCCGACCCGTCCCCGGCTCGCTTGCCATCGCCCGGGCTCGTCAAAACGGTATTCCGATATTCACATATCCCAGCACCCGCCGGGATTGATCGCTGTACATGGCGCTCAGCTCCAGCGGCCCCAGCGCAAAATGATAGGTGAACGTCAACGCATAACCGGAAAGGAAATCAGGCGTGGTGAAGAAAGTACTCCGCGTGACAAAATTATTGAAAAGCACATTGGCCCTGCCCGTGATAAAGGTATTGCTGAATACCTGGTAGCGCAGCCCGAGCATCATCTCTGCGATGCTCGGCGAATAGAAGGTGCCTTCCCGCAATCCGGCAAAGGCGACCTGGTTGTGGAATTGATCGGTCAGGCCGCCGATCGAAAATTCATTCATGATATTGTTCCGGTACATGAAGTTCATGCCTGCCTGCAGATGCGTGATCAGGGTGCTTCGGCTGCTCAGCGGCGCATAGTTGTCGAATTTGAACAGGATGCGCTGATAGGGACGGTCTGAAATGGTCGAGTCGGTGATCGGAACATTGCTCGACGAATAATATTGCGCGTGCGGACTTTGTTCGAAGACATAGTCGGCCTCGGCCTCCACCCGGATCCCCTTGCGCGGATAAACAGGCCGGTCGAGCGTATTGCTTTTTATGAAGAAATATCCTGTCAGGAAATAATTCCTTCCTTTGAACTCGAGGCTCGACGTGATCGACGGATCGTAATGGATCCATTCAAAACGGCTTCCCGTCCCCAGCGTCAGATCGCGGTTGGTCGAATAATCGAACCGGCCGTCCAGTTTGAAATAATTCTGATCATACAGGCCCGATTCCTTGAATTCGGTATTGTAGGTCGTGATGCCGAACTGATCGAATTGCGTCCCCAGCACAAAGGCGCCCTTACCGCCCCGGCCGAAATACTGCAGGTGCTCCGCGCGCATCCGGAAATTCTGCCCGATGTTCAGGGTCACCAGGCTGCGCGAATTGGGTGTGAAGAAGTTCCGTCCGGTTAGGTTGATAATGGCGCTGATCCCGCTGAACTGGTTATAATTGAGGCCGATCTTGGCGAAGGTCAGTGGATTTTCGGCCACTTCCAGGTCGATCCGGCACGTGCTGTCCGGCTGGGGCATCAGGGAATAATTGATCCGGTCGTAGTAACGCGTGCCGAAGGCGCGGCGAACCATGCGCGAAAGCTGGGGAGCCGTATAGGAATGGTGCGTAAGCAAACCCATGCTTTGGAGGAAGAAGGGTTCGCTCGTCTGCTTCAGGCCCCTTACCGTATAGGAGGAGATCGTGACCGGCGGCAGTACCGGCAGCCGGTTCGTCAACGCCTCCTGCGGTCCATAGATCGAGTCAAGGGAATCCTTGAGATGCTTCAATTGCGGATACAGACGCCGCCCTTCTTCAATGCCCGCATCCAGCACGTCCTTTGCCTGGCTGAAACTGCTCATGCTGTATTTGTCGACCGGCAGGCGTACATAGATATTGCAAAGCGGGATCTGTTTTCTCGTGTCCTCCGCCTCTCTGAAAAAAGCCACCTGCAACAACACCTGTATCGCATTGGTGACCTGGGCCGAGCTGAGCAGGGGCCCCGACGCATTGCTGCCGATCACAAACTGCGCGCCCATCTTGCGCACGTCCTCAACCGGGAAATTGCGCACGACGCCCCCGTCGACAAGCTTCTTGCCATCGTATTCCACGGCCGTGAACAGGGAGGGGATGGCCATGCTCGAGCGCAGCGCGGACACGATCTCGCCGCTGTCCAGCACCACCGCTTCGCCCGTCGAGATGTCGGTGGCCACGCATTTGAACGGGATCGAAAACTGGCTGAAGTCCTTGATCTGGTAAACCGGCCGGAACAGCTCGGCGAATTTCAGCCAAAGCTCCTGCCCTTCGATCACGCCGGTGGCGATGCGGAACCAGTGATTGACCCAGGGCAGCTCGATATCGTATTTGCCATACTCGTCCTTTTCTTCCATAATGATGCTTCGCATGCTGGATTGGTTGGACAAGAGCAGGTCCCAATCAAAGATGCGGGCAATGTGCTCGATGGAGTCCGCGGAATAACCGATGGCATAGAGCGCCCCGATAATGCTGCCCATGCTCGTGCCGGTGATGTAGTCGATCTTCAGCCCCGCAGAATCGATGGCCTTCAGGATGCCGATATGCGCCAACCCCTTCGCCCCGCCGCCGCTCAGAGTGAGCCCGATCCGGGGACGCGTCCCGGTCGCCGGGCCCTGTGTCCGTGCCTTAAAGCAGAGGATCAGGCTCAGACCGAGAATGAAGAGGTGTTTTGTCATGATGGGGTGTTCTTCTCCAGCTCCATGATCTTTTCGAAGACCTGCTCGTACTGCTGGTTGGATCGCTCCAATTCGGACGCCGCCTTCTGATAATCCGCTTCCGTTTGTACGAACTTGTTCTTATCGGAATACGTGGAAGGATCGGAGAGGGATGCTTCCAGTTCATTCTTTCGTTTGGTCAGTGAGGCGATCTTTTCCTCCAGCTGCTGGAATAGCCGCTGCTGCTTCTGTAATTCCTTCTTCGCCTCCTTGTCGATCGGCGCGTTGGGTGCGTTGGGCGCGGCTTTCGCAGCGCCCGCATCCTTCCCGTTCCCCGCAACCTTCGTCACCGTCTTCCCGTTCCCCGCAGCCTTCGTCACCGTCTTCCCGTTCCCCGCAACCTTCGCCTCCGCAGCCTTTGCGACCGCCGCCTCGGCCTGGACGGCGCTATGCTGTTTGGCTGCCAGATTGCGTTCTTTCCAGCCGACCCATTCCTCATAGTCCCCTTTGAATTCCCGGATCTGATGGTCGTCGATCTCCCAGATCTTATTGGCCGTTTTGGAAATGAAATAGCGGTCATGGCTGACCAGCAGATAGCTTCCCTCATATTTGCTGAGCGCCTCGATCAACAGGTCGCAGGAATGCATATCGAGGTGGTTGGTTGGCTCGTCCAGCAACAAGAAGTTCGCCTTGCTGACGATCGTCTTGGCGAGGGCCACACGCGCCTTCTCGCCGCCGCTCAGGATCTTGATCTTTTTCTCCACGTCGTCCCCGCTGAATAAGAAGCATCCCAGCAATGTCCGTAGCTCCAGTTCGGTCTTTTGACTGCCGCACAACTGCATCTCCTCCAGGACGGTATTGTTCACATTCAGCGCCTCGAGCTGGTGCTGTGCATAGAAACTGGCTTCCACGTTATGGCCCCATATGCGCTGGCCCTCGAAGGGCTCCGTGCCCGCGATCATCCGAAGCAGGGTCGACTTCCCCTTTCCGTTGGCCCCGATCAGGGCGATCTTGTCGCCCCGGTCGATCTCTGCATGGGCATGTTCCACAATGCTGAGGTTCCCGAATTTCTTGGTCGCATCCTTCAGGGTGACCAGTACCCGCCCCGGCGTCTTATCGACGCGAAAATTGATCCGGATATTCGGCCGCTCGATCTCCACATCTTCGATGCGTTCGATCTTATCCAGCCTTTTCATAGCGCTCTGCGCCGCCGCCGCTTTGGAGGCCTTGGCCCGGAACCGCTCGATGAACCGCTCCTGCTGCCGGATATATTCCTGTTGGTTTTCGAAGGCACGCTGCTGCAGCTCGACGCGCTGCTGCTTTTCGGTCTCGTAGAAGCTGTAGTTGCCGTTATAAATATGCAGTTCTTTCTGATAGAGCTCGACGATCTTGGTGACCATGCGGTTCAGGAAGTATTTGTCGTGGCTGACGATCACCACCGCCCCCTGATAGTGTTGCAGGTATTTCTCCAGCCATTCGATGGAGGGCAGGTCCATGTGGTTGGTCGGCTCGTCGAGCAACAGCAGGTCGGGAGCTTGCAGGATCATCTTGGCCAGCAGCACACGCATCCGCCAGCCGCCGCTGAATTCCCGGAAGGGACGCTGCAGGTCGGCATTCGCGAACCCCAGGCCTTGCAGGATCTCTTCGGTCTTGTGATGGATATTGTAGCCGTCAAGCGTATCCATTTCATGGAGGGCGTCCGAATACTGGTGCAACAAGGCATTGTTCTCCGGATCCTTTTCCAGTCGCTTGCCCAGCTCGTCGATCTCTTTTTCCACCTGCAGCACCCGTTCGAATGCCGTCATGGCGACGCTCAGGATCGAACCATGGGTGTCAAAGCTCAGGAGGTCCTGGTGCAGATACCCGATGGTCAGGTTCCGGCTGCGTTCCACGGTGCCTTCCGAGGGCTGGAGTTCGCCGGCGAATAGTTTCAATAAGGTCGACTTGCCCGTCCCGTTATACCCGATCAGGCCGATCCGTTCATTGGGCTGGATATGCCAGGTGGCATCCTTCACGATCACCCTGGCGCCGAATTCGAAAGTCACATTCTGTAGTCCCGCTAACATATTCCCCCGGAATTTTTGCATGCGAAGTTAGTGCAAAGAAGTGCTAACTTTGCGAAAATTCCCCGTATGAAGAAACCGGTTATACTGACCATCATCGCTCTCCTGGCGGCAATATCGGCCTATTTATTATTTTTTAGAAAGGCGCCTTCGCCACCCGAGGTGAAAGATCAGCCGCTCCATATCGGGAAGAATACCGCAGCCTTCGATAACGCATTCTCCGGACTCCTTGACGCATATTATTCCCTCCGTGACGCCCTCGTCGAGTGGGATACGGTTGCGGCAGACAGGCAGGCCAATGCGGTCATCCAGCGCGCCGATAGCCTGCCCTTCAAAGAACTGAAGGCCGACTCGGCCATCGTCCTGACGGCGCAAAGCCTGGCGGCCATGGTGTCGGGCGAGGCGAAAGGGTTTGTCGGGGAGACGGGTATCGAACCCAAGAGAAGGGAATTCAACACGCTGACAAACGGCATGTATGACCTGGTGCGCACTGTCCACTATGGCGGCGATCCGATCTACCACATACGCTGCCCGATGGCTTTCGGCGATTCCGCGGAAGGTTTCTGGCTCTCCAATACCAGCAAGATCGTCAACCCCTATCTCGGGAAGAAACATCCGACATTCGGCGCCAAGATGCTCGGCTGCGGAGAGGTCACCGATTCCCTCGACTGGACAAAATAGGGCCACCCGCTCCGGTCAGGGTTCCATCCCCCCGCCATCAGGGCGTGCGCACGGGCTCCCTCGGCTTGTAAATGAATTTGACGGCGGCGCTTTGACTCTCGCTGGACGAAAGGAATACCTCCATTTTTTTCGCGCCCGCCTCCACGACCATGAGGGCCGTATTCGGCGGAATCGATCCCAGGTTGTCCGCATACATCACCAGTTCATATTCGATGCCGGGAAACGCGGAAAGACGATAAGTAAGCGGTTTATCGGTCAGCATTTGCCGGTAGAGCACCAGCTTGCCGTTGATCAGCACGGTGATGCTGTCATTGTCGATCTCCGCATTGTCATAAAGGCTGATGCGTATCTGGGACGTATCGACGGTCAGGATCTTTACCACCTCCTTTGTCCTGGGTTGCAGGTGCAATTGGCGTTGTAAGGCCACCAGCGTATCGCTTTGCTCGATATCGGTGGGGAAGTCGGAGCTGGCCGCCTTCTTCAGCGTGATCTTTCCCGGAGGGCAGGCACTGGACCGGTCGCTGATATGTCCCTTCCAATCCCCGCGCAGCCATTCCCCCTTCCCATCCTTCGAATAGGTCAGTTCATAGGTCTTGACGCAGGGAATACAATCGATGGGGATATTGGCCTGTAAGACGCGGTTCTCGACGAGGACGAGCCGCCGCGTCTGGGGATTATAACGCCCGCTGAAGTTCATCTTGACATATCGGCTGGTATCGTAATAGTCGTAGGTGCGGCCGCTCACCTGGCCGCTCGAGAAGTTGATCTGCAATTCAAGGAAATATTCCGCATAGCAGCCGCCGGGCCCCTGGGTCAGCACGCCTTTCCATATGCCGCCTAGATCTTGCGCCACAAGGAGGGTGGAAGACAGACAAAACAGGATCGCCAGACAGGCGCAGGCCTTACGGATGGACAAACTCCGCATCAGATAGTGGTTATTTATTCTTGCTGTACTTGAACACGACGACCGCATTCTTTTGTTCATTGGAACTGATGCGTACTTCATACTGCTGATCTCCGGCCTTCACGATCATGAGCGAGGTATTCGGCGGGATATCCCCCTCATTGTCCGCCACCATGACGACCTCATGATAGCTCTTCGATTCATCCAGGTGCAGCTTCACCACGATCGCCTTGTCCGTGAGCATCCGATGACCGATCACCTGTATCTTGTCCACATAGACCGACACCGTGTCGTGGTCGATCACCCCGTCGTCATAAATGCTTAAAGTCACTTCATTCGTATTGACCGTGAGGGTCTTCACCAGCTCGTTGGAGCGCGAGACCAGCACGTCCGGGATGATCGTCGGATCCACATGCCCCTGAATGCCGGCATCCGTACGGATCGGCACGTCCGTATTGGCCGGCTTCTCCGTCTCTACCTTGGCGAGCGCAGGTTCCCTGACCACGGGGGCACGGGCCTTCCCGCCCCCTGCCGTCGCTCCGCCGGCCGGCGGTTTGTTCGTTTCCGTTGCGGAAGGCGGTTTCTTCGTCCCCGCTGTGGAACGCGGCTTCCCTGCTGTGGAAGGAGGTTTATTGGCGGCGACACGGTTCGAAGGCGGCGCCGTCGGACGAATACCTGTCGCGGGCGTCCGCGAAGGATGCGCAGGGGTCGAGGGACTGCCCCCCGGATGACGTACCGGCGCCCCGGACGGCTCCGCATGGTTCTTCGCCAGATCCTTGCCGGTCACGGTCTTCTCCTTCTCGATCTCTTTTTCGCGCCGCGCAACGAAGGGCTCGGTATAAAAATCGGAAACGGGTACCTTGCGCAGGAAAATGGTTCCCCTTCCGCAGTTGGAAGAATCCTTCACGTTCATACTGCCATAGCTACCTTCCAGGAACTCGTCGTCACCGTATTTGCTGTATTGGAGGAGGCAGGTCATGACGCAGGGCCCCCCTCCGTCGGTCATGCGCAGCTCGATCAACTTGCCCTCCTGCAGCAATACCTTGCCCGTCTTAGCGTTGACCGTGCCCCTGGCCTCGGCCTTGCCGTAGAAGATCGAGGAGAGGTAGGAATACGTGATCGCCTCGAACTGCTTGTCCTTTTGCGCGATCTGCACCTCGAACTTATAACGTTGATCGAAAATGGTCGATCGGGCTTCCAGGTTCGTGCTCCGGAAATGGCCCTGCCAGATCCCCGTTAGATCCTGCGCGCGAACAAGGCTGGCCGTAAAGAGAAAAAGGAGTGTAAGCGTGTTTCTCATCTATCGCCAAATTAGGGAATTAAATTATTTCTCCGATGAACTTCGTAAATCGGGATTGACAAGAGTTTGTTAATTTTGCACCCTTATGATCAAGATCACTTTTCCCGACGGGGCCGTCAGAGAATATGAGCAGGGGGTTACCGCGCTGGAGATCGCCAAATCCATCAGCGAAGGCCTGGCCAGGAACGTTTTGGCAGCCAATATCAACGGGCAGGTATGGGACGCGACCCGGCCGATCACCGCTGATTCGAAACTGCAGTTGCTGACCTGGACGGACAAGGACGGAAAATCTACCTTTTGGCACTCCTCCGCCCATCTCCTCGCCGAGGCGGTCGAGTCGCAATTCCCGGGGGTCAAGTTCTGGGTCGGGCCACCCGTGGACAACGGCTTTTACTATGATATGGACCTCGGCGGCCGCAAGATCAGCGAAGAGGACCTGCAGGTGCTGGAAAAAAAGATGACCGAACTGGCCGCCAAAAAGGAGGTTTATCAACGCAAGGAGATCAGCAAGGCCGATGCCGTGCATTATTTCGAGGAGAAGGGGGACGAATACAAGCTCGACCTCCTTCAAAACCTGAAGGACGGCGAGATCACTTTCTATACGCAGGGAAACTTCACCGACCTGTGCCGCGGCCCGCATATCCCCAACACCGGCTTCATCAAGGCCATCAAGCTCACGAATATTGCCGGCGCTTTCTGGAAAGGAGACGAGAAGAACAAACAACTCACCCGCATTTACGGGGTGACCTTTCCCGCCAAAAAGGAGCTTGATGAATACCTGGCCATGGTCGAGGAGGCGAAAAAGCGGGACCATCGCAAACTGGGCAAGGAACTGGGCATCTTCACCTTCGACGATGAGGTAGGGCCCGGCCTGGCTTTGTGGATGCCCAATGGCGCGATCGTCATCGAAGAACTCGAAAAACTGGCTAAAACGACCGAGGAGAAGGCAGGCTATCACCGCGTCGTCACCCCGCATATCGCCAAAGAGAGCCTCTACCTCACCAGCGGCCACCTGCCTTACTATCAGGACAGCATGTTCCCGCCCATGGAGCTCGACGGCGGCAAATACTACCTGAAGGCCATGAACTGCCCGCATCATCACAAGATCTTTGCCGCGGAGCCCAAAAGCTATAAGGACCTGCCCTACCGTCTCGCCGAATACGGGACCTGTTATCGCTATGAGCAAAGCGGCGAACTGTTCGGACTGATGCGTGTCCGCTGCCTGCACATGAACGACGCGCATATCTATTGCACCCGCGAACAGTTCTATGACGAATTCAAGGCCGTCAATGAGATGTACCTGAAGTACTTCCGCATCTTCGGCGTCGACAAATACGTGATGCGCCTGAGCCTTCACGATCCCGCCAAACTGGGGAAAAAGTACGTGGATGAACCCGCCCTCTGGCAGGAGACGGAGGCCCTCGTGCGGGACGTTCTCGTGCGCACCAATACGCCATTCGTGGAAGTGCAGGATGAGGCAGCCTTCTACGGGCCAAAGATCGACGTACAGATCTGGAGCACCATCGGACGGGAATTCACCCTGGCGACCAACCAGGTCGACTTCGCCCAGGGCCGCCGCTTCAAACTGGAATTCACCAATAAGGATAACCACCCCGACACCCCCCTCATCATCCACCGGGCGCCGCTGGGCACCCATGAGCGGTTCATCGGCTTCCTTTTGGAGCACTATGCCGGCAGGTTCCCGACATGGCTGGCGCCCCTGCAGGTAAAGATCCTGCCGATCAGCGATAAGTTCCTGGAATATGCACAAACTCTTTTAGTTTCCCTGAAAAATGCGGATATTCGTGCAGAAGTCGATGACCGTAACGAGAAGATCGGGAAGAAGATACGGGACACCGAATTGGCCAGGGTTCCCTACATGCTGGTGATCGGCGAAAAGGAGATGAGCGAGGGAAAAGTGGCCGTCCGAAGGCAAGGAAAAGGAGACCTGGGCGTTAAAGAACTTTCTGCCTTCATCGAAGAGATCAAAGAAGAGATCAGGGAGAGGAAGTAATTTTCTAAAAATCATTAAAATCCCCCTTTAAGGAAGGAGGGATAAACTTAAAAACTGTAAATGGCATTTCCACCAAGACCACCGAGAGGTAATTTTAATCCCAGATTCAGAAGAGAGCAACAACAAGAACACCGTACCAACCACATGATCAGGGTTCCCCAGGTACGCTTGGTAGGTGACAACATAGAAGTGGGTGTTTATCCGACGCAGGAGGCAATGAAGATGGCCCAGGAACAAGGATTGGACCTGGTAGAGATCTCCCCGAACGCCGACCCCCCCGTATGCAAGATCATCGACTATAATAAATTCCTGTACGAAAAGAAGAAGAAGGAAAAGGAGATGAAGGCCAAAAGCAAGGCCTCCGAAGTAAAGGAAATTCGCTTCACTCCCAATACCGACGATCACGATTTCGACTTCAAGGCAAAGCATGCCGAAAAATTCCTGAAAGACGGAAACAAGGTCAAGGCCTACGTCCAGTTCAAGGGCCGCGCCATCCAGTTTAAAGAGCGGGGTGAACTGCTCCTGCTCAAATTCGCCGAGCGCCTGAATGAATCCGGCGTCCTGGAAGGCATGCCCAAGATGGAAGGCAAACGCATGCTGGCGATCTGGGCCCCCAAACCCCAGAAAAAGAAGGAAAAATCGTCGAAAGAAGGATAAATCCTCCCCGGGGCATCGTTTTTCCCCGGTTTTACCTTACCTTTGCGCTCCGTTTTACCAACCCAAACGGCCCCATAAGTGCCCCGCCTGTGCGGAGCCGCCGGCAGGGTTTCACTAAAAAACGACCAGAAATGCCCAAGGTTAAGACCAACTCGAGTGCCAAAAAGAGGTTCAAGGTTACCGGCACAGGCAAGATCACCTTTCAGAAGTCCTTCAAGCGTCACATCCTCACAAAAAAATCGAAGAAGCGTAAGCGCAACCTCAACAAACGGGGTGTCGTGAGCGCGCCGAATACCGATTTTGTAAAACGCCTGTTGCGTCTTAAATAACACTCTAAAATTTTCAGATATGCCTCGTTCAGTTAACGCCGTCGCCTCAAGGGCACGCCGGAAGCGCATCCTGAAGGATGCCAAAGGCTTCTACGGAAAGCGTAAAAATGTATACACGGTCGCCAAGAACGTCCTCGAAAAGGGCCTTACCTATCGTTACGTCGGCCGCAAACTCAAGAAAAGGGAATACCGCGCGTTGTGGATCGCCCGTATCAATGCAGCCGTCAGGGCCGAAGGACTGACCTATTCCGTCTTCATCCACAAGCTGGCCAAAAAGGGCATCGGGTTGGATAGGAAGGTTCTGGCAGACCTCGCCATGAATGAGCCCGAAGCCTTCAGCAGGCTCATCGCCGCCGTGAAGTGAGCGCGAAGCGGAGCCGGCCCCGGAACAGCCGGCAATCGAAATCTATTGCCGGGGGCGCCGATCGCTCCCGGTTTTTTTATTTTGCCGCATCGATCAAAAAATTATTTTTGTACTGAATAAAACGTACTAACCTGGCCCCATCAATGAACAATACATACACCGACCTGGTGAAACAAACCTTCAATTTTCCGCAGGAAGGTTTTGATGTTAAGGACAACTATCTCGAATATAACAACGTCGACCTCAAAGGCCTCATCGACAAATACGGCACGCCGCTGAAACTGACCTACCTGCCCAAGATCGGCATGCAGATCAAAAAAGCGAAGAAGATGTTCGCGGCCGCGATCAAGCGGCACCGCTATGAAGGGAAATACTTTTATTGCTATTGCACCAAGAGCTCCCATTTCTCCTTCATCGTCGAAGAAGCGCTCAACCACGACATCCACCTCGAGACCTCCTTCGCCTACGATATCGATATCATCAAAAAATTATACGCGCGCAAGAAGATCACGAAGGATACCTTTATTATCTGCAATGGCTTCAAGCAAAAACCCTATACGAGCCGCATCGCCAGCCTGCTGAACAGCGGATTCAAGAACGTCATCCCCGTCCTCGATAATAAGGAGGAACTGCAGCAGTACAAACGCTCCGTGAAAGTACCCTTCAAACTGGGCATCCGGGTGGCTGCCGAAGAAGAGCCGACCTTTCCCTTTTATACCTCCCGCCTGGGCTTCCGCCCCCGTGACGTGCTCGAGTTCTATGTCGACAAGATCGAAGGCAACGAGGACCGGTTCCAATTGAAAATGCTTCACATCTTCCTGAATAAGGGCATCAAGGATGATATCTATTACTGGAGCGAACTGAACAAAGTGATCAACCTGTATTGCCAGCTCAAGAAGATCTGCCCCGAACTGGACTCCATCAATATCGGCGGCGGCTTCCCGATCAAGCACTCCCTCGGTTTCGAATACGACTACCAGTTCATGATCAACGAGATCGTCGGCAATATCAAGAAGGCCTGCAAACGTAGCAACGTGCCCATGCCGCATATCTTCACCGAATTCGGCAGCTATACGGTCGGGGAGAGCATGGCGCATATCTATAGCGTCGTCGGCCAGAAAATGCAGAACGACCGCGAGATCTGGTACATGATCGATTCCTCCTTCATTACGACCCTGCCCGACACCTGGGGCATCGGGGAGCGCTTCCTCATGCTGCCGATCAACAAGTGGGACGTCGAATACCAGCGCGTCGTACTGGGCGGCATGACCTGCGACAGCCACGACTACTACGATTCAGAGGAGCATATCAATGAGGTCTTCCTCCCCAAGCTCAATAACGGCGAGCCGCTCTATGTCGGCTTCTTCCACACCGGCGCCTACCAGGACCAGATCAGCGGCTACGGCGGCATCAAACACTGCCTCATCCCCTCCCCGAAGCACGTGGTGGTGGGCTATGACAAGAACGGAAAACTGGTCGATTGGGTCTACGCCAAGGAGCAGACGGCGCAAAGCATGCTGAAGATCCTGGGATACACCTGATCCGGTTGACCGCCGCGCACAAAAAAAGGTAGGATTTTATTCCTACCTGGCGTGTTCAATTCCAAACTTCTAAAAACAGACTAAACTAATTCAAATACCGGGCCATCCCTCGCCATCCTTCCCCGCGCACGGCGAATTCCTTAACAATATTTTTTATAATCGTTGCGACGTTCGCTGGCTGATCAGGTTTTCCAAAAAGTCAGGGAACGATCGGGTATCGGTCTTATCGTTCTCTTGGGGAACAGTTTTCCCGCTGGGAGTAGAATTTTTTCCCCAAACTAAAGGAAACTCATGCGTTTTTTCTTTTTCGGAAATCAGGGTAAAGATCATTTTCAGCCGAAGTTTCATTTTATGCAAATCTTCCAACGGGCTCTTGTCCAGACAAATGATAAACTCCTTTACTTCCTCGATAAGTAATTTCCGAAGGGTCGCGACCGGCACATCTTCAAGGGACTTGTCCATGTTTGAACATTAAAAGCATATTAAAATCGCAAGAACCGTTCCAAAATCAGGCTTTAATGTTTCTTCAGCCGGTACTTCTTGTTGACCTTGGGATTGTCGAAGTAGGCATTCAGTTGCTCCTCTGTCATCGACGTCGTCTCCTCGAGGGGAACATCGATCAGCTGAACCTGGGTTTGCTTCAACTCGTTCTTCAGGGTGGCGATCTTCTTGGTGATCTCCATGTCCTTTTCGCCGACCAACGCATTGTCGCGCATGGTATAATCGAGCCGTTTGATGGAGGACCGTACGAGCCCGGCCTGGTTTTGTTCCGCGGTAAGCGGCGGCGCTACCGTTTCCTTTACCGGCACCAAAGCAACCCCGACACTCGGCAGGATCTTGCCGGCATTCTGAGCGCCCGTACTGGTGGCAGAAGAGAGTACCGTGCCGCCCAGAGCGGTCGTAGCCGTACTCATGTCGAAATCCGTCCTGGTATTCTTCGTTTTCTTTACCTTCTTGTCCAGTTGGAAAAAGGCGTACTTCAACCGCAATATATACGTGTTGATATTCCTCAACGTCTGATTGTACTCCATCACCTCATAGGGATAGTTGAGGGCGTCCTTGACATAGATGCGGATCGTCGCCGTGTCACGCATGAATATCTTATTGGTGCCTACGAAATAGAGCAGGAGGAGCTTCTGTTTGGAGGAATCGGTCTCCTTGACGAAATCGTAGGGCGGTGACCACGTGAAATTATCGTTGCACCCCTTGATCTCGGAATTCGTCTTGATGGGGATATTGGAGTAAAAGTTGATGCTCTCGATCGGATAGGTTCCTGTCTCGCATTGCAACCGGAAACTGATGGTATCGCCCTCATCCATATACAGTACATTGCTCACCGTGGGCTTGACATGCGAAGGGATGATCTCCGTCGTGAAAAATACCAGCGTGAAGGAGGTATCCACGCGGTCGGCCGGATCGTTCAGGTTTTGAACCCCGATGCGAACCTTGTATTCCTGGTCGTACTTGAGTTTGCCGGAAAGAAAATAAGCCTTGTCCGCCTTAAAGCTCAACAGACCGTTCTCTCGTATCCTCAGCCCCACCGGAGCATTCTTCATGAAGAAGAAATAACGGGCCGGATCGCGGTTGATCTCCAGTTGATAACTTAGCGTGGAATCGACATGCAGGGTGAAATAAGGATTGAGATTGCGGATGCGGAGCGTACTGTCCTCGACTCTCGTCGTATCACGCGCCGGCAACGGCGGATGCAATGCGGCGTCCTGAGAAAATGCGTTAAGAGAACTGATCATGCCTATCAATACCAACAGCCTGAACGATGTGACTTGCTCGGATTTAAACATGTGTGGTCGATAGATTATTGGACAATAAGTTGATAAACGGCGAAATTAACGCAATCGGGAGACAAAAGCAAAAGCGCCCACGAGGGGCGCCTTGCTAAACCAAAACCAACTGCTGCTTATGCTTATGAAACGAAGATCGTTTTTGAACTTTCCTTAGACTGCTCTTTCTTGGGCAGGTAAAGTTTTAGCACGCCACCTTCATACTTGGCCTGAATGGCGGTCGTATCGATGCGTTCGTCGAGATTGAACGTGCGTTTGAATCCTTTGAAGGAGAATTCCTTCCTGATCGTCTTATAATCGTCCGACTTGGGTTCTTCCTTTTTATCGAAGCTGATGGTCAATTGGCCATTGTCGATATTGATGGAAAAGTCTTCCTTGTTACGGCCGGGTGCGCTCAGCTCCAGGTGATAAGCATCCTTCGATTCATGGATGTTCACCGGGGGAAAAGCGGAATTCCATTCCCTCCCCAGGGTGGCAGGGATCTCATAGAACAGTTCGTCAACCAGGTTTGAAAGGATATTGTGACCCGAGTTGTTGTGTTGGAAATTGACTGGCATAAAATTCATTTATAGGTTAAATCAAATAGTGTTTGCTGCAAGGGAAGGAACAAATGATATACCATTGCCTTTTGTCAGGCCAAAATCGCCATTTTTCGGAATTTTCGTCAATTTGACCCTCAGGAAACATGACATTTTTGCATATTTTGGCAGTAGACATGACATTTGTTCCTATTTCGGGTCAAAATGGGATGGAGATCAACCTTTTTGCCTAATTTTGGTTGTTAATTACACCTAAAAAAATAAACAAATGTATCCCCGGGAAATAGTAATACCGATGAAAGAAGAGCTGACCGACAATGGCTTCAATGAACTGTTGACTCCATCCGAGGTCGATCAGCAGCTAAATAAATCAGGGACGACCCTGGTCATGGTCAATTCGGTTTGCGGCTGTTCCGCGGGTTCGGCTCGTCCGGGCGTATTGATGGCCGTAGCCAATAGCCCAAAGAAACCCGACTATCTGACGACCAGTTTTGCCGGATTCGATGTGGAGGCGATCAATAAGATCCGCGAGCACCTCCTTCCTTACCCGCCTTCCTCGCCGGCCATCGCCCTTTTTAAGGACGGACAGCTGGTGCATATGATCGAAAGGCATCAGATCGAAGGCCGGCCCGCCCAACTGATCGCCCATAACCTGATCGCCGCATTTGAAGAATACTGTTGATGAAAGACTTGCTGAGTTAGTTCAGCTTTGTTCAAGACCCTTCCTGTTTCCAGGAGGGGTTTTTGTTATTTAGGCCCCTCTCCGTCGCGTTTAGCCCTTTCCGTCGCGCCGGGCCTCGAAAAGTTATGCCCTTTTGTGGATAATGCAGAAAAAGCAGTACAGACGGAACTTTCGGCAGGAAAATGCTCCACGTGGAACAATTTTGTGGAACGAGAATTCCCAATTTATTGCGTGTGTGGAAAAATTATTTGGGAAATGCCAATCCCGCCATGCCTATTTCGGGCACTTGTCTATTCAGCATTTTAATGTAGGTTTGCATCCTTCACCTATTAACGTTATGTATCCCAACCTGTATTACGCTTGCAAAGACTTGTTCGGGCGGGCCCCTGGATTCCTTCGTTTCATCAACTCCTTTGGTTTTTTCGTTGCCCTGGCCTTTGTGGCTGCGGCCCTCCTTCTTTCCAGGGAATTGCTGCGCAAAGAGCGTGAAGGCCTCCTGGCAGGCAAGGATGAAATGGTGATCATCGGCAGGCCCGCCAGCGTTTCTGAACTCGTGCTGAACTTCCTGCTCGGCTTCATATTGGGATACAAGATCATCGGATTGTTCCTTTCCAGCAGCCCGCTGGCCGATAATCCCCAGGATTATATCACTTCCCTGGAAGGCAGCTGGTCGGCAGGGCTTATTTTAGGTTTGTTGCTCGCGGGCATGAAATGGGTGGAAAAGAACAAACAGAAGTTGCCCGAACCGCAAGAAAAAACGATCCGGATCTGGCCCCACGACAGGGTAGGGGATCTTACCATATTTGCCGCACTTTTTGGCTTTTTGGGGGCAAAAATCTTCAATAGTCTCGAAACTTGGGGCGATTTTGTCAAAAATCCCCTCGGATCGCTTTTCTCTTTCAGCGGGCTTACCTTCTACGGAGGGCTCATTTGCGCCGCACTCGCGATCTGGTATTATGCCAGGAAACACGGCATTGGATTTTGGTACCTGAATGACGCGGCCGCCCCGGCATTGATGCTGGCCTACGCCGTCGGCCGGATCGGTTGCCAGGTCGCCGGGGACGGCGACTGGGGTATCGTCAATAGCGCCTATGTAAGCGATCCCAATGGTAAATCGGTACTGGCTCTCCACGGAGACGCCCTTCGCGTGCTGGAACAGAACAGGCCGTTCTACGTGGAGCAATTCGGGTCTCTTGACAAAGTGCCCTATATCTATGCCAAAGCGCCATCCTTCTTGCCCAATTGGACCTACGCCTATTCCTACCCGCACAACGTTATCGGCCAGGGCCTGCACATTCCCGGATGCGAAGGGAATTTTTGCGCCCACCTGCCCCTGCCCGTGTTTCCCACGCCTTTCTATGAGACCGTGGCCTGCCTGATCCTCTTCTTCCTGCTTTGGAGCCTGCGCAAACGCATGACCGTGCCAGGGACCTTATTTGCCGTCTACCTGTTCGTGAACGGCATTGAGCGGTTCTTCATTGAGAAGATCCGGGTAAATACCAAATATGATATCTTCGGTTTTCACCCGACCCAGGCCGAGATCATCTCGTCCCTCCTGGTCATAGCCGGCATCTTGATCTATGTACTGCTGCGCCGCCGCGCGAAAACCTCGCCGCCGCCGGCGCCACTGTCGCCGCCCTCTCAGCCGCCTGGCCTTTCAACCCGTTAAGCCTCCTTTCATCCTTAATGCCCGCCTTTTTGTAACCCCATTCAGGGCAGCTCGTCCTATACGATGAACCCACCGGATTCGCCAATCATCAATGAATTCGGCCTTCCGACACAAAACAATGTACTATGCAATATAAAGTACCAATCTTTGTCTTGTAATATTTAACGAATAGTACTTATTAATAAAAAGATTTATGAATTCCTTAAAGACCATACTGACTGTTCTGATCGCCGCACAGGCCTCGATCACCGCCCTCGCCCAGCAAAACCCGGGAAAACTGACCGGAACGATCCAGGACGGCACCCATCGGGCCATCCAATCGGCCACCCTTACCCTCCTGTCAGCGAAGGATTCTTCGCTGGTCGGACGCACGGCCTCGGACAAGACCGGCCATTTCGAATTCCTTTCCCTCCCGGAAGGCAAATACCTCCTTACGGCAACCGCGGTAAATCATAATAGCGTTCATCTCCCCGCCGCCGAGATCTCTGCTTCCGCTCCTTCGGTCGACCTCAAACCGATCGTACTGGAACAAAGCGCCAAAGAGCTCGCAGCCATCGCCGTCATCGGCAAAAAGCCATTCATCGAGCAGAAGGCCGATCGCATGGTCATCAATGTCGATGCGTCCCCATCCAACGCGGGCTCGACCGCCATGGACGTGCTGGAGAAATCCCCCGGCGTGACCGTGGACAAGGACGATAATATCAGCCTGAAAGGCAAGCAGGGCGTGATGATCATGATCGATAACAAACCGACCTACCTCTCCGCGGCGCAGCTGGCCAGCTACCTGAAAAGCCTGCCCGCCTCCGCCATCGACCAGATCGAACTCATGACCAACCCCTCTGCCAAATACGATGCCTCAGGCAACTCGGGCATTATCAATATCAAAACGAAGAAGAATAAGATGCAGGGCTTCAACGGCAGCGTCATGCTCACCCATACCCAGGGCGTTTACCCCAAGCCAAGCGGAAGCCTGAACCTGAACTACCGTACCGGCAAGTTCAACCTGTTCCTGAATGGAGGATACTCTCGCTGGGCGGGGTTTCAACAGTTGGATATTACGCGTAAATACCTGGATACCACCCCGGCAAAGACCGTTAATTCGATCTTTTCGCAATCGACGCATATGCACTTCGATAACCCCTCCCTCAACCTCAAATTCGGCGTGGATTACTACCTGAACAAGCACACGACCCTCGGATTCGTACTCAGCGGATTCCAGAATCATGAGCACGATCGGTCAGGCAGCACCATTTTTTTAGAAAACCCGAACAATTCGGTGGACTCGATTGTATATTCTCCCAGCCGGATCGACGCGCTTTGGAAGAATACCTCCATCAATCTTAACCTCAGCCACCAATTTGACTCCACCGGAACCGAGCTCACCGCCGACGCAGACTATATTCGCTATGCTTCGGGCAGTAGTCAATTTTTCGATAATATCTCCTATAATCCCGATTATACCCAAAAAGGGGAGACGATCCTCACCGGCGACCTCCCCAGCACCATCAATATCTACTCATTTAAATCGGATTTTACCCATCCCTTCAACAAAACGCTCAAGTTCGAGGGCGGGATCAAAACAAGCTATGTAAACACCGATAATATCGCCAATTATGATAATGTGATCAACAATATACCCTACATGGACACGACGAAGACCAATCACTTCCTGTATCGTGAAAATGTCAACGCCGTCTACATCAATTTGAACAAACAAGCGGGCAAATGGGGGATCCAGGCCGGCCTGCGCTATGAGAATACTAATTATTCGGGCCACCAGCTGGGCAATGGCTCGCAAAGCAACCGGGATTCCACCTTTTCCAGGAGTTACGGGGACCTTTTCCCGACTCTCTATATCAGTTATCAGCTTAATCCCAAAAACCAGTTCACCATCAATTACGGCCGTCGCATCGACCGGCCCGCTTACCAGGATCTCAATCCCTTCCTGTTCTTCCTCGACCAGTACACCTATCAGGCCGGAAATCCCTATTTACAGCCTCAATTCACCAATAATATCGAGTTTTCGCATACCTACCGGCAGTTCCTGACCACGACCCTCAATTACAGCCATACCGATAATTTCTTTACCGAGACCTTCGAACAACAGGGTCACGCGACCATCGTTCGCCGGGGAAACATCGGCAGCAGGCAGAATGCAGGCATCGCGGTCAGCGCACAGGTGCACGTGACCAAACAATGGATGGCCATCCTCTATACGAACCTGAACTATTCGAAATTCTCCGGTTTCCTCTATGGCGAGAACCTGGACGTCTCGGCCACCAATCTCCTGCTCAATATCAATAACCAATTCAGCCTGGGCAAGGGCTGGGATGCGGAGCTCTCCGGCTTCTATCGTACCAAGGGCGTGGAAGGACAGATCATCATCGACCCCATGGGTCAGGCTTCCGCAGCGCTCTCCAAACGCATGCTGAAAGACAAGGCCAGCGTCAAGCTCGGCATCCGGGACATGTTCTACACCCAGAAAACCCGGGGATACATCAATTTCCAGCAGACGGAGGCCAGCTTCTTCAATTCCAGGGATAGCCGCCAGGTCAGCCTGAGCTTCAGCTACCGCTTCGGTAAGCCCCTGAAGAGCAATGCGGCCAGGCGCCACGCCGGAGCCAGCGAAGAGCAGAACCGCGTCAAGGTGGGAGGGGGCAACTAACCCCCCGGCCCCGGGCCGGCCGCCGCAGCGCCGGCCCGACCGCCCCTTTCCCGGGCCTCAAGCCCGGCAATCCAAAAAATGTCTGGCCTGACGCTTGCCGCTTGCAGCTTGTAGCTATATTTGCGTCATGCCATCCTTCGATATCGTCAGCAAGGTCGACCCGCAGGTCCTGGACAATGCCGTCAATGTGACCAAAAAAGAGATTACCAACCGGTTCGATTTCAAGGACTCCTCGGTGAAGATCGACCTGAACAAAAAGGACATGCTGCTCGACCTGGAAGCCGAAAGCGACATGAAGGTCAGGCAGATCGTCGACGTGCTGATATCGCGGTCTATGAAACAGGGCCTGGATCCCCTGGCCTACGACCTCAGCAAGGAGCCATACCCCAGCGGGAAAATAACGAAAAAGCAGATCCCCGTCCGCAACGGTCTCAAACAGGAGGACGCCAAGAAGATCGTCAAGCTGATCAAGGACTCCGGCCTCAAAGTGCAATCCCAGATCATGGACGACGTCGTTCGGGTCACCGCCAAAAAGATCGACGACCTGCAGGCCGTCATCAAATTGTGCAACGAGGCCAACCTCGGCGTCGCCCTGCAATACGTCAATATGCGTAGCTAGCCCCCCGGCCGAACCCTCCGCCAACCTCGCCCCCGCCGCCCCCCGCAAATCGATCCCAAAATATTTGGAACACAACCCGATATTGCCTAATTTTGCACTCTTAATTTAAAATGCCGTACGGCCAAATCCGTGCGAGCCGAAAATCGAAAAGTCATGAAAAAAGATATTCACCCGACAGGCTACCGTTTCGTCATTTTCAAGGACATGAGCAATGGTACCAGCTTCCTGAGCCGTTCCTCCGCACCTTCCCGTGAAACCACGAAATGGGAAGACGGTAAAGAATACCCCCTGATCAAATTGGAAATATCCAACACCTCGCATCCATTCTTCACGGGTAAGAATGTCCTGGTAGACACCGCAGGTCGCATCGACAAATTCAAGAAGCGTTACGAAAAGAAAACCAAATAGTCCGGTCGCCCCATGGCAACCGCGTCGAACTTATCGCCTTTCCTCCGGGGAAGGCTTTTTATTTGTAGATTTAGCCAATGGATCTGTTTCCCTTCAGCCTGACCCGACCCATCCTGGATATCCGGATGGGCATCCTGACCCTGCGGGAAAAATTGCCCGCGCTGGCAAAGCAGATCTCGCACCCCTGGGACATCATACGCCACAACGCCCAGGCCATCGCAGACGACTTCGCGCTGCTGACGAAGGATCGAACCTCCCAACCCATCCCTCCCACAGTACAATCGATCCGCCCCGAAAACATTTTCATCGAGGCAGGCGCCATCCTGAACTATTGCACGCTCAACGCCTCCGCAGGGCCCATCTATATCGGCAGGAACGCCGAAGTCATGGAAGGCTCGCTCATCCGTGGCCCCTTTGCCCTTTGCGAAGGCGCCGTCGTCAAAATGGGCGCGAAGATGTACGGCGCCACCACGATCGGACCCTATAGCACCGTGGGTGGTGAGATCAAGAATTCGGTGATCTTCGGATATAGCAATAAAGGACATGACGGATACCTCGGCGATTCCGTGATCGGGGAGTGGTGCAACCTCGGCGCAGGGACGTCCAATTCGAATCTCAAGAACAATGCGGGCGAGGTGAAGGTATGGAGTCCTTCACGCTCCGCCTTCATCGCCGCTGGCGCGAAGTGCGGCCTCTTCATGGGAGACTATTCGCGTTCGGCGATCAATACATCCTTTAATACCGGCACCGTGGTCGGGGTTTGTTGCAATGTATTCGGGGACGGGGCCGGCGGCGTTGGGATTCCCGGCGCCCTAACGCCCAAATTTATTCCCAGCTTCAGCTGGGGCTTCGTCGCAAAATATGAATTCGACAAGGCCATCCGGGACATCGGCAACTGGAAGGCGCTCAAGGGGCAGACCCTTACCGATCCGGAGATCCAGACCCTGAAAAGGATCTACGAGGCCGACCAGTCTTAATTCACCATATTAAAACCGACAACGTAAATCGACAATAAACAATGAGAACACAAATTGCCGCGGCTAACTGGAAAATGAACCTGACCTACCGCCAGGGAGAAGAACTGCTGGACGAGATCCTCGATGCGGATATTCCATTGGAGGCCCATCAGCGGGTGGTCTTCGCCGTTCCCTTCCCGTATCTGATCATGGTCAATAGCGAGCTGGCCGATGAGAACAATTATTTTGCGGCTGCCCAGAATTGTTCCGACAAACGCTCCGGCGCCTATACCGGCGAAGTTTCCGCGGAAATGCTGCAATCGATCAATATCCGCTATGCCGTCATCGGGCATAGTGAACGCCGCGAATATTTTTCCGAGACCAACCAGGCTCTTGCGCAAAAGGCGGCCCTTTGTCTTGAAGCAGGTATTACGCCCATCTTCTGTTGCGGCGAGCCCCTGAACATCCGCGAGGCCGGCACCCAAAACAACTACGTAAAGACCCAGTTGGAGGAGTCCCTCTTCGGGTTCTCCGAAGGCAGGATCAGCGGCATCGTCATCGCCTATGAACCTATCTGGGCGATCGGTACCGGCAAGACCGCTACGACAGAACAGGCGCAGGAAATGCACGCTTTCATTCGTTCGGTGCTGGAAGGGAAGTATGGAGCGGATGTTGCCGAAGCCATCCCCATTCTATATGGCGGCAGCGTGAAGGCTGGTAACGCGAAGGAACTATTCAGATGCCCCGACGTCGACGGTGGCCTGGTCGGCGGCGCTTCTCTTATCGGAGCCGATTTCATCAAAATTATTCATTCCCTGAAGTAAGAATTGTCAAGTACCTTTGGACATGCTGAAAACGCTTAGGATAGCCGTCAGGAAGCTCCGTCGGATACCCAGGTCCCGCCTCAAAGAGCGCCTTGTCCTCGGCGTGAGGAAGTACCTCAGCGACTATCCGTACTATATCAGCATCCAGACCGTGAGCGCATGCAACCTGAAGTGCAAACACTGCTTCATCAACGACTACCATACGGAGATCCATGACGGGGTCATCAAGATCATGAAGCTGGACGAGTTCGCCCGGATCGCCGAACGGCTGAAGCCCATGATCCAACACGCCGCCTTCTTCAATTTCTCCACCTTCGAGGCCATCTTGAACAAGCATCTTTTCGAAATGATGGACCTGGTACTCTCGATCAATCCGAAGATCCGGTTCCCCTTTCTGTCGAATACGATGGAGCTGAGCGCCGAAAAGATCGCACAACTGGAAAAATATCCCGTTTCGGAGATCAATATCTCCCTCGACGGCGCGACCAAAAAGACCGTAGAGGATTTCAAAACAGAGGTGGTCTATGAAAAGATCATCGAAACCATCCAATTGCTGGGCCGGTCCTCCCTGAAGGATCGCATCGCCGTCACCTTCGTGGCGCACCGGAATAATATCCATGAACTGCCCCAACTCGTTGACCTGGCGCATAGCCTCGGCGTCCGCCAGATCTACGTGAGCAATATCCTGAGCTTCACGCCGGCCCTGGCGCCGTTGGCTCTCTATTCGCCCGAAGGAAACCCGCAGGCCCAGGTCTTTTTCGACGAGGCCGTTCGTCGCGCGGCCATGCATAAGCTGTCGATCAGCATGCCCCGCCTCAAACCTACACAGATCGGATGCCAGGCCGCCGAGACCTTCTTCGTGGACAGCAACGGCAATGTCGCCCCCTGCGATTTCCTGGCCGTGACGACGCCATTTACCTTATTCGGCGAGACCGTCCGCCACCCGCCGGTCATCTTCGGCAACATCTATAAGGACGATCCCTTGCAGATCTATCGCAAGCCCGAATTCAAACATTTCCGGGAGGCCCATCGCCTGGGCGTGGAACTCCCCGAACAATGCACGCACTGCATCGATGCCTACGGCCTGATGTGCAGCAACCGCATCCACCACACGGCCTAAAACCCAAGACGCCATGCCCGTTGCGAAGGTTTTATACAAGAGCTTGTTCTGGAAGACCTTCCAATTCGCCAGTTCCTTCCTGGTCAGCATCCTGTTCGCACGGGTCCTGCGCTCGGCCGTTTCCGCCGAGTTCTACTCCTTATCCTACCTCCTCGCTCTGGCCGTGAGCTTCTTCACCCTGGGTCTCGATATCAGCTTTAATTATTATATCCCGCGCCGGGAGCTGCCTCCCGCGACAGCAAACCGGATCATACTAATTATCATCGCGGGGGCCCTGCTGCTGGGCCTGCCATTGGTCTGGCTGATGTATTCATCCGCGATCTACCCGCACATCGGGGCGCGGATGTTCCTGCTTTTTTCCGCACTGACGATCACCGGCGGGCTTTTCAGCGCACTATCCGGGACTCTGTTCACCGCACACGGACGCAATCACGTGCCTGCGCAAATCGCCTTCCTCGCCAATCTCCTCGTCCTGGGGGGCGGCCTGGCCTCGGTCGTTTTATTCCCGGGCGCGAAGGCCATCGACGCCCTGTTCCTCCTTTACTTTGTCTCTTCCTTTCTCCAGGGCGCCGTCCTCTTCTTCCTTTCCCTCCGCCTCTATGGCCGGCGCAGCCGCGAACGCCCCGCTCCGGTCGCGCCAAACGCGCCCCCCGAAACCCCGACCGGCAGCGCCATCCCCCTAAAAGCCATCCTGCGCTTCTCCTTTGCCGCCTTTGTCACAAACCTGATCTTTTACGTTGGCTCGAGAATGTGCCTCTACCTGATCCCATATTGGGCGCCGCGCCCCGACCAGGGAAATTTCTTTCAGGCATTCAAGATCGTCGAATATGTAGGCATCGCCGCCTCATTCATCTATTATCCCGTCATTGCACTGGTGGCGGGGGACGAGGCCGGGAACATGCAACGGCGGGTATTGCTCCTGGTTAGGCTCTCCAATACGATAGTGCTGATCTTAGCCATGGGAATCGCGGCAGTAGGGTGGTGGGCCCTGCCTTTTGTGTTCGGACGCTCTTTTGACCGCATGTACGCGATCTTGCTGGCTTGCATACCCGGGCTTTTCGCGATCGCCAGTTCGACCTTCTTTACCGCCTATTTCTTCGGCAGGGGCCGGCTCCGCATCAATCTGATCAGCGCCTGTATCCAACTGGCGGTCGTGTTGATTCTTTTCTTTCTGCTTATTCGCTCATGGGGGGTGATCGGCGCCGCAGCCGCCTTTAGTATGGCCGGGCTGACTTCCTTTGTCTACGACTGTCTCGCCTTCAAACGCGTCGCCGGCTGCCGCCCGCGCGACCTGCTCTTCGTCCGCAGATCGGATCTCATCACGCTTTCCTCTTCCTTCGGCCTGTCCTGAACGCCGTTCGGATCATTCTTTCCCATAACCAGGATGGGCGTCCTGGTACGGAAGGAAAGACGTTCGGCATGGCTGGGATAGAAGATGGCCTCAAAGAGCGTCCGGCGGCGATTGGAGAACATAACGACAAGGGATGGCCTTAGGCGACGGATCGTTTGTTCCAGGTCCGCGACCACAGTAATGTTGCTGTTGGCCGGCCTGAAATCGACATCCACAGGGTATCCAAATTCTTTTTTCCAGACCTTTTGCAGGAGGCGGGTATCGAAATTCAATTCTCCCGGTTGCATAAGATGGAGCACCGATAGGCGGGCATGCAGAGGTTTTGCCAGGGCGACTACCTCTTTCAATTCTTCCTGACCATGGATCAGGTCGGTGATATAGAGCAGACGGGATATTTGTTTCTTTCTGTACAGTGCCGGTACGGCAATGACCGGCGTATCCGAATGCGTGATCAGGTTGCCGGTATTCGTCCCGAATAGTTTGTTCACCTTGCTGGCGCCGCGGGTGCCCATGCAGATAAGATCTATATCAGGATGGCGCTGGCAGTAGTCGATGAGGGCAAGGTCTGCGCTGAGTCCTTCCAGTACCAGCGTGGAGCTTGCGCCCGGACGCAAGGGGTGCCGCCGTCGTACGTCGGCGACCAGGGTATCGAGCTGCTCTTTCCGGCACCTGCGCTCGGTGGCCGCAAAGGCCTCGAATTGACGGTCCGACCAGTTGTGTCGGCGAAATAGCGTCAATACATGAACAAAAGTGATATGGGCGTTTTGTTGTCCGGCCAATTGGACCGCAAAACGGATCCCGGCCCGGGAGGCGACGGAAAAGTCCGTTGGGACTAGTAGGTTTAATCTTTTCGTCATAACCAAATCTGCGAATTGGGAACAAGATCTTCTATGACCATGGTCATGGTCCCCGCTGATCTTGGACGCATCTGACGAAACTCATGCGTGGAATAGATATTCGTCAACCGCCCACCGGAAGTAAGGCTTTAGCTTCAACAGATTGCCTCAACGCACTTTATGGAAAGAATAAGCGAAAGGGTCGAGACCCGGCCTGTTGCTGAATATGGGAACTGGCACCGGCTCGGGATCGCAGAAGCAATCGAAGGATTGGGTACTTCACTTCGCGGTCTCTCCACCCAGGAGGCGGAAAGCAGGATGAAGAAATTCGGCCCGAATGCATTGCGTCGGAAAAGAAAAAGATCGGCATTGACGCTGTTCGCCGGACAGTTCAGGGATTTCATGGTCTTGATATTGATCGTTGCGGCGGCTATATCGGCGGTTATAGGCAATCTTACCGACACGATCATCATTATGGCCATCGCCCTGCTTAACGCAATACTCGGATTTTTCCATGAGTACAAGGCGGATAGGGCCGTGGAGGAGTTGAGGAAACTGGCGGAGCCCTGGACAAACGTGATCCGTGACGGGCAGATACGGGAGATCGCTTCCACCGGGCTGGTCCCGGGAGATCTGGTGCTGCTGGAAACAGGAACCATCGTGCCGGCCGACCTGCGACTTTGCGAGATACATTCCCTCAGGATCGGAGAAGCCTCTCTTACCGGGGAGTCCGCTCCCGTCGATAAAGTGACTAAACCCATCGGAAATGCGCATACCGCCATCGGCGACAGGCTCAACATGGCTTATAAAGGCACGGTCGTCGTTTTTGGAAGGGGCAGGGGCATCGCGGTAAGGACGGGCATGAATACGGAGATCGGCCGGATATCAGGCCTGTTGCAAGAAAAAGCTGTGCCGACGCCGTTGCAGCGGAGGATGGCTGAGGTGGGCAAACGACTCGCCTATGTGGTCGTCATCGTCTGCGCCTTGCTCTTTGGGATAGGGATCATGAGGGGCGAGGAACCGGTCAGGGTATTGCTGGTGGCATTGTCTCTCGCGGTTGCCGCCATACCCGAAGCGCTCCCGGCCGTCACGGCCATCTCGATGGCGATCGGAGCCAGGCGTTTGGTCAGGAAGAATGCGCTGATCCGAAGGCTTCCCGCCGTAGAGACGCTGGGCGCCGTCAGTTTTATCTGTACCGATAAGACGGGTACCCTGACACAAAATAAAATGACGGTGGAATCGATCAGTCCATATGCCGCACCGCTCTCTTTACACAGCGCGCTCGATCCATTGGAATGCGCGATGCTGTTGAACAACGATACGCGTTTGTCGTCCGAAGGTACATGGAAAGGAGACCCGACGGAGATCGCCCTGGTAGAGCATATCGGTAAGCGCTATTCCACAGATATTATTTTGCAACTGCGGACTTCCTTGCCCAGATTGGCCGAAATACCCTTTGACGCCGAACGGAAATGTATGACCACCATCCACCCGCTCGGCGCGGGATATGTTGCCCTCTCCAAGGGAGCCTCGGAGGTCATTGCCGCAAAGCTGGCAAAGGAGTACGACCGGAAC
>JAUZNZ010000002.1 GCA_030706735.1 Bacteroidota bacterium | reverse complement strand
CGGGTTTTTGTCCATGCCAGAACGTCCGGTCAGGAGGTATGGACGGATGATTCCCCGCGGCTGGACGTTATCCAGGAGAATGCATCCGTCTTTACCGAACCCGGCGAAGCGGTTATCGGACCATCGCGGCCCTTGCGGGCAAGAACGGCCAACTGCATGGGTATCTATTACGGTGAGGGAAGAGGGCTGGATGCCTGTAATATTTTTGCCAAAGTGTTGGACGAGGACCTCGGCAAACTCAGGGATCTGGGTATGAAGATCTGGACGCAGGGGGCCAGGGAGATCCATTTCGAAGGATTGCCATGACGGATTGACGGAAAATGCAATAAAACCTATCTTACCGCGAATTATGAAAAAGAGAGACGCCATCCTGATCATCCTTCTTATCGTTGTTGTCGATCAAATAGTAAAGATCTATGTGAAGACCCATTTTGAATACGATGAGGACCGGCGGATGATTAGCCACTGGTTCCGGCTTCATTTCATCGAAAATGACGGCATGGCCTGGGGATGGACACTGGATTTCCGGTGGGGAAAGATCGTATTGACGATCTTCCGGTTGATCGCGGTGATCTGGGGTGTATTCTATATCAACAAGCTATTCCGGCATAGGAGGACAGCCGGTTTTATCGTATGCGTCGCGATGATCTATGCCGGCGCCCTGGGGAATCTTATCGATTCCCTGTTTTACGGCGTACTGTTCGACAAGGGAGCCCTGTTCAATGATATACAGGGGAGCTTTACCCGGTATGAAGGCCTTTCGCATTTTTCGGCACATGGTTATGCGCCGCTGCTGCACGGCAATGTGGTTGACATGCTCTACTTTCCTCTATTCCAGGGGCACTTCCCGTCCTGGATGCCGTTCTGGGGCGGTCAACACTTCGAGTTTTTCAGTATGGTATTCAATATCGCCGATGCGTCCATTTCCATCGGCGTGATCGCTCTTTTATTATTCCATAAAAAGCTATTGAGAAATCCTGCCCCGGCAAGCTGAGAGGCTGGTGATCGACTATGCGGGAAAAGCAACTCCATAAAACCCTGCACAAGCGAGGCAACGCAATCGCGGATCTCACAAGCCGGATCGGCTCCGAATTCGACATGGACACTATTCATGAATTCCGAACGACCCTAAAAAAATGGCGCGCCCTGCTGCGTGCGTTTTCCGTTTCGAAGCAGCCGTTGACCAGGTCGTTTAAAAAATTGGTGCATATTTCCGGGGACCTCCGGAACAGCCAGGTCCTGCTTGCCGATAAGACCATGGATGACGAACGGCTGGAGGAATTCAAAAAATGGCTGCAGGCATTACTTGCAGAGCAGCAAAACAGCTGGCGTCGTTGCTTTCATCCCCGGATCGTGAAACGGCAGCTCAGGGAGAATGTCCGGCAGGACTATAAGAAAAGCGGGAAGCGAGGCATCGATCAATTTTGCCGGAAAGAGATCCACCGTATCCAGGGAATACTTTGCGTGCCGTCTCCCTCCCATGAGGAGTTGCACAGCGCCCGGAAATTGATCAAAGACGTGGAATATGTCAGTGAGTGGGCGGCCAGGAAATATCCGGGCGGGGGTTATGCGGAGAAATTGGGTCCGTTGAAGCGGATCGCCAGGCAAGCCGGGGATTTCAACGACCGGCGGATCGCGCTGGATCTGCTGCATGTCTACCTGCAGGAGAAGGGACCTTCCGGTCTGACTGCCGGGGTTGCCGCCGTCAGGCAGGCCTGGGACCTGGCCGTGAGCAAAAAAAGAAAGACGCTTCTGAATGCGTTGAAAAGATATGTCCATGCGGCCAGGCCGTGAATCCGGAAATATTAATCACTTGATTAAATAATTTGTTTAAATCAATTGATTTAGTATTTTCGTGGCGTCATATCGCCACGGCGCCATGGAAAAAAAAGCAAAAGACCTCAGCACGGAAGAACGCATCAAGGCGGCCGCCCGAACCTTGTTTACCCGCAAGGGATACGCCGCCACCCGCACCAGGGACATCGCGAAAGAAGCGGGCATCAACCTGGCTCTGCTCAACTATTATTACCGCAGCAAAGAGAAGCTTTTCGACCTGGTCATCCTGGAAAATTTCGGGCAATTCGTGGAAGGCGTCCGGGCCATCATGAACGAACAGACGACCAGCCTCGAAGAGAAAATAGAAGGCCTGGTCAACCTCTACATCGGTAAACTGCTGGCCAATCCCGACCTACCCCTCTTTATTCTGAACGAGATGCGCTCCAATCCAAAAACGCTTAAATCGAAAGGTCTGACGAAGGACATGCTCAGGAACTCCCATTTCATGAAGCAATTGACGGAAGAGTTGATCTTGCGCAGAAAGTTGTCCGTAAATCCGATCCATTTCGTGATGAACACGCTGGCCATGACGGTATTCCCTTTTGCCGCAGCGCCGTTGCTGAAGGAGGTCAGCGGGATGAGCGAGGAGGTATTTGTTGCGCTGATGGAAGAGCGAAGGAAGCTGATCCCCGTTTGGATAAAAAAAATAATGCAACCATGAAGAATGCGAGTATCGCCCTGCTTCTGATCCTGGCCGGCTGCCGTGGGTACGGCCAAACGGCGCCCCTGACCCTGGACGAATGTCTTAGCCGGGCAAGGGAGAACTATCCTCTTATCCGCCAGCATGAACTGATCAGCCGTACAAAGGAGTATTCTGTGGCGAATGCCGGCAAGGGATGGCTGCCACAGCTCAGCTTTTCCGGACAGGCCAGCTATCAGAGCGAAACGATCGCCTTCCCATTCAAAATTCCCGGCGTCACCCTGCCCGTCTATAGTAAGGATCAATACAGGGTACAGGCTGAAGTTGACCAGACCCTCTATGACGGAGGCGCGATCCGGTACCAGCGCGAGCAAAGAAATGCGGAAGCCCATATTCAGGAGCAGGAACTCGAGGTCAACCTCTATGCGTTGAAGGATCGGATCGACCAATTGTTTTTCGGCATTCTGTTGATTGACGGGCAACTTACACTGAATGACCTGCAAAGAACCGATCTGCAGAACGGCATGGAACAAATGCAGGCGGCCCTTAAGAACGGGACCGCTTTCCGCAGCAGCCTCGACGAGCTGAAGGCAGAGGTCCTGAATAGTGATCAGGCCAGGACGGAGCTACTCGCGGCGCGCAAGTCTTACGGGCAAATGCTGTCCCTATTCATCAATGAACCGGTAGACGAATCGAGGATGCTTGTTACTCCTCCGGGCGTCAGCGTATCGGCAGAGATCAAGAGACCGGAGCTCGTCCTGTTCGATTACCGAAGAGCCGTTTTTTCTATCCAGGAAAAGCAATTGCGCCTGAACTATCTGCCGAAGGTCGGCGCCTATGTTCAGGGAGCCTATGGGCGGCCTACCCTGAATTTCATATCCAATGATTTCGGGTTCTGGGCTATCGGCGGGGTCCGGTTCTCATGGGCATTGACGGGCTTATACAGCCATAAAAATGACAAGCGCCTGCTGGAGCTGGATCGCAGGAACCTCGACCTTCAAAAGGAAACCTTTCTTTTCAACACCAGGCTGACGCTGATCCAGCAAAACGAGGAGGCCGTAAAATACCAGGCCTTGCTGAACCAGGACCAGGAGATCGTCGATCTGAGGGCATCCGTCAAGAGCGCTGCGCTTGCCCAATTACGGAACGGCGTGATCACCTCGCACGATTATATTACGCGCGTAAATGCAGAAAGTCTTGCGAGGCAAAGCCTCATTTTGCATAAGATCCAGCTGCTGCAGGCGGAATATAATTCCCTGACTACATCCGGACAATAATTCAATAGCAACGAATATGAAACGACTACTCATCGCGACGGCCATTTGTCTGTGTTCCTGTTCCGGCAAACAGGATGCCTATGACGCCTCTGGCTATTTCGAGGCCGATGAAACCATTGTATCGGCGCAACAGAATGGCCAGCTGCTATCGTTCGCCGTCTCGGAAGGCGACACCTTGCGTCAGGGCGAGGTGGTCGGCCAAATCGACGTCACGACCCCCACGCTGCAAATGGAGCAGGCGCAAGCCTCCATCCACGCCCTCCACGAAAAAACGACCGACCCCGGCCCGCAATTGGAATTGGTGCGCAAGCAGCTTGCCGTGCAGCAGGCGCAGCTCGAGCAGCAAAAACGTGAAAGAACGCGGACGGAAAACCTGGTGAAAGCGGATGCCGCCACGCAGAAGCAACTGGATGACATCAACTCCGGCATCGACCAACTGGAAAAGCAGATCAATGTGACGAAGCAGCAATTGTCGGTGCAGGAAGCCAATATCGCCAATCAGAACCGCAGCGTGCTAAGCGAGGCCTCTCCGTTGGAGAAATCGGTCGCCCAATACAAGGATCAGATACGAAAGGGGGCGATCATCAATCCCGTCAGCGGCACGGTCCTTACAAAATATGCGCTGGGCGGGGAGATGGCGGCGGTGGGCAAGGCGCTTTACAAGATCGCCGACCTGGACACCCTTACCCTTCGCGCCTACATCACGGGCACGCAATTGCCGCGGGTCAGGCTTGGCCAGCCAATCGACGTACGGATCGACGCAGGCAACAAAGCCTATAAGACCTATCCGGGCCGATTGACCTGGATCTCGGACAAGTCGGAGTTCACCCCGAAGACCGTTCAGACCAAGGATGAGCGGGCCAATCTCGTCTATGCCGTCAAGGTGAGAGTGAAGAATGACGGCTACCTGAAGATCGGCATGTACGCGGAAATTAAACTATGATAGCTATGCCGGATGCAGTCACCCTCGAGGGGATCACGAAGACCTACGACAAGGGTAAGGTCGTCGCCGTCAAGGACGTCTCCTTCACGGTTAAACAGGGGGAGCTCTTCGGGCTGATCGGTCCCGACGGAGCGGGCAAATCCACCCTGTTCCGGATATTGACCACGCTGTTGTTACCCGATGCGGGCGTAGCCACTGTAGCCGGGTTGGACACGACCAGGGACTTCCGGAAGATCCGCGCATGCGTGGGGTACATGCCGGGGCGATTCTCGCTCTATCAGGACCTCAGCGTCGCAGAGAATCTCAACTTCTTCGCGACGCTGTTCGACACGACGGTCGAGGCCAACTACGCTCTCATCCGGGATATTTACGAGCAGATCAAGCCCTTCAGCACGAGGCGTGCCGGGAAATTATCCGGCGGAATGAAACAGAAGCTGGCGCTATGCTGTGCGCTTGTGCACAAGCCTGATGTGCTGTTCCTCGATGAGCCGACCACCGGCGTGGATGCGGTATCGAGAAAAGAGTTCTGGGACATGCTCAAGCGGTTGAAGGAACAAGGGATCAGCATTCTCGTCTCGACCCCCTATATGGATGAAGCGAATCTTTGCGAGCGGATCGCTCTGATCCAGAATGGGAAGATCCTGTCGATCGACACCCCGCAACAGATCATCCGGGATTACCCCGGAAAACTGTATGCCGTACGCTCCGGGTCGATGCACAAATTGCTGGCCGATACGCGGTCTTTTCCGGGAACGGCATCCAGTTATGCGTTCGGCCAGTACCTGCACCTGGCCTTTACACCCGGAAGGGAAGGATCGGCCGCCAACCTGGAGAAATACCTGGGTGAGAGGGGGCATTCGGGTATCGAGATCGAAGAAATAACAGCCAGTGTCGAAGATCGTTTCATACAACTCATGGGCAATGACAGATAAAGCCATCGTCTGCAAGGACCTCTGCAAGCAATTCGGCGACTTCACCGCGGTAAACCGCATCAGCTTCGACGTGAATAAGGGTGAGATCTATGGCTTTTTAGGCGCCAACGGCGCGGGAAAGACCACAGCCATGCGGATGCTTTGCGGTCTTTCCTACCCCACTTCAGGCGAGGCCACCGTGGCGGGTTATAATGTATACCGTCAGCAGGAGGCGATCAAAAGGAATATCGGTTACATGAGCCAGAAATTCTCCTTGTATGAGAACCTGACCGTCCGGGAAAACATCAGGTTTTACGGCGGGGTTTATGGGCTTAGCGACAGTCAGCTAAAAGAAAAGGGGGTCGAACTGATCGAGCGGCTTGGCCTGGGGAAGGAGATGAACAAGCTGGTGGGTGAATTGCCGCTGGGATGGAAGCAAAAGCTGGCCTTTTCGGTGGCCATTATTCATCAACCGACGATCGTCTTTCTGGATGAGCCAACGGGCGGGGTCGATCCGGTGACGCGCCGCCAGTTCTGGGACCTGATCTATCATGCGGCGGATCAGGGCATCACGATCTTCGTGACCACTCATTATATGGACGAAGCGGAATATTGCCATCGCCTGTCGATCATGGTCGACGGCCGGATCGACGCGCTGGATACGCCGGCGGAACTAAAGAGAAAATATTCGGCCAGGACCATGGATGAGGTTTTTTATGCCCTGGCGAGGGGCGCGAAACGGTCTGCTGACTAAAAAATGAACCAATGAAACAATTCCTGGTCTTCGTGCGGAAAGAATTCTATCATGTATTCCGGGACAAACGGACCTTGTTGATCCTGTTCGGACTGCCGATAGCCCAGGTATTGCTGTTCGGCTTTGCGCTCACGACGGAGATCAAAAATGCGCAGATCGTGGTGGTCGACTATTCGAAGGACGTCGCCACGCAGCAGATCATTACCCGGATCGCAGCAAGTCCGTACTTCAGCCTGGACAGGGAGGTCCTCTCGTATGCCGACATGGAGCGGGCCTTCAGGCGGGGAAAAATAAAGTGCGCGGTCGTGTTCCCGCCACACTTCAATGAGGACTTGCTGCATGGCCATAAGGCCCAGGTGCAGATCATCGCAGACGCCTCGGATCCCAATACCGACAGGACGCTTAGCAACTACCTAAATGCGATCATCGGTGAATACCAGCATGACCTGAACGCCAATATCCCGGTTCCTTATCAGATCAAGACCGAGATCACGATGTTGTACAACCCGGAGATGAACGGATCGATGAACTTCATTCCCGGCGTGATCGCCCTGGTGTTGATGATCGCCTGCACGACCCTGACGTCGGTATCGATCGTCAGGGAGAAGGAAATGGGCACGATGGAGGTGTTATTGGTCTCCCCATTCCGGCCATTATATGTCATTCTCTCCAAGGCGGTGCCTTACCTGGCGCTCTCCCTCATGAACTTTACCATCATACTTTTATTGGGCGTATTCCTCCTGGACGTTCCGATCCGCGGGAATCTCGTATTGCTGTTCGCAGAGAGCCTCTTCTTCATCCTCAGTTGCCTGTCCTTCGGTTTGTTGATCTCCAGCTTTACCAGCTCGCAGCAAACGGCGATGATGATCTCCATGATGGGAATGATGTTGCCGACGATCCTGTTCACAGGCTTCTTATTCCCCATCGAAAACATGCCGTGGCCCTTGCAGGTGATCTCGAACATCGTCCCGGCAAAATGGTATTATTCGATCATGAAAACGGTGATGCTCAAAGGACTGGGAATTACCGCCGTTTGGAAGGAATCGCTGGTGCTGGTGGGGATGACCTGCGCCTTGCTCGCCATCAGCCTGAAAAGCTTTAAAATCCGACTGGCATGAGAACCCTGAAATTTTTATTGGAGAAGGAGTTCCGGCAGATCTTCCGCAACAAGAGCCTGTTGCCGATCCTGTTCGTTTTGCCCATGGTACAGCTCCTGATCATGCCGCTTGCCGCCGACTTCGACATCAAAGACATCCGTGTTGCGATCGTCGACAATGACCACTCCAGTTATTCGCGGCGGTTGACCGAAAAGATAGGGGCATCGGGATATTTCCATATCGAAGGCTTTGCCGCATCGTATGCGGAGGCGCTGCGTCTGGTCGGCACCGGCAGTGCGGACATCATCCTGGAGATCCCTCCGCAGTTTGCGCGCAACCTGGTCAAGGAAGGCGATCAGAAAGTGTACCTGGCCGCAGACGCCATCAATGGCATGAAAGGAAGCCTCGGCGCCTCCTATCTGACAGCCGTGCTTACGGACTTCAACAACGATATTCGCGTGGAATGGATGCAGCCGCAAAAAATGGAGCCCCAGCCGACGATCGAGATCGTCCAGGAGAACTGGTTCAATCCGTCGATGAACTACCCCTTCTTTATGGTACCGGGGATCCTGGTGATCCTGGTGACCATGGTAGCAGGCTTCATAGCGGCGTTGAACATCGTACAGGAAAAGGAGATCGGCACCATTGAGCAGATCAACGTGACGCCGATCAAAAAATGGCAATTCATTTTGGGTAAATTGATCCCGTTCTGGTTGATCGGTATGATCGACTTCACCATCGGATTGCTGATCGCCAGGCTCGTCTACGGGATCGTGCCGGTGGGGCATATCGGCACGCTTTACCTGTTCCTTTCCGTCTATCTCGTCGCGCTGCTCGGGTTCGGGCTGCTGGTGTCCACCTACAGTGACAACCAACTGCAGGCTATGTTCGTCGCTTTTTTCTTCATAATGATCTTTATCCTGATGAGCGGGCTGTTCACGCCGGTGGAAAATATGCCCGGCTGGGCAAAGGTCATTTCGCATATGACGCCCGTCACCTATTTCATCGAAGTGATGCGGATGATCGTTTTGAAAGGCAGCGACTTCGGGGATATCAGGACCCCGTTTTTGATCGTCCTGGGGTTTGCCGTGTTGTTGAACGCGTGGGCCATTTTCAATTACCGGAAGACGAGCTAATTTACAAATATTTCATCTTCCATGATCCAGCCGGGTTTCCCCTTGCGGACCTGCCAATCCGGCAATTTGCTTACGGGAACGACGACGATCTTAAGGCAGCGCACCGAAGTGGGCGGGAAGCGGATGTCGTATGCCGCCAGGTAGGCGATCTGCGCGGTCCTGGGTTGCTCCGGGTTGATATGGCCGAGGAGTTTCATGTCGCGCGCGCTACGGCCACCCCAAACCTCGATCGAGACGGGCGGCATGATATCGCTGCCTATATCCACCAGGGAGGACAGCGTGAGGAGCTGTGCATTCACCGGTTTATTGAAGAAAATAAGACCCTCCATCGGGTTCTTGTGAAACCCCAGCCATTTGCCGCTTCCGAAATTGAGATCCCCTTTTTTCAGATCGATCAGTATTTTGGGACCATATTTCATGTAGGCGGAATCGATGGGTTTCAGCATGACTATAGAATCCGGACGAAAGGCCTCGCCGAAGAAATCGGCGGTAACGGGGTCGCTACCCAGCCATCCGGGCTTGAATGCCCTCGCCTTCAGGATGGAACGGGTGTTCAGATACACATGGTCGTTATAGACCGGCGATGTGACGCTATCCGGATCGCGGCCATCCAGGGTATACCTGATCGTAACGCCTGGAACGTAATGCTTTAATTGCAGGAGGACTGGATTCAGGACGATCCGGTCTTCAGTCTGCAAGATCGGCGCATTCAGTTTGATGAGTACCGTGTCGGAACGGAAGCCTGTGGAAATTACCAGGTGGTCATGGTTCGTCTTTTGCAGGACGGCCAGGTCATTGGGGCTCATCTTCGTGTTCCAGACATAGAGATGATGAAGGTCTTTTAGCGCCGTGAGCCGCCTGATGTCGTCAGCCCCGACGGCCGTTCCGGACAAAGTGAGGCTTTTGAGCTTCGACAGTTTGAGCAATTCGCCGACCCCGGCCCCTGTCAGGTTTGTAAAGCCGAGGTTGAGGACACGAAGATTGGCAAAGTCAGCGATCAGCGGAAGGTCCTTGTCGGTCACCGGCATCTTTTCCAGATTGAGGGAGACGACCTGCTCCCGGACCGGGGCGAGTTCCTTCAGCTGATTGGCATGGAATGCCGCCTTACCATAAAAATCCACGGCAAGGGCCGGTGAACCCTTCGCGATGGGTTGCACCGTGCGGTAGTTGGTATTCAATGATTGTATCTTCTTCTCATCGGCGGCCGCAAAAACATATTGTTCATCGTCCGTCGACTTCAGAACGGCAGCAGCCAGGGCGCGCAGGGTATCTGCCGGCGAAAGTTCCATCACCCGCTTATCGAAGGGGGCTCCTTCCTTTATCCAGGAATACAGGATGGAACCTTCCTCACCGGTAAGCTGCGACTTTGATGCTGGTGGCATATGCTTTTTATCCTCGAGAGGCAAATGAATGCGGCTCATGAGCAATCCCAGATCAGCCTGCGTCGTGTCCCAGAGTTTTCCGTCCTTGCCTCCTTTCAACATCGCCTCCCTGGATTCCAATACCAGGCCCCCCTTGGCCTTGTCGGCATTGTGGCAGCCCGTGCATTTGCTTTCCAGTATCGGCGCAACGAGGTCCTTGTACAGCATCGCCTCTTCAAGGGGCACGGCCGGTCGCTTATTTGCCGGCAGGACGGGGCCCAATACGAAATTTTCGCCATGCGTGATCGTGCCGCCAAGATGGCCGGCGATGAGGGTGATCAGCATGATAAAGGCGGCGGAACCTGTGGAAAGGAGCGGGCGCATTTTGAGAAGGGGTCGTGAATAATAGATGGACAATAATCCAAAGGAGGTCAACGCGCCCATCCATTTATGCCAGGCTATCGAACTCCCTTCATATCCGGGCTCCCTGGACAGGAACAATCCCATGATTGCCGTGATGGCGGCGCTCAGGGCGGCCGTCAACAGCAATACATCCCCGATCGGTTCGGGTGCGCCGGGATCACCGCCGGGATCACCGCCGGGATTGCCTCCGCCGGCCCGAGCGCCTCTAGCGGACCACCCTATCCAGGCTGCATACAGGATCACCAGGACGATCGGGAAGTGCAATATAACAGGGTGCATCCTGCCCAGAACCTGGAGCCAGGACGGCAGGACCAGTCTGCTGTCGAAGAGCAGAAGAAACAGTAATAGCGTATTGAGGGGAAGGAGCGACGAAACAAAAATGGATCTCCACTTCATACCTTCTTCAGCTTATAGGGATACACTTTGCCGGAAGACCACTGCGCAACATACAGGTTGTCATCCCTGTCCACGCATACATCATGAGGGTGAACGAAGATCTTGTCCGTTTGCCGCATCGGTTGCAATTGCCCGTCCGAATATTGCGGTTCGCTGCCGCCAATATTACTCACGACCTTGTTGTCCTTGTCCAGGATCGTAACGAAGCCGGTGCCAACCGCGTTCAGGTCGGGCGATCGCAGGACCGCCGCGTAGAGGTGGTCTCCGTGGATAACCGGTCGGCAAACGCAGGCTCCTGGCAGCCTGATCAATTCCAGCAGCTCGCCGTCCGTACTGAATCGCTTGAAACAATTCCGGGTGCGATCGGTGATCAGCAGATCCTTTCGGCCGCCGCGCCGGTCGAAACAAATGCCATGTGCATTGTCGAAATGCTTGTCACCCTCGCCGCGGCCGCCGAAATACTTCTTCAGTTTGCCGGCGCTATCGTATTGCATGATGTATTGCGCGCCGTATCCGTCGGCGATGAAAATATCTCCGTTCTCGTCAATCGTCGTTTCGGTCGGCACGAATTCCTCCGCCTTTTTATAGATGCCCGCCTCGAAGGGAGCGTCGATAGTCAGGAGGATACGGCCGTCGAGGGTTGCTTTGTACACCTGGTGTTTCACCGTATCCGTTATATACAGGAATTCCGTACCGTTCTCATCATGCAGGGTAAGGCCATGAGCGCCGGGAAAGTCATGTCCCCAGGAATCGAGAAGCTTTCCCTTTGTCGTGTAGATGAGGACGTTGTTGTGTGTCTCATTGGTCAGGAGCAGTATCCTCCCTTTGCGATCCTGCACCATCTCATGGCAGTCGTTCACGGGAAATCGTTGGGGATCGGCGTGGCTCCATGAAGTATCCAGGGAATACTGCATGCCGTTATGGCCATATACTTTCCCCTTCGTGTTCGCAAACAGGTCCTTCATGAGAAGCAGGCCTCCTGCCGCGACGGTGGTCCTTTGTAAGAATTGTCTACGTTCCATATAGCAAAGTGGTTAGTCATCATTACGATTACGCGATGAGTCCATTTACGACCTTACCGGCCACATCGGTCAGCCGGTAGCGGCGACCCTGGTGCTTGAAGGTCAGCTTCTCATGATCGAGGCCCATCAGGGCGAGCACGGTGGCATGAAAATCGTGGACGTGCACAGGATCTTTTACGATATTATATCCGAATTCGTCCGTTTCGCCGTATACGCCGGGCTTGATCCCGCCGCCGGCCATCCAGATCGTGAAACAGCGGGGATGATGATCGCGTCCGTAATTATCCGGAGTAAGCTTGCCCTGGCAGTAATTCGTGCGGCCGAACTCTCCGCCCCAGATCACGAGGGTTTCGTCCAGCAAGCCCCGTTGTTTGAGATCGAGTATGAGCGCGGAAGAAGCCTGATCGACGTCTTTGCATTGTCCCTTTATTTCGAGGGGCAGGTTGCTATGCCCGTCCCAGCCCTGATGATAGAGTTGGACGAACCGCACGCCGCTCTCGGAAAGTTTTCTTGCCAGCAGGCAATTGGCGGCGAAGCTGCCCGGCACAAGGCACTCCGGACCGTATAACTTGAGGGTGCCTTCCGGCTCGCGGGACATATCGGTGATCTCGGGAACGGCAGTCTGCATGCGGTAGGCCATTTCATATTGTCTGATCTTGGTGCTGATCTCGGGGTCGCCGAAGTCCTTGTATGCGTCCTGATTCATTTCGGCAATCTTATCCAGCATCTTGCGTCGCTCCGTTCTATCCATGCCGTCGGGATCGGTCAGGTAGAGTACCGGATTCTCGCCATTACTGAACTGCACGCCCTGATAAACGGAATCCAGGAACCCGTTCGACCACAACTTGGAATATACGCCCTGGCCATTGCCTTTCCCTTTCGACAACAATACGCAGAAGGCGGGCAGGTTCTTGTTTTCGCTGCCCAGCCCATAACTAAGCCAGGAGCCCATGCTGGGGCGATTGCCCTGCTGAGCGCCTGTTTGAAAAAAGGTTAGTGCCGGGTCATGATTGATCGCCTCGGTCCAAAGGCTCCGCACAAAACAAAGGTCGTCGACGACGCGGCTTGTATAGGGCAGCAATTCGCTCAGCCACATCCTGGCCTGACCGTACTGGCTGAATCGGAATGCCGAGCCCGCCAATGGGAATTTTGCCTGAAAAGCCGTCATTCCGGTAAGTCGCTGACCCATTCGCACGGAGGCAGGCAGATCCTGGCCCTGCATCTGGTTGAGCATGGGCTTGAATTCGAAGAGGTCGAGTTGGGAGGGGGCGCCATTTTGAAAAAGATAGATGATGCGCTTGGCCCTGGGTGCAAAATTCGGAAGGCCGGTGATGGAGGCATCCTCCTCTCCGCCGTGGAACAGATCGGGTATCAGCAGCGAGCCAAGTGCAATGCCTCCTATACCGAGACCGAGTTTTGACAGGAAGCGGCGCCGGTTCAGCGTTAAACTATGTTCAAGAAGCTCTTTGCTCATATACTTCGTTTTGTTCCGGAGCCCGTTGTCCGCGGGCAATCCGGGAGGCCTGTCGGGTCAGGCCTAGGTCTTGGTAATGGTTTCCTCCAAATTGTAGAGCGCATTGATCACGCGCGTCAGGGCCGCGGATGCGTCGGCATCCACATTCCGGTCGATCGGGTATTCGCCAACGTTAATCGTTCTTGCCGCGTCGAGCCGTTTGCTGCGGTAGCCGGACAACTCTTCATTGTAATAGCCTTCCAGGGCGCCGATCTCTTTTTCTGAAGGCCGCCGGCAGAGGATGAGGCGAAAAGCCTCCACGATCTTTTCCTTCCCGGAGGCGGATCCCGCGGTTAGTTTTTGAGCGAGCACGCGAGAGGCCTCCAGCACCATCGGGTCGTTGAGCATGGCCAGGGCCTGCAGGGGCGTATTGGTGTTGAGGCGCCGTACTTCGCACTGATCGCGATTGCTGGCGTCAAAAATGGCCATGGAGGGGGGCGGGACGGTCAGCTTGATAAATGTGTATAATCCGCGCCGGTATAAGGAATCGTGATGATCCTGCAGGTATGTGGCGAGCACTCCTCTGCCGCTGGTGGCCGACTCCCACAACCCTTTAGGTTGGTAGGGCTTAACGCTCGGCCCGCCGATCGTTTTCACGAGGAGGCCGCTGCTGGCGAGCACGAGATCACGGATCGATTCGGCGGGCAGGCGAACCCGGGGCCCCCTCGACAGGTACTTATTATCGGGGTCTTTTTCCAGCTTGTCCGGGGTGATCCTGGCCGATTGGCGGTAGGTCGCCGACGTGACGAGCTGTTTCACCAGTCTCTTTATATCCCAGCCGTGCTCCATAAAATCGGCCGCGAGCCAATTCAGCAATTCCGGATGAGAAGGCAGGTCGCCCTGCATGCCAAAATCACCGGCACTCCTGACGATCCCTTTCCCGAAGAGCTCTTGCCAAAGCTGATTGACAAATACCCTTGCCGTCAGCGGGTTCTGCTTACTGACCGTCCATTCCGCCAGACCCAGGCGATTGCGTGGGTACCTGGACGTATCATAAGCCATGATGGCCGGCGGCGCCGAAGGGTAAACCTCCTGGGCGGGGGCGTCATATCGTCCGCGCGACAGCAAATAGCTTTTGCGTAGCGTATCACGTTCTCCCATCACGGAGACCATCATCGACGCGGTATCTGTCCATTTGATGAACGAGAGCGTGTTCCTCCGGTCGGAATCGGTTAGCAACAGGATGGGCGACTTCGCCGGTTTGGACGTGCTCACGTCGCCTTCGTAACCAGCCTCTTTGGTATTGTTGAAAAATGCCAGCAGGGAATAGTAATCCCGTTGAGAAAAAGGATCGTATTTATGATCGTGACACTGCGCGCACTCGATGGTGATGCCCAGTATCCCCTTTCCAAAGGTCTTTGTCTTGTCGATAAGGTATTCGACGCGGTACTCTTCAGGGATGACACCCCCCTCTTCGGTGTACTTATGATTTCTGAAAAAAGCGGTCGCGAGGATCTCCTCCCTGGTCGCGCCCGGCAACATATCGCCCGCGATCTGCCAGGTCAGGAAGCGGTCATAGGGCATGTTCTCATTGAATGCATGGATCACCCAGTCGCGCCAGGGCCATTGCGTGCGGATATTGTCATCCTGATAGCCGTAACTGTCGGCATAGCGCGCGACGTCCATCCAGTGCAGCGCCATTTTCTCGCCGTATTGAGGCATTTGGAGCAGCTCATCGACCCATTTTTCGTAGGCATCGGGCCGGTTGTCGGCCATGAAACGATCCATCATTACGAGCGTCGGGGGCAGGCCGGTAATGTCGAGGCAAAGCCGTTTGAAGAGTCGTTCCTTATCAGCCTCTCCGGCCGGGGTCAGGCCGATTTTGTCCAGCTTATCGAGAATGAAATAATCGATCTCGTTCCTGGCCAGGCTCTTATCCCTGATATCCGGGAGTGGCCCTTTGACCGGAACGGTGAAGGCCCAATGCCGTTCATACCTGGCGCCCTGTTCGATCCATCGTTTAAAGAGCCGCTTCTCCTGGTCGTTCAGCATGCCCAGGTGTGCGTCCGGCGGCGGCATCATGTATGTCGGATCGGAGGAGGTCACGCGCCGGATCAGTTCGGACTGTTCCGGTTTACCGGGGACGACGGCAAAGGCGCCCTTTAATTCCTTCAGGGGCGCATAGGCACTATCGGCAATGTCCAGTCGAAGATGGGCCTCCCGGTGATTGGCATCCGGGCCGTGGCATTTGAAGCATTTATCGGAGAGGATGGGGCGGATCTCAAAATTAAAGCTGACGTTCCCCGGCGAGAGGGCGTCCTGTCCCGGTCGGTTGTCGTGAAAACAGGCAGAGCCGCAGAAAATCACCCCCGCGATCAAAAGCGCTGTCACAACGATGCGGACCCTTATCGTTACCGTCTGGTTCATCAGCAGTCCTTACCCTTTTCCATGGAGCAATCATTACCAATATCGGTCATTTTGCCCGGACTTCCGCGAAAAAAAAAGAGGAAAGCTGCTAAAATTATAGCGATACGCCGCGCTTCCACGGAATGAAATCATCCTGCACATGACGGACGGCAGAGACTTCGATCTCTCCGCTCGCCACGCGGATCACATAATCCAGGATGCGCTCCCCGGCTTGCGGGATGGTTTCCGTGCCTTCAATGATGGTGCCTGTATTGATATCGATTATGTCCTGCATGCGGTTAAAAAGCGCCGTATTACTGGCGATCTTGACGACGGGGGCGATCGGATTACCCGTAGGGGTACCGAGACCTGTAGTGAAGAGTACGATCGTAGCGCCGGCGCCGACTTCGGCCGTTGTGGACTCGACGTCATTTCCGGGCGTGCAGAGAAGGTTCAGGCCGGGCTTTGTTACCTTTTCGGGGTAATCAAGGACATCAGCCACGGGGGAAGTGCCTCCTTTTTTGGCCGCGCCAGCCGATTTTATGGCGTCGGTGATCAGGCCGTCCTTGATATTGCCGGGTGAGGGGTTCATATCGAACCCGGAACCTACCGCTTTGGCGCGCTCATTGTAGGTCTTCATCAAATAGGAAAACCGTTCCGCCGTGGGGACGTCCACGCAGCGATCGCTGAGGTTCTGCTCGACCCCGCAGAGTTCGGGGAATTCCGATAGGATGACCGAGCCGCCGAGGGCGACCAGCAGGTCGGAGGTATACCCGATGGCCGGATTGGCTGAAATGCCGGAAAAGCCATCCGAGCCTCCGCATTCCAGACCGATGCAAATCCTGGAGAGGGGAGCGGGTTCCCTGGTTTGCCGATTGGCTTGTATCAATCCGGCGAAGGTTTGCTTGATCGCCTCCGACAATAGGTCCGATTCTTTTCCGATCTTTTGCTGTTCGAGGACGATCATGGGCTTGTCAAACTGCGGGGAGCGTCGTTTGATCTCTTCTTCGAGCATGCCCACCTGCGCGTTCTGGCATCCCAGGCTCAATACGGTTGCTCCGGCCACATTGGGATGTGTGATATAACCCGCCAGCAATCCGCAGAGCGCCTGCGCATCCTGCCTCGTGCCGCCGCATCCGCCGTCATGATTCAGGAACTTGATGCCGTCCAGGTTGGGGAAGAGCCGCTGGGACACGTGTTTATCATACTCAGCGCGCAGGTCCGCCTGAAGGATATCCTGCACGTCCTTGCCTGCTTTGTATAATTCAACGAGCTGCCGGGCCTGCAGCTGGTATGATCTGTTCCGGCCGTAGCCGAGATCGTCCACGAGGGCCTGCTGCAGCACGTCGAGGTTCCTGTTCTCGCAGAACACCATCGGAATCACGATCCAGTAATTGGCGGTACCTACACTCCCGTCCGCGCGGCGATACCCGTTAAAGGTCCGTCCTTTGAATTTGGAGATATCGGGTCGCACCCAGTCCGTGTGCCGCTGGCCGATGTGAAAATCGCTTGCCGCATGTTTCACGTTGGTTGTGCTGATCAGGCCTCCTTTTTTGATAGGCTGCTGCGCCTTCCCGACCAGGACCCCATACATGATCACTTCGTCGCCGGGAGCGAGATCCCGCATGGCAAACTTATGCTTGGCCTTGACCGGTTCCTGGATCTGGTATTCCTGGCCTTCGAAGTCGATACGCTCATCCTTGAGCAAGTTGGTGAGGGCCACCAGTACGTTGTCATTCGGGTTGACCTTAAGAACAGAGCGCTGCTTTTGGGGTGCTTCGACCGATTGTATGCTGTTCATATTGTCCTGTTTTATGAATCGGCCAGCCCGGCTATCGCCGCCGCTGCGCCCTTCGTCATTAGTGTATCCAACTTGTTTTGCACCATTCCCGCGAACCCGTTCAGCGAGGTCAGGTCTGCTCCCCAGAGGGACTGATCCTTCAAGGCGCATTCCACGATCCGATCGACCGGGCAATCCTTCCATAGCTGAAAAAAATGGGCAGCCTGATCATCATGGATGGGGTAGGATCGCCCTGCCCATTCGCCTTTATATATCCCCTCCTCGACCTTTACTCCCCGCATAAAGAGCAGATACGCGGCAAATCCCAGAGCGAACCGCTCCGGCGGCTGGTCATTCAACTGATAATGCCGGAGCAAAACAGGAATATCCCTCATCTTCATTTTGGAGGAATATTGCATGGTGATACTGATCCACTGATGCCGGATATGAGGATTTCGGAAACGATCCAATACCTGCAACCCAAAATCCTTCGCCTCCTGCACCGGCAAATCATAGGGTATGGAAGGCGCGATCTCCTTCAGCATCAGGTCCGATACGAATGCGGAGAAATTCGCATCGTCCATGGCCTCTTTCACCGTGACGAACCCTGCCAGAAAGGCCAGCCCGCAACTCAGCGTGTGTGTCCCATTCAGCAGGCGGAGCTTCAACTCGCGATAGATCCCGATGTCCGGCCGGATGATCACTCCGGGATCGGCCTGTGCAAAAGAAAGAACCGATCGAACGCGATCGTCTCCTTCGATTGCCCAAAGACGATAAACCTCGGACACGCACAGGAGTTCATCCTTATAACCCAAATCGTCCTGCAATTGTTGGATAGTCGCCTTGTCCGGTCGTCCCGGCACGATGCGGTCGACCAGGGAATCGCAGAATCGGCAGTGCTCCTCAAGCCATTGCCCAAAGGCCGGCCCAAGATCATTAAGGACGGCCAGTTCCTTTACAATGGCTGCCAATTTCCTGCCATTGGCCACGATCAGCTCGGTAGGGATGATCACCATGCCGCCGGAGGGGGAACCCTGACACGCGTTAAACCGCGCATAGAGAAAGGCGAGCAGCTTACCCGGAAAGGAGACCGGGGGAGATTTGCGAATATCGTCCTCCATCAATTGGATCCCGACCTCCGTCGTATTGGAGATAACGATCTGCATGTCCGGGTTGCGGGCGCATTCCAATATGTCCTGCCATTGATCCTTCGCCGACAGGACCCGGCTGATGGCAGAGCAAATGATATTTTCCCCGGTCCGGGCGCCCTTCTCCAATCCCCGGATGCATAGCGTATAAAGTCCGTCCTGCCGGTCGAATACTCCGGCGTCTCCCGCGTCGGTCGACTTGATCACCACGATGCGCCCATTGAAGGCGCCCTGCCGGTTTGCCTTATCGACAAAAAAGTCCGGAAGGCCGCGCAACAAAACGCCGGTACCGAATTGCAGCACTTTTTCGGGCAGGGAGAACAGTTCGCCGGCGGGCTTGACCACCCGGGCGGCGTCTATTTTGTCAAGTTCTTTGCGCGACAGATGATTTACTGGCATATCACATCATTTTATCTTCCGGCCTTGACCATTTCCATGGCTTTTTGTGCATTCTTATACAGGACGTCAAATTGTCGGCTCTTCAGGACGTCTTTGGTGATCAGTTTGCTTCCCATACCCACGGCCGACACGCCAGCCTTGAACCAGTTCCTGATATTTTCCTGGTCGAGCTCTACGCCGCCGGTCGGGATGAATAACTGGCCCGGAAATAATTCGCGGACGGAACTGATGAATTCCGGACCGAGGATATTGGCGGGAAATATTTTTATGAGGCGGGCGCCGGATTGTTGCGCCTGATAAATCTCGGTGGGCGTCATCGCGCCCGGTATCCAAAGAAGATCCGCCTTTTCCGTCAGCGCGGCGATCTCCGGGTTGACGAGAGGCGAAACGATCAGGTCGGCGCCGGCATGGATGAAGGCGAGCGCCTCCCCGGCAGACTTCACGGTCCCGATCCCCAGGTGCAGGTCGGGGGCTTCAGCCGCCAGGGTCCTCTTCAATAGCTTAAAATTGTCCAGTGCCTTGTTGCCGCGGTTGGTGTATTCGACCGCGCGGACGCCTGCCTTGTATAAGGTCCGCACAACCTCCAGGCTGACCTCCGCATCGTCCCAATAAAATAATGGCAGCAGTCCCTGGTCGAGTATAGTTTGCAATACGGTGCCGGGATCTTTCATGTCTTCGTTGTTTTTGATATTTGCTCTTGCTGCCGGACGAATGCATCGATCTCTTCTGCCGTCTGATCGGTGGCGTCACTGGCGATGAATAATTTCCGGAAGGCTGCGGCCGTCGCAAATTCAAGCGTTTCCTGCAGGGGCCTGCCACGATACAGTCCGTGGATCAGGCCAGCCATGTAGCAGTCCCCGCTGCCCACTTTGTCAACAATTCTATCCGCAAAATACTCCATCGAGCTATACAACCGGCTGCCGTTAAAAAGGCAAGTATAATAGTGAATGCCTCCCTGTCCGCGGTCAAAACGAAAGGTCTTTGCCACGAATTTTGCACGAGGGAATCGTTCCATGATCATCTCGCTTGTCAGGCGGGCATGACGCAGATAATCCTCCCGCGCGCACCCCTCATGCACCAGGGCTGTATCCAGGGGCGTCCCCAGCATTTTTTCGGCGGCCCAGAGATTACCCATGACGAGGTCGCAATGGCGGACGAGGTCGGGCATGATATCGATGGGTGCGGCGCCATACTGCCATAGCTTCGCGCGATAGTTGAGGTCGACCGAGATCATGATCTTTTTCACCGAGGCCGCCTCGAGGAGCTCATGGCAGACCATGGCCAACTGCTTGTTCAGGGCAGGCGAGATGGCGCTGAAATGAAGCCAGCGGACGTCCCGAAGCCATTTATCCCAATCCACGGATCCAGGCGCCCATTCTGAAAATGAGGAATGAGCGCGGTCATAGATCACACCGGCATTCTTCAGGTCCCTTCCTTTCGGCAGGTAGTACAGCCCTAATCTTTCCCCGCGATAAAGTATGCGGGACGTGTCGATGCCCTTTTGCTGCAGGTAAGCGGTCAATTGCCGGGAGAGCATGTTCTCCGGGAGGGCGGTTGCATACCCTGACGGGGTGCCCCAAATGGCCAACGCCGTCGCTACATTCGCTTCCGCTCCGCCGACGTAAAAGGGTAGGCTGTTTTGCCGCAGCCAATCGCCTTCCGCATCCGGACACATCCTCAACAGCAATTCTCCAAAAGACAAGACCATATATAGATTTTGCGTGCTTTCCCCATCCAAAAGTACGTCCCGGCGCGTTCATTCCGTGCAACTCCGGCACGAGACTACGCAATCGTTTGCACTGCCCCTCCGGACGGCGAGGTTCAAGATGCGTCCTCCATATTTATCATGGCCTTGATCACGCCGGCCGACGGATCGAGCCATCCGGGAAAATCGCGCTTTACTTTTCCGAATGGAACGCGGTGCGTGACGAATGCAGCCGGGTCGATCTCCTTCCGGCCGATCAACCCGATGACCCCTTCAAAGTCCGCGCGGGTTGCATTTCTGCTGCTCATCAGCGTGGCCTCCCGTTTATGGAATTCCGGGTGACTGAATGCGATCTCTTCTTTTTGCAGGCCGACAAGCACATACCGGCCACCATGTGCGAGCCAGGAAAAAGCATCGCGAATCGCACGCAAATTGCCGGTCGCGTCGAAAATAACCGAGGGCATATCGCCTCGCGTTATTTCTGCCAATCTTGCCTTAACCGGCTCGCCGGCCGTTCCCACCTGTATCGTATGCAATATGTCCAGGTGGTCCCTGCAAAAGGCCAGGCGGTCCGCGTTCGTATCCAGTGCAATCACTTCTCCGCCGGCGATCCGCGCCGACGCCATGATACCTAAGCCAATAGGACCTGCGCCGGCGACAAGCACGAACTCACCCTCCCCCACCCCGGCCCTTGCGACCGCATGGGCCCCGATCGCGAGAGGTTCGACGAGCGCCAGTTCGTCAATAGTCAATCCGCCGCCATGCACGAGAGAAGAAGAGGGCACGGACAGGTAATCCACCATGCCTCCGTCGATATGAACGCCACAGACTTTTATGTTGACGCAACAATTCGGTTTGCCGGACCGGCAGGCGATACAATGTCCGCAATGGAAATAGGGTATCACGGTCACCGTCTCACCGGGCATGAAACCCGGGGCTCCGTCAAGATCAACGATATCGCCGGCCAGTTCATGTCCCAGGATGCGGGGATATTCGAAATAGGGCTGCGTTCCTTCATAGGCGTGCAGATCGGTCCCGCAGATGCCGATGCGCCTGACCTTCAGAATGGCCTGTCCTTGCTGCGCGAGGGGGGCGTTCATCTCGCGATATTCCATTTCGCCGGGCCTTGTACATATTAATGATCTCATTGAATCAAGTTTAAAGTGCACGATCGAGGTGAACATACCCGCCGTCGACGTGGATCAACTGACCGGTGGTATGGCTTGACCGTTCCGACAATAGAAAGGCGGTCATGTTCGCAATCTCTTCTGTCGTCGTCATCCTGTTTTCCAGCGGTATCTTCGAGACGATCGAACGCAATTTCTCCTCAGGATCGGGATGAGAGCCGATCCATTTCTCATAGAGCGGGGTCCAGCATTCCGCGACGATGATGGCATTGACGCGAATGCCGTACTTCAGGAGCTCGACGGCCCATTCGCGGGTAAGCGCATTGCGGCCGCCGTTCGAGGCCGCATAGGCCGAGGTATTGCCCTGGCCGGTTTCGGCCGTCTTGGAACTGATATTGATGATGGGCCCTTTCGATCTTTTCAATGCGGGCAGTGCGTGCTGCGCCAGCAGGTAATAATGTATCAGGTTCTTGTGCAGAGAGGCCATGAATGCCGTGTAGTTCCCGGACTCGAGCCCTACCCCATCGTTGACGCCGGCGTTGTTCACCAACCCATCGATCCGTCCGCAGTGATCCAGCACCTTCCTTATTGCCATTTCACATTGAGCCGGATCAGACAGTTCGGCGACGACCTGCCGGGCCTCACCGCCTCCGGCAGACAATTCAAGGACTGCCTGCTCGTTGTCCTTTTCGTTCCTTCCAATGATGAAAGGAATAGCGCCTTCGCGCACGAGCACCCCGGCAATTCCCCGGCCAATTCCCTTGGCCCCGCCAGAGACGACAATCACTTTTTCTTTCAGTTGAAGATCCATAGATTGATGGAACGGCCGCAATGAGCGGCCGCATGTTTACAGATGATAAAAAAATCTGGCGTTCCCGCCAAAGAAGGCCGCTTGTTCCTCTTTGGAAAATGATGCAAAATAGTCTCTTACGACCTGGATCACCTGACGGTAATCGGCCGCTACCAGGCAAACGGGCCAGTCCGAGCCAAACATCAGCCTATCCATGCCGAATGCCTCCACGACGGTATCGATGTACGGCCGAAGGTGTGCAGGCTCCCAATGGCGCCAGTCCGCTTCGGTCACCATCCCGGAAACCTTGCAAAATACATTCCTGCTTGACGCGACCTCCCGGATAGCGGATATCCATTCTTCTGTGATATATCGGTCCCGGATATGCGGTTTGGCGATATGATCGATCACGAATCGTTGTTCCGGCAAGGCGCGGACGAATTCGCGGGCGTAGCCGAGCTGGTCGGGATAGATGAGTATGTCATAGGCGAACCCATATCGTTCCAACAGGCGGATACCGCGCATAAACTCCGGCCTAAGCATGAGAGCCCGGTCGCTCTCTCCCTGAAGGATGTGCCGGAACCCTTTCATCTTCGGAAACCGTTGATAATAAGACAGCCTTTCTTCGAGAGCGGGTGACTGCAGATCCAACCAGCCGACGACGCCTTTGATGAAATCATGCCGGTCCGCATTGGCCAGCTGGAAGGCATTCTCCTCCTCCGAGGAATCGGACTGGACGACCATACAACCATCCACTCCTGCGTCATCGAGCAGTGGTTTGAGGTCGGCGGGCATGAAGTCCCGCCGGATCACGGCCATGTCCTGGTTGATCCAGGCATCGCGGATGGGGTCGAACTTCCAGAAATGCTGGTGTGCGTCGATCACTCCCCCACCGGGGGAATGCCTATCATTTGATATGGACGAATGGGCATCCATGCTTATTCTTTAAAGGCCACGACTTTTTGCCTTGCGCTCCCCAATCCGTCGATCCCCAGTTCGACGATATCGCCGGGGCGAAGGTATTGGGAAGGCTTCATTCCCATCCCTACGCCTGCGGGCGTGCCCGTTGAAATGATATCACCGGGCAGGAGGGTCATGAAGCGGCTTGTATAGGCCACCAGAAAGGGAATATTGAAGATCAGGTTAGCCGTCGTACCGTCCTGCATGATCTTTCCGTTCACGCTGAGCCATAGCCGAAGGTTACCGATGCCGGGAAGTTCATCGGGAGTAGCCAGCCAGGGTCCGATCGGCGCAAACGTGTCGCAGCCCTTGCCTTTGTCCCAGGTACCGCTGCGTTCCAGCTGAAATTCCCGTTCGGAAACGTCGTTATGCAGGCAGTATCCGGCGATATGAGCCCGCGCCTGTTGTTCCGTGACATACCTTGCGCGCCGACCGATCACCACGGCCAGTTCCACCTCCCAATCCGTCTTCTGGCTATCGCGGGGTATCATGATATCATCATTGGGGCCGACCAGGGCGGAAGTCGATTTGAGGAAGATCACGGGTTCCGGCGGGGGTGTAGCGCCTGTCTCCCTGGCGTGGTCCGCGTAGTTGAGCCCGATGCAGACGATCTTTGAGGGGCGGGCTACCGGCGGGCCCAGGCGGATATCCCCGGGCAATTCCGGCAGGTTGTTCATCTCGGCGAACTGCCGTAGCTTTTCGAGGCCGTCCTGTTCAAAAAAAGACTCATTATAGTCAAGTCCCAGGGCAGAGGTATCATAGCACCTCCCGCTCAATACTATTCCGGTCTTTTCCCTGCCCGGTTCACCGTACCTGATCAGTTTCATTCGTTGACTATTAATTATTAAGTTTTAAAAAGCCACCGTCGATCGGGTAATCGCAACCCGTGATGAAAGAGGCTTCGTCGCTACAGAGGTACAGGATCAGTGCTGCGATCTCCTCCGGTTTTGCCATGCGGCCGATCGGCTGCGTCGCAGACAATTTGTCGAACATCTCCTTTTCCTTCCCCGGATAATTTTTTTTCAGGAAGCCATCGACGAAGGGCGTATGTACGCGCGCGGGCGAAATACAATTGCAGCGGATATGGTCGTGGAGATAATCCCTGGCCAGGGCGAGGGTCATGGAATAGACGGCGCCCTTGGTCATCGAATACGCGAACCGGTCCGGCAGTCCGGCCGAGGCGGCAACGGATGACATGTTGAGGATCACGCCGCCCTTATTCCTTTTCATGGACGGGATAGCGGCACGGAGACAATTATATACTCCTTTGACATTCACCCTAAATAAGCGGTCGAAGTCTTCTTCCGAAGTGGTTTCCACGGTGCCGACGTGCGAGATGCCCGCGCTGTTCACGAGAATGTCTATCCGGTCGAGGCCGGAGAAGCGGTCCGTGATCTGCTTTTGATCGGATACGTCGGCTACGAGAGGGGCACCCTGGCCCCCCAGCTCTTTTATTTCTTCCATCGTCGTCCGGGCCTGGTCCTCCCGGATATCGAGAACGTGCACATAGGCCCCCTGTTTTGCGAACAGAAGGGCTACGGCTTTGCCGATCCCGCTGCCTGCACCCGTTACGACGGCCGCTTTTTCTTTCAAGCTGAACATCATCTTTTATTTCAGAGTAAAAATCTTTTTCATTAGGCGCCATTTTTCTCCCGGTTTGCCGCCGGGGATCGCGGACTGGTACTTCCACATCAGCTCTTCCCAACGCTGTACGGCGGGGTTGGCCGAATCGAGAGCCGCCTTTTTATCAAAGCTAAACGAATCGCCGGTTTCCATGATCATGAACAAGCGATCCTCCAGGCGGTAGATCTCCATGCCGGTGATGCCGCTGTCGAGTATGCTTATGCGTATCTCCGGCCAGACCTCCGCGTGCCATCGCTCGTATTCGGCGATGAGACCGGGGTCATTTTTCAGGTCGAGGGCGAGGCAATATCTCATATGCGGGCAGGCTTTATCTTATAACCTTTCAATCCAAAGAACAGTATATAGACGAAACTGACCAGCGGTACGACATAGGCCACCTGGATACTACCCGTCGCATCCGATATCATCCCCATGATATACGGAGCCACCGCACCGCCAATGATCGCCATCACCAAAAAAGAAGCCGCCATCTTCGTCTCTTCTCCCAGGTCTTTGATCCCCAGCGCAAAGATGGAGGGGAACATAATGGACATAAAGAAAGGCGTGGCCATGATGGCATATACCGCCACATGCCCTTTCGCCAATACACCAACTCCTACCAGGAATATATTTATGACGGCATACACTGATAATAATCTGGATGGTTTAATATATCCCATTATGAAGGTACCCAGGAAACGTCCGACCATGAACCCTGCCAGGGCAATAAACCATTTTTCACCCGCCTCTTTTTCCGGGATATCTGCCACGTATCGCGAATACTTGACAAAAAAACTCCCCAGTCCGACCTGGGCTCCTACATAAAAGAACTCTCCGAAAACCGCCCACTTCACATGAGGGAACCGGAATACTTTCCAGGAGAATTTCGTCCCATGAGCGTTCGCATCCGGCTCCTTTATTTCAGGCAATTTTGTAAAGACAAAAAGAATGATCACCAGCACAACCACTGAGGCGATGACCAGATACGGGGGTTTCACGGTGTTGGCTTCCGATTGCAGATAGGCATCCAGTTGTCCATTGACCCTCATTGCCGCCAATTCAGCGGGTTTATGTTCAATACCGGATAGAATGAATTTGGCGCCGATGAGCGGAGCGATCATTGCCCCCAGCCCGTTAAAAGACTGCGCCAGGTTCAGTCGCTGTTCCGAACGCTGCGGCTCCCCCAGGTTGGCGATGTATGGATTGCCAACCGTCTCCAGAAATGCAGCTCCGCTCCCGCTGACAAATAAGGCGAAGATGAAAAAAGGGAAACTTCGTTCCGAAGCTGCCGGAATAAATAATAATGCCCCCAACGCGTACAAAGAAAGTCCGAAAAGGATACCTTTTTTGTAGCCATATTTATGCATGAACAGCCCCGCCGGTATGGCAATCACACAATAGGCCAGATAGATCGGCAAATCGACCAGCGAACTCTGCTTATCATTCAGCTGACAGGCCTTTTTCAGATGAGGGATCAGGATCGGATTGAGATTGTGTAAAAAAGCCCACAGAAAGAACAGGGACGTGACCAGGATGAAGGGAATCAAGTATTTATTCTTCGGCATGGAGATTATGGTTAAAGCATCGATTTCCAAAGAAATAGCATAAGCAGAAAGGATAAGTGCTGTATCTTATCTGAGTACTCAGGTATTTTAACCTAAATTATGGAAAAATCGGGAGAAGATAGGAATATCCCGGAGGCTTCCTGACTATAGCATGCCCAATTCCAGCTTTGCCTCTTCGGTCATCATGTCCTTGGTCCAGGGCGGATCGAAGGTGAGCTCCACATGACAATCCTTCACTTCGTCCAGCGCCTCCACTTTTTGCTGCACGTCGAAGATGATCTCTCCGGCGGCTGGGCATGCCGGTGCAGTCAGGGTCATGCGGATCTTCACGTGGCCGCCGTCGCCGATCTGTATGTCGTACACCAGGCCGAGTTCGAGGATATTCACGGGTATTTCCGGGTCATAGACGGTGCGAAGGACCTCTTCGATCTTGTCTCTCAGCGGGGTGACGCTTTTATTTTCCGGCGCGGGCATGTCATTCATGATTGCATGGATTTAGCCTGGAGGGCCAGGGCATACAGCTTGATTTGCTTCAGCATGGACAGGAGCCCATTGGAGCGGGTCGGGGAGAGATGGTTGCGTAAACCGATGGCATCGATGAAATAGACATCCGCATCGACGATCTCCTTCGGCGTATGACCGGACAACACCAGGATGACCATGCTCACCAGGCCCTTGGTGATGACGGCATCACTATCTGCCGTGAAGAAGACTTTTCCATCGCGGTAATCGGCGTGCAGCCAGACTCTTGACTGGCAACCTCTGATCAGGTTGTCATCCGTCTTATAGCGGTCCTCGATCATGGGCAAATCCTTTCCCAACTGGATAATGTATTCATATTTATCCATCCAGTCGCTGAAGAGGGAGAAATCCTCTATGATGGCGTCCTGTTGTTCGTTGATGGTCATGATTGGAGCATGGTTACCCCCTTGCGGATGCCCGTCACGAGCCGGTCGATCTCGCCGGGTGTGTTGTAAAACGCGAGTGAAGCCCTAACCGTGCCGGGTATGCAGTATCGGTCCATGATCGGTTGTGCGCAATGATGTCCCGTGCGCACGGCAATTCCCTGTTTGTCGAGGATCTCACCCAGATCAAAGGGGTGTATGTCGCCGACCAGGAAGGAAAAGACGCCGGCGCGGTTGCGTGCGTTACCGACAAACCGCAGGTCTTCTACCGTCTGCAATGCTTTGAAGGCGTAGGTCGTCAGATAGGATTCCGCTTCGAATACCGACGGGAGGCCGAGGCTATTCAGATAATCCATTGCTGCGCCCAGGCCAATGGCGCCAGCCATGTCGGGCGTGCCTGCCTCGAACTTATAGGGGAGGTCGTTATAGGTGGTTTTCCCGAAGGTCACCGTCCGGATCATTTCTCCGCCGCCTTGTGTCGGAGGCATTTTGTTCAGCCATTCTTCCTTACCATACAGGATGCCGATTCCTGTCGGTCCATAGATCTTATGCCCGGAAAAGGCGATAAAGTCGACGTCCATCCCCTGCACGTCCACTTCCATGTGCTGCACGGCCTGTGCCGCATCCAGCAGGACGGGAATGCCCTGCCTGTGCGCCGCGGCGATGACCGTTTCCACGGGATTCACCGTTCCCAGTGCGTTAGATACCCAGCTCACTGCCACCAATTTGACGCCGCGGAGCAGGTCATCGAGTCCATCGAGGCTCCATTCGCCGTTCTCGTCAACCGGTATGATCCTGAGCGTCGCCTTTCGTTCTTCGCACAACATCTGCCAGGGAACAATATTGGAGTGATGCTCGAGGCCGGATATGAGAATGCTGTCGCCTTGTCTGACGAATTGTTTGCCGAAGCTGGCGGCCACGAGGTTGATGCCTTCCGTAGTGCCGCGCGTGAAGATGATCTCATGCGCATGGCGGGCGCCGATATAGTCCGCTACTTTTTTCCGGGCCCCTTCATACGCTTCCGTGGCCAGCTGACTAAGATAGTGGACGCCGCGATGAACGTTGCTGTTAATACCCGTATAATACTCTTCGATGGCCTTGATCACGGCCCAGGGCTTTTGCGTTGTGGCCGCGTTGTCCAGGTAGACGAGCGGGTGGCCGTAAACGGTACGATGAAGGATCGGAAAATCCTGTCTTACCTTTTCAAGATCCAGCTTATGTTTGTTCGTTATGGGTTCCGCACTCAGCATGATTAAGAATTTACAGCCGGAATATGATCGCCGATCAGGTGGTTGATATGCGACCGCAGGGCGGGGGTTCTGATCTTTTCGGTCACGTCGAAGGCAAAGGCATTGATGAGCAGGCCCTTCGCCGTCTGTTCGCCGATGCCGCGCGAGCGGAGGTAAAATAGAGCCTCCTCACTGAACTGTCCCACGGTAGAACCATGGCTGCATTTTACATCGTCGGCGAATATCTCCAACTGGGGTTTTGAATCGATGGTCGCTTTGTCTCCGATGACCAGATTATTATTTTGCTGAAAGGCATTCGTTTTTTGAGCATCCTTATGCACGTAGATCTTTCCATTGAATATCCCGGTCGATTGATCCAACAGTACGCCTTTATACAATTCATTGCTCTGGCAAGAGGGTTTCTGATGATCGACCAGCGTATGGTTGTCCACCAGCTGACGACCGCCCGTGAGGTACAGGCCGTATAGATGAGATTCGGAATACTCTTCTTCCATCCGTACGTGGAGCTCGTTTCGGACCAGTTCCGATCCCGGAAGGGTAACCGTAAAATTATTATAGAGGCTCTGGCGTTTCTGCCGTACGGTGGTATGTTGGATCAGGCGGGTCGACTGTCCGGCCGTCTGGATGAGAATGTGTTCCAGCTGTGCATCCTGTTCGACCATGATCTCCGCGACACTATTGACGAGGATCCTGGGGCCGTCGGGCGGCGATCCGGATACGACGGATTCGATGACTGTCAGGGCCGCATTACGGTTCACGATCACGACATGGCGCGGCTGCACCAGCAGGTTGCGATCGGCGGTATAAACGTGCACGATGTGCAGAGGCCTGTCCGGCACGGCGTTGGCATCTACCCGGATGAAAATGCCATCCGTGAACAGCGCCGCGTTCAGCGCGGTGAAATGATGATCCCCGGTCCTCTGTTCGAAGTAATGTGCAAAAACCGGATCCTGCTTCGCCTCGGCTGTAGTAAGCAGGAGCAGCCCGGAAGGAGGAACGCCCCGGGAGGCATTGCGCTGCCAGGTTCCATTTACCAATACGATCCGGTAGCTGTCCAGGGAGGGAATCTCCGCCTTATCGGCAAGCGCCGACTGGTCCTGATCGAACGTCCCCGAAAGGTCGTATTTATCTTTCAGGAAGCGAGCGATCTGCGTGTATCTCCAATCTTCATCCTTTATCGATGGAAAACCCCGCTCGCGGAAGCGCCCGAATGCCGCCTCGCGGGCCCGTCGCAGGCTATTGCTCTCCGCCCTGGGACCGGCCACCGCAGCCGTCGGACCCGACAGGAGCTTGTTGAAGCCGTCCACTACTTCCTCGTATAAAGGTATCGCAGGTTCTTGTACCATGTTCATGAGAATTAAATCGTCGCCCTTTCGCGCGTCTCTTTTCCGCGGGCTTCTTCCTTTAGCCAATCGTATCCTTTTTCCTCCAGCTCCATGGCCAGTTCCTTGGTGCCTGATTTGACGATGCGGCCGTCGTACAACACGTGCACGTAGTCAGGTACGATATATTCCAGCAGGCGCTGGTAGTGTGTAATGATAATAAAAGCGTTCTTGTCGGAGCGCAGCTTGTTCACTCCTTTTGAAACGATCCGCAGGGCGTCGATGTCCAGGCCGGAATCCGTCTCATCGAGGATCGCCAACTCCGGTTCCAGCATGGCCAGCTGGAATATTTCGTTCCTTTTTTTCTCGCCGCCGGAAAAACCCTCGTTCAGCGAACGGTTTACCAACTGCGCGTCAAATTCCACCAGCTTCTGCTTCTCCCTGGACATGCGCAGGAACTCTTTGGCCTCGAGCGGCGGCAGGTTCCGATGCGCTCTTATTTCGGCGATGGCCGTCTTCAGGAAGTTTATGTTGGATACCCCGGGGATTTCCATCGGATACTGGAATGCCAGGAACAGGCCCTCCCTTGCGCGGTCCTCGGGGGCGCTGTCGAGGAGGTTCTTTCCTTTGAAAATGACCTCTCCCCTGGTGACGTGGAAATTCTTGCGACCAGCCAGTACGGAAGCCAGTGAACTCTTACCGGAACCATTCGGCCCCATGATCGCGTGGACCTCGCCGGCATTGACAGAAAGATCGATCCCTTTCAATATCTCCTTCTCTTCAACCTCAGCATGTAGATTTTTAATGATCAGCATTTGTCTATTTATTAATTGCTCTATTCCTTACTTGATGGCCCATCATCGCTATCCGGCGGGGCATTGGGTTTCTACCCCACACTGCCCTCCAGCGTAATGGACAACAGCTTCTGCGCCTCTACGGCGAATTCCATCGGCAGCTGGTTCAACACTTCACGGGCATAGCCATTGATGATGAGGGCAACCGCCTTTTCCGAATCGATGCCCCGCTGGTTCAGGTAGAATATCTGGTCCTCTCCGATCTTGGAAGTCGTGGCCTCATGTTCTACCGTGGCGCTGTTATTCTTCGATTCGATATATGGAAAAGTATGGGCCCCGCACTGGTCGCCGATAAGCAAAGAATCGCATTGCGTAAAATTCCTCGCCTCGTCCGCTTTTGGACCGATCTGCACCAATCCGCGATAGCTGTTATTACCGTGTCCCGCAGAAATTCCTTTTGAAATGATCCGGCTGCGGGTATTACGGCCGATATGGTGCATTTTGGTTCCGGTGTCAGCGATCTGGCGATTCCTCGTCACCGCCACGGAATAAAATTCGCCCGTAGAGTGATCGCCCTGCAGGATCACGCTGGGATACTTCCATGTGATGGAAGAGCCGGTCTCGACCTGCGTCCAGGAGATCTTACCATGATCGCCTTTGCAAATTCCACGTTTGGTCACGAAATTGTAAATGCCACCCTTACCCTCTTTGTCGCCGGGGTACCAGTTCTGGACGGTCGAATATTTGATCTCCGCATTTCCCAACGCGATCAGTTCCACGACAGCGGCGTGCAGTTGGTTCTCATCGCGCATCGGGGCAGTGCAGCCCTCGAGATAGCTGACATAGCTGCCTTCGTCCGCGATGATCAGGGTGCGTTCGAACTGTCCGGTGTTTTCCGTATTGATCCGGAAATAGGTAGACAGTTCCATGGGACAACGTACCCCTTTGGGGATATAGACGAACGAGCCGTCCGAAAAAACGGCGGCGTTGAGTGCGGCGAAAATATTGTCGGAGTAAGGAACTACCGAGCCCAGATATTTCTGAACGAGTTCGGGGTGCTCCTGAACGGCTTCGCCGAAGGAGCAGAAAATGATGCCCAGTTCTGCCAGCTTCTCCTTATAGGTGGTCTTGACCGATATGCTGTCGAATACCACGTCGACTGCCACGCCGGCCAGGGTTTTTTGCTCCGAGAGGGGGATACCGAGCTTTTCGAAGGTGGCCAGGAGTTCGGGGTCCACCTGATCAAGACTGTCGTATTTTTTCTTACTTTTCGGAGCGGCGTAATAGGAAATTTTTTGAAAATCGATGGAGGGCATGGGAAAGTTCTGCCATTCAGGCAGTTTTTCGCGCTGAAAAGCCTGAAAACCCTTTAGCCTCCAATTCAGAAGCCACTCGGGTTCGTTCTTCTTTTCGGAAATATAGCGGATCGTCGATTCGTCCAGCCCCACGGGAGCCGTGTCCATTTCTATATCCGTGACAAAACCAAATTCATATTCCTTATTGGCTATATTGTCAATTATTTCATTGTCATTCGGCATAAATACTCCATTTATCGGAAACCCAGGTGCAAGATACTTCAACATCCGCGCTTTTCCCTGTGGCCTGCCCTTATACGGCGAAACTTTCCCCGCAGCTGCAGGTCCGGGAGGCGTTTGGATTGTTGAAAACCAATCCTTTACCATTCAATCCCCCCGAATAATCCAATTCGGTCCCGTACAGGTAAAGCAGACTCTTCATGTCCACCACCACCTTGACCCCGTTGTCTTCGAATATCTGGTCCCCATCCTTTTGGGCCGTGTCGAGTTGCATGTGGTATTCCAGGCCCGAGCAGCCCCCGCTCTTTACGCCTACACGTAAAAAAGTTCCGGGTGAGGCCTGTTGGTCGGCCATGATCTGGCCGATATATTCTTTCGCTTTAGGAGATACAGTGATCATATTCTTTAAGTTACTAATTATAGAACAAATAACGGACCAGAGGGTTCCGGAATCGGTTTTCGACATTGGGAAAAAAAAAGGCCGGCCGTCAGCAGGCCGGCAAACCCGCAATAAGACCGCTATTTGCCCCGGAACGCTGCCCGGAGACGACATGATGAGCAGATAATCAATGGATTCCGGGCTTTAACGTTGGCTTAGAACACCAGTGATCGGCTTGCCAATGCATCCATTGGGCATCTGAATATGGAGCAGGGCCGCCACGGTGGGCGCAATATCCGTCATGTGAACCTGCTCGTTGGACGACCCGTGATGAATGCCCCAACCCATGAAAACCAAAGGAATATGCGTGTCATATGGATTCCAGGAGCCGTGGGTGGTGCCTGTCTTGCCGTGCCCTTCGAACCATCCCGGATCGAGGACGATCTGTATCGCTCCGCTGCGCCGGGCATAGTATCCATTGATCACCATGGTTCTTAGCGGCTCAGGGACTGCCGATTCGTCCACATTGGCCATATCGATCGCATAGTTGATGCCCGGCTGTCTTCTCAGGTATTCCAGTACGCTCTTTTTGATGGCGCTAAAATCCAGATGGCCAGCCGAGATCTTTTGCGTGGCAAAGTCGATCTGATAGTTCGTGCAGGATTCCACCAGCCTGTTCACCTTAAATTTCTCCGCCAATATTTTGTTCAGACTGTCCACCAGGATCTCCGGGTGATTCCAATAATCGGCCGGAAGGTCGTGATTTTGCATATACCAGATGGCATGGGCGGCCCCATGATCCGCGGTGAGGAACACGGTATACCCGTCACTGCCGACCTGGTCGTCCAGGAACCGGAAGAAGGCGGCCAGATCCTTGTCCAACCGCAGATAGACGTCCTCGATCTCGATCGAATTAATGCCGAACATATGACCGACGTAATCCGTCGAGGCGCAATTCACCGTGAGAAAGTCCGTGAATGGTCCCCGGCCCAGCCGGTAACCTTCCACTGCATTCCTGGCGAAGTCCAGGGTCAGTGTGTTGCCAAAGGGGGTATACCGGAAACTACTTTTTCCTTGTTTGTAGGACGAGACCAGGTCATGTGGAAAGGCCGGGGTCGAGTCGCCTTTGAATTTGCCTTCATAGGGCTGATCATCCATTTCGCTCTGTTCATAGGTTTGTTTGGGATAGAGCGGATTCCATCCCTCTTTGATCAGTCCGGCGATCCGGTTACCGTTATTAAAGCTATCCACCCAGGCCGGAAGCCGCGGCATGTAGTAATTGCTCGTGATAAAGTGGCCCGTCGAATCATCCAGCCAGAAAGCCGCATTTGCGGCATGTCCCGCCGGCAGAATAGCGGCCCGGTCCTTGAGTGAGACCCCCACGACCTTCGAGCGGTAATTCGTCGCGATCATCAATTCATCGGTAATGGTCGACACCAGCAGATTTCGCGGCGACATCTTTCCTTCTTTCGATTGTGCATCTTCAGCACCCACGCTGGTTACTGTGCTGTCGTCCGTGCAATAAACGTGTTTGCCGGTCGCCTGTTCAATCCAGTCATTCCCGCTAATCCCGGAAAAGGCCGGGACCGACCCGGTGAATATGCAGGTATGTCCCACCGCCGTATACGAAGGCAGGTAATTGATCATGGTATTCTCGCAAGAGAAGCCATGGTTCAGGAGCCTCTTAAACCCACCTTCGCCATAGCGATCGTAGTAACGGTATAAGTAATCCCAACGCATTTGGTCTATGACGATACCCACCACCAGTTTGGGGCGTCGCACCGCTCCGGATTGCCTGTTCCGGCATCCGGCAGCGAGAAGCAGCAATAAAAGGGCAAGGGAAAAATTACGCATACCGATCAGGGAAATTGATTAGAGGGCAAACTTATGTCAAATCCTGAAAAATGCAAGGATGGGTCGGGCCGACCCGGGCGGCGAAGGTTAAAAGGCGATTAATATAGCGATTGCAGAGAAGAGGCTCCTGTGCGCGGGCGTTGTCCGTTTTACTCAAATAGCTTAGCTTTGCCCCGTCCCGAACTTTAATAATTTGATAATATGGCAGACATTTTTGCAAAGTTACTGAAGAACCACGGGCCTATCGGCCAGCACCGGGAGAGGGCGCACGGGTATTTCGCCTTTCCAAAACTGGAAGGGGAGATCGGCAGCAGGATGCTCTTTCGTGGCAAGGAGAAAATCGTTTGGAGCCTTAACAATTACCTGGGCCTGGCCAATCACCCCGAGATCCGCAAGATCGATGCTGAAGCCGCCGCCCAATTCGGCCTGGCCGCGCCCATGGGGGCGCGCATGATGAGCGGGAACAGCAGCTATCATGAGAAGCTGGAAAAAGAGCTGGCCGAGTTCGAAGGCAAAGAAGATGCTACCTTGTTCAACTATGGGTACCAGGGCATCATGAGTGCGATCGACGCGATCTGCGGACGTCATGACGTGATCGTGTATGATGCGGAGAGCCATGCCTGTATCATCGACGGCTTGCGTCTGCACCCCGGGCACCGTTATGTATTCAAGCACAATGACCTGGAAGACTGCGAAAAGCAATTGCAGCGGGCCACTGCGCTTATTGAAAAGCAAGGCGCCGGAGGGATCCTGGTGATCACGGAGGGCGTTTTCGGCATGGCCGGAGACCAGGGCAAACTGAAGGAGATCGCCGCATTGAAGGACCATTTCGAGTTTCGTCTGTTGGTCGACGACGCCCATGGATTCGGCACCCTGGGAAAGACCGGCGCGGGCGCGGGTGAAGAGCAGGGGGTGCAGGACAAGATCGACCTGTATTTCTCGACCTTTGCCAAGTCAATGGCCTCTATCGGGGCATTTATGGCCGGCGACAAGTCCATCATCGATTACATCCGATATAACACGCGTTCCCAGATATTTGCCAAGAGCCTGCCGATGCCGGTCACGATCGGCAACCTGAAAAGGCTGGAATTGTTGCGCACCAAGCCCGAGCTGCGTAAAAAGCTTTGGGACGTCGTTCGAAAGCTACAAAAGGGCCTGCGTGACAGTGGCTTCGACATTGGCAAGACGGATTCGCCGGTCACGCCGGTTTATATGAAAGGGGACGTCCCCGAAGCGACGGCGATGGTCATGGATTTACGGGAGAATTACCATATTTTTTGCTCGATCGTGGTTTATCCGGTCATTCCCAAGGGACATATCATTTACCGGTTGGTACCTACGGCAGCGCATACGGCTGAAGACATTGAGCAGACCTTGCGGGCTTTCCGGGAAACCAAGAAGAAACTGGATGCGGGAGACTATAAAGTACATGCGATACCCGACATGGCGGAAGCCTGAGGGGTTCCTCCAACTTATATCATATGCCCCGGCGCCTTGTGTCGGGGCTTCTTTTTTATGCCGGCCCTGGAAGCTTACTCCCGCGAAGTACATACAAAAAGCCCCGCCGAAGCGGGGCTGCACTAATCAAATACCATTAACCATTAAACCTTATCCTATGAAAAATCAAATATAGTATGTTCGCATTGAAACACTGGCTGATACATGCTATTATTTTAGGCGCCTCGCCGATTTAATTGATCCCGATCAAGTCGAATTCGGGCTATGAACCTTTTTCAAGGAGGCTCCGGGCGTATATGAGCTAAATCGATTGAGTTCAGGGTCTCCGCCCTACCGGTCAAAAAACCCTACTTTTGCCGCTGCGCTTATTCTTATGCCAGACAACCAAAAGATCGTCATTGCCATTACCGGCGCCAGCGGATCGCTGTATGCCAGGAGCCTGCTGGGCAAACTTGTCCTTCTCAAGGAACAATGGGAAGCTGTTTCGGTGATCATGACCGGGAATGCCAGGGAGGTCTGGAAAACGGAGCTTGGCGATGAGTCCTTTCGCGACTATGATCTTCCCTTCTTTTCGCAAACGGATTTTTCCGCGCCCTTCGCATCGGGGTCGGGCCGGTACGGCACCATGATCATCATTCCTTGTTCCATGGGGACATTGGGTCGGATTGCCGGAGGGATTTCTTCCGATCTGATCACCCGGGCTGCCGACGTCATCCTGAAGGAAAAAAGAAAGCTGATCTGTGTAGTCCGGGAAACGCCTTATAACCTCCTGCATATTCGGAATATGGAAGCGGTAACCCTGGCTGGAGGCATTATCTGTCCCGCCACGCCTTCATTCTATAGCCGTCCGAAGACCCTGGAAGAGATGGCCGCGACCGTCGTGGACCGGGTGCTTGACCTGGCTGGTTTGGACATCAGTACGTTCCGGTGGGGGCAGTGAGTTAATTTCTCAAGTCTACTTCTTCGACGCCGGGATACCTGGCCTTATTGAATACCAGCTGCGCATCGGTGAGGGGCGCATTGCCGGTGAGCTTCGTGGTGTTAAGGGTATACCGGTTACCTCCGGTTTCAAACCACTGCAGGCTGACCATCGTATGCTTGACCCTATCAATATACAGAAGAACCTTATAGAAGGATTTTGTCTTGTCCGTCGGGGTCAGCTCCACTTCATCGACCGCACGGTCGCCGATCTTTTTCTGTCCGTTCAGTTTATAGAGAAAGTCCTTGTCATAGAAATCGGTGAAAAATTTCTCCGGGCTGATCGTTTGCGAGTTAGGATCCGTTTTTGTGATGGTCACTTCATTTGAAGACTTGTCATAGGTCCATGTATTCTTTCCGTCGCTATAGACTTCCTGGCCTGTAATGCTGACATGATATTGGTTGCCCCGGATATAAACGGAGCCGCTTTTGCTGCCTTGCAGCTTGCCCTTCTGATCTTCGACCTTTAGTGTAAAATTAGCCTGCACCGTTTTAAAGGACTTAAGCCTGGCGCTCAGCGCATCGAGTACTTTTTTGGCGTCGGGGTCATTCTTGCCCAAACTATTGTTCTGGGCTTGTGCCCCCAGGCAGCCCATGCTCAGGACCAAACACGCAAAAAACCACTTCTTACTCACGCTCATATGGTTGTTTTTAGGATCATTGATGAAAAGAGGCGCAAAGATAGGAAAACCGATCGTCAGTTCCCCGTCCTTCTGCGCAGGTATTCGTCGAGCTCGTGCTCGGTCTTGATGAGGACATCCCGGGGTTTGCTGCCCTGACCCGCGCCGACCACGCCTGCGGCCTCCAGCTGGTCCATCAGGCGTCCCGCCCGATTGTACCCCAATTTCATACGTCGCTGGATAAGGGAGGTCGAACCGATCTGGTTTTGCACAATAAGGCGGGCCGCGTCATCGAAGAGGGGGTCCCGGTCCTCCAGGTCGAATTCCTTGCCTTCCATCTCCTTCTCGTCGGTATACTCAGGCAAAAGGAATGCCTGGGGATAACCGCGTTGCCTGCCGATGAAATCCGTGATCTCTTCGACTTCGGGCGTATCGACGAAAGCACATTGTACGCGGGTAATTTCCCCGTTATAGGAAATGAGCATGTCCCCCTTGCCAATCAATTGATCGGCGCCTCCGGAATCCAGGATGGTGCGGGAGTCGATCTTGGAAGACACTTTGAAGCCGATGCGCGCGGGAAAATTTGCCTTGATCGTACCGGTGATAATATTCACCGATGGCCGCTGGGTGGCGATGATCAAGTGGATGCCAACCGCACGGGCCAGTTGAGCCAGGCGGGCGATGGGCATTTCCACCTCCTTTCCGGCGGTCATGATCAGGTCGGCGAACTCGTCGATGACCAGGACGATGAAGGGCAGGTATTCGTGTCCCTTGAGGGGATTGAGTTTTCGTTTGATGAACTTGTCATTATACTCCTTGATATTTCGTGCGCCCGCCTCTTTCAGCAGATCGTAGCGAATATCCATCAGCGTGCACAATGCATTGAGGGTATGGATCACTTTTTTGGTGTCGGTGATGATCGCCTCTTCCTCTCCGGGCAATTTGGCCAGGAAATGTTTTTCTATCGTACGGTAAAGGCTCAGCTCCACTTTCTTGGGATCGACGAGGACTAATTTGAGCTGTGAAGGATGCTTCTTATAAAGGAGTGAAATGAGAATGGCATTCAGGCCAACCGACTTGCCCTGGCCGGTCGCACCGGCCATCAGCAGGTGGGGCATCGCCGCCAGGTCCACGATGAAGTTGTCATTGTCGATCTTTTTCCCGATCGCGATCGGGAGGGAGAAATTGCTATGCTGGAATTTGTCGGAAGACAGCAGCGTACGCATGCTCACCACCGTCTTTCTGACATTCGGCACTTCGATGCCGATCGTGCCCTTACCGGGAATGGGCGCAATGATGCGTATACCGAGAGCCGCCAGGCTCAGCGCGATGTCATCTTCGAGGTTCTTGATCCGCGAAATGCGTACGCCTGCCGCGGGGACGATCTCATATAGCGTCACAGTGGGTCCGACCGTAGCACTGATCTTTTGGATCGAAATATCGTAATTGCTGAGCGTGCGGATGATCTGGTTCTTATTTGCCTCCAGCTCGGTGGCATCCTGGACGATCTTTTCGCTTCCATGCGCCTCCAACAGCTCCAGGGACGGGTATTGATAATCACGGAGGTCCAGGGTAGGCTCATAGTCGGGAAGCGGTCCGGACACCGCGGGACGGTCTTCATTCTCTCCTTCGGCGAGCTCGTTGCCGGCCGCGGCTTTGATCTCCAGTTCAGGTTCCGGCGCGGCCGCTTTCCCGGATCCCCTGGAGGGGTCGTTGCGGTTGATCATGGTGGGGATGTCGTCGAAGAGTTCATCTTCCTCTTCCTCCGACGCCGGTTCAAATGGATCGGGCTCGTCCGTTTCGCTTTCGGCGTCCTCCCGTTCGACAAGGAGCAAGCCATTGGCCGGCCCTTCCTGCCATTCTTCACGCGGGGATATGGCGACCACCCCGCCCTCTTCCTTCAGGATATTCCCTTTCAGGTTCATATTGCTGAATCCCTCCTCCACGAAAAGTCTTGCGCCCTCCTGCGCGGATTCGGCCGATACCAGGGGTTGTTTTTCACGAAGCGGCAACGCCGGAACTTTTGGCACTTTAAAAACGGGATTGAACCTCCAGATCACAAAGGCGAGGGCTGCCACGAATAATAATGCGGCGGTCCCCAGCCAACCGAGGAGACGGATCAGCAGGTCATCGAGCAGATCGCCTACGGCCCCGCCCCAGGGAAAAGCGCTATGCCTTGTCACGAAGGCGAGGCTCACGCAGAAAAAGAACAGGCCGGCCACGATATACCGGAGGTGGCGGCCGATCGCAAACAAGGGTCGCTTGAACAACAGGTTGGCGCCGATAACGAACGAGAGCCAGCTAAAGAGGTAGGAGGCAAGTCCGAAGCCATTATTGAAGAACTGGTAGGAGACCCAGGCCCCCAGATGACCCAACAAATTAGCCACCTTGACCTCCGATGAAGGGGCGAGAATGGAGGCGCCGCGGAAGACTTTGTCCTGGTCCTCCTTCCAGGTGAACAAATAGGAGGTAAAGGCGATAAAAAGAAAGGCAGCCAAAAGGAGCAGAACGGCCCCGGTGATCTTATGGGTACGCTCATCTTTGACGATCTCTTTTACCGTAACCTTGGGGTCATTTTCAGCCTTCAGTTTGCCGGAGCCGGCTTTCTGGCTTTTCTTTGACTTCAGTCGGTTTGCCATGGTCACAAAGATAGAGAGTAGGCATTTTAAAATAGACTAAATTTATCTAAATTACCTTTAAAACAGCCTATGAGATCGAGGGCCGCACAGATTCTCCTCTTTTCCCTGCTGGCCCTGATCGGAGAGGTGAGGGCCCAGGCCGGTCGGCTGCCCGAGGTGGATCTGAACCGAACCGGGATACTGGATGACATTTCGGAAAATACGGCGGTCTACCTCTCCGGCACGCGGAATTTCCCAACAGACAGTCTGCTTTCAATCCCCTGGACGATCCCGGGCTTCCGGAAATATACCCATTTTATCTCTCCACGCCAGGTAAATATGACGGCCCTGCTGAAATTCGCTTTGTTCAACAGTGGCGATAGCGTTCAGGGAGTCTTCTTTTGCCCTGGCTTCTTATTTCGCACCATACGGCTATTCCGGCTCGGGGACAGCGGGAGGAGCATTACCGAGCTTACGCCGGTCCTGCCTCGCAACAGCGACAGCCTGGGGTACCGAAAAATAACTCTTGGCCCGCGGGAGCATGCGGTTCTTATCGCCCTGCTTACCTTCGTGAAAGCGTCGACGAACTCCCTGAACCCCACCCTTACGCGGGAAAGTTATATCTCACAGGCGATCAGTCTGGTTCATACGAACAAGACGCACAACGATGTCATCTCGAATTTATTCGCAGGGATCATGCTGATGATGATCTTCTATGCGCTGAGCGAGTACGCCCAGACCGCGAAACCGGAATTCCTCCATTACGCCGTATATGCGATTTGCATCGGTTCGCTGCTGATCCTGAAATCCGTCCTTCATAACAAAGCGACGACGTTCAATTACCTTTTTGAAGGATGGCTGGACAATATCATCTTTTGTATCGGCTATATATTTTATATTATTTTCCATCGCAAATTCCTGGAAACCGAAAAGAATTATCCTGCCCTCGACCGTATTCTTTTCTGGGGTTCCAATGCGATCATCGTCATGACCGTGTTATACGGTCTTGCGGTATTGGCGGTGTCGGATTTCCAGGTTCGCAATTATATTGAGAATGCCACCAAGTACGTTTTATTACTGATCTCGATCCTGTTTATCTGGAAGGGGTTGAAGTACAAGGACGTACTGATGAACTATATCGTCTACGGGAACATTTCCCTTTGCCTGTTATCCATCGTCTCACAGGCCATGATCGCCACCAATTTCAAGCCGGTGAACGGGACGTCGATCCTGAATCAGGCCCTTTTCTATTACCAGGCCGGCATCATCGTGGAACTCTTATTCTTTCTGTCCGCCCTGACCTATAAGAACAAGAAGGAGATCATTCTCAGCATCCAGAAAGAAGAAAAGCTCAAGCTGGAAACAGAGCGGAAAGAACTGGAAAAGCAGGTAGCCGTCCTGGCAGCCAAGCAGGATGAGCGCAACCGGATCTCCGCCGATATGCATGACGAATTGGGATCGGGGGTAACCGCCATCCGGCTGATGAGCGAAATCGTCAAGACCAAAATGAAGGAACAGACCCTGCCGGAGATCGACAAGATCTCCCATTCGGCCAATGAGCTGCTGAACAAGATGAATACCATTATCTGGACCATGACCAGTTCGAATGATTCGGTTGAAAACCTGGTTGCCTATATACGCTCCTATGCGGTGGAGTTCTTTGAGAATACGGCCATCGACTGCTATTTCAATATGCCGATCGCCATTCCGTCAAGGGAGATCAGCGGAGAGAAGCGCAGAAATATTTTCCTATCCGTTAAGGAAGCTCTTAATAACGTACTCAAGCATTCCCAGGGATCGGTCGTAAAGATCAATGTGACCGTCGGGGACAGGCTGGTCATCGAGATCCTGGACGACGGCGTCGGCATCAACATGGAAAAACTGAGGAAATTCGGGAACGGGTTGAACAATATGAAACGCAGGATGGCGTCCATCGACGGCGAATTCAACATCGAGAACCATGAGGGGACCAGGACCAGGTTCCAGCTCGCGTTATAGTCATGGTTTTCTGGTGACGCCGAGCCAGAGGAAGAACCACCCGGCGATAAAGAACAAGCCGCCGATGGGCGTAGCATAACCTGCTAATTTCAGACTCCCGCTTTCTGCCGCTTTCATGGCGGTGAGGACGTATAATGAACCGGAGAACAGGATGATCCCGGCGATAAAGCAGTTCCCGGCCCTCAGCATCCATCTGTTGGCAAATTTTTCTGAAAGGAGGGCCACCGTGAGCAAGGCAAATACGTGATAGAACTGGTAGCGTACGCCCGTCTCGAAGGTGGCTACATCCTCGGGGCCCACCATCTCTCTCAACTTATGTGCGGCGAAGGCGCCAAGGGCAACGGAAAGGGCGCCAAACAGGGCCGCGATGGAAAGAAAGCTCTTATTCATACGGCAATTTAATCATCGTCCTCCATATTTTTCTCTTCATTCCGTTGTTCGCTGAAGAGTAAGCGAAGGAACTCCTCCTGTGAGATGGATTCTTCATTCACCACGACATCGGCCTGCTGATAGTACATCCTCCTTTCACTCAGCTTGCGAACGATATAGCGTTGCAGGCCGTCATCGTCGATATCGCGGATCAGCGGGCGGCTCTTGCGCTCCTTCAGGAGGCGCTGCTTGAGCACATCGACCGACGTATTGAGCCAGACCACTTTGCCGTATCGCTTCATGAACTCGATATTATTAAAAAAGCAGGGCGTGCCACCGCCGCAGGAAAGAATAAAGCTCTCCTGTTGTGTGGCGAGTTCTTCGAGCGATTCTTTTTCCTTATAACGGAAATATTCCTCGCCTTTTTCCGAGAAGATCTCTGCTATGGATCGATGTTCTTTGTCGACGATCATCGTATCCAGGTCGTGAAAAGGCAGTTGAAGTTTTGCAGACAGCAGCCTGGCCCAGTGGGTCTTGCCCGATCCCATGAAGCCTATCAGGAAGATCTTCATTACTTAAAAGCGTTCAGGCCGGTAATATCCATGCCCGTGATGAGCAAATGTACGTCATGCGTTCCTTCGTAGGTGATGACGCTCTCAATATTCATCATGTGGCGCATGATCGGATATTCCCCGCTGATCCCCATGCCTCCGAGGATCTGGCGGGCGTCCCTGGCGATCCGCGCGGCCACTTCACACCCATTGCGTTTGGCCATCGAAACCTGGGCGGGCGTGGCTTTCCCTTCGTTCATCAGTGTGCCCAGGCGCCAGTTGAGCAATTGGGCCTTGGTGATCTCGGTGATCATTTCGGCCAGCTTCTTCTGTTGCAGCTGGAAACCTCCGATCGGCCGGTCGAACTGCACCCGTTCGAGGCTATAGCGAAGGGCCGTATCATAGCAATCCATTGCTGCCCCGAGCACACCCCAGGCAATCCCATACCGCGCCTTGGTGAGGCAGCCCAATGGCCCTTTCAATCCTTTTACCCCGGGAAAGATATTTTGCTTCGGAACTTTGACGTGATCGAATACCAGTTCGCCTGTGGCCGAGGCCCGGAGGCTCCACTTGCCGTGCGTGGTGGGCGTGCTGAAGCCCTCCATTCCCCTTTCCAGTATGAGGCCCCGGATATCTCCCTTTTCGTCTTTGGCCCAGACCACGGCAACCTGTGAAAAAGGGGCGTTGCTGATCCACATCTTGCTCCCGTTAAGAACCACATGGTCGCCGGCATCCTTAAAATTGCTCAGCATCGAACCGGGGTCGCTGCCATGATCCGGCTCCGTTAAACCGAAGCAACCCAGCCATTCCCCGTTGGCGAGTTTGGGCAGGTATTTCCGTCGTTGTTCTTCGCTGCCATATTCGAATATGGGGAACATGACGAGAGAGCCCTGTACCGAGGCCGTGCTCCGCACTCCGCTGTCCCCCCTTTCCAATTCCTGCATCATGAGGCCATAGCTGATATAGTCGAGTCCGCCGCCGCCGTATTCCGAGGGGATGGTAGGCCCGAAACACCCCAGGTGTCCCAGTTGCGCGACGATATGCCGGGGGAATTCCGCCCGCTGGGCATAGTCCTCGATGATCGGGGAAATCTCCTTTTTCACGTAGCTCCGAACCGATTCCCTGACCAGCTTATGCTCTTCCGTCAGCAGGTCGTCCAGCCTGAAATAATCGGGGCTTTGGAAAGCGTCTTGTCTAGCGTTTGCAGCCATTCCGGGCATATTTGATTTAGCCGCTAATGTAAGAAAAAGGCGTGGTACGGGGCCTTTTTGTATTTTTTTACCTTTATATGCAACATCGGGGAACAGCCGGTGTATTTAAGGTGACATGAACGATAAACCAGCCGGTTTGGAATTGACAGAACCCATACTCAGGGACGAATTGGTCGAGCGATGCAAACAGGGAGATTCCCGGAGTTTCGCGGAGCTCTACCAGAAGTATGCCAAGGCAATGTACAACACCAGTTTGCGCATTGTCGCTCATACGGGAGACGCCGAAGATGTCTTGCAAGAGGCTTTTACGGACGCATTCAGGTCGTTGGAAGAATTTCATTACAAATCGACCTTCGGAGCCTGGCTGAAAAAGATCGTCGTCAACAAATCGATCAACCAGCTGCGCAAACGGAAAGTGGATCTGATCGATATCGAAAAAACGCAGCTGGGCCATTTACCGGAAGAAGAAATGCCGGACGAAAAGGAGATACAGCTCAGGGTAGACGATGTGAGGAAGGCGGTGAAACTATTGCCGAACGGTTACCGTACCGTCCTCAGTTTGTATCTTTTTGAAGGATACGACCAGGAGGAGATCGCAGAGATCCTGCGCGTGTCACACGCCACGGTAAGGACGCAATACATGCGGGCAAAACAAAAATTATTAGGGCTTATAAAACAAGGAGAGCTATCATGAACAGCCGTTTAGAACAATTCATCCGGGACCATCGGGAGGAATTCGATGCCGACGAGCCCGCGAAAAAGGTCTGGGAAAAGATCCAGCACCCGGGGGGCCAGGGGGAGGCCGGCGCTCCGGAGAGCACTCCCGTCATCTGGCTGAGCGCAAGGAGGTGGAGCGTCGCGGCGGCGGTCAGCCTGCTGATCGCGGGCAGCGTCTGGTATTTCTCGCGCCCCACGTCCGGACATATCGCGCCGTTGGTTTCGAACACGCAGGGTGTGAATGCTGCGGGACAGCATGAGGCGGCAGGGCAGCATGATGGTTCGTCGCCTGTGGCCCGGACGGAAAGTCCGGCGACCAGCGAAAGCGTGGTCAAAAAGGATAGCATCAAGAAAAAGGGTCTTCCCGAAGAGCCTAGCCAGGAGGATCTTTATAAAGAGGAGATGTACCATTATGCCAGGCTGGTCGAACTGAAGCATCGGGAACTGAAGGGTATCGAAAAGAACGAACCGTTGTTATACAGGCAGTTCTCGGGGGATGTGAATAAGCTGGACAGCGTTTATCAGGGCCTAAAAAAGCAATTGCCCGAGAACCCCAACCGCGAACAATTATTGGAAGCCATGATACAGAATCTTCAACTGCAGATGGGATTACTGAATCATCAATTGGATATCATCAAACAAATCAATCATTCAAAAAAAGCAGAATATGAAAAAGCATATAGAATTGGTTAAACCTTTATCCATGATGCTGCTCCTTGTCCTGCCTGCATTCGGCAAGGCCACGGGTGACGGCGACGAAGTGAAGAAGAAGAAAACGATCAACAAGTCCTATACGGTCACGGCCGAGGACAAGCTGGATATCGACAACTCGTTCGGCGACGTGGTGGTCAGCACCTGGGACAAGAATGAGATCACGGTCGACATCGAGATCGGCGCCAATGCGTCGACCGATGAAAAAGCCCAGTCCATCCTGGACAAGATCCAGGTGAAGGATAGCCATGACGGTCATGTTATTTCTTTCAAGACCAAGGTCGAGGACAAAGGAGACAAATGGGACAAGGAGGACCGGGAAGAAGGCAGGAACAGGCACCGCCATGGGGACAATGACGGGGAAAATAAATCCTTTTACATCAACTATACGGTTCACATGCCGGCGGTCAATCCCCTTAACCTCATGAACAGTTTCGGCAAGATCATTGTGCCTGATATGCGGGGCGAAGTAACCCTGATCAGCAAGTTCGGGGGCCTGGAAGCGGGGAAGCTAAGCAAGGTCAATACCATCGATGTACAGTTCGGAAAGGCGAAGATCGGAGAGGTCAACGATGGCAAGCTGGTCTTCAAGTTCGACCAGGGTACGGAGATCGGAAAGGTGAACGGCAATGTAAAGATCAGCAGTGAATTCTCTCACAATGTCAAGTTCAACGTATCCGACGAGATCAAGGAGCTGGGCGTATTCGAGTCCTATTCCAATATCAGGTTGGTCGTGACCAAGCAACTGTCGGCGGATTTCGAGGTACATACGAGCTTTGGGAGCTTCCACAACAACAGTGATTTCGGCATATCGGAGGAGAAGGAGGGGAATGACGAATACGGCCCTCATTTCGACAAGGACTTTGCAGGCAAGGCCGGCGACGGAAGGGCGAAGATCAGGATCAAGAGCAGTTTCGGCTCGGTGAACCTCGCGCATAGCTGGAGCAGCGAAAATGATAAACCCGAGGGCAAGGACAAAGACAAGAGCAAACACAAGCATAAGGACAAGGACAATGACGACGACGAGACGTCGATCTGAGTCCCGTAAAGAGTGTATAGTATGTTAAGTATGGTTCAGGCCCGACGCGTCCGCGCCGGGCCTTTTGCTTCGCCATTTTCTTGGCTTATCTTGCGTCAAAATCTCCCGGATGCAGGACCGTTTCGAAGCTACCCCGGAATTCGCGCAACGGAAAGACCTTGAAGATCCCCTGAGATCGTTCCGGTCGGAATTTTATTTCCCCCTGCATGAAGGAAAAGAAGCGATTTATTTCTGCGGCAACTCCCTGGGGCTGCAACCCCGGTCCGCCGAAGGGGCCATCCTTCAGGAATTAAAGGACTGGAGGGAGCTGGCGATCGGAGGTTACCTGCATGCGAGGACACCCTGGCTGACCTATCAGCATGGTTTCCGGCGACCGTTGTCTGCGATCGTGGGCTGTCTGGAAGAGGAGGTCACGGTCATGAATGCGCTTACCGTCAACCTGCACCTGCTCATGTCCACCTTTTACCGGCCTGATGGGCGACGGTACCGGATCATCATGGAAGCGGGCGCCTTCCCTTCCGACCAGTATGCCATGGAAACGCAGGTCCTGGCGCAAGGGCTGGATCCCGCCGATGCCATCGTCGAGGTTCATCCGCGGGAGGGTGAGGAGGTCATCCGTGAGGAAGATATCCTGGCCATGGTGGACAAATACCGGGAATCGCTGGCGCTCGTACTATTCGGTGGGATCCATTACTATACCGGGCAGTTCCTGGATATCGCGGCCATTGCCGGGGCCGCTCATCGTGCGGGTGCTCTGGCCGGCTTTGACCTGGCTCATGTCGCCGGGAATATTCCCGTCCGTCTTCATGACTGGGAGGCAGATTTCGCCGTGTGGTGCTCCTATAAATACCTGAATGCCGGACCGGGGGCCGTGGGAGGCGTGTTTATCCATGAACGGCATGCCCGGAACCCGAAACTGGGCCGGCTGGGCGGTTGGTGGGGCAATGAAGAATCCACCCGTTTCCGGATGGAAAAAGGCTTCATCCCAAAGGGCGATGCCAGCGGATGGAACCTGAGCACGGCCCAGGTATTGAATATGGCGGCCCTGAAGGCTTCCCTGGAACTATTCGATCGGGCAGGCATGGCGGCCATCCGCGCCAAGAGTGTCGAATTGACGGGATACCTGGCTTTCCTGCTGAGCGAACTGAAAACCCTTGGTTTCGAAATTCTCACCCCTCCGGAAGCGCACCGCCGGGGTGCGCAATTATCGATGTATTTCCCGGACAAGGGCAAGGAACTACACGGCAAGATGAACGAAGCCGGGATCGTCGTGGATTACCGTGAGCCCGGTGTTGTCCGGGTGGCGCCGGCGCCTCTTTATAACTCCTTTGAAGACGTACTCAGGTTTTATCATATCTTGCGCGATCTTTTCTAACCCAGTTCCATTCTCATGCGCATTGGCCGCCTCTTCGGTAATCTCACCTTCCTGGTGCTGCTGGCCCTGGCAGCTGCCGTCCTGCTGGGCATTTTCGATCCGGCGCTGGCGGTCAGGACGGAATGGCTCGGAACGACCTTTGTCGACGTGATCAAGGTATTCATTCCTTTCATCATCTTTTTTACGATCGTTTCGGGCATCAGCGGCATGAGCAATTTGAAAAAAGTCGGGCGTATCGGGATCAAATCCCTCCTGTATTTCGAGATCGTCACCACGTTGTCCCTGACCATTGGCATCCTGGTGGCTTATTTCCTCCAACCGGGGCGGCTCGACAAACAAGGTCTGTTTGTGCAGAACACCGCAAAGAACGATGCGGCGAGGTATGCCCGGCAGGGCGCAGCAGGTTTCGACTGGGGGAAATTCTTTATTCATAACCTGACCTTGCAGGTGCTGATCCTGGCGATCATAGCAGGCATCGTCATCAGCCTGAACAGGCGCCGCGAGAAAATAGTCCCCTATGTCGATCTGATCGCGAGATTCCTTTTCAGGCTCCTCAAATATGTCATGTGGCTGGCCCCTCTGGGCGCATTCGGAGGAATGGCCTACACCATCGGGAAGTTCGGCATACGCAGCCTGTTGCCCCTGGGCAAGCTGATGCTATCCGTCTATTGCACGATGATCATCTTCGTTTTCGTGGTGCTGGGCCTGATCCTTCGTTATTACCGGTTGAACATCTGGACCTATCTGCGTCGGATCAAGGAGGAGATCCTGATCGTTTTGGGCACCTCTTCTTCAGAGGCGGCGTTGCCAAGCCTGATGCTCAAGTTAGAGCAGATGGGTTGCAGCAAACCGGTAGTCGGGCTGGTCGTACCGACGGGGTATTCCTTCAACCTGGATGGGACCTCCATCTATCTGTCCATGGCGACGCTGTTCCTGGCTCAGCTGTATAATGTGCCGTTAAGCAAGGGAGAGATGATCAGCATCCTGGGTATCCTCATGGTCACGTCCAAGGGCGCCGCCGGAGTAACGGGCAGCGGTTTTATCGTGCTGGCCTCCACGCTCACGGCCATTCAAAAAATCCCGGTCGAAGGACTCGTTTTTTTGCTGGCGGTAGATAAGTTCATGAGCGAGGCGCGGGCCATCACGAATATCATCGGGAATGGAGTGGCGACCCTTGTGATCGCGAAGAGTGAAGGAGAATACGCATTTCCTCCCGGTAGCGAACCGCTTCCAGCGCGGCGCGTCCGGCAAAATCTTCGCCGGCCGATGCGTAAATGATCGCGCGACTGACGTTGACGAGCAGGCCCACATCGGCAATCATGGCCTTTTCGGAGATTTCTTTCAGGCTACCTCCCTGTGCGCCGACGCCGGGAACAAGGTAGAAGTGTTGCGGTGCCAGGCGGCGTATTCCTTCCAGCCATGAAGATTGGGTAGCCCCGATGACGAACATGAGGTTATCCGGCGTTCCCCACCCCGACGCCGTTTTCAGCACCTTTTCATACAGATATTCTTCTCCGGCGCGTTGCAGCTCGAAATCGGCCGCCCCGGCATTAGAGGTCAATCCGAGGAGGATCGTCCATTTGTCCTTGTATTCAAGAAAGGGTCTGACGCTGTCTTCGCCCATATAGGGAGCAACGGTTATCGCATCGAAGGGGAGGGTTTCGAAGAAGGCCTTTGCGTACTGCGCGGAGGTGTTGCCGATATCCCCGCGCTTGGCGTCCGCGATCCGGAAATGAGTGGCCGGTATATGATGGACGGTCTTTTCCATCGATTCCCATCCACGCGCTCCCCGGGCTTCATAAAAGGCCGTGTTGATCTTATACCCTACGCAAAACTCTTTTGTCGCATCGATGATCTGTTTGTTGAATTCGAAAACCGGATCGGCATGGGAAAGCAGGTGCGGGGGAATCCTGGCGGGATCGGTATCCAATCCGACGCAGAGGTAGGATTGTTTTGTTTTGATCTGTCCGGCCAGTTGTTGACGTGTCATGATGAATGAGGGTTAAACAGGTCGGCGCTCCTCTCTTGCATTTCTGCCGCAATTTTCTGTGCCATTTCGTCTTTGGCTGCAAGCTGGGTGATCACGTTGTGGTAGCTTTCTTCATCGCGGTTCTGACTTAGCTTGTATGCTGCCTGTATCTCGCGGATGCCGATCTCGAACCCCAGGATGCCGCGGAGGTCGTCATCCAATGTTTTTTCCGGGATCTCGTCCATTTTCACGGGATGGGGTTGGTGTTGCTCATAGTTATCCGTCAGGCGGGAGAGCGCGTCCTTCAGTTCCGCGCCCTGGATGATCCGGATCTGTCCATACACATGGACCGCGATATAATCCCAGGTCGGTACGTTCAGCCGGGTATACCAGCGGGGGGAGACATAGGCATGCGGCCCGTTAAAAATGACCAATACGGTGGCGCCGTCGGTCAGCGTGGACTTCTGTTCGTTGCCCCTGGATATATGCCCCGTGAGGACGTCTTCCCCCGCCGCATTGCGATGCAGTAAGAGGGGGATATGTGTCCCGACCGGCAGGCCATCCTTTGTGCTGATGAGGATACCGAAAGAATATTCCCGGATGAACCGGAAAATTTTTTCTTTGTCCTTTTCTTCGTATCGCCGGGGAATATACATGAGCGCAAGGTACAATTTTCGGCTATCCCACGGTTTCCGCGACCTTTTCCCTACCGATACGGGCATTCAGCATGGCGATGCTGCGGGTCGCGTTGCCGGCGAATTCCCAGAATGCCTGTTTGGAGACCTGATCGTCGCCCATCATGACCGGGACGCCTGCGTCCCCGCCTTCGCGGATGCTTTGTACCAGTGGTATCTGTCCTAAAAATGGGATATCGTATTCTTCGGCGAGCCTGCGGCCGCCGCCATTACCGAATATATAATATTTATTGCCGGGCAGTTCAGCCGGAGTAAAGTAGCTCATATTCTCAACCAACCCGATCACAGGCACTTTCAGTTGGGCCTGACCGAACATCGCGATGCCTTTTTTTGCATCGGCCAGGGCGACGTCCTGGGGGGTCGTCACGACGATAACGCCGGTAACCGGAACTGTTTGTATCAGCGTGAGGTGGATATCTCCCGTTCCGGGCGGCATGTCGATGACGAGATAATCGAGTTCGTCCCAGGCCACATCGGATACGAATTGTTTGATCGCGCTGCTGGCCATGGGACCTCTCCAGACCACGGCATTCTTTTCGTCGACGAGCAGTCCGATGCTCATCAGCTTGATACCATAGCGCTCCAGGGGAACGATCAGGCCTTTTCCTGCGGGCCCACCCGGCTTCATCATCGGCCGTTCCCCGCGCACCCCGAACATGATCGGCACGCTGGGGCCATAAATATCGGCGTCCATCAGGCCGACAGCAGCTCCGCCCTGCGCCAGGGCAAGGGCGAAATTGGCAGCTACCGTGCTCTTGCCCACGCCGCCCTTTCCGCTGACCACGGCTATGATATTCCTCACTTTCGGCAATAGCAGCTCTCCTTCTTTCCTGGTCGTGCTGGTCTGTGATGTGAAGCGGACATTCACCGCAGCCTCTTTATCCACCAGTAAATGGACCGCGTTGACGCAAGCATTCCTGATGAGGTCCTTCATCGGGCAGGCCGGTGTCGTCAGCACTACGGTAAAAGACACCTGTTTTCCGTCTATCTCCAGATCCTTCACCATATTCAAGGTTACGATATCCTTTCCCAGGTCGGGTTCCTGAACGTTGCTCAACGCTTCCATCACTTTTTCCTTCGTCATGCGCAAGATTTTGTTAAAAACTACAATTTGAGGCAAAATTAACCAATGCCCCCCTTACTTTGTTTACCAATTAGGGTTTAATCATTAATTTTAAACCCCGCAAAAGATCGTTAATTTGTGATTATGAGCGTTTCAGGAGAAAAAATTGCTGAATGAAAAAATTTGTACTATACCTTCTCATACTATCCGCACCCTATGCCGCGCAAGCCCAATTTGATAAACTAAAGGATTCCGTCGTCGAGCTGTACGGGGTGATCATGACGGCTGACAGCCTGAAAGCCATCCCGGCCGTTAGCGTCGTGGTCAAAAGGGACGGGAGAGGAACGCTTTCCAACGATCAGGGGGTATTTTCCATCGTTGTCCTGAAAGGCGACCAGATCGAGTTCACCAGCGTTGGCTATAAGCCCAAGCTGATCACTATTCCGGATACCCTGCAGGGCAATCAATGGAGCGTGATCCAACTGATGGTCACGGACGCGCAATTCCTGCCAGCCACGATCATCAAGCCAAGGCCGACCCGGGAGCAATTCGAACGGGACTTTGTGAACACGAAGGTGCCGGACGACGATATCGAGATCGCGCGGCAAAATACGAATGCGGCCAAGCGAAGATTATTGGCCCGGACCATTCCCGCCGATGCGCAAGAGGCCAGTAACTACTACCTGAAGCAAGCCGCCACCCGTTATTACTATCAGGGGCAGGCGCCTCCGCAAAACATTTTCAATCCCTTGGCCTGGGCCGACTTCATACAAGCCTGGAAGCGTGGGGATTTTCGGAACAATAACTAACTCTTTCCTCCATTATGCAATCTATTTCTGTGATCGGCTCCGGTACCATGGGAAATGGCATCGCGCATGTATTTGCGCAGAACGGATTCCCGGTCGATCTCGTCGATACGAATGCCGGTCAGCTGGACAAAGCGCTTCAAACGATCGGCCGAAATCTGGATCGCCAGATCGCGAAAGGTATGCTCACCGAGGCAGAGAAAGCCGCTACCCTCGGCCGTATTCATCGTCATTCCGATCTTGCCACGGGTGTTAAGCGCGCCGACCTCGTCGTCGAAGCGGCAACGGAAAATATTGACCTGAAGCTTACCATTTTCCGGCAGTTGGATGAGACCGCGCCGGCGGGTTGTATCCTTGCCTCAAATACGTCATCCATTTCCATCACCCAGATCGCTGCCGTGACGCGTCGCCCGCAGCAGGTTATCGGCATGCATTTTATGAACCCTGTACCCGTCATGAAGCTGGTGGAGGTCATCAATGGCTATGCGACGGACGAAGACACTACCCGGCGTGTCGTCGAGCTCGCCGTGCAACTTGGAAAGACGGCGTGTGTGGTGAGGGATTACCCCGGCTTTGTAGCGAACCGGATCCTGATGCCGATGATCAATGAGGCGATCTACAGTCTGTTTGAAGGCGTGGCGGGCGTTCAGGAGATCGATACCGTGATGAAACTGGGGATGGCCCATCCGATGGGTCCCCTGCAGCTTGCCGATTTTATCGGACTGGATGTCTGTTATGCCATTCTCCATGTGCTGCATGATGGTTTCGGCAATCCGAAATATGCTCCTTGTCCTCTGCTGACAAATATGGTCAGGGCGGGCCATCTGGGCGTGAAAAGCGGGGAGGGATTCTATACCTATGCTCAGGGTAGTAAGGACCCTTCGGTGAGCCGGCGTTTCTTATAGTCAGGGCCTGCCCGGACCCGATACTTCGACGCCGCGCAGTTGTTTGAAGCGGTAGGTCAATTCTTCCCATTTGTTTTGTGGAATGGCCAGCGTCATACTCGAAAAGAGTTGCAGGTCCTGTCTCAGGATCCGGCAATGATGCTGTCTGACCAGGATCAGCACGTCGTTCAACCTGGTGTAATCGAAGGAAAGCTCCAGTTCCTTTTCAAGAGGCTTTTGGAGGATGGGCGCCATTTGGAGACAAAGAGCCGCCGCAGAACGGTAAGCATGGGTCAAGCCGGCCACGCCGAGCTGCGTTCCCCCGAAATATCGCACGACGATGACCAGCACGTCAACCAATTGCCGGCTGTCGATCTGCCCCAATATAGGCTTGCCGGCGGTTCCGGAAGGTTCTCCGTCGTCGCTGACCCGGTGGTTATTGCCATCCAATCCAAGCCGATAGGCGAAGCAATGGTGAGTGGCTTTTGCGTGCTGTTGCCTTATCTCAACCATCCTGGACCTGAACCCGGCGGCATCATGGATCGGCGACGCAAAGGCAATGAACCGGCTCCCCCTGTCTTTAAATTCCGCCGTGGCCTCTTTGCTGATCGTGTTATAGAAGTCCGTCATCGGGGAGGGTTAGGGTTTTTGTATATGGCGATCCGATCGGAGAGCAATTGTTCATGGCTCACCGCCTGCGCCTCGCTGAGGACCGGCGCCGGAAGGCCTTCCGGAACGAGCAGTTCTTCGTTGGTGATGATACGCGCCTCGTCCCAATATCCTTCATCGATAAAGGATTGCAGCAAGGTCGCACCCCCTTCGACCAGTACGCTGAGGATATTCAACTGATATAAGGCCATGGAAAGCTGGTGGACGAGGCTGCTGTCGCCGGCGAGTTGAAAATAGCCCGGATTGCCCGTCATTTCGTGCCTGAGGCGGTTGAATATAATCGTCCTTGCCTTTCCGTCGAAGAGCTGCAAGGTTCGTGGCAGGCGAAGGTCGGCGTCTACGACCAGGCGGATGGGATCCGGTCCTGTCCAAAGCCTTGCTGTCAGGGAAGGATCGTCCAGGAGGGCGGTATTGGTTCCGATGAGTATGGCGGCCTCTTCGGTTCTCCATTTATGAACCAGGCGATTCGAGTAATCATTGGAGATCAGCAAGCGATTTGTTCCTCCCCCCGCCAGTTTACCGTTGGCAGTCTGCGCCCATTTCAATGCGATATAGGGGCGATGATGCGTGTGGAAAACAAAGAACCGCCTGTTGAGCTCTCTGCATTCGCGCTCCAGGACGCCGGCATGCACGTCTACGCCTGCCGCCCTTAATTTCTCCATTCCTTTTCCATCGACCCCGGGAAAGGGGTCCCGGGCGCCGATGACCACCCTGGGAATCCGCTCGCGGATGATGAGATCGGCACAGGGAGGTGTCTTTCCAAAATGTGCGCAGGGTTCCAGGGATACGTAGAGTGTAGAAGCGGGGATGAAGGGACGGTTCTCCGGTCTCACCGAAGCCAGGCAATTCACTTCCGCATGCGCCTGCCCGTATTGCCGGTGAAAGCCTTCACCGATGATGCGGTCCTCGTGCACCAGCAGGGCACCCACCATCGGATTCGGGGCCACGTGACCAGCTGCCAGACCAGCCAGTTCCAGGCAGCGGAACATATATGATTCCGGGGGATTCAATTCGCAAAAATAAGGTATTCGAATAAGTATTTAATTTCGCTCATGAATATGCAGCAGGCGCAGAAACGATTGGAGCACTCCTTGCTTATCCACTATGATGAACGGGAGGCCGCTTTTATTGCCGATTGGGTCATGGAGAAATGCACCGGTCGTCCGAAGATCGACCGGGTGCTTGGCAAGCAGGAATCCCTGGAGGAATCCGCGGCAAGGTCGCTGGAAAAATTCAGCCAGGAATTGATAGCAGGAAGGCCGGTACAATATGTGCTGAACGAGGCCTGGTTCTGTGGAATGAAGCTCTATGTCGATGAACGCGTGCTGATCCCCAGGCCCGAGACCGAGGAACTGGTAGAATGGATCGCAACGGATTGGTCCGGCGCTGCGCCTTCCATCCTGGACGTGGGCACCGGGAGTGGGTGCATTCCGATCGCTCTTAAGAAGAGGCTGTCCCGAAGCGCGATCTTTGCGTGCGATGTCAGCGCCTCCGCCCTGGCCGTGGCCAGAGGCAATGCCGCCGCACACGGAACGGGCATTGAGTTCCTCGAAACCAACTTCCTCGACCGCGATCAACGGGTCTTGCTTCCGTCCGTTGAGGTATTGGTCAGCAATCCGCCTTATGTCCCTTTCAGGGATAAAGGCGCCATGGCTGCACATGTGGTCGGTTTCGAGCCGCACCTGGCCTTGTTCGTAAGCGACGAGGACCCGCTGGTCTTTTACCGGAACCTTGCCTCTTTTGCCAAAGAGAGGGGCGCCGCTTCGGGGCGGCTGTATGTTGAGATCCATGAAGAACAGGCCAGTGGGGTCGCCGACATCCTGGAAAGTTCGGGGCTATCGGAAGTTATCGTGAAGAGAGACATGCAGGGAAAAGATCGACTGATAAAAGCAACATGGTAACATTAAAATATTTTAAAACCTTAGGCAAGCGCTCTAGTTTTGCTCTCTCATTCTATGCTCAGCAAACACCGGCCATTCCTGGTTTCCGTAATCCTGCACCTGTGCACCCTTTGCGTTTCCGGCCAGAAGCCGGCGGGGCATGAAGCGTTGCTTGGGGATTCCGGGTGGAGCTATCATTTTCAATTCACGGGCATCGAGCAGGGGCACTATTCTTTTCATTCTCCATATAGCGGCGGGAACAGTTTACAGAATAGAGGGGAGCAGGTCTATTCGGTCACTTCCACGGTCTATATCGGCAGGAAGCTATGGAAGGGGGCCGCTTTATATTTCAATCCTGAAATGGCAGGCGGCAAAGGCCTGAGCAGCACGCGCGGCATTGCGGGGTTCCCAAACGGGGAGACCTTCCGGATCGGCGATCCTACGCCGGCGATCTATATTGCGCGTCTATTTCTGCGGCAGCATTTCTTTTTGGACAAGGATCATTTCGAAGAGGTAAGGGATGATGCCAACCAGGTCACAGAGCGGGTTTCCCGTACCCGAATCACGATAACGGCAGGGAAATTCTCTCTCGGTGATTTCTTTGACGACAATGGCGTGAGCCATGACCCCCGGATGGACTTCATGAATTGGGCGCTTATGAATAATGGCGCTTATGACTATGCCGCCAATACGCGCGGGTATACCTATGGCCTGACCGCTGAATATGTCAGGCCGGGCTGGACATTGCGATTGGCCACGGCCCTGGAGCCCACCTATGCGAACGGGCCTGAACTGGACGGGCACTATATGAAGACGAACAGTGAGAACCTCGAATGGGAAAAGAAACTGACCATGGGTGGCCGCAAGGGCGTTCTTCGGCTGCTGGCCTACTACAATGTCAATAAGGCGCCGAACTATGACCAGGCGGTGGCTGCCAAGCTCAGCGGCACCGACACGGCACTCGATGCGATCTATGGCAAGCGATTCGGGTCGAAGAAATATGGTTTCGGCGTAAATGTGGAACAGGAGTTGGGCAGGGCAGCGAATGCGTTTCTGCGAGCGGGCTGGAATGACGGCAAAACCGCCAGTTGGGCATTCGCGGAGATCGACAATTCGATCAGCGGGGGTCTTCGCATTGCCGGGCCCGGCTGGCATCGCAAGGCCGACAATATCGGGATCGCCCTGCTATCGAACGGTATATCGGCCCCGCACCGGAATTTTTTAAGCCATGGGGGGTATGGCTTCATGATCGGTGACGGCAAACTGCCTGACTATGGCAGGGAGAATATTGCTGAACTGTTCTATGAATCAATGTTGTTTTCCAATCTTTGGGCCACGCTGGACTATCAATTCGTGGTCAATCCCGCTTATAACCGTGACAGGGGACCGGTGCATGTTCTTGCCTTGCGGATCCATTTGGAATTCTGAACCTATTGCGCGCCGTTCTTGTCGACCGCCAGGATGGTTCTGGCGCCGAGGTCACGGGCCACACGCATTACGGCCACCACATCATCGACGGGAACCGACCTGTCGGCGTTGATCACCACGGAAGGCTGGTCGGTTTCTCTGGCCAGGAAGGGCTGCAATCTGGCTTTAAGCTGATCCAGTGTGACGCGGGTCGTGCCGACATAAAATTGTTTATTGGCATCGATGGATACGACGACCGTTTGTTTCGCCTTGGTATCGCTCTTCGATTTGGGTTGAGAAAGCTTGATCACGTTCGGGTTAGCCAGGGTGGACACGATCAGGAAGAACAGCAGCAGGATGAACAGGATATCGTTCAGCGGCCCTGCGTCGATCTCAGCCTCCTCTCTATGTCGTCTACTTAAATTCATGTGTTTTTTTTAGGATGCTATCTCGTCGGTTCCTGCAGGATATCGATGAATTCACTGCTGGCCGATTCCATCTTATGGGTTGCCTTGTCGATCTGCGAATTGAGGTAACGATATCCGATATAGGCGAAAATGCCGATGATGAGGCCAGAAGCCGAAGAGATCATTTTCACATAGATACCGCCTGCGATATTGGAGATGCTGTATTCGCCTGTCGAAGCGATATTATAGAACAGCTCGAACATTCCCGCGATGGTTCCGAGGAAGCCGAACAAAGGGGCGATATATCCGACGATCGAAAGGATCGCGGTATTCTTTTCCATTTTGTACAGTTCCAGTTTGCCGACGTTTTCCATGCTGCGTTCGATGGCCTCGATGGGCTTGCCGATACGCTGGATCCCCTTGTCGATCATACGGGCCACCGCCGTATTGGTATTCTTGGTCAGGCTGCGGGCTGCCGTGACATTTCCACTGACGATGTGGTCCCGGACGATACTCATGAAATTTTCATCCAGCTTGGACGCTTTATTGATGGCGATGCAGCGCTCGATAAAAAAGAAAATTGCGATCACCAGGAGGAGCGCCAGCGGGATCATCAATGGCCCCCCTTTGCTCAGAATATCCCATAAATCCTGTTTTTGCCCGGCCGCCGTGGCCCCTCCTACCCTGGCCAGGCTGTCTTTGATCTTTGCGGAGTCTATCAATACCTGCAGAAAAAATAAATTCATCCGTTGTGCCTTTAATTAATTATGGTAAAAATATACGATTTGAAGGCTTATAACGTCCGGCGCCTCCCTGTATTTTTTAACGAAATGCTAAAGTTACGCACAAGCGGGGCCCGACGGGCCGGCCGGCACCTCATTTTCCCAGCTGCTTGGTCATCAGCGCCTGTATCTGCTGCATGGTCTTTTGCATGCCATCGCTGCTGCCGTCCAGGAAGATGATATTCCCCTTTCCCACTTCGGCAAAATTCTTGATCGCCTCCGTCCACATGCTGAAGAGGATCACATTGGTGTCGAGATTAGCGCGCTTCATTTGTTCGGCTGCCTCGCTCATCCCCCTTGCCACCTCCTCGCGGAACAGGGCGACACCCTGGCCACGCAGGCGTGCGGCCTCTTTTTCGGCTTCCGCGGAGATCTTGATGGCATTGCCTTCGGCTTCCGCTGCCTTGGTCTTGGTGATGAGGAGGGCCTGTCCTTCGTTCTCAGCCGCGGCTTTCAGGTTATTACTGGCGACGACCTTGCTCATCGAATCGATGATTGCCTGGTCGAAGGTGATATCGTTGATCTGCAGATCGAGCAGGTGATAGCCCCATTCTTCGAGCGAATGATCGATCTGGTCCTTGACGAATTCGACGATCTCCTTCCGTAAACCGAGTATTTCCGCCTGTTTTTTGGTCGCGACAAAGGAACGGATGCTGCCTTCGATGGTTCGGGTCAGCGCCTGCATCAGATCGCGATCGCTGATGAATTTAAAGGCAACGCGCTTGACGGTCTCCTCATCGGCGTTCTGAACCGCATACAGGAGCATGCTCTTAAAATAAACATTGGCCTGATCGGCCGTCACAGCCTGGAATTCCAGTTCGACGGAACGATTCTGGATCGAAATCCTTTTATAGACCTGCTCGAGGAATGGGATCTTGAAATTCAGGCCCGGACGAAGGATACGTTGGTATTTACCGAATTTAGTGATGACATTGATATATCCCTGGTTTACCGTCACCAATCCGCTGAAAACGAAAAGGAGGATCAGGAGCACCCACCAGAAATTATAAAGCGTCTCCATAATATCGAGATTTATGGATGAATGTACACATTTTTGAATGATTCGCCGGAAGAAGAGGATGGCCGGCGGGCTTTGATTTATGTGGTAACTTTGCTGCCCTGCCGGCTAATGGCGGGACGCGACTCATGAACCCAATCTACGACATCATCATTATCGGCGGGGGTCCTATCGGGATTGCCTGCGGCCTGGAGGCCAAGAAAGCGGGATTGTCCTATCTCATCCTGGAAAAGGGCTGTCTGGTGAACTCCTTATATAATTACCCGGCCAACATGACTTTTTTTTCCACCTCTGAGCGGATCGAGATCGGGGGTATTCCCTTTGTGAGCAACAACGTAAAACCGACGCGAAGCGAAGCGCTTGAATACTATCGCCGGGTGGCTGTATCGAACCGTTTGCTTATTCATTTGCAGGAAAAAGTGCTGAAGATCGTTCCGGTCGAAGAAGGAGCGGGCAAACACTTCGACGTCATCAGCTCCGCGGGATCTTATGGTGCAGGACACGTCATCCTGGCGACCGGATTCTATGACCTTCCCGTGCTCCTCGATATCCCGGGTGAAGAGCTGCCGAAGGTAACGCATTATTATAAAGAGCCGCATTTCTACGCCATGCAGAAAGTGGCGGTAGTGGGTGCGAGCAATTCCGCCGTGGACGCCGCCCTGGAAACCTGGCGCAAGGGAGCGGAAGTGACCATGGTCATCCGTGGGGAAGGTATTGGTCAAAGGGTAAAATATTGGGTCAAGCCGGATATCGAGAACCGCATCAAGGAGGGAAGCATTGCTGCCTATATGCATTCCAGCCTTCTGGCCATCAGGGAAAAAGAAATAGACATCCAGACTCCGGAAGGTTTGAAGACCCTGCCTAACGACTATGTGATCGCTCTTACCGGTTATCAACCGGGCTTCGATTTTCTCCGGCAGGCAGGGGTTCGGTTATCCGATGATCCGACACTGGAGCCGCAATATGACCGGGACAGCATGGAAAGCAATGTAAAGCATCTTTATCTCGCCGGGGTAGTATGCGGAGGAATGAATACGCATAGCTGGTTCATCGAGAATTCCCGGGTTCATGCCATCCAGATCGTGGAACACATTATGAAAAACAGATATTGACGGCCCTTCCTTTAATCAAATATTTTTACTGCCACGGGGCAATAGGACATTTTTCAAGGCTTTTTACAAATATCCTCTTTTGCCCACTAACTAGCTGCAATTTAGCACTTTCCATCTCCGTTATAGATACTTACACTTAGTAATACATCACCGGTATTATTTAGCCATTTTAGGAGAACCTATCCAACCGAGTCCTGGAACCAACCAATTCAAAATCCATGAAACGTCTATTTCGGGGGTTACCCTGTACTGCCCTATTTTTGACCTGTACGTTCCTTTTTTTATGGCGCGTGGCCTTCCCCCAATGCGCAGCCGCACCCGTAGCGGCTGCCACTTGCTCGGGCGGTAATGGCGCCGCCTCGAACGGTCAAAACGTCGGCAGCGGGCAAACTTATTGGATCAGCAGCGCATCGACCTTTGCTACAATCAACCTGAATGGGGGCACGCTTCGCGTGTGCGGAACGCTAAACCTCAATCATCTCAATCTGAATAGTGGAACCCTGATCGTCGAGGCCGGCGGCATCGTCAGCATCACCAATATATCCAATAACCTGAACGGGAACTGCGTGATCATAAACCGGGGCACGATCAACCTGGCTTCGGGTTTTACCATGCAGAATTCGGGGAATGCGATCTATAACGACAAATCCACCAGCATCTTCAATATTTCCGGGGTAGTCAAGATACTCAACGCCACCGTGGTCAACCGGGGTAGCATGACCATCACCGAGGTGGATGAGCAGGGGAGCGCCGGCAGCTTTTGCTTACAGGATCAATCCCTCACCACGCTCAGCAAGCTGGACAATGAGACAGCGGATGCGTTTGCCTATAGCGGCGCGGGGTCCCCGGCTTGTCTCAATATCAAAACCAGTGCAAAGCTGAACTCGAACCTAGGCAATTCCCCGCTGATCCATGTCTGTCTTGCCGCCGGAATCACGCCCAATGGCGGCGCCACGGGAAATCCGGGCGGGGGTTGGGGTTCTGCCACGCTGTATACAAATTGTAACTCCTGCGCTACCGTCCTGCCTCTCACGATTATTGGCTTTACCGCTGAGCAGGCAGATCATGCCGTCAACCTGCAATGGGGGATCAGCGATGAACTGCAGGGTGATGAAGTCTTCTATGTGGAAAAATCACTGGATGGGCTGAACTTCTTTACCCTGACGGCCGTCGCCATCGCAAACGGCCGGGATCACTACGAGATCAGCGACCCTTCTCTCGCCGGCGCCGAGCAGTATTATCGGATCAAGGTCACGCGCCCATCCGGGGCCAGCATCTATTCTCCAATCGTGGCCGTGCGAACCGGAGTTAGCGGGAGGTTCGAGGTGTATCCCAATCCGGCCAGGGCCAATACACCGATCAACCTGGTCATCCCTGGCGGCATGAACGAGCGTGCACGGCTTAATATGATCGATATGGCGGGAGAGATCCTGTTCAGCAAGACCTGCCTGTTGACGGGGGGCTCTACTCCCGTGGCCTGGAATCTTCCCCGTCTGTCTGCGGGCACTTATGTCGTGCAGGTCATGCTGCCTTCCAACGCCAATCTCTATGCGCGCGTTACCATCCTTGATTAGGCGTTCTCTTCCCAGATCATGGCCAGGTGCACAATGGTTTCCACGGACTTTTGCATATCCTGGATGCTTACGAACTCCTGTCTCCCATGAAATGCCATCTCCCCGGTGAACAAATTGGGGCAGGGCAGGCCCATAAAGGACAGGCGGGAGCCGTCCGTACCGCCCCTGGCGCTGCTGCGCCGGACGGGTACCCCGGCACGGCCGATCGCTTCTTCGGCATATTGGGAGACCTGTGGATAGTTGTCGAGCACCTCTTTCATATTCCGGTATTGCTCCGTCACTTCAAAATCCGCCGTCGCTCCGGGAAAGGCCGCCAACGCGTCCACCAGTTTGTTGCGAAGATGTTCCTCATAAGCGGCGAGCCGGGCGGTGACAAAGTCCCGAACGATGAGCTCCAGCGACGCCTTTTCGGAACCACCCGAGAGACGAACTGGATGAACGAAGCCGTAACGACCTTCCGTCGTCTCCGGCGACCATTCGTCCTTTGGTAATGAATCCAGGAAGGCGGCGGCCACCTTGAGCGCGTTGACGAGTTTGTCTTTTGCATATCCGGGATGAGTGCTGACCCCGTGGAATACGATCCTGACCCCATCCGCGGAAAAGGTTTCCTCTTCGAACGAACCTCGTTCGCCGGCGTCCAGGGTATATGCGAAGTCTGCGCCCAGGCGGGCGAGATCCAGCTTGTCAACGCCCCTGCCGATCTCTTCATCCGGTGTAAAAAGGATCCTTACCCTGCCATGACGGCATTCGGGGTGCGTCATGAGGTAGTTGGCCATATCCATGATCACGGCAATGCCGGCCTTATCGTCGGCGCCCAGGAGCGTGGTTCCCGAAGCGGTAATGATGTCCTCTCCACGCTTGGTCTGCAGATAGGGGTGTTCGTTAGGGGAGAGGGTCAAACGCGGGTCATCCGGAAATTCGAGGTTCCCGCCGTCATAGTCACGATGAATGATTGGCTTAACGTCCTTCCCGCTGCAATCGGGGGACGTATCGACATGGGCGCAAAAGCAAATCACGGGAACCTGCTTATTTGTGTTAGCGGGGACCGTGGCGAATACATAGCCGAACTCGTCCAGACCGGCATCGGTGATGCCGATCTCGTGGAGCTCCCTTACCAAAAGACGTCCAAAATCCTTTTGTTTATCGGTTGAAGGATAACTCTTTGAGTCCGGATCGCTTTGGGTATCGATCTGCGCATACCGGATAAATCTTTCTGCGACCGTAAATGAATAATTTTGAAACATGTTCGTAAATTGACAGGGGAATATTATTTACGAATATAATTACTATGGGGGATCAGGCTGCAAAAAAACCATTGATCGCACAGGGCTGGCTGCGGGTATTGCTGTTCGGATGTTGCTTTTGCGTGATCGCCATCCTGGTTGCCGTCCCGGCCCTGCTGCTCATCGCCGGGATAAGGAGGGATGATCTCGCGGCCAATCCGGTCGGGACCTTATCGGCGATGCTCGACGGCGATTACTTATGGCTGATGGTCGTCCTCGAATTTGTCATTTCGCTGCTCAGCGTATGGATATTCCGGACCTTTATCGACCGGAAGTCATTCGGGAGCCTGGGGTTTGAAACCCGGGGATTCCGTGGAGAAGCGGCCGCCGGATTTTTCATGGGGCCTGCCCTATTGGGCATTTCCTGCCTGGGATTGTTCTTCAGCGGCCATCTGCAATGGACCGACATCCATTTCGATCCGCAGTCGCTGACCGTGTCCTTCGGTCTGTTGCTGCTGATCGCGTTCAGCGAGGAATTGGTTTTCCGTGGATATATCCTGAATAACCTGCTAAGTTCTTTTCAGAACAAATGGATCGCGCTGATCATTTCAGCGGTCCTATTCGCCGCATTTCATATCACCAATCCCGGGATCCATTTCCTGGCCATAGCCAATTTGTTGATTGCCGGCCTGCTATTCGGCATGAACTATATCTATACGCGGAACCTCTGGTTCTCCTTTCTCTTTCACCTGAGCTGGAATTTCTTCCAGGGTCCCCTCCTGGGGTCTGATGTCAGCGGTCTGCATATGCCGTCCCTGCTGCAATTGCAGACGACGGGCGACCTCCTGATAACCGGCGGCGATTTCGGATTGGAAGGTTCCATCATGAATATGGCCGTCTCGCTGGCCGCCGTCCTGATCCTGGCCTGGGCCTTCGAGAGAAAATATAGTCCGTCCCGCTCAACTACGGGTATGCTTAAGGCATGATGATGCGCGAAGGGCTTTTGATCTCCATCAATTCGAGGTCAAAAATCAGATCTTCACCGGCCAGTTGATGGTTAGCGTCGAGTACTACCGAATCTGCCCTGACCTCTTTGATGATCACGGGGATCGGATGGCCCTGGCCATTGGTCATGTCGAGCCGCATGCCGGGCTCGGGCTTAATATGTTCCGGGAAACGATCGATCGGGAATTCTATCAGAGCCTGAGGATCTTTCGGACCGTATGCATGTTCTGCAGGAATCTCGATAGTCTTCTTTTGTCCTACCGTCATGCCCAACAAACCTTCATCAAATCCCTTGATCACCATGCCACTCCCCACCTCGAATTCGAGTGGGGCGCGACCTTCCGAAGAATCGAAGGTCGTTCCGTCTGTAAGGCGGCCATGATAATGTACTTTTACCGTATCACCTGCTTTAACTTGTTGCATAACTACTGCGTCATTTATTTTTAGTAATTTCCTGTACCAGGAATATGCCGCAAGGTAGGATAATTAGTTAAAAACAGGCTTATGAGAGTTCCCATACTGGTTCTCACCTTATTGGTGCTGCATGCAGGCATTGTCCAGGGGCAACGAAGGCCTTCCGGAGCCGTGACGCCGCCCATCCTGACCGGCGCCGATCAGATGAGCCAGTACCTTCCTTTGCTGAAAGGCGCGTCCATCGCCGTCTTTGCCAATCAAACGTCGATGGTTGGAAAAACCCACCTGGTTGACACGTTGCTGAAAAAAGGCATTCATATCCGGAAGATATTTTCACCGGAACATGGGTTCCGCGGTGATGCGGACGCCGGCGAGCATGTAAATGACCTCCAGGATCCCCGCACGGGTATCCCTATTATTTCCTTATATGGGACCAAGCGCAAACCATCCGCTGCCGATCTGGCCGGGATCGATATCCTGCTATTCGACATCCAGGACGTCGGGGTCAGGTTCTATACCTATATTTCATCGTTGCAGGAATTCATCGAGGCGGCTATCGAAAATAACCGGCCGCTGATCATTTTGGACCGGCCCGATCCGAATGGATTCTATGTCGACGGTCCGGTGCTGGACCCGCGGTTCAAATCTTTCGTGGGGATGCAGCCGGTGCCCATCGTCTATGGAATGACGATCGGGGAATATGCCCACATGCTTGTGGGCGAACTGTGGCTCGATCCGACGATCATCCGACAGCTGAGCACCATCCACGCCATCAACGAATCCGCTAACCGGATCGACTCGCAGATAGGGGCCATGCGCAAGCGGCCTGCCCACCTCGCCATGCACGATTTCCGGCTGATCGTGATCCCCTGCCGGAATTACTCACATAAGTCGAGGTATTCCTTACCGGTAAAGCCATCTCCAAATCTTCCCAACATGCAATCCGTTTATCTGTATCCTTCGCTTTGCCTGTTCGAGGGAACGCCGGTCAGCCTGGGAAGGGGTACGGACAAGCCTTTTCAGCAATTCGGACATCCCGCCTTCCCGTCGAACCTGTATCGCTTTGTACCCCGGAGCGTCGAGGGCGCAAAGAATCCGCCACTGCTCGACAAGACCTGCTATGGATATGATCTGAGCAGGATCAATGTGTCGAAGGAAACGGGTGACAGGCTGTGCCTGAAGTGGTTGATCCAAGCCTACCAGCTCTATCCGGACAAGGAGCATTTTTTTTCCGGCTCTTCCAATTTCTTCAATAAGCTGGCGGGGAACGATCAGCTGAAGCAGCAATTGATCGAAGGAAAAACGGAAGAGGAGATCAGAAAATCCTGGGAGCCGGCCCTCGGCAACTTCTTAAAGATCCGAAAGAAATACCTGCTGTATCCCGATTTTGGTCCATGACCGTACTATCTTTGCCGGCATGTCCGCTCACAAAGATCCCCTTCGCCTGGTATTTATGGGTACGCCGGAATTCGCCGTTGCATCCCTGGATGCACTGGTGCGCGCCGGATACCTGATCGCCGGTGTCGTTACGGCGCCGGACAAACCCGCGGGCCGCGGCATGCAGATGAGTGAGAGTGCGGTAAAAAAATACGCCAACCAACATGGCCTGACCTTGCTGCAGCCGGAGAAGCTGAAGGACAAGCAATTTTTGGACTCCTTGCGGTCCTTGCATGCCGACCTCCAGGTCGTCGTTGCTTTCCGAATGCTACCGGAAGTTGTCTGGAATATGCCCCGTCTCGGCACGATCAATCTGCATGGATCTTTGCTGCCGCAATATCGCGGTGCGGCGCCGATCAATTGGGCGGTCATCCATGGAGAAAAAGAGACAGGCGTAACGACGTTCAAATTGCAGCATGATATCGATACGGGCAATATCCTGATGCAGGAACGATTCCCCATTGGCGACCAGGAGACGGCAGGCGACGTGCATGACCGGATGAAGGAGATTGGTGCGCGGCTGGTCGTACGCACCGTGGAGGGCCTGATCGCCGGAACATTGACAGAGCGGCCGCAAATCGAGGTCAGTGGAGGAGAGGCCGGGATAAAACATGCTCCAAAGATCTTCACGGAGACCTGCCGGATAGATTGGAACAGACCGGTAGCCGAGATCTATGATCTGATCCGGGGGCTTTCTCCGTTTCCAGGGGCTTTTACCCAGCTGGATGGGAAGGTGCTGAAGGTTTATCGATCTGAAAAAGAACCTGGTATCCCGTCCGTGCCGGCGGGCCAGCTTGTGACGGATAAAAAGACATTCCTGAAATTCGCCGCGGCAGATGGGATGATCAGGCTGGAAGAGGTCCAGCTGGAGGGAAAAAGGAAGATGAAGATCGAAGACTTTCTAAGAGGTTACCGGTAGTCAATATTTCATCTCCACGTTAAACCGGCCATCTCCTGCGCCCAGCTCGCTGGCCGCTGCGTTGCTGATCCGAACGGACAGGCCGGCGCTTTCCTTCATATCCGGAAGTTGTCCCAATACTTTGGCAAAAATGCTCCTTGCTGTGGTGGCGTCAGTGATCTTTACGATCGTGCCCACGGGCACATTATTCATCAGGGCATAATATCTTCCGTCCTGCCATCCGCTGGAGCTCTTAAATGTGCCGGCCAGGCCGGTGGCCGTCCTGCCACCGTCGTAGAAATCGGCCCTGAAAAACCCCCCGTTATAGTGAAGTGGGGAGGCGGGGGCGTGAAGCGCCATCGATGTGGTCGGGGCGGCCGGAACCGCGGAATCAGGCTTGTTCTGCGACGTCTGTGAGGGGGGAGGGGCCGATGCGGTGGAAGCGGCCGGTTTCGGCGCCGGGGGCTCCGCCCCCGCTGCGGCGGGAGCCGCGGGGGCCGCGTGGCCAGCGGCCAGCGCCGATAAAGCGGTCTTGACCTTGAGGAAGCCTACGACCATATGCATTCCTGCCTTTACCTGGTCCTTGTTGATATGATTCCATTTTTCCAGGCTCGCGATGGGCACTTTATTATGATTGATGCTGATGCGGTACATCCATTCTTTTTCCTGAACGACATGATAGACGGGGACGAGCGTCTCGCCCGCCACAGCCTTTTGCCCGCTCTGGGAAAAATTCGTCGCCGTCAGGGGAATCTGGATCTGCTGCCCGATCTCCAATGGCTTGTCCATCGTCAGTTTATTGAAGGCGCTGATGGTCTTGGGAAGCTCGTTGTACATTCTGCCGATGCTATACCAGGTCTCTTTTGCAGCCACAATATGCAGGACGTATAATTTTCCGGTCTGCCCCTGGATCATCAGCTCATCGGACTGCGACCGGACGGCCACAGAAGAAAGGAGGCCGAGCAGTAATAATAGTGTTACGGGAGATCGCATGGGTCTGTTTTATTGGCTTTCTAAGCAAAGATGCACGAAATATCTTGCAAATAAAACACCAAAAACGTATTTTAACTGCATGGAACTTTCCGGAAAATGGAAGATCGCCGAGGCGGAATTGGGTGGCAAGAAGCTGCCCTCGTCCGGTTTCGACAAAATGGTCCTTGAAATGGATGGGAATTCCTATCAGCTCCATGAAGAGAAAATAATCGATAGCGGGTTGTTGCAAGCGATCCCCGGATCCTCTCCGGCAGCCATGACCATTACCAGTCTGTTTGGCCCTAATCAAGGAAAGACCTTTTATTGCATCTATCAATTCGAAGGCAACGACCTGATCATCTGTTACAATCTGGGAGGGGATACCCTGCCCGAGTCATTCCGGACCGTTGAACAAACGCTCCTTTACCTGGTCCGCTACAAACGGATCGACGGCTAATCGTTAATTGCGCTTTAGGATTCTCAACTCCTTCGGGTAGTAATTATTAATGCGACCGGTCAGCATCTTGGCCCAGCCCAGGTTATGACCCCGGTATCGGACCAGGCGCCAGCCCTTGTTCTTGCCCTTGCCGGCCTCGTCCGGCGTCAGGCTCATTTCTTCTTTTCTCAAATAGGATATGGCCTCATCCTTCGAAAGATCGATGGCCGGCCATTCCTGGTTGATCAATCCGCTCAATGCGAGATCATGCGCCGGAACAAAATCTTTCCCTGCCTGCCGGCCGGCCTGGACCCCGGCACTCTTAACCCATGCACATGCGCGGAGAAAGGTCAGATCTTCTCCGAACTCCGCGGGGATGCAGCACAAATTCTCATCTTGCCTGAAAAAGGTCAACGACCGCCGGCGATCGATATGGGCCCTGGCCTGATCCTCCTCCTGTCTCGAGGGACGAACCAAGGCCGATCCCCGACTTCGGGGATAATGAAATGCATTACCGCTCTTCTTTCTCCATGCCGCAAGGAAAAAACCTTCGCCCTTCAGTTTGTCAGGGAAGAACCGGTAACCATACCCTCCGGTTTGGCCGGTCGTTTCCACGATATGCCAGGACGGATCGATCTGCAGACGCAGGCCCTCCGCCTCGAACTGTGTCATAGCCCAATCCAGAATACCCTCATCTTCTTCCCTGGAATAAGAGCAGGTCGAATAGATCAATACCCCATCCTTGCGCAAAGCAGGCCAGCTGTCAGCGAGGATCCGCTGCTGTCTCAGATTGCAGGCCCGGACGCTGTCGACGCTCCATTCCCCCGTCGCTTCCGGATCCCGCCGGAACAGGCCGCTGCCACTGCACGGTGCATCTACGACCATCACGTCATAATAATTCTCCATTTTTCCGATCTCGCGAGGGTCGTTGTGAATAACGATCGTATTGGCGGCGCCCCATTTCATCAAGTTCTCCCGCAGGATGGCTACCCGACTGCGGATCGCCTCATTGCTCACAAGCAGACTTTCGGATGAGATCAGGGACTGGAGCAATGTGGATTTGCCACCCGGCGCGGCACAGAGGTCCAATATTCTTAGGGGTTGACGCAGATCAGCAGTTTGCCGCAACGCCTGTTCAAGGAACATGCCCGATGCCTCCTGGACATAGTAAGCGCCGGCGTGGAACAAGGGATCGAAGGTATAGGATGGCCGTTCGGAAAGATAATAACCCAGCGTGGACCAGGGCACCTTTTCGGCTTGCGCTTCAAATTCGACGGGCAGGGCGGGCATCTTTTGCGGGTTAAGCCGGATGGAGTGAACGCGCAGGTCCGATGCATGCGCCTTTATAAAAGCAGCCCTGTCGAATCCGGGAACCCCTTCCAGGGAAGACAACAAATCTGATGGCAAAGAAGGAACAGCGTTCATCGTCGTAGTGAACTGGGTGACAAAATTAGCGCAAAAATGCGGTGCTTATAAGGTTTTAATCTCGGCGATCAGATCCTGCAACACCTTTTTTGCGTCCCCGAACAACATGGACGTTTTGGGGCGGAAGAACAAGTCATTCTCAATGCCGGCATAGCCCGGCTTCATACTGCGTTTATTGACGATACAGGTCTTGGCCGCTTCCACATCAAGTATCGGCATACCATATATGGGTGAAGAAGGATCATTCTTCGCGGCGGGATTGACTACGTCGTTGGCGCCCAGGACGAGGACGACATCAGTGGAGGGAAACTCTTCATTGGCCTGTTCCATTTCCAGGAGGTTATCATAGCTTACGTCGGCCTCCGCCAGCAATACGTTCATGTGGCCGGGCATACGGCCTGCGACGGGGTGGATGGCATATTTCACTTCCACTCCCTTGTCCGTCAGTAATTTTTCGAGTTCATGGCAGGCATGCTGGGCCTGGGCCACGGCCAGACCGTATCCGGGAACGATCATCACTTTGTGGGCATAGTTCATGAGCATGGCGGCGTCGCCGATGCTGATCTCCTTGTAAGCACCCTGTGGTTGTGTGACGGTTGTATGCACAGCCGTTGCGCCAAATGAGCCGATCAGCACATTTTTCAGTGAGCGGTTCATCGCTTTGCACATGAGGATGGTCAATAAGGTGCCGGCTGCACCGACCAGGATACCTCCCGTCAGCATGGCTTTATTGTCATACAGGAAGCCGCCGCAAGCTGCTGCCACGCCGGTAAAGGAGTTCAGGAGAGAAATGACAACAGGCATATCTGCTCCGCCAATGGGCAGGACGAAGAGGATGCCATAGATCAATGCCAGAAGAACCGTTACAAAAAAAGGGATATTGGCATGGCGGACGTTGGCGTGAAAAGCGAAAAACGCGGCCGATATGGTCATAAGCAGCACCACGAGGTTAGCGATATGCTGGCCCCGGAAAGAAAGATCTTTAACCTTTCCACTCAGTTTACCCCAGGCCACGACACTACCGGCGAATGAAACGCTGCCTATAATGGCTCCTGCAACGATAATCAGATACATCCCTCCATCTGTCTTGTCCGAAAAAAAGGCCGCATCGATCTTGTTCTCGTGAAACAAATGATCGAACTCGACGATCGAGATCAGGGCTGCGCAGGCGCCGCCCATGCCGTTAAAGAGGCTGACGAGTTCGGGCATGGCGGTCATATGCACTTTTCGTGCCGTCAGGGTTCCGATGAGCCCACCGATGAATATGCCTCCAAAGATCCAAGCGTAATTATGCAATCGGAGGCCGCCATCATATTCATACAAAAAAATGGTAGCGAGGATGGCCAGGGTCATGCCGCCGGCCGCAATCAGGTTGCCCCTGCGTGCGGTGGCGGGGTTGGACAACATTTTGAGGCCCAGGATATAGGTAACGGAAGCGATCAGGTAGCAAAGCGTGAGTATATTGATTCCCATACTATTTTTTCTTTTTGAACATTTCCAGCATCCTGTCGGTCACGACGAAGCCGCCCACGACGTTCAGCGTACCCAGCACGACGGCCAGGAAGCCGAGGCCGAGCGCGACATAGTTCCCGCTTTCCGCCTTCCCCATCACGATGATGGCGCCGATGATCACTACGCCATGGATCGCATTGGCGCCGCTCATCAACGGAGTATGCAGTACGCTGGGCACTCGTCCGATCACCTCGATGCCTAAGAAGATCATCAGAATAACGATATAGATCATTTGCTGATGGTCGCTGATCCAGGTCAGTATATTTTGCATATTATAGACTTTTATTTCATTCTTTCATTAACCAATTGGCCGCCATGCGTGATGCAGGCGCCCTTCACGAGATCATCCGCAAAATCGAGATGTAATTTTCCTTCCTTGTCCAACAGGATCTGCATAAAGTTCCAGACATTCTTTCCATAAAGGCGGCTTGCGTCGTAGGGCATGGTGGAAGGCAGGGCTGAGGCACCCACGATCCTCACGCCGTGCTGCGTGACGGTTTGCTCGTTTTTCGTCAATTCCGTGTTGCCGCCGGTTGAGGCTGCCAGGTCAATGATCACCGATCCTTTCCGCATCGCCGCGATCATGGATTCCCTGACCAGAATGGGCGCCCGTTTGCCCGGGATCTGCGCTGTCGTGATCACGATATCCGCTTTGGCAATACTCTCGGCGATCCGCGCCTGTTGTTTTTGCAGGAATTCCGGCGTTTGTTCCACGGCATAGCCTCCCGCCTTCGAGGCATCCGCCGCACCCTCGACTTCGATGAACTTTCCGCCAAGGCTCATGACCTCTTCTTTTACGGCAGGCCGTGTATCAAACACTTCGACGACGGCGCCGAGGCGACGAGCCGTGGCGATGGCCTGCAACCCGGCCACACCGGCGCCCAGGACGAGGAGCTTGGCCGGTGGAATGCTGCCAGCCGCCGTCATGAACATAGGGAAATAGCGGGGAAATAGGTTAGCGGCCAGCAAAACGGCCTTGTAGCCGGCGATATTCGCCTGGGAGCTGAGCACATCCATGCTCTGTGCGCGGGTTGTCCGGGGAAGCATATCGAGGCTAAAACAGGTAATATTCTGTTTTGCCCATTCGGACATGCGATCCCGTTCGAAAAGAGGCTGGTAGATCCCGATCAATATCCGGTTCTGCAGGGCGGCAGGAATATCCCCGGCGTGAATGCTCAACAGCAGCTCGGCCTTTTCCAGGATCTCCGACCTGCTGTGGACCTTCGCTCCGGCCGCGGCATAATCGTCATCGCTGCAATATGCCATTTCGCCGGCGCCGGTCTCTACCCAAACTTCGATGCCTCTCTTAATAAGGGCTGTCGTTCCTTCTGCCAACAATGAAACACGGGACTCGAATGAAGGTTCCTTGAGTACGCCAACGATCATGATAGTGGGTTATGGGGCCTTAAATTACAAAATATTCTCAACGAATGGATTATCTAAACTATTGTGCCCCATACCGGATATTCGGATCGGAGGCCTAAAATCGGACGACGAAATCCTGCTGAATTCGGAATTCTTCGCGCAGGAAGACGAAGCCCAGAAAGAACAGATCGACGGTGAGCATTGATCGCGGATCGGCCTTTATCGTCGTCCAGGCCATTTCCATCTCATGACTCCAATGGATATCGTCGAAAATGAGAACGGAAGAAGGGGATGCCCGGGCAACCAGGGCGTTAAAATAGCTCAGGGTCGGATCCAGGCGATGATTGCCATCCACAAATGCCAGGTCGACCTGCCCCAGTTTGTCCAGGGCAATCGGGAGTGCGCGATCGAAATCGCCGGTAATCACCTCAATATTTCGAATGCCGAGGGACTGAAAATTCGCTTTCGCCGCCTCCGCCACGGCGGGTGCGCCTTCGATCGTCAGTACCCTAGCATCTTCGGAGGCGCTGGCCAGGCAAGCGGTCGAAAGGCCGAGAGAGGTCCCCAGCTCAAGGATACGGCCAGCATGGTAGTGGCGGGCGACCCGGAACAGCAATTGACCCAATCTGGCCGATTTGGCGGAATGCCTCGTGATCTCTGCGATCGCGCGTTGGCCGGGGCGTATCGCGACACTGCCCGCGCCAAGGTCTTCCACCGCCAGCAGGGTCCGGTCCCGCAATAGCTTTCGCCTCTGCCCCTCGATCCGGCGATAGGGGGGATATTCGCGGCGGTCATTCAGTACGTTGCGGACAAAATCATACACGAACGGAGAATGAATGCCGTGACCCTTACCGTTGGAAGCAGTCAGGAAATAGTGCAGATATTTTCGGGCGAGGCGGAGGCGGGAATACATACCATTGAATTCGGTCAGTCGGTCATTGGGTCAGTCGGTTATCGGGGTTTGGGCGACCTGCGTTCCCAAACCTGAAAACTATAGGCGTACGCATGCTTGTCATCGCTGGGAAAATCGAGGTTGGAGATCTTTTGCCACTGCCCTTCGTCGATCGCCGGAAAATACGTGTCTCCGTCGAGCAAGGCATGAACCCGGGTCATGTAGATCCTATCCGCCACAGGCATCGATTCGGCGTAGATCATTCCGCCGCCAATCACGAAGATCTCTTTACAATCCGTCTTTCCCGCCGCGTCGATGGCCTCCTGCAAGCTGCTGACCGCCTTCACTTTGTCGTTCTGCGGATCCCAGTCCCTCTTGCGGGTGATGACGAAGTTGAACCGGCCCGGCAAGGGTTGCCCGGCGAGCGCGTCGAAGGTATTGCGACCCATTATCACCGGCATACCCCAGGTCGTGTTCTTAAAAAATTTCATGTCGTTGGGCAATTGCCACAATAACCGGTTGTCCTTGCCGATCGCATTGTTCGTGCTGGCGGCCACGATGAGGCTGATGATCATTCTGCAAATATAAGCGAACATACGGCGTATCGAAATCGGACAGTTCGATGTGGGCATTCTGGTCTATCCTCTTGATTAATAGTAAAATAGGGGTCTGGCACCCTGTTAGCGGGGCAGCAGGGTAAGGAGCATCAAATCGACCGATGATCAAGAATTATCTTAAGATCGCCTGGCGGAACCTGATAAAGGACCGGACCTTTTCCGTCATCAATATCTTCGGGCTGGCTGTAGGAATCGCCGCCTTCCTGCTGATCGTGAATTACCTCCGGTTCGAATACAGTTTTGATCATTTCAATAGCAGGGAGGCGCGGATATTCAGGGTCCCGATGTCGATCACCGAGACCGGCGGGAAGCAACAAACCTTTGCGTTCACTTATCCTGCACTTGCCCCCGCGATGAAAAAGGACTTTCCGGAGGTCGAAGAAACGGTACGATTCAGGAAGCAATGGGGCGTGGTGAGCCGTGGGGAGAAGAACCTCATCGAGAACGGGCAAATCTACTTCGTCGATCCGGCCGTTTTTAAGGTTTTCTCCTTCCGGTTTGAGAAAGGGACTCCGGAAACGGCTTTTTCCGGGCTGAATGATGCCGTCATTACGAGAACTACCGCAAATAAGTTCTTCGGCAACGAGGACCCGATCGGCAAACCCCTGCATTATCGTAATGAAGATTTTATCGTAAATGCCGTGTTGGATGACGTTCCCGCCAACTCGCATATCCGGTTCGACGTCCTGCTGAATTTCAACAAGTATATCCAACTGACACATGGTTCGTCGAATACGAGTTGGGGATGGAGTGACTTCTATACCTATGTCCTCCTCAAACCGGGAGCCTCTGTGGCTGCCTTGCAATCGAAAATGCCGGCTTTCGCCGAACGATACAGGGGCGCCGACATGAAGAAGAACGGTTTTCGCGTAACCTTTCACTTGCAGCCTCTGGCCGACATTCATACGCATTCGACCTATGGTTACGAAATGGACGGCAGCGGCGACCTGTATTACCTGAAATACCTGGGCATTGCCGCGCTGCTCATCCTGCTAATCGCGCTGGTCAATTACATCAACCTGTCCACGGCCCGGTCGATGGAAAGATCAAAAGAGGTAGGGCTTCGAAAGGTCGTCGGAGCCACCAGGGGGCAGCTTATCAGGCAATTCCTTACCGAAAGCCTCCTCATCAATGCACTGGCCATCCTCCTTGGATTTATCATCTATACATTGTCGCTTCCGGGATTCGCCAGTCTCATCGGACGAACAGCGGCCGACCTGGAGTCAGCCGATATGTTATATTGGGTGACCGTGACAGGGATCTTTCTGGCAGGCACCTTGCTTGCCGGCTTTTATCCGGCTTTCATATTGTCTGCTTTTCAGCCGGTGCAAACCATCAAATCCATGGCCCTTTCCGGGGGTCGGGGACAAGGAAAGGCCTTCTTACGGAAGGCCCTGGTTGTCTTTCAATTCACGGCTGCCATTGTATTGATCGGCGGCGCCATCGGGTTTTACCGGCAATTGCGATTCATGAGCAACCGGGACCTGGGGGTCGATATCAGGCAGACCCTGGTCCTGCAGCAAACGGTGGGAACGGATAGCAGCAAAGCCGGCAGCGTCGAAGCGGTGATCGACCGGTTACAGAATATTCCGGGCGTGCAAACGGTGACGCTCTCGACGGATGTTCCGGGGGCCGGAGTAGGCAACTCGACGAGTTTCACCAAACCAAATTCCAATGAGGACAAGCGCGTTAAAGAATTCGGGATCGATGAAAAATTCATTCCCAATTATGGGCTGACCCTCCTTGCGGGCAGGAACTTCGACAAGGACAAGCCTGCGGGCCAGGACACGTCCGCACCCGTCAGCATTATCCTTAATGAGACGGCGTCGAAGCTGCTTGGCTTTGCCAGTCCGGGCGAAGCCATCAATCAACTGGTGGATGGCGCCGGCTTCCATTGCCGCATTGTGGGCGTGATCGCCGATTACCATCAGCAGTCCCTGCAATTCGATTATGATCCGATCGTCTTTTATCCCGGCCTGCACATCAACATGACGAACTTTGCGCTAAAGCTGGATACGAAGGATCTGCCGGCGCTTATAGAAAAGGCCAAGAGCACCTGGGCATCTGTCTTTCCGAAGAGCCCCTTGCAATATTTCTTTCTGGATGAGTTCTTCACCAGGCAATACCAGACTGACCAGCTGTTCGCCACCATATTATGGTTATTTACCATTTTAGCCATCATCGTGGCCAGCCTGGGTTTGCTGGGACTCTCACTTTATACGGTTTCGAAAAGGCTAAAGGAGATCAGCATCCGGAAGGTATTGGGTGCAAGCGTCGTCGAGATCACTACATTGATCACGAGGGACTACCTTAAGCTCATCGTATACGCCGGCCTGGTCGCGGGCCCTTCGACCTATTTGCTCTTACAGAATTGGCTGAAGGGATATGCCTTCCATATCGAGATCGGGGTCATGTTCGTCCTCGTCCCCATATCTCTTATTCTCGTTATCGCCCTTTTGACCGTACTATATCAGTCATTGAAGGCGGCCATGTCGAACCCAACCAGGAACCTGAGATCCGAATGAGGCCTCTCTATACTGCCACGGGGGCCTTGATCGCCGGGTGGCTCTGGTAATCCTCCAGCGTAAAATCCTCGAATCGGAAATCGAAAATATTCTTTACATCGGGATTGAGCCGCATGCGGGGCAATGGATAGGGGGTTCGGCTGAGCTGCAACCTGGCCTGATCCAGGTGATTGTTGTAGAGATGAACGTCCCCGAAGGTATGGATGAACTCGCCGGGTCTCAGACCGCATACCTGCGCCACCATCAGGTTCAGCAGGGCATAGGAAGCTATATTGAATGGAACGCCGAGGAATGAATCGGCACTTCGCTGATAGAGCTGGCAGCTCAATTTTCCGTCCGCCACGTAGAATTGAAACAGGGCATGGCAGGGCATTAGCGCCATTTTGGGAAGGTCGGCCACATTCCAGGCACTTACGATGAGGCGCCGGCTATCGGGTGTTCTGCCGATCTGGTCGATCAATTGTTTGATCTGATCGACAGTTTGGCCGTCGGCTCCTTCCCAGCTTCGCCATTGCTTGCCATAGACGGGGCCCAGGTCGCCATTCGCGTCGGCCCATTCGTCCCAGATGCTCACGCCGTGCTCTTTGAGATAGCGGATATTCGTTTCCCCCCGGAGGAACCACAAGAGCTCGTAGATGATACTCTTCACGTGAAGTTTTTTAGTCGTGACCAGGGGAAAACCCGCCGACAGATCGAAACGCATCTGGTAGCCGAAACAGCTCCGGGTACCTGTCCCGGTTCGGTCCGTTTTTGGATTGCCTGTATCCAGGATGTGCCCGAGAAGATCCAGGTATTGTTGCATGGGTGCAAATTACGAAAAGTCAGACGGAGGGGCAACTGTCATTCGGCAAGCATGGCGTCCACCGTCTTATAGAACTCTTTCTTTTGCTCTTCATAGTGTTCGCCGGTGCCGGGACCGTTGAAGCCGGTGTGTATCTTTTCGATATCGCCGTGCCTGTTCACGAAGATGGTGGTCGGAAAGCCGACGATGGCGTCGAGCTGGGGAAGGGTCTTTTCAGCACGCAGGCTATCACTGACCGATACGCCGGTGATCAGCATGGGATACTTCACATCGAAGCGCTGCCGGAAGCTGCGGACGCTGACCCGGGAGCGCGCGAAATCCGTCGAGCGTTCATAGGCCAGGGCGACGATCTCGAGCCCTTTATCATGGTACTCGTCATAGAATTTGCTCAGGAAACGCGTTTCATCCATACAATTGGGGCACCAGGAGCCCATCAGTTGGATCAGGACGATCTTATCATGGAAACGCGGGTCCGAGAACGACACCGTCTTCCCGTCGAGGTCGCGGAAACTGAACTGTATGTGGGATCGATCTTTTTTCCATTTCGTCAGGGTAAACTCGTCGGGCAGCTTTGCATTCGCATCTCTTACGGCCATCCAGGGCTGATGATAGGTCGGCCCGGCATAATATTGGCCGCCGGAGATGCGGCCGTCATTATCAATATGGGCAGTAAATAGATAGGCGTGACTGCCATCAAAACAGGACAGCCTCATGGAGTCCCCGTCAACAACCCCTTCAAGAAAACGGTAATCTCCCGTCTGTTCTAAGAATGTTCCGGTGAGGTGTTTACCCTGCTGCCGGAATTCGCCGACCAGCAATTCGGGCCTTTCCCTCGAGGAGTCGCCGAACCAGGCCGCCCAGCGGCCACTGATATCTGCGATGGGGGTTTTATCCGAAGGGAACCGGGAACCGCCGTATGTAGCGGTGAAAGGCATGAGTTGATAGTGATCCGTGAGGCGTTTGTACCAGGTTCCCCGCAACATCCCCTCCCGGATCAGCACAGCGCGGAACTGTGATTCGAAAAATGGGAGGCGGATCAATACGGAATCGCCGTTCACCTCGATATCGTCCACCAGAAGGTGCTCGCCGGCATTCCGGATATAGAGGATCTGCCTGCCGGCGCTGTCCTTCACTTCAAAGGTAAAAGCGATGCCGTGGCCGTCGGGTCGTTGCACCGCCGCGCTCCAGTAGCCGTTAGCCAAAGCGGCATAATGGGGTGCGACTTTGACCCGGGCGCGGGTAACCGGCGTCAAACCGAAGGTCAGGAGAGCTGTTATGAAAGTCAATCTGATCATGCCAAACTATTCATTTGCGTAATATAAACGTTCCAATCCGACAAAAGGTTGATCTCTGTCCGGTCCTTCATCTTGATCTTTCGGCGCGCAGATTCTCCAGCATGTCTGCGGTCATTCGGGGGAGATCGTATTCATGCCGCCAATTCCAGTCAGCACGCGCCACCGAATCATCGATCGATTGCGGCCAGCTGTTCGCTATAGCCTGCCGGTAATCGGGAAGATAGGTTGTCGTGAATTCCGGGATATGTTTTTTGATCTCGGCCGCGATCTCAAGCGGCGAAAAGCTAAGCGCTGCCACGTTGTAAGAGGTGCGAACACTGATGCGATCCGCAGGCGCCTCCATCAATTCGATCGTGGCACGGATCGCGTCGGGCATATACATCATCGGGAGGTAGGTATCGGCCTTTAGGAAGCAGGTGTATTTCCGTTCCTCCAGCGCGTCGTGAAAGATCTCGATGGCGTAGTCGGTGGTCCCGCCTCCGGGTGCGGATTTATAGCTGATCAATCCGGGATATCGGATACTTCGCACGTCTACCCCATAGCGCTGGAAGAAGTAATTGCACCAGAATTCGCCTGCGTATTTGCTGATCCCATATACCGTAGTAGGCTCGATGACGGTGCGCTGCGGGCAGTTCTCCTTCGGAGAAGTAGGCCCAAATACGGCAATACTGCTGGGCCAGTAGACCTTGCGGAGTTTTTCCTCACGGGCAATGTCCAGGACGTTGAGCAGGCCCTGCATATTGAGATGCCATGCCAGGTTCGGGTTCTTTTCCCCGGTGGCAGAAAGGATGGCTGCCAGAAGGTAGATCTGGGTGACATTCTGCCGGATCACCTGCACATGCAACATTTCCTTGTTCATCACGTCGAGCGAGACATAGGGACCGGTGCCCTTCAATAGTTCGTTCTCTTCCCGGAGGTCCGAGGCAACCACATTCGCATTGCCATAGATCCTTCTTAAGGCAAGTGTCAGTTCGACGCCGATCTGTCCGCTGGCCCCGATAACCAGCACTTTTTCTTTAGCCATACCGATCATTTAGGCGGCAAATATAGGGACTCCTGCGGTTTGGCACTGGACCGGATACGGGCTGGAGCAAAAAACCGTAGTTTTGCGGCATGATGGAATTCCTGCGCAAGCTATTTGAGCGTCAATCCTACGATAAAAATAACTTCTTTCTGATCGCGGGACCCTGCGTGGTCGAGAGTGAGGAACTGGTCATGGAAGTGGCCGACAAGGTGTCGGGCATTTGCCGCGAGCTGGGCATCCCCTATGTCTTCAAAGCGAGCTACCGGAAAGCAAATCGGACCAGCGGAACTTCATTCACGGGGATCGGCGATGAACAGGCCATGGCCCTGGTGAAAAAGGTCGGAGAAAAGTATGCTCTTCCCACCACGTCGGACATTCATGCCCATGACGAGGCGGGGCCTGCTGCGCGTTATGTCGATATCTTGCAGATCCCGGCCTTTCTTTGCCGGCAGACCGATCTGCTCATTGCGGCGGCAGAAACGGGAAAGATCGTAAATGTTAAGAAGGGGCAATTCCTCAGCGGTCCGGCCATGAAATTCGCGGTTGAAAAAATAAGGAAGGCGGGGAATGAAAAAATACTACTGACGGAAAGAGGCACGACATTCGGTTATCAGGACCTGATAGTGGATTATCGCAATATACCCTGGATGCAGGAGCATGGAACACCGGTGATCATGGATTGCACGCATTCCCTTCAGCAGCCCAATCAAACCAGCGGGGTGACCGGCGGCAACCCGCAACTCATCGGCACGATCGCCAAGGCTGCCATTGCCGCCGGCGCAAACGGACTGTTCATTGAAACGCACCCCAACCCTGCCAAAGCCTTGAGCGACGGGGCCAACATGCTAAGGCTGGATCTTCTGAGGGGGTTGCTGGAACAACTGGTCAAGCTGCGCAAGGCAGTCCAGACGCAAAATCCGTAACCGGAACTTTCAAAAGGCGGGATAACTACTTCTCATGTGACGCGCAGGTAATGAACGGAGGCCTGGTCTTCCTGGAAAAAGGAATTAAAAACGGGACAAATGAATAAGACCCAACAGCAAATGCTATGCAAAAATATCTTCCGCGGTTCATTTTTACTACCCGCAAAAGCGATAAGGGTAGCTGTAAAGAACTTTTCGAAGCCGGCATAGCATCAGGAGGCCAGCAATTTGCTGGGCAGGAGACCGAACTCTTTCTTGAAGGCGATCGTGAAATTGCTGAGGTTGGAATATCCGAGCTCCATCGCTACTTCCTTTACCGAATGGCCGCCGGACAGGAGTTTATCCTTAGCAGCCTGCATGCGGATCTTCTGGAAGTATTCATAGACGGGCAGGCCATAGATGAGCTTAAAGTCCTTTTTCAGTTTCGATTCGCTGATGGAGACCATCTTTGCCAGTTGGCTGATGGTCGGGGCGGGTTCGAAAATATCCCTGGTGAGCGTTGACTCTACTTTCATCATCCGGTCGATGTCGGTCTTCGACAAGGGAAGGTCGAAGTGCACGTTAGCGCGCCGTTCGTAAACACGCACGAAGAACCGTTCGATCATCAGCATGATCCTGTTCTGGATGATGGCAAGCCGCATAGGGTCGTCCGGCTTCACGTCCGTGATCTCCTGCATCAATCTTCTGTACTCGCTGTCAAGCGGCTCGGTATGTATATTCTCCACCTGCATCGAAAGGTAGGCGCTCAAGACGTCGTCCATATTTTCGATTCCCAGGTAACCGGCCAGCCAGGAGGCATTGAAGAGGATATCGATACCCTTGTAGACCGTTCCTTTTGCCGCCAGATAGGACCAATCGGAAAGCGTATTGGTAAGATAGGCAATGGAACGAGAAGTATGACTCTCTTTCAGGCGTTCCGAGCCGATCCTGATCTCAAGCGTGTCCGGGATGGTCAGTTCGTGAAAGCGCAGGACATACCAGGCCTCGCTGATCCTTCGCCTGCAGACGAACCAATCCTGTCTCATGCGGCAATTGACGATATTCACATGGATGCCATTGGGCAACCGGACGAAGGTCAGCGTGCCGGAAGCCAGCTTTTCCGGGAACACGATCCGGTTGTTCTCCACCGGAACGTGAAGGCGATGAGCAAGTTCATTCATCAACTGCTCATAGTCCGTGTATGAATAATCAAATTGGAACAAGGAACAGGGATTTGCGTTAAGTTACGACAAAAAAGCGGTGTTCGATGCCTGGGATCGGCAGTCCGGGCCAAAGGAAATGCTAAATCAGAGGTATTTCAAGGGGTTCCTGCGGGCAGACAGAATATATCGTTTGATGTTCATCCAGAAGGCGAGGATAAAATAGATGATCAGGGGAGAGCCCATGGTCAGAAAAGAAATATAAATGAACCAGGTCCTGATCCGAGACGTGGCGATGCCCATTTTGTCGCCAATTGCGGTGCACACACCAAAGACCTGCCACTCAATGAAGTATTTCAGTCTGTTCATATAGCTAAATTAAAAAAAATCGACAACTCCCCGCTCTTTTCTCTGATAACTATAACGCAATTTTTCGGTAATTTCGCATCTCCATAAACCGAACAATCATGGTATTCGATCTGGATCTAATCAAAAAGTTGTATGCACAGATGCCCGCAAAGGTAGATGCAGCCCGCAAATTGGTCGGCAAGCCGCTCACCTTGGCTGAAAAAATATTGTATTCTCATCTCTTCCAGGCTCCTACGCGTTCTTACGAGCGAGGAAAGGACTATGTCGATTTTGCACCGGACCGTGTCGCGATGCAGGATGCGACCGCCCAGATGGCGCTGTTGCAATTCATGACCTGCGGGCGCGAACGGGTAGCCGTGCCCTCCACGGTTCATTGCGATCACCTTATCCAGGCCAAGACCGGCGCGGCGGCGGATCTCGCTACCGCACTGGATGTCAATAAGGAAGTATATGATTTCCTGGCATCGATCTCCAATAAGTACGGCATCGGTTTCTGGAAGCCCGGCGCGGGCATTATTCACCAGGTCGTTTTGGAGAACTATGCCTTTCCGGGCGGCATGATGATCGGTACGGATTCTCACACGCCAAATGCGGGGGGATTGGGTATGGTGGCGATCGGGGTCGGTGGTGCGGATGCGGTCGACGTCATGGCCGGGCTGCCCTGGGAGTTAAAGATGCCCAAGCTCATCGGCGTAAAGCTAACGGGCAAGCTGAGCGGCTGGACCTCCTCGAAAGACGTAATCCTGAAGGTTGCGGGCATCCTTACCGTAAAAGGCGGCACAGGCGCCATCGTGGAATATTTCGGCGAGGGCGCCGACAATCTCAGCGCCACCGGCAAGGGAACGATCTGTAATATGGGTGCGGAGATCGGGGCGACCTGTTCCTTGTTCGCTTATGACCAGAAGATGTCAGTTTATCTGCAGGCTACCGGCCGCGCGGAAGTAGCCGCGCTGGCGGACGGCATCAAGGATTATCTACGCCCGGACAAGGAGGTCTATGCCGATCCCTCCACCTATTATGACCAGGTCATCGAGATCGACCTTAATGACCTGGAGCCCCATGTCAACGGGCCTTTTACTCCCGATCTGGCCTGGCCGATCGGCAAATTCGCAGAAGCGGTGAAAGCCAATAACTGGCCGGACCGGCTGGAAGTCGCACTGATCGGCTCGTGCACCAATTCCTCCTATGAAGATATCAGCCGTTCGGCCTCGTTGGCCCGGCAGGCCGTCGATAAGAAGTTAAAGACCAAGGCGGAGTTCACGATCACCCCCGGCTCCGAGCAAGTGCGCCATACGATCGAAAAGGATGGATTACTGAAGACCTTCGAAGAGATCGGCGGTGTCGTGCTGGCAAATGCCTGCGGCCCCTGTATCGGTCAATGGGCGCGTCATATTGACGATCCGAACCGCAAGAATTCCATTATTACCTCTTTCAACCGGAACTTTGCCAAGCGCAATGACGGACTGGCAAGCACTCACGCGTTCGTAGCCTCGCCTGAGATCGTTACCGCTTTTGCCATCGCCGGCACACTCAGCTTCAATCCGTTGAAGGACAAACTGAAGAATGAGGAAGGAAAGGACGTCATGCTGGACGAGCCGACCGGAATCGAGTTGCCTCCAAATGGATTTTCTGTCGAAGACGCGGGCTACCAGGCCCCGGCCAAAGACGGCAAGGGTGTGCAGGTGGCGGTCAAGTCCGATTCGCAACGGCTGCAGCTGCTCGCGCCTTTTGCGGCATGGGAAGGTACCGACCTCAACGGGTTGATGCTGTTGATCAAGGCCAAGGGGAAATGCACCACGGACCATATTTCCATGGCCGGTCCCTGGCTTAAATTCCGCGGCCACCTCGATAATATCTCGAACAATATGCTGATCGGCGCAGTCAATTTCTTCAATGAAAAGACGGATTCGGTCAAGAACCAGCTCACCGGCGAATATGGAGCCGTACCTGCCACGGCCAGGGCCTATAAGGCGGCCCATATCGGGTCTGTCGTCGTAGGAGACGAGAACTATGGGGAAGGCTCTTCGCGCGAGCATGCCGCCATGGAGCCCCGTCATCTCGGGGTACGCGCCATCATAGTCCGGAGCTTTGCCCGCATCCACGAGACCAATTTGAAGAAGCAGGGCATGCTGGCATTGACCTTCGCCAACAAAGATGACTATGACAAAGTGCAGGAGAACGATCGCATCGACATCAACGGATTGAAGAGCTTCGCCCCGGGGAAACCGCTAACCATGACGCTGAACCATCAGGACGGCAGCAAGGACGAAGTCACGCTGAATCACACCTATAATGAACAGCAGATCGAGTGGTTCAAATCGGGAGGGGCGCTGAATGTGATCCGGGCGGAATTCGCCAGGTGATCAATGAAATTGCAGCATGAACAAGACGGGATTATTACTGATCGGCCTGACTTTTTCTGCCGGAGTTGTCCTTGCCCAGGTGGCGGAACAGCCGCCGGCCGTGATCGGCTATTATGCCTCGCGAAGTGTCCCCATTGATAGTTTCGATACCAAAAAACTGACCCATCTCATTTTCAGTTTCTGTCATCTCAAGGGCAACCTGATCGATGCCAATAATGCCTTCGACAGTTCCGTCATCCGGCGCCTGGTTGCGCTGAAGAGCGCCAACCCCGGGCTGAAGATCATCTTATCGCTCGGCGGCTGGGGAGGGTGTCGCAGTTGCCCGCAGGTCTTTTCCACCAGGAAAGGGCGAAGGCAGTTTGCCAGGTCGGTGAAGGACATGACCGATTACTTCCAGACGGACGGCATCGATATGGATTGGGAATACCCCGCCTTATCTAACGTCCCCGGCTATCCGTTTTCTCCCGAAGACAAGGACCATTTCACCCAGGTCATTAAACAACTCCGAAAGAAGCTCGGCAAACAGGCCATTGTCAGCTTCGCCGCCGGTGGCTTTACGGGTTATCTCAGGAGTTCCGTCGATTGGAAGAGGGTCACGCCTCTGGTCAACTACATCAACCTGATGACCTATGACCTGGTGAGCGGCTATGCCACGGTCACCGGTCACCACAGCCCGCTCTATTCCACGCCGGAACAGGTCGAGTCGACAGATCATGCGGTGCGTTACCTTGACTCGCTGGGGGTTCCGCGGGGTAAGCTGGTCATTGGGGCGGCTTTTTACGGACGGGTATTCGAGAATGTCGATAGCGTCCACGATGGTTTATACCGGCCGGGGCATTTCCGGAGAGGCGTCTCTTACCGAAATTTTTCCGCCGAGTTATCACCGGACAGCGGCTATGTCCTTCATTGGGATCCTGTGGCACAGGCGCCTTACCTGTACAATGCAAGCAAACAGCTCTTCGTGACCTTCGACGACAGCCTGTCCATCCGGATGAAGACCCGGTATGTCATGCAGCAACATTTGGGAGGCATCATGTTCTGGCAGCTGGGTGAAGATCGGTTTTCCCAGGGGTTGTTGGATGTTATTGACGAGACTAAAAAAGAAAAAAATTAACTTAGCCGGGTGAAGTGTTATTTGTCTTTGCTTTTTCCCGTGCTGCTGTTCATGCTTGGATCGTGTTCCCCGTCCAAAAAGGTGATGACAGCGCCTCTATCCGCCGCTCCGTTGAACCTGCCGGATACCTTACCTCCCCTTCCGGTTTCCGAGATCGACCTGCCGCTGAAGATCGCCGGCCGGCCGCTGCTGGCCCTGGCAGATTCGTTGGTACCCCGGGAGTTCAATTCGACAGGATGGCCTGCATACCAGCAGCCCACCTGTGACTTCAGATATAAATATCGTTTCGTCCGATCGGCATTTGCCGTAAGTTGTTCGAACAATAAGCTGGGACTTCAGTTCATGGGCAGCTACCAGGTGGCGGGCAGTAAATGCCTTTGTGCGATGGACAAACCGGTATCTCCCTGGATTTCGGGCACATGCGGGTTCGGCAATGAGCCCATGCGGAGGGTCGCCATCAATATCAGTTCGCAACTCAGCTTTTCCACGGATTACCGCATCCACACCTATACCCGGACGGACAAGCTCGTGGCGATGGACAAATGCATCGTCTCCATGTTCTCTTCGGACATGACGCAGCAAGTGGTGGACAGCGTCAATGCGTCCATTGCCGCTTTTTGCTATTCCGTGGATCAGGCTGTGGCCAGGCTTAATTTCTCTTCCTATCTGCAACAAGCATCCGCAAAAGCCTGGCAGAAGATCCCGATGGGCCGTTATGGCTATCTGGCGGTCAATCCACAGAAGGTCAGGATCGGGCAACTCAATTATGCCCGGGATACGTTGACCGTATCCATTGGTCTGTCTTGCAGGCCCGAGTTATTATCGGACAGTAACAAGAAGGCAACTATTCCCTCCCTTCCGCCGCTCAGTAACTACGGTCATGGAGACGGGTTGTCGTTGTATTTACAGGCGGTCTATGACTATTCTTTCATCAGCAAATTCCTGAACGATACGCTTCGCGGGAAGTCCTTCCTCGTCAAGGGCAATAATGTGATCATCGACGACATTTTGGTCAAGGGCATCGGGAACCATCAGATAGAGCTCAGGATCGATTTCAGCGGAAGCCGTAAGGGGCGGGTCTACCTGCGGGGGACGCCGGTGCTGGACACCGCCAAGCAGTCCCTGGACATTCCGGATATCTCTTATTCTTTGGAAAGCAAGGATTTAATGCTTAAGATCGCAAGGAGTCTCCTACGCAACAAGATCCGGAAATCTTTGCAGGGAAATTCGTATCTTGATATGGCTGCATTGTTGAAAGCCAATCTCCCCATGATCAGCGCGACCTTGAACAGGCAACTGGCCCCGACTGTGTATACCAGTGGTAAAATAATGGAAATTAAGTTGTTAGGATTGGTGACCGGGGAAAAAGCGATCCAGATGCAGCTCTATATCGGCGCCAACCTGGCCGTTATCAATACCGGATTTGCCGCCATGAAATGATCGGGGAGCTGACCCTGAAAATGGGCCTGGCTTTAACATTCAGAAAAGCAACCATTAACATTTCATTTGCGTATTTCTCAACCTGGTAAAGGTAGTTTGCGCGTTTATTAGGTATCGACCACCATTTACATTCAACTTTTCACTTTTCCATTTGATCGCAGCAAACTCACAAATACTGGCTTTAATAGAAGGCTGTAGGGCTAATGACCGTTCCAGCCAAAGAGAGCTATATAATTTGCTCAGGGAGTATGCTATGAAAATTTGTTACCGCTATCAAAACAATCTGGAGCAGGTTGAAGAGATCATGAACGAGGGTTTCATCAAGCTGTTCAAGAATATCGTGCAATTCGAAGAATCCAGGCATGCCGATGTCCAGGCTTCCCTTAAGGGATGGTTCAAGCGGATATTGATCAACACGTGTATCGATCATTACAGAAAAAATGCCAGTTATATACACGGGCAGGTGCTTACCGAGGATTCAGAGAATATTGCCGATAAGCAGGAGTCGGGGATCGATGTGTTGTCGTACAAGGAGATCATCGAAGCGATCCGCCAGCTGTCCCCTGCGTATCGAACTGTCTTCAATCTGTTCGTCATAGAAGGGCTGACCCACGAGGAGATAGCCAGGCAACTGGATATATCCGTGGGCTCCTCCAAATCCAACCTTTCCAAAGCAAGAGAGAACCTACGAAAGATCCTAACCAAACAGACTAAAAATTATTATGTTGAACCTTTCCGATAAAGATTTGGACCGGATGGCCCGTCAAGCTGCCGATGAATATCAGCCTGGCGGCTTCTCAGGCCCGGAGCAATGGAATAAGCTCCAGGCCGGACTGGACAGCGAGTTGGGCAAGGTCCGCTTTAACCCCTTCCGTGCGATCCGCAGGATGCCGTTCTATTACGCGCCTGCCGTGCTGCTGCTGGCGTCCGTCGCCTACTATTTCATCAGGCATTCCAGCTCGGGCAGCCCCCCTCCTTCCATCGTCAAGGCAATGCCGAGGCAACCTGCCCGGGCACCCGAAGAATCCGTTAACGCTAAAAACTCACCTTATAAGCCAACTTCTACACCTGACCCACAACAAGGAACCAACAGCCCCGGAAACGGCTCGCCGATCGCGAAGAATCCGGAGAAACCGGCCCCCGTTGCGCAGCAACTGCAAATGAAAGATCATGCCGGGTTTTCGGGTGACCATGCGGGACAGAATCCCCCGGATCATCGCGTGCAAGGAAATGAGGAACGGGAAGCAGGAGGGTCAGGCATTCCGGATAAGACCGAAGCGGGCACGGCAGCAAAGATCGGGGACGGCAGTAGCACGAGCCATGCGACGAGGGGCAGGGGCCATGGAAGCGACCGGTCGAACCGTGAAGTGGCGCGACCAGAGGATGGTGTGGCGGGGACTGAACCGGGTGTGGCGGGGACAGGCCAGCGAGTGGCGGGATCGAAACCCGGAACTTCGGGGGGGAAGAACGTGCCGGCGGTCGATGAGGACAAGGAAATGGAACATGCCAGCATCCGTGAGCAGGCATCTCGTGCCGGAAGGCCGGTCATCGACGATGCAGGCCTGAGGGAAATCGCGAAGGCAAAGAACAGCCCGCCGGGACCGATAACCCCGGGCAACCCTCACTTGCCTTCGATGCGTATCAACCGGTCTTTGCAGTTCGGATTGGTGGTCGGTCCCGACTTCTCTTCCGTTAATTCGCTCGCCGGCGACCGGCCGGGCAGCAGCTTTGGTCTCACCGTAGATTATCAATTCGTTAATAAATTGTATGTCAGTACAGGCATCCTGTTCTCCCGGAAGAATTATACCGCGATTGCGCAAGACTATCATGTCGCTTACGACTATTACGTCCGGAACAATATGCATAATATAGATTTCGTCAAAGGCACCATCAATATGCTCGAGATCCCGTTGAATGTGCGTTATGACTTCAGTGTGGGCGGCAATACTTCCTTTTTTGCCTCCGGGGGATTATCATCCTACCTGCTTATGGGCGAGAACTGCGATTATTATTTCGACCTGTTCGGGAGAGAGGCCTGGCGCGGGTTCAACTACAAAGGAGGCGGCGCCCATTTGTTCTCCGCCGTCAATTTGTCCATCGGCGTCGAAACGGGGCTCTCCAATGACCTGTCCCTGTTGATCTCCCCGTACGTTAAGGTCCCGACCGGAGGGCTCGGATTCGGCGGGGTTGACGTAAACAGCATGGGCATCAATTTCGGGGTCAAGTATGCGCCGGTATTAAGGAGATCGAGACATTGACGTCGGAATGTCGTCATTCGCGGACATCGAACCATACGGGCTTCGCATTATTCCAATCGCCATTGTAATTGATGAACAACTCCTCGCCCGCCTTTACAAACCGGATCGTCTTTACGGAGATCAATTGCCGGTCATAATCCATCATGTATTCACAATTTGCGCGGTAGGAGTGGTTATATATGGGAACATATCCCAGCGCCATGCAGCATTGCTTCCGGCCAGCCCCCCATTCAAAAATATAATCGTGTAACAAGGTGCGGTCAAGCAACTGCCTATCCTCCTGTGTCATGACGATCACCGGAGAACACTCTATGATCGTATCGCGGTCAATGTCACCGGAAGTGAATACACCCCTACCCTTTTGCAAAGTCGATTCTATGGAAAGGATCGGCAGGATCATGATTGGCAATTTAATCATTTTGCCGTAGGTTTGGCGTATGGCCGCAGAACAGAAACATATGCCTCTGCTCGATGAATTCCAGGAGCTCGTTGAGTCGAAAAATGAAGCCGCCATCCATGATTTCCTGGACGACCAGAATATCAGCGATGTCGCCGAGCTCATCAACGAGCTGCCTGAACATGAGGTCTTCATCGTGGCCAATATGAGCATTCATCGTGCAGCCAGTACGTTCAAGATCCTGGATCTTTCCGTGCAGAAGAGGATCATCCAGGAATTGCCTGCGCATACGGCAGCCGAGCTGCTCAATGACCTATCGGCGGATGACCGGACGGCCTTTCTGGAAGAACTGCCCAGCGAAGTCGTGAAGGAACTGATCAGGACGCTGAACCCCGAAGAGCGGAAGGTCACGTTATCGCTGCTGGGCTATCCCGAGGACAGCGTAGGACGCCTGATGACGCCTGATTATATTGCCGTGCGCAAGGATTGGACCGTCAGGGAAGTGATCCGTCACATTCGTGCGGTAGGCAAGGACAGCGAGACCATCGACGTGATCTATGTAGTGGACGAGAAAGGCATCTTCATCGATGACATCCGGATCCGCGAGATCATCCTGGCGCAGCCGGAAAAAAAGATCGAGGACGTCATCGACAACCGCTATATCGCGCTTAATGTGAATGATGACCAGGAGAAAGCCTACCAGGTCTTTAAAATGAATAACCGGGTCGCTCTTCCCGTGCTCGACAACAATCAACTGCTGCTCGGCATCGTGACGATCGACGACGTGTTGTGGGTGGCCAGCGAAGAGTTCAGCGAAGACATTCAAAAGATCGGCGGCGCCGAGGCGCTTGACGAGCCCTATCTGGATATCCGCTTCGGCAAGCTGATCAAGAAGCGTGTCGGATGGCTGATCATCCTGTTCCTGAGCGAAATGCTCACGACCACGGCCATGCAATATTTCAACGTGGAATTGGGGAAAGTGCTCGTATTGGGGATTTTCATTCCATTGACCATCAGTGCGGGGGGCAACAGCGGATCTCAGGCGTCCACCCTGATCATCCGCGCGATGGCGCTCGGCGAGATCACGTTGACGGATTGGTGGAGGATATTGAGGCGCGAGTTGCTCTCGGGCCTTACGCTTGGCCTTATTCTCGGTGCGGTGGGGTTCATCCGGATCGAATTGTGGCAGTACCTGGGCTTTTTCAACTATGGCCCTCACCACATACTGATCGCCGACATCATTTTCCTCTCGCTGATCGGCATCGTATTGTGGGGAAGCGTGATCGGGTCGATGCTGCCGATCGTCCTGAAGAGATTGGGCCTTGACCCCGCCACGTCTTCCGCCCCCTTTGTCGCGACCCTGGTGGACGTAACAGGCATCATCATTTATTTTTCCGTCGCCTACCTGCTTTTGCGCGGGATCTACCTATAGTCGCCAAAACCAACGCCTACTTTGTTATGAGTAAGAAATTCTTCATTCTGTTTGCCTGCCTGTTCGTCGCTTCCGCCGCGTTTTGCCAGGAGCCCGCTGTAAAGCTCACCGTCGAGAAGATCATGCGGGACCCGAAATGGATCGGCACTTCGCCCTCCCGGCCATACTGGTCGACCGACGGCAAATATTTGTTCTTTCGCTGGAATCCCGACAAGGCGCCATCAGATTCCATTTACTATATCAGCAGAGAGGACCCGACGCCGCGCAAAGCGCCTTACTCTCTGCTGGAAAGCACTTTCGCTGAAAACCGGGTGCACTACAATAAGGCGCGTACTTCCTACACCTTTAGCCGGGACGGCGATATATTTTGGGGCGATGCGCGCACCAGAAAAGAAAAGCGGATCACTCAGACCCTGGATGCGGAGACCAACCCCGTTTTTTCCTTTCACGACACACGCATTGTGTATACCCGAAACTTCAACCTGTATTCCTGGGATATCACGACGGGGCTGACGGAACAGCTCACCAATTTCCAACGCGCCAGCCCGCCGAAAAAGGATCCGCCGACCGCCCAGGAAAAATGGCTGGCCGACGACCAGCTGCAGCATATCGAGGTACTGAGGAGCCGGAAACAAAAAAAAGATCTTGCCGATTCCATCGACAAGATCAACAAGCCAAAGGAACCTAAGAGCATTTTCACAGAAGACAGGATGATCGTCGGGACCGGGATCAGCGCCGATGGCCGGTTTGTAAGTTACAGTCTGCTCAAGGAGGCCACCGGAGCGAGGCGGACCGTTGTGCCCTCTTATGTAACCGAATCCGGGTTTACCACCGACATCCCGGGAAGGACGAAGGTCGGCGCTCCGCAGGGCCTGTTCAGTTCATATATTTTCGACCGGGACCGGGATACGGTCATTAGCGTGACCACGGCACAGATACCGGGGATCATGGATCAGCCGGACTATGTAAAGGATTATCCGGCGAAGGGGGGAGCAAAAGAAAAAGGCGCCGACCGGCCATTGGCCGATCCGTCGGACAGCGCGTCAGACGAGAAGAGGAAGATAAAACCCGGCCCCCGGCCAGTCGTTTTCTACGGCCCCTATTGGTCCGAGGAGGGGGTTTCGGCCGTCATGGACATCCGTTCGCGAGACAATAAAGATCGCTGGCTCATGTCATTGGATCCAACCACCGGCGCCCTTCATTTGCTGGACCGGCAGCGCGATGAGGCCTGGATCGCCGGGCCGGGCATCGGAGACGGCGAGAATTTCGGAGGAGGAAATGCCGGGTGGATCGATGATCATACCTTCTGGTTCCAAAGCGAGGCAAGCGGTTACTCCCATCTTTATAAAGTGAATACGCTTACCGGGGCGAAGGTTCAGCTAAGCAGCGGAGCCTGGGAAGTGCAAACGGCCCATCTCTCGAAGGACCGCAACTATTTTTATATCAGCAGTAATGAATCGGACCCGGGAGAACAACAATTCTACCGGATACCGGTCACCGGCGGGAAGCCTGAACGGATCACGAGCATGAAGGGATCAAACCAGGTCACCGTCTCCCCCGATGAAAAGGAACTGGCGATCCTGTATTCCTATTCGAACCGTCCCTGGGAGCTTTATCTGCAGGAGAACAAGCCTGTCGCCGATGCAAAGGGCGGCGTGGGTTTGCGCCAGATCACCCGCCTGGCCATGAGCGAGGAGTTCAGGTCCTATCCATGGCGCGACCCGGAGATCATTACCTTCCAGGCGCGTGATGGAGCGACCGTTCATGCGCGGATCTACCGGCCGAAGGAAGGGGCCCATGGCGTCCCGAGACCTGCTGTCGTCTTTGTGCACGGTGCGGGATACCTGCAGAATGCGCACAGATGGTGGAGTTCCTATTTCCATGAATACATGTTCAATAACCTGCTTGCCGACAATGGATATATTGTGCTCGACATGGATTATCGCGGCAGTGCGGGCTACGGCAGGGACTGGCGTACCGGGATCTACCGGCACATGGGAGGCAAGGACCTGAGCGACCAGGTTGACGGCGTGAAATGGCTGGTGACGCATGAGGGCGTGGATCCGCACCGGGTCGGCATTTATGGCGGGTCATATGGAGGCTTTATCACCCTCATGGCGTTGTTTACCGAGCCAGACGTATTTGCTGCGGGAGCGGGTCTTCGCTGCGTAACCGACTGGGCCCATTACAATCATGGTTATACGTCCGCCATCCTGAATGAGCCGTATAATGACAGCCTGGCCTACCGGCGGAGTTCGCCCATCTATTTTGCGGAGGGTTTGAAGGGGCACCTGCTGATGTGCCATGGGGTCGTAGATGAGAATGTCCATTTCGAGGACATCGTCCGGTTGACGCAAAGGCTGATCGAATTGGGTAAGAATAATTGGGAACTGGCCGTCTACCCGCTGGAAGACCATGGTTTTGTAGAACCTTCGAGCTGGACGGACGAGTATAAGCGCGTGTTCAAATTGTTCAATACCACCCTGAAATGAGGCAGGAAAAGGGGAAGGCACGGATTTGTTAAAGGCTTGTAATCTGCCGTTGGAGGCTGGATTATCCATGACTTTATTCGTAACTTCAAGGGAATAAAAGCATCCAGCATGAGATCGCAAATCCTTACCAACCCCGGGCCCTCCTATCGGGCCATCAGGCGTCAATCAGCCTACCTATTATCCTTTTTGTTATTGGCCGGCCTTTCAGGTTTCGCGCAGCGCGGGGGGCGCGGTGGAGGCGGCTTTGGCGGCGGATCGAGGGGCGGCGGGGGCTTTCACGCCGGAAGTTCCCGGGGCTTCAGCGGAGGCGGCGCTATGCGGGGAGGCGGCGCTATGCGCGGGTCCGGCGGACGGGTGTCGGCCGGCTTTGGCGGACGACGCGGCTTTTCGTCCGGTTCGCGCGGCTTTTACGGGTCGGGCGCTCGCGGAGGATATTATGCAGGCCGCGGAGGGGGGTATTACCACGGAGGCGGCTATTATCGTGGCGGAGCGTATTATCGAGGCGGGTATAATTGGCCTTACTATGGCGGATTTGGATTCGGCCTCGGAATAGGATTGGGTTTTGGTTTAGGCTGGCCATACTATGGCTATGGCTACCCGTATGGATATTATCCCGGATATTATCCCCCGTATCCCTATTACGGATCACCTTACGCTCCGGGATACGATTATTATGATTCCCCCGATCGGCCCGATCCGTATGATGACAGCCCTGCTCCGCGTGGCAACAATCCGGCGCCGGACGCAACTCCCGACCAGCCTCAGCCTAATTACCATGAGCACGATACGACCCTATCCAACAGGCCGGGCACCAATAATCAGCCGGGAACCTATTCGTCAACCGCGCAGGCCGGGACGGAAAGGGTATGGGTCAAGGGGCATTGGAAAAACACAAATGACGGGTGGGTCTACATCGATGGATACTGGAAAAGCAGGAACTATTCCAATTGAGCAGATGATAATAAGTTAAAAGCCCTATAATGGCCAATCGCCGGACCGCCCTCTTTTCAGGAGGGCGTTTTTATTGACAGCAGATGGAATTAATTTTATAATATTGCCGGTGCATTTACTGTAAACCTATTATCTATGTGCGGAATCGTTGCTTATATTGGCCCCCGCGAAGCCTATCCCCTGATCTTAAAAGGTTTAAAACGTCTCGAATACCGGGGCTATGACAGTTCAGGCGTCGCCTTGCTGAATGACGATCTGCGGGTATACAAGAAAAAGGGTAAGGTGGCCGAGCTGGAAGAGAGCCTTGTAGGCCAGGATGTTCATGCCCATGCCGGCATCGGGCATACCCGCTGGGCGACACATGGAGAACCGAGCGACCGGAATGCCCACCCACATAGCTCGGCGAGCGGAAGGCTGGCCATGATCCACAATGGGATCATCGAGAACTATGCGCAGCTCAAGAACGAACTGATAAAGAAGGGATATAGCTTTCAAAGCGACACCGATACGGAAGTATTATTGAATTTCGTCGAGGATATTCAAAAGAATAATAATTGCGGCCTCGAAGAAGCCGTTCGCATCGCCTTGAGAAGGGTTGTAGGCGCCTACGTGATCGTACTGTTGGACAAGGACCATCCGGACACGATCATCGCCGCACGAAAAGGGAGCCCTCTGGTCATCGGGATCGGAAAAGGAGAACATTTCCTGGCTTCCGACGCGTCGCCGATCATCGAGTACACCAAGGAAGTGGTTTATGTGAATGATTATGAGCTCGCCATCCTCAAGGCCGATGAATTGATCCTGAAGAACCTGGGCAACGAGAAGATCACGCCCTTTATCCAAAAGCTGGACCTTGAACTGGCTGCCATAGAAAAAGGGGGCTTCGAGCATTTCATGCTGAAGGAAATATTCGAGCAGCCCGAGACGATCTTCGATTGTTTGCGGGGAAGGCTTGACGCCGAAAAGGGCATCATCACGATGGCCGGCGTCGAGAATAATATCGAAAAGCTCCGGAATGCCGACCGCATGATCATTATTGCCTGTGGTACGAGCTGGCATGCCGGCCTGGTCGCGGAATATATATTCGAGGAACTTTGCCGGATCCCCGTCGAAGTCGAGTATGCGTCGGAATTCAGGTATCGAAATCCGGTCATCCACAATGGAGATGTCATTATTGCCATTTCGCAAAGCGGAGAAACGGCCGACACGATCGTGGCAATAGAAAAAGCGAAGGAACAGGGAGCATTTATCATGGGAGTCGTGAATGTGGTGGGATCCTCGATCGCCCGCCTTAGCCATGCAGGGGCCTATACGCATGCCGGACCCGAGATCGGCGTAGCCAGCACCAAGGCATTTACGGCTCAACTGGCTGTATTGACCATGATCGCGCTAAAGATCGCGAAAGAAAAAGACACCATCGACCAGACGCGTTATATGCATTTGCTGGCCGAATTGCATACGATCCCAGAGAAGGCGCGTGAAGCCCTGAAGGCCGCGGATTCGATCAAGAAGCTGGCGAGCCGCTATGCCAATGACGCCAATGCCCTTTATCTGGGAAGGGGTTACAATTTCCCTGTTGCGCTGGAGGGGGCGCTAAAACTCAAGGAGATCTCGTACATCCATGCGGAAGGGTATCCGGCCGCGGAAATGAAACATGGGCCCATCGCCCTTGTCGATGAGACGCTACCCGTCATATTCGTGGCGACCAGGGATTCCTATCATGACAAGATCGTCAGCAATATACAGGAGATCAGGGCAAGAAAAGGAAGAGTGGTCGCCGTGATCAGCCAGGACGATGAGGTGATCCCCAAAATGGCGGAAGATTACATGACCGTGCCGGAGACGGACGAGCTTCTCGCTCCCATGCTCAGCGTGATCCCCCTTCAACTGTTCGCTTATTACATTGGCATCGCCAAGGGCTGCGACGTAGACAAACCGAGAAACCTGGCCAAGAGCGTGACCGTGGAATAATATACTATGAACGAAATTAAAAAAAGCCCGATCAACTCCCTGGGCTATAACTTTATCGAGCCCCGTTATCTCCCCAAAGGAAAGGACGAATACTACCTCCGCAACCAGCAGAACAGGAATGGCATCCGGTACCGGCAACTTACGGCCTACGAGATCGAGGTCCTGGTGCGCAACCGGAATACGTCGTCCAACTGGAACGATATCCTTGTTTCGGATGCCTTCACGCCGGAACTGGTGCAGAACTGCAAGTTCTTCGGGTTGGTCCGGATCGGCAAACTGGAGCCTTTTTTTCTCGAATTCAACAGCCTGCGCCGACCGGTCGGACTTTACAACAGCACCATCATCAGTTGCGATTTCGGCGACAATGTCTCCATCGATAATACCAACTATCTATCACATTATATCATCGGTAACGACGTCATGATCGTCAATACCAATGAGCTCACCATTACCGACTATGCAAAATTCGGGAATGGCATTCTCAAGGAGGGCGAAAGCGAGGCCGTGCGCATCCGGCTCGAGGTCTGCAACGAGAACGGCGGCCGCAGCATTATCCCGTTCAATGGCATGCTGCCTGGTGATGCCTGGCTATGGAGCCGTTTCCGGGACGACCAGGTGGTGCAGGACCGATTCACGGAATTCACGAAAAAGAAATTCGACGACCGCAGAGGATATTACGGCAAGATCGGAGACCGCACGGTGATCAAGAACTGCAAGATCATCAAGGATGTTTGGATCGGCACGGACGCTTATCTGAAAGGCGCAAACAAACTGAAGAACCTGACCATCAATTCATCGGCGCAGGCCAAGTCGCAGATTGGAGAGGGCTGCGAGATGGTAAACGGGATCGTGGGCTTCGGATGCAGGGTCTTCTACGGTGTGAAGGCGGTGCGGTTCATCATGGCGTCGAATTCTCAGCTCAAGTACGGAGCGCGGCTGATCAACTCCTATCTCGGCGACAATTCCACGATCTCCTGCTGCGAAGTGTTGAATTCGTTGATCTTTCCCGCGCACGAACAGCACCATAATAATTCGTTTCTATGCGCGGCGCTGGTCATGGGTCAAAGCAATATGGCCGCCGGGGCAACCATCGGATCGAATCACAACTCCCGCAGTCCGGATGGAGAGATCGTGGCGGGGAGAGGATTCTGGCCGGGCCTTTGCGTCAGCCTGAAGCACAATTCCCGCTTTGCATCCTTCAATATCCTGGCCAAGGGTGATTATCCTTCGGAATTGAATATTCCGATCCCTTTCGCCCTCGTCAGCAACGATACGAGCAAGGATGAGCTGGTGATCATGCCTGCTTACTGGTTCCAGCACAATATGTATGCCCTGGCACGGAACTCCTGGAAATATGTGGATCGGGACAAGCGGACCGACAGGACCCAATGCATCGAATACGATTTCCTGGCTCCGGACAGTATTGGGGAAATGCTGGACGCCCTCGGCTTATTTTGCCGGTTCACGGGCAAGGCCTGGGTGGACGCGCAGGGGAAAAAGAAGAAATATACCGAGGAGGAACTGTCGGGGATCGGCAAGGGCCTGCTCGAAGAAGGAAAAGAAAATATCGAGGGACTCGAGGTATTCGCGGACGGATTCGAGAACAGCGATCGTAAACTCAGGCTGATCAAGGTGCCCCAGGCCTATCGCGTCTTTCGTGAACTGATCTCCCATCATGCCGCGGTGCAGCTGCTCGCATTCATCAAGACGAAAAAGATCACTGATCATGCGGCTTTGCAAAAGGCGTTGCCCGGATCGCCGGCGCTTATCCGCTGGCGTAATGTGGGAGGGCAGCTCATCCGTGAAACCGAGCTGGAGAAACTTATTCAACGGATCCGCCAGGGGAAGATCAGGGATTGGAATGATGTACACAGCTTCTATTCCCAGCAAGGAGAAGCCTATATGACGGACAAGCTGCATCATGCCCTGGCTGCGCTCAAGGCCATTGGCGGTCCAAACCTGCGCCGTTCGGGCAAGGCTGCCTTGCGGGAGTTGCTCCAAAACAGCATCGGCACGAAGGAATGGATGGCAGAAGGCATCTATACCTCGAGGGCGAAAGACTATACCAACCCCTTCAGGAAAATGGTCTATGATTCTCCCGAAGAAATGGATACGGTGATCGGCGCCCTGAAAGACAACAGCTTTATCCGGCAGGAGCGGGAGGCAGCGAAAGCGTATCGCAGGGAAATAGATCGCGTGATCCGGAAATTCGACCTATAGGGCCGGTCGCGGGAAACGGATCCCTATCTGTGGATCCGTCGGCTAAGGGTGTCGCCGGCTGCGCGCAGCCGGGACCTTGCGGTATCCAGTTTATCTTTCGCCGCAGAATCTATTTTCCGTATGACCGTGTCGGCAGCCGTCTTGATGGTATCGGCGGCGGCTGTAACCGAGGAATCTGCCGCGTGGATGGCCTTGTCGCTGCTTTCATTACAGGCAGACAGCGTGAGGGCGAAAATGGAGATGGCGGCGGCCGTGTTGAAGAACGTTGGTTTCATGTGGGCGATCTTTTTATTATTTTTTCCGGAAATAGAGCCGCAAGGGCACCCCTTTGAAATCAAAATGCTCTCTCAGCTGGTTTTCCAGGTAATTCTTATACGGTTGTTTAACGTCGTCCGGGTAGTTGCAGAAGAAAGCGAAAGAGGGAACCTGCGTAGGCAGTTGCGTGATGAACTTGATCTTCAACGCATGACCCCGTACGACCGGCGCGTGATAGGACTCCACCGCCTTGCCCATCACTTCGTTCAGCTTCGCGGTCGGCACTTTGCGCTGACGGTTTGCAAACACTTCCAGCGCCAGTTCGATGGCCTTGAATATACGCGTCTTTTCGAGGACGGAAATAAAGAGGATCGGCACATCGGTGAAGGGCGCCAGCCGTTGTTTCAAATCCTTTTCGACCTCCCTGGCGGTATTTGTGCCTTTTTCGACCAGGTCCCATTTATTCACGAGGAGCACGATGCCTTTCCCCTTCTTTACGGCCAGGCTGAAGATATTCAGATCCTGGGCGGTGATCCCTTTGGTCGCATCCAGCAAGAGCAGGCAGACATCCGCCTCGTCCATCGCTTTGATGGCCCGTATCACGGAATAGAATTCGAGGTCTTCGTGCACCTTCGTCTTGCGGCGGATGCCGGCCGTATCGATCAGCACGAATTCCTTTTTGAATAAGTTATACCGGGTATGGATGGTGTCCCTCGTCGTGCCGGCGATCTCGCTTACGATGGTTCGTTCCTGTCCTATCAGGGCGTTCAGCAGCGAAGATTTGCCGGTGTTAGGCTGCCCGATGATCGCAAATTTCGGGAGGCCGTCGTCTTCCGCAACCGCATGATCGATCTGTATCAGGTCCACCAGGGCATCCAACAATTCACCGGTGCCACTACCGGTCATGGAAGACAGAAAGAAAATATTGTCGAACCCGAGACTATAGAACTCGGTAGCCTCCAGCAACCGGTCGCTATTGTCGACCTTATTGGCCACCAGAAAGACGGGTTTGGTCGTCCGGCGGAGCACATCTGCCATGGCCTCGTCCAGCGGCAGGATGCCCGTTGCGGTATCCACCATGAAGATCAGGGCGTCGGCCTCTTCCACGGCAATAAGCACCTGTTTGCGGATCTCGATCTCAAATACGTCCTCACTCCGGGGCACGAAACCGCCTGTATCGATCACGTTGAACGATTTTCCGTTCCATTCTGCGATCCCGTACTGCCTGTCGCGGGTTACGCCGCTCACATCGTCCACGATGGCTTTTCGTTGCTCCAGGAGACGATTGAAGAAGGTGCTCTTTCCCACGTTCGGCCGGCCGACGATGGCCACTGTAAATCCGCTCATATATTAATATCCATATTCTTTCAGAAAAATCTCATTATCGCGCCATTTGGGCCTGGCCTTGACGAAAAGTTCCAGAAAGACCTTTCGTCCCAGGAACTCCTCGATATCCTTTCGGGCCGCTGTACCCAGTTGCCGGATCATGCGGCCCCCCTCTCCCAGGATGATGCCCTTTTGAGACTCGCGCTGCACGATAATGTCCGCGCGGATCTTTGTAAGGGTCGGGGTTTCCTTAAACTCCTGCACCATGACCGTTGCCTGATAGGGTATCTCGTCGCCGTAGAGGAAAAATATCTTTTCACGGACCATTTCCCCCACAAAAAATTTGGTAGGCAGGTCGGTCAGGTCGGTCCCGTCGAAATAGGGATGGCCTTCCGGCAACAGCCCGAGTATCATGTCAAGCAGTTCAGGAACGTGCGTCTTTTTCAAGGCGGAAATCGCCAATGTCCTTTGGCAATAAGGCTTCGTTTCAAAAAATGCGCGGGCTTCCGCGATCTTTTCGGGAGATAGGCCATCCATTTTATTGAGCACGACGATGGCCGGCGCCTTGAGATGCAGACCCGCAAATAAGCGGTCGTTCTCTTCCCAATGATCCCTGATATCGACAATTAACAGGGCCAGGTCCACATCTTCCAGGGAATTTCGGACCTGTTGCATCATCTTTTCATGCAACTTGTATTTGGGTTCGATGATGCCGGGTGTATCGGAAAAGATCACCTGGTAATTGTCCGCGGTGAGTATACCCTTTATACGATGGCGGGTGGTCTGCACCTTCGGGGAGACGATGGCCAGTTTTTCACCCATCAGGGCATTGAGGAGCGTGCTCTTACCGGCATTCGGTTTACCAAATATGCTTACAAATCCGACTTTCATAACATCCGGGCAAAGGTATAAATAAAAAGTCCCGCTTGTGGCGGGACTGCCTGTTCCTCCTGCGAGGTTTGTTGCGAAGGGGAGGATCGAACTCCCGACCTTCGGGTTATGAGCCCGACGAGCTACCGCTGCTCTACTTCGCGATGTGGAGCGCAAAGGTAAGATATATTGCCCTGCGGGCCAAAAAAATCATTTTTCCCGAACTAATAAAGGTTTTTCCCGATCCGGGAGGCTCCTAACTGGGCTTAATTCTTCTTTTGCGGTATGGAAAAAAAATACACAAACTATGCCATCCGCATGGCAAGCTGCCTGCTAACGGTCTGCATGGCGGGGGCCGGCGCCGGTGCGCAGTCCTACCAGACCCCGGCTCAAAAGCTGATGATCAGCCCTGAGGATTCATTGAATCGTAGTGCCCCGAAGAACAGGACGGTGATTTCCGGCTATGGGAGCGCCTTTTATCAGCGGGACGTCAATGCGCAGCAATCGACGATGACCCTGGAACGGGCAGTGCTGTTCGTTGGGCATCAATTCAATGAGCGGATCGCCTTCTTTTCCGAGCTGGAAGTGGAAAATGCCAAGGTAGCTTCCGGGGAGGATGGTTCCGGCGAGGTTTCCATGGAGCAGGCCTATCTGCGGTTCAATCTGAACCCCAGGCAATACCTGGTCGCCGGGTTGTTCGTCCCCCGGATCGGTATCCTGAATGAAAATCACCTGCCCCCGAACTTCAATGGCGTCGAACGACCCATCGTGGAAACGGTCGTTATTCCGGCCACCTGGCGGGAGCTGGGCATTGGATTTTACGGTTCATCTGACCGGCTGCCGCTCAATTATTCCGTCGCGGTCGTAAACGGGTTGAACAGCGCCGGTTTCGAACATGGGAGCGGTATCCGCGAGGGTCGCGCGGAGGGCAGCAACGCCATGGCCAATAACCTGGCCCTTACGGCGTCAGTGCAATATCTGGCCGGGGACTTCAAGTTCCAGGCATCGGGTTACTTCGGCGGGACCGTCGGCCTGAGCAAAGGCGGCGCGGACAGTCTCCATGTCGGATTGGAAAGCGGGGCGTTCGGTACGCCGTTATACCTAGGCGAGGGGGACATGCAATACGCCCATGCGGGTTGGTCGGCCAAGGCCCTGTTCGCCTATATCGCCTATCCGGGCGCAGACAAGATATACAGCGATTACGGCAGCAATATCGCTTCAGGCATGTGGGGAGGCTATGCGGAACTAGCCTATGACTGGCTGCATCGGCGGCAAATGACGCAACAACTCGTCAGCTTTGTACGGATGGAAGCCCTCGACTTGAATTCGGGCCTGTCGGACCTGCAAAAACAGGACGACCAATATGACGGGACCCTGAAACAGACGCAACTCATCGCGGGAATCGGCTATTTGCCCATTCCCAACGTGGTCATCAAGGCCGATGTAAGATTATTGCATACCGGGCCTCAAAACGCTGCGCTGGTTATCAATCTGCCGCCGAATGCCCGGCCCTACCGCCAGAATGACCAATTCCTGAACCTCGGCATCGGATATTCCTTTTAACCCATGGAACGCAGAAAATTCCTACGTTCATCCTGCAATGCCTGCATGTACCTGGCGGCGGGCCTAATCCTACCCGGTCTCAGCGGCTGCGGACCGGGCACATTCCCTGTCATGCAAGCCGAGATCAGCCATGGCGAGGTCTCCGTTCCTTTAACCGCTTTCGACAAGTCTCCTTTACAGCTGGTGAGACCGAAAGGATGGTACTATGCGATTGCCGTGCGGAAGAAGGATGATCAGACTTATTCCGCGCTCCTGCTGAAATGCACACACCAGGACAATCCGTTGACGGCGTCCCGTGGCGGTTATTCATGTAATCTGCATGGAAGCACATTCTACCCCGATGGACGGGTAGCCAGGGGTCCTGCCGAACGAACCCTGAAAACCTATCCGGTAACCATCGGTCAGGGTCAATTGACCATTCAGCTGAAGTCGTGAATTGGTGAATGAGCCAAAAAGGCCCTTGCATGCGTTGCAAGGGCCAGGTATTATAAGGAATCCAAATCACTAGGGTTGCTCCGATACGGGCAAAGGAAATTCGGACCAGACGTCATCCCCTGGACGGTCAATGGGCAACTGGCCCAACAGGCCATACCTGCGCATGTCTATCCAGCGGTGCCCTTCGTAATACAGCGAGTATCTCCGCTCATAGAGCAATTCCGTGATCAGGCTGCCCTGTGTTACGGGACCGCCGTAGGCTGGAAGATGATGGCCCTGCCGGATCACATTCAGAGCGCTCACTGCCGTGGCCAGTTGATTGGTCTGAATATTTGCTTCCGCGTAGATAAGGATCAATTCTTCGTTCCGGATGATCGCCGCCGGAGCCGTGCTGGAGGTATAGACCCAAACATCCCGGTTGCTGTTGAGCCCATCCAGTGATGCGGGCGGTCGCAATGTAGCCTTGGATATCCGATCGTCAGATGGCTGGATATCCGTGGCAAAGGAGGGATGAGCCACCCGCACCTCCCCGCTGGAAAGTTGCGGTATGAACATCGGATTCAATTGATCCCCGGAGCCATTCCCGAATACGTGATAGACGCCCAGGTTAAAATCCTTATTGAGATCGAAAAACGATCCTCCCAGATCGGTAAGAGCAGCAGACCACTGTTTTGCATAGATGGCCACGCGGGCGGCCAATGCCCGGTTGAACTGGAGTAATCCTGCCGCATCACTAAATCCATTAAATCCGGGAGACAGGGAAAAAGCGATGCTGGCATTTCCAAGGTCCGTTTTGGCAGAATCCAGGATGCCTGTAATAGCTGTGAGGGCATTGTCATAAGACACGAAACCGCCCAGTTTGTCAGGATCGTTCACCACGATTCGGATACCATTGGAGTCTGTGAGGTTCAGATTCAGCAACAATTGGTAAGCCTTGATGGTACGTGCAAACCCGATATAGCCATTCCGTTGAGCCGTACTGATGAGCGTAGAGTGGGTGGCGGCATCCTGCAAAAGGTTGCAATTTTTGACGACACGGTAACGCGAAGCCCAGGGGTTGGTAATGTAAAAATTGCTGTTGCTCAGCACGGCGTTTGATGCACCCAACAGGTCCGACACATACCGGGGTTCGGACGCGGAGAAGCGGTATACCTCGCGGCCAATAGTGCCAACATCATCCAGATAAAGGGCCAGGTTAAAGCGCATGCCGGATTCCGTGCCGCTGACCAGATTGTTCAATTCGCTGGCGGAGGCGTTCGCCAGGAAGCTCTCTACGGTTGGGCTATTGAGGTTGCCATAATCCTTCTTACAAGAGACGAAGGTGGCCGCCAATGCCAGGCCCGCAAGAATATTCGTTATATAGCGATGTAATTTCATGTCTAAAGGTTTTAAAATTCCAGGGAAAGGTGAAGATCGGCTCGTTTGGTTGCCGGATAAGGATCCACGTCGACGCCGCTCGAGAACCCGGTACCGAAGTTTGATACCTCGGGATCATATGATTTGTATTTCGTGATCGTCACGAAATTGTTCAACGATACGCCGATCTTAAGAGCGGTAATGCCATGAACGGGCAGCCTGTTGAATGTATAATAGAGGCCGGCCTCCCTCAATCTCACATAGCCGGAATTCTGTACAAATTCCTGCGCGCTAACGCCGATCTGCGTAATGCGATAGATGGCATCCGGCAGATTCAATTTATTGGTCACCTTATCATAGTCGGCGCTCGTACCTCCGAAATCATTTTCCAGGTTTGTCAGGTTTACGTTCTCTCCTCCCGCCTTGACGTGGATCAGGAAACGCAGGCTAAGCTTGTTATTGAAGCTAATCTCGTTATAAGTGTTCAACTGGAATTTAGGTTCGGCATCTCCCCATTTAGCAATACTTCCGCCAGGGCCACCGAGGCCGATGATTTGGGTCGCGGACTTGCCCTGTTCGATCTGGAAGGTGCCCAGGACGTAACCGAAGGAACCCTGGGGTGTTGGCGGTATGGTCAACCTGGTAACCAACGACCTGTTGAGCCAGAAATTAACGGAGGTATTCCAGGTGATGAGCCTGTTTGCTATCGGACGTGCATTCAACCCGATCTCTACGCCTCGATTACGCAGGTTGCCGGCATTCACCCATTTTGTGGAAAACCCGGAAGAGGACGGCACGTTACTTAGCATCAGGAAATCGTAGACATTTTTGTCATAGTAGGTGGCTTCGATGCTCACGGCGCCTTTCAAAAAGCTGAAATCGACGCCGGTCTCGAACTCCGTTTGCCTTTCGGGCTTAATACCGGGCTGACCTTCCTGGATATCGATAAGGGAGCCAGGTAAGCCTGCAATATTGGAAATGACCAGGGAAGTAAACTTGCTTCCATATGCCGGTACATTATTGGCCTGACCGTAGGCGGCGCGGACCTTCAGGTTATCGAAAAAGCCTGCGTCATTCACGATTCCTGAGCGGGTCAGGTTCCAGGACAGGCCTGCCTTTGGATATGCATAAAATTTTCCCGCATCGCCGTTGTTCGAAGAACGGTCGAAACGAATGCCGCCCGTCAGGGCGATGGCGTCGATAAGGGTCGCCTCCTCCTGTACAAAATATCCGGTGTTCTGGAACCTGGACCTGAACTGCGTGGCGGTCAGCGCCCCGGCCTGGTTGATGTTGGATTGCCCGGCAATCACCTGCGTGGCCGCATTCAACACGTTATTATAATCACCTGTCTCTTGTGTAAGACCCGCGGAGGCCGTAAGAGATACCTTGTCCGAAGGAGTAAATGTATTTACCAGCGAAAAAAGGGCATTCATATTCAGGTTGCTTGTCGAACCCTGGATCGATGTGCCCTTATTCACTGCCTGGAATTGGAGGTTGGCGGGGAACAATGCATTGGTCTGGAGGTCATAATAATCGAACCCGCCCCTGGCAATGAGCCTGGTCTGGCTGCGATCATTTTTTTGAAGAGTGGCGTCGAAAGCCAGTCCATTGATAAAGCGGTTAACGGATTCATTATTCTGCATCAGGGCGATGGTTTGCAGCGGATTCGATGCAGCAAAAGGATTGTTGGGATAATTCCCGAACTGGTCGGCGTGCAATTCCGCAAAGCCCGGCGTAGATGAGAGGGCAATACCCGTTGAAACACCGGCATTGTCATTCCCGGTTAAACCCCGGTCAGCCGAGCTATTGATGAAGTTCGAGCTCAGGCTTAATTTGATGTTGTCGTTTATCCGGTGATCGACATTGAGACGCAGGCTACTGTTGCGATAACCGGTATTTCTGACGATCCCGCTTTCGTCCTTTTGTCCCGCAGAGAAATAAAATCCCGTTCTTTCATTCCCGCCGCTAACGCTTAGCAGCGTATTGCGTGCAAAGCCGGTATTGCCAAAAACCTCCTTTTCATAATCGTATATCTTGCCGGCCGCCTGTGCCGACTGAAATTCCGACGCCAGGTGCACGCCGGTCAGGCTGTCCGAAGAAAGGCTGGCGGCCCGTTGGGCATTGAACTGCCGGACGCCAAGGAGTTTCCTGGCCTTAATGAATCCAACGTCCTGCGAAACCACGATCCTGGTTCTTCCCGGCCTTCCTCTTTTTGTCGTGATGATCACGACGCCTGCGGCGGCTTTGGAGCCATAGATGGCGGCAGCAGATGCACCCTTCAGTATTTCGACGTTCTCGATATCCTCCGCATTAATATCGGCGATACGGCTCGACGGATTGTCCTGGTTCGAAGTAATAGATCCGTTTGCAAGCGCGTTCGTAACGGCATTCAGTCCACCCGACGTAGCGGTATTGTCAACGAAGACGCCGTCCACCACGTAAAGAGGCTGCGTATTGCCATACACTGAGGTAACACCCCTTAATTTTACCGAAGTGCCGCCTCCCGGCGCGCCGGTATTGGCGTTGATATAGGCCCCGGGAACCTTTCCGTTCAGCGCTCCGTCCAGCGTTTGGGCTGGAGCCGTTCCATTGAGTTCGGTGGCGGACACCGTGGCCACCGCATTGGCGAGATTTCTTCTTTTGATAGACGTGCTTAAACCCGTTACCACGATCTCATCGAGCCTCGCCACGTCCTGCTCCAGGCGTATGGTCAAATCGTTAACGTCATTTCCGACCCTGATGGTCTTAGTCAGGAAACCCAGCGAGCTGATAGTCAATTCGGCGCCGGGCGGCACGGTCAACTTGAATTTTCCGTCGTTATCGGTGCTGGTACCCTGCGAACTGTGATTGATCAGAATAGTGGCCGCGGGTATGCCTCTTCCGCTCGGGTCGATAACCGTTCCGGTTATGGCCTTTTGTGCTGACAGAGCCGCCGGAATGAACATGGCGGGCAGCAGGAACTGTATGAAAAAGATGAATTTTCTCATGACTTTTAATAAGTTGGTTATTAATAATTTTTCAGGCCTTGCCGGTTCATGTGGTCGCTATGGGTTGCCGGCTCGAATAGATATGGCTGCCATAGCCTTGTTCCGCGACCTGTTTTGCGCGAACAGGATAAGAGCTCATATCGGTGGGCGCCACGGTGGCGAGCCCGTCGACATAGCGGTTGAACATGCAAAATGCCGCGGCGATCAGCACGGTATCGTGGATCTCCCGGTCCGTAGCCTCATGGCGCCTGGCATTTTCAATATCTTCCGGACGCACCGCTTTCCCACCCTGTTGAACTTTTGCGGCGATCTGCAAGAGGGCTTTTAGCTTATCCGATATGTCGGCCCGGCTGAAATCCTTTCTGACCGCGTCAGGAATGGCCGTATTTCCATCCAGGTAACAAGCTGCTACGGCGGCATGGGAATGGTGACAATAAAAACAATCGTTCAGGTAGGAGACGTAGGTCCCGATCAGTTCCCGTTCCACGGGCGACAGGCCTTCGGTGTCGCGCAGCAGCGCTTCCGCGAGGTCGCACATGGGTTGGGCGGTCTCTGGCCGGAAAGCCATTAAAGACCTTATCCCGGGAAGGCTTAGGTCAACAAGAATATGAGGCATGGTAAAGATCGTTTTAGTGAAAAAATTACTTATACAGGTTCATATCGGCATACCCGTCTTTTGCCCGCATCGACGCGCGGTCCACGTAAACCTGCCGGTCCTGGGGCGCCCAGGTATTCAACCCGTCCACGTAACGGTTGAACATGCAGAAGGCCGCCGCAATCAGCACGGTATCATGGATCTCTCTGTCCGTGGCGCCCAGCCTCTTCGCGTGGGCGATCTGTTCCGATGTCACGTACTTACCGCCTTTGCGAACGCTGCCCGCGATGGATAACAGTGATTTGAGTTTATCCGGGATCGGCGCCGACAGGTAATCCTTCTTAATGGAGTCGAGAAAGGGCATATCCCAGCCGAAATAGTGTTGCGCCAGTGCGCCATGCACATTCTGGCAAAAGAAACAGTCATTTTCGGAAGAAACATACGCTCCGATCAGCTCCCGCTCCCCGCGACTGAGCGTATTGGCGTCGTCGTGCAATAATAACTCGGCCAGGACATTTAACGCTCTGCCGGTATCGGGGCGATAGGCCATTGGTCCCCTGATGCCGGGAAGGTCGTTTTGCAGATCGATGTATGCCATATAAGATGATTTATTGGTTAGTTGAATGAGTTGGCCTGGAAGGCAAAACATAGCCATTTTGGCTCATGCGCCTGCCCATTTCATCATATTCCGATTCGTTAGCCGGGGTATAACTAGCGAGCCCGTCGACATACCGGTTGAACATCGAGAACGCTGCCGCGATAAGTACCGTGTCATGGATATCGACATCAGTAGCACCGGCCGCATGCGCCGCCGTAATATCATCAGGCGTAACCTGATTGCCTCCCCGCTGTACCTTGCCCGCGAGGCGCAGGAGGGCCTGCATCTTCTCCGATAACCGGCCGGGATCCGAATCCTTCAACAATTCGTCCACGATACCCTTGCCGTCGCCGTACAAACAACGAGCGGCGGCAGCGTGGCTATTGCGGCAAAAGACGCATTCGTTACGATGGGAGACATAGGCCGCGATCAGTTCCCGATCGGCCGGGCTCAGGGGAGAAGGTCCCCGCAACAAGACCTGCGCGAGTTCGTACAAAGGCTTGCCTGTCTCGGGCCGGAACATGACCAGACTCCTGATTCCCGGCACTCCGTCGGGTACATTTATATATGCCATTTTTTAAGGTGTTGTTGATGGTGAAAAAGAGGGGTCGGTCCTGGGGGGCCGTCGCGCCGCTTTGGTAAAAAGGGTAAGGAACAGGCCGATCAAAAAAACAAAAGAGAAGCAAAAAATGGCGTTCCCGTAGCCTCCCAGCAGATCCACCAGCGATCCGACAAAGAATACGGCAATGGCAGTAAACAGGCGGCCTAAATTGAAACAAAACCCGGTGCCCGTTGCGCTTACGGATGATGGGAACAAGTCCGGGATGTATACGGACAGCGCCCCCTGGCTAACCCCAAAGAAAATGCTGATTATGCCGATCTGGAGAAAAACCGCAGGCGTAAGCCGGTCGCTCACTTTAAACAGCAGGAACGAAAGGACGAAGCAGATCCCGAAGCAGGCCAGCAAGGTCCTTTTGACATTGATCGCGTTCACGATCCAGCCTGAAACAAATCCTCCCGCGAGCCCGCCGGTACCCATCAGCATCATGGCTATCCCGCGTTCCTTTTGTCCGTCAGCTCCCGGGATGAGGCTTTGTATCCAGGAAGGCAGCCAGGAGAAAGCAGCCCACAGACCGATAAGCGCAGCGCCAAATATGAGCGATCCGATCAGGATATTCTTTCCATTCGGTCCACTGAACAGCCCGGGAAGATCCACTGCCGCCCGATGTCCGGCAGACTCGCGTACTTCTTCCCTTCCCTGCTCTCTGAGATATCGGGCCGCCAGTGCAGCAAGGATCATGGGAATGACACCGACCGCAAATGCCAGACGCCAGTTGTGAACGAGGTAATTGATCAGTCCCGCGGAAAAGATCCCAAGCGGAATCGAGATGGATAAGATACCAAGCAGGACGGCGCGCCGTCCCTCCCGGTATGATTCCGAAACGAGCATCGTTGTAATCACCAGGACGCCTCCAATACCGAAGCCTGAAAGCAGACGGCTGATCAGCACGAATTGCCATGATGGAGCAATTGCCGTGAGCAGTGTAAACAGGCCGTAGCCGGCTGTGGCATAAATGAAAGAGCGCCTCCTTCCGATCGTGTCGCAAAGAATGCCCCAGACGATGCCTCCCGCCATCCACCCGAAAATAAATATCGCACTGATCGAGGCGCCGATATTGTCGGAGCTGATCGTGCCGGAATGGAGAAAGAGATCCTTCAGGGCCGCCGGCAAATAGACTGCCATCAGTGTCGAGACTGTTCCACCGAGCATGCTGCTGAAGAAGCAAATGCAGAATAAAAATCGTTTATTTCTCATTTGTACAATTCTTCGCCTTTTCTCGCCAGTCCATCCTTCGGTCTTGAATAACCAATGGTCACCAGGCGCGAAGCCAGCCGTTGATAATAAGCAGGATCCTCGGGACGGTAGGTTCCCAAACCATCCACATACCGGTTGTACAGGCAAAACAGGGCTGCGATGAGTACCGTATCATGAATTTCAATATCGGATGCGCCCGACGCCCGGGCCTTTTCAATATCCGACGCGGTTACTTCTTTTCCGAGTCGCTGCACTTTGGCGGCGATGGCCAATAATGCCCGCATCTTCTCGCTGACGGGCGCCTCGCCCGGATCATGAAAGACCTTCTCGAGCAGGTCCTCCGTTCCGCCCAGTGCCCTGACCGTCGCGGCATGTGCGCTGGTGCAATACCTGCATTCATTTCTGTAGGAGACAAGCGTTGCGATCAGCTCGCGTTCAAGCTCGGTTAATGTGCTTTCGCCGCGCAAGAGGATCTGCGTCAGTTCGCGGATGGGGGCGCCGGTATCGGGTCGATTTTCTAAAAGCCCCGTGATGCCCGGCAATTGATTATTAAGTTCAATATATGCCATGACCTGATTGTTGAATGTTCAGAATTGTCCTCAAAAAAATGGGGGAAGATCAGGCAAGGTTTTCCGGGGGCTTGCCGGGGAAGGCGATCCATGCTTCCGGAAGGGGTGCAAAGGGACGATGGGCCCAGCGGAGACCGGGAAGGGATGGGGGAACTATGCCGATCTGATCAGGTGCCGGCACATATTCGCCGGAGAACGTTGTTTTAAGCGGATCAGCGGGCAGCTTTTTGTTTGCAGAAGATGAGGCGAGACCGTTTACACTGTTCCCAAATTCCGTTACTGCCTTTTTCAACTGCATTTTTTTGGCATCCGGCAGGCAGAGTAAAATGAGATTGCCATCCACCACCTTACGTTTGACATACTTCAGGAGCCGGCCGTTCATGATCACTTCGCCATTGGTCCTCTCGAACCGATCTCTATCGAGCTGATAGGGCATGTTCATGGGGATCGTCAGGGTGACCAGGTCGCGTTCGTCGTATTGATCCTTATCCAACAGGGCCTCCATATGCCGGTCCGCCTTTTTTTCCGCGAAGTAGAACCAGGCCCTGTACCCAATGATATTGAATGACAGGATGAGCAGTAAGAATATGGCAGCCGCTTTTCTCAAAACGTGTGTTTGGCATTCCAAATATAGGATTCTTCAACCAACCTGCTTATCCTTTTTTTGAGATGCTGCTGGCGCCGCTGGAGTGCATTTCGCGTATGATGGCAGGTCCGTGGTAGTAGACGCGGCTGGCCCCGCTGGCATGGGCTGTCAATTCCTTATTGATGGTTATGCGGATCTCCGAAGCCCCCGAAGCGCGGGCATCACAGCTGCCCGTGGCCAGGTCGTAGGCCCTCAGATTGCTGGCTCCGCCCGCGTTGATGCTGGTCATGCCGGTTACATTGCCTGTGATCACCGCGTCGGAGGCGCCGCTTTGATCCAGCCTTAGCTCATCAATATGCACTGCCCCTTTGAAATCGCTTGACCCCGACAGGCTGATCGATAATGTCTTTCCGGAAATAACCCCGTCGACATACACGTCGCTCTCTCCGGAGGCGACCAATTTATCCAGGGCGGTGAATGAAATATAGACCTTCAATTTATGGTTGGCCCCTTCCAGGGCGCGTTTATGGGGAAGGGCGAGAGAGATATTCAGAATGCCTTCCCGGACCTCCGTGTGGATCCTGTTGCGCCATTTTGCATCCGATGCGCTGACTACCACGGTCTCCTTCTCGCCCTGGCTCAAATACAGGTCGATCGCATCAGATACGTCGATCGCATGGAAACCAGTTATGGAACGAAGTTCGGCATTGGGATCATGAATGATGGTTTGCTGCCCGGACAGATCCAGCGCAGACAGGTTCAGGATGAGCAGTCCGGCGGCGACCGGCAATGTACTCCATTTCATACAGCAGGATTTGCGTATGCTAAATTATCCTTTTTTAACGACATCACTGCCACCGCTGGCGCTCAACTGGCGTACCGAGCAAGCTCCTTTATAATAGACGTCGCTGCCGCCGCTGGCGCTGACGTCAAGTTCTTTGTTGACGGTGATCTGGACGTCGCTGCCGCCGCTGCTGTGGACCTTGCAGACTTCCGAGCTCAGGTCATAACCATGGAGGTCGCTTCCCCCGCTTGCCTGAATGGAGAGGTTGGACGCCGTTCCCTTGATAAATACATCGGCCCCGCCACTCTGATCGAGAGAGAGATCGCCGATCGCGACCTGGCCTTTTAGTTCACTGCCCCCGGAAAGGCCGACCTTGAGGCGATCGGACCTGAGCACATCCTGGATAAAAATGTCCGAGCCGCCCGATGCATCCATGGCATCCAATTGTTTAACCGAAACATAGGCCTTCATCTTTACATTCCTGAAATGATCGCGGAAATGCCAATCCTTTCTTTCGAGATAGATCTTCAGCACGCCGTTTTCCACCTCTGTCCGGATCTGGTCCCGGATTTCCGGGTCGGAAGCGCTGATGGCGACCGCCTCTTCTCCTCCCTGGTTCAGATAGAGGTCGATACCTCCGGAGATCCTGATAGCATGAAAACCCGATACACTGCGCTTTTGGGCGTTCGCATCGGCGACCAACCGGGTGTTTTGGGCAAAAGAAAGGATGCTGGTCGCGAGCAAGGTGGCGAGCAATAATGAACGTATCATGATTAGTTGGTTTTAATAAAGACTCCGGGAACCTGAACTTGTTGCATAGAACGGTTGACCCGGATAAAAGTTACACGTGCCGGGCGAACCCTTCGAAAAAAGCGCTATCTTCGTTCTGTGCCGGCAGTCGTACTTCCGGCATGTTCTCAGATTCCTCGGGGTGCTGTTCCGCCAGGGGCGGAATGGCTGAGATAATACCCGTAGAACCTGAACAGGGTAATGCCTGCGCAGGGAAGGTAGTCAGATTTTACGATCCCTCCATTTCGCAGCATTTCTCCAGATCGACCGAACGATTAATTCTATTTTATGAAGTATTTCCTGGTATGCTGCCTGCTGGCGGCCGTCCGGATCGCCGCCGCGCAAACCGGCGCTGCCGGATTCATCCATCCGAAAGGGGAGATCATCGATTCGCTTACGGGGCAACCTCTGGCGGGGGCGACCGTTGAAATAAGCCCCGGGGGCAGTGTGCAGACCAACGAAGCCGGAACCTTCCTTTTTCCCCGGATGAGAGCGGGTACTTATACGATCCGGGTTTCGCATGTCGATTATGCCAGTTTCCAGGGCCGGATGTTCCTTGCCGAAGGTTCGGGAATACGGATTCTCTTGCAGCGGATCCAGTTGTTCATGCAACCGGTCGAAGTGAGGGCCCTCCGGGCGGGCGCACTGGCGCCCTTTACCAAGACCGACCTGAGCAAACGGCAGATCGAACAGTCTAATCTGGGACAGGACCTGCCTTACCTCCTGGATCAAACCCCATCGGTAGTGATCAATTCCGATGCCGGCAATGGCGTGGGATATACCGGTATTCACCTGCGCGGTACGGACGACTCGCGCATCAATATGACGTTGAACGGGATACCCTACAATGACCCGGAAGAACAGACCCTGTTCTTCGTCGATCTGCCGGATCTGGCCTCATCGGTCAACAGTATACAAATCCAACGGGGGGTTGGCACCTCGTCAAACGGGGCGGGTGCCTTCGGCGCCAGCATCAATTTCTCCACCAATGAATTCAACGACAAGGCGTATGCCGAGTTCAATAACAGTTATGGCTCCTTCAATACGTGGAAGAGTACCGTGAAAGCGGGTTCCGGGTTGATCGACGACCATTTCACCATTGACCTGCGGGCGTCCCGCATCAGTAGCGACGGGTATATCGATCGGGCGTTCAGCAATTTGCGATCGCTCTATCTTTCGACGGCCTGGTATGGCCATCGATCATCCCTCCGGTTCAATCTCCTTTTGGGCGATGAAAAAACCTACCAGGCGTGGAATGGCATTCCGGAGGCCAAATTGAGTGGAAATGCAGCAGCCCTTCAGCAGCACTACGGGGACAATGCCGGATCATTGTATTTCACGGCGCAGGATTCGGCGAACCTGTTCCAATCGTCCAACAGGAAATATAACTACTTCACGTACAAGGATCAGACGGACAATTACCTGCAAAACCATTACCAACTTTTTTTCAACCACCAGTTTAGTCCGGGCCTGGCGCTGAATACGGCCGCTTTTTTGACAAGGGGCCTGGGATACTATCAGGAATATCACGACCAGGGCGACTCCTCCAATGCCAAATATGTGAACTATGGCCTGCAGCCCTATATTGTGGGTGCAGACACGTTGCAAAGCACCGACCTGATCCGGCAGCGATGGCTCGACAATTATTTCTACGGCGGGATTTTCTCGTTACAATATAAGGGCGGCCCAACGCAATTCACGATTGGCGGCGGTTGGGATCATTTCTATAACAAGCATTATGGACGTGTCGTCTGGGCTGCGAATGGGGGGTTCCCTGACGACTACCGGTATTATTATGAACCGGCGTATAAGACCGATTATAATGTATATACCAAGCTGCAGGAACAAATATCCGCACACTGGACGGCGTTTGCGGACCTGCAATACCGGGGGATCGATTACCGGATCGACGGCTTTGACGACAATCCCGGCTTGTTCGTCCATACGCCATATCATTTTGTGAATCCCAAGTTGGGCATCACGTACAGTAACCGCGATCTGGAGGCTTATCTCTCTTATTCCCAGTCGAATCACGAGCCCAGCCGGGACGACTTCGAAGCCGGCGCCAGCGACCAACCGAGGCCCGAGAGGCTGCATGATTTCGAGTTAGGCCTCAAAAAGAAAGGAGACCTGTATTCCTGGGGGGCGACGGCCTACTACATGCTCTATAGGGACCAACTGGTATTAACCGGAAAGATCAACGATGTGGGCGGATATACCCGAACCAATATCCCGAACAGCTATCGCCTCGGCATCGAATTGCAGGGAACCGTCACGCCGGCCAATTGGTTCTCCGCTGAGGCGAACCTTACCTTGAGCCAGAACAAGGTGTTGAACTATACCGAGTACGACTTCAACTATGATATCAACGAAGAAGTGAGCTTTGCATACAGGAAGACGGATATCGCCTTTTCGCCATCCGTTATCGGCGCGGCCACGCTGAACTTTACTCCCCTGCCGCGCACCCGATTCAGCCTCCTGAACAAATACGTAAGCAAAGAGTACCTGGACAATGCGCAGCAAGAGGGACGGCGGTTGGACGGCTATTTTGTCGGGAATCTGCGCGCGGTATATATCCTAAAACCACGCCCTTTCAACTCGATCGACCTGATCTTTCAGCTCAATAATATTTTTAACGGGAAGTATGTGGCCAATGGGTATACCTATAGTTCCATTTACGGAGGCAGGTTCGTCACAGAAAATTTCTTATTTCCCATGGCGACGAGAAACTTCATGATGGCAGTGAATATAAAGCTCTGAACTACGGACAATGCGTTGAGCGGGGCGGGCGTTCAGGACGTCCGGGCAATCCTATCCTGCCAGGCGAGCATGCCGCCGGTGAGGTTCTTCACGTCGGTAAACCCTGCCATCTCGAGCATCTGGCAGGCCATGCCGCTGCGGTTGCCGCTCCGGCAATAGCAGATCACTTCCTGTTCCTTCCAGTCCCCGATCTCGTCGGTTTCCATGTTGCGGACCTTGCCAAGGGGCAGGAGTATCCCACCGATATTAAACTCTGCGTGCTCCATCGGTTCGCGAACATCGATCAGATGAAGTGATTCGCCGGCATCCAACCTGGCCTTGACCTGTTCAACGGAGATAAGTTGCATAGTCGATTCGTATTTTTTTTATTGTTAAGGACCCGGTTGTGGTGTCGGGGGTGTGCCGCTCTGTGCCGCGACGATGCTGTCCACCTTGGTGCGGATTCCCAGAAATATGTCAATCGTCTGCCCGGGGTGGATCGGATTGGGTCTCCTTTCCTCGTCGAATTGCTCCGGCCGCTGTTTATACACGAAGAGATTTATCGTGTCACTGCGTGTGCCTGCATCAGGGATGACCGCGCCCAGAATGAGTCCCATCGAATCCAGGCGTGATTTGGCCTGCTGATAGGTCAGCCCGAACAAGTCAGGCACGGGTAAGGCCGCCCCACCGATACCGCTGCCGAGCACGAGCGTAATGGCGCTCCCCTGCTGGATCTGGGTGCCCGGTTTGATATCCTCGCCCTTATACATCTGTTGAAGAACGGAATTGCGGGCAAAGTCCGGCTTAAATATCGTGTCCTCCAATTTCAATCCATATTGCCGCAATATCATCAGCGCCGTTCGGAAGCTCATGCTCACGACGTTCGGCATAGGGGCAAATGGGGCCTGCGCGCGGTTGATCGTCAGAAATACCGTGCGATTGACCTTGACCAATTCATCTGATTCGGGAAATTGCTTGATCACCTGCATGGGAGGCATGGTATCGGAATACACCGAATCCTGGATCTGCACGTCGAAGCCCTGGGACTCGAGCGTTTTTTTGGCATCAGCAAAGGACATACCGGTCACCGCGGGGATCTTCATCGTTTTCCCATGCCGCGTCAGGAGGGCCAGCGAGGCAAGGAAGAGCAATAAAAGCAGTAACAAGAGGGCGATCGCGGCTACTATATTGACCCAAAGGGGTTTACTGGTGAGAGATTTGAACACGCCTTAAGATTTATATGATAAAGCTACCGACTGCGACCTGCAGGCGGCCCTAAAATAAAACATTTTGGTCATTTCTGCGCCTTTCTCCTGCCCTTCTCCAGCGCCTCCTCGATGAGGGCTGAATAAAAGTCTTTCAGCGTCCAACCGGCGGCCCGCAACTGTTGGGGCACGATGCTGGCTTCGCTCTGTCCGGGCACGGTATTGATCTCAAGCATGAATGGCTCGCCCTCACGCTCGTTATAGATGAAATCGATCCGGATCACACCGCCGCAATTAAATACCAGGTAGATCTTTTTAGCCGCCGCCCTTATTTTATTTGCGATCGCCTCGTCCACGATGGCCGGGGTCGTTTCTTCGTTGAGGCCAGCAGTATATTTCGCCTCAAAATCGAAGAATTCCTTTTTGCTCTTTACTTCCGTGAGCGGCAGGGTAATGACCTCGTCCTTATTCCGAAAAACGCCAACGGTAAACTCGCGGCCTGTGATAAACTCTTCGATGAGGATCTGATCGTCAACCCCAAAAGCCCGTTCGATCGCCGCGCCCAGTTCTTCGGAAGGCTCGTTGACCTTGGACATGCCGATGCTGCTGCCGCCGTTATTGGGCTTGACAAATACGGGGAAATTCAGGCGCGAGGTGATCTGCTCCGGGTTTTCGAAGCGGTTCCGGATGAGGATCTCCGAGCGGGCCACCATTATTCCGTTGAAGGCCGCCACAGCCACGGTGAATCGCTTGTTGAAGGTAAGGGCCGATGTGGCGGCATCACAGCCGCTATAGGGTATATTGAGCAGATCGAAGTAACCTTGCAATTTGCCATCTTCCCCCGGCTCGCCATGGATGCCAATGAGAACGGCGTCGAAATGAACCTTGCGACCTTCCAGGGTGAGGGTAAAATCGTTGCGATCGATCTCTGTTTTGCGGCCATTTTTGCCTTCGTAGAGCCAGCCTTCCCTGGTGATATCGATCTTATAGACCGTATAGCGGGTCAGATCAAGGTTGTTCATAATGGTGATGGCGCTCTTGTAGGAGATGACCGCCTCCCCGGAGTAGCCGCCGGTAAGGAAGGCAATGATGGGTTGCATCCGTGATAGTTTATTGCAAATAAACGAAAAGGCCGCCGGATTATTTTTGGCCACGGAGCGGGGGGCCAAAAATAAGAAAGGTGAAGGTACTGTTACTCTTCACCCTTTTATGACGGGAAATATCACCCGCCTATTTTTATGTAGCATGTCGCTACATTAACAAACTCTTTAACTTCCGTTAAGTTAGTGCTTTTTCTCAATTTTGCCAAGCGAAGCCGGTGAAATAAGAAAAATTTATCCACAGCGTCCGGACCCTGCCGGTCAGATATGCAACTTTTCTTTTTTTGCCAGCAGTTCCTCGACGGTTTCCCTGTACATTTCGTCCGGAACGCAGCAATCTACGGGGCAGACGGCCGCGCATTGCGGTTCTTCATGAAAACCCTGGCATTCGGTGCATTTATTGGGAACGATATAGTACGTGTCGACACTGATGGGCGCATTCCGCTGGGTGGCGTCTACCACGCTGCCGTCCAGCAAGGTGAACTGGCCTTTTACCGTAGTACCGTCGGTAATGGCCCATTCGACCCCGCCTTCATAGATCGCATTATTGGGACATTCAGGCTCGCAGGCCCCGCAATTGATACACTCTTCGGTTATCTTGATAGCCATAATTTTTACAAATAAGGGTTGATTAAAGTTAATTTTGCACTCCAAATATAATAACGGATTTATGAACTTGGAGCAACGGATCGATTTATTAGTGAATTTGGGCCATTATGTTCTATCCGGTGATGAAGGCTGGCGTGCTTCGAAGGACCGGGCTTCGGAAGCCAACCGTTGGTTCACCCCCGAATTTATCGAGTTGGCCGTCGGGCAGATCGCGCAGGAATATCTTGCTGAAGGCCCGTTGAGAAGCTGGACCGAAAAATATTCCTTGCCGTCGGAAAATCCCAATCCCCGTCATGTCGGGGTCATCATGGCCGGGAATATACCCCTGGTCGGATTCCACGACTTCTTATGCACCTTCATAACAGGCCATCGCCAGACGATCAAACCTTCTTCCCGGGACGAGATCCTGATCAGGCGCCTGGCGGACAAGCTGGCGGAACTAGACCCTGAAACCCGGCAACTCGTGTCGTTTGCAGACCGTCTGAAAGGCTGCGAGGTCTTTATAGGTACCGGCAGCAATAATTCCGCGCGTTACTTCGATTACTATTTTGGCAAGTACCCTCATATCATCAGGCGAAACCGCACATCCGTGGCCATATTGAGCGGGGAAGAAAGCGAGGAAGACCTCGGGGGGCTGGCGGACGACGTAAATCAATATTTCGGGCTTGGATGCAGGAGCGTAACCAAGCTATACGTGCCTGAAAACTATGATTTCATTCCCCTGTTGCAGGCCTTTCGCAAATATGATTACCTGGCGGACCAGCATAAATACCGGAATAATTACGACTACAATCTGGCCTTGCTCATCCTGAACAAGAAATTATATATGACCAATGGCTCCATCCTGCTGGCAGAAGAGCGTTCGCTCTTTTCACCGATCGGCGTTCTCCATTATGAGTACTATAAAGAATCCGGAACGGCTTTATCGGGTCTGAAGAGCAATCCGGACGTCCAATGCATTGTCGGACAGGGACTAGTCCCATTCGGGAGGGCTCAGCGTCCCGCGTTGGACGACTATGCCGATGGGGTCGACACCCTTCAATTTCTCCTTTCTTTAACGCCATAAATTTCGTAAATTTATCTGTCCGGGGCAATGCCCTGCACGAGGGGCTTCATTCCTTGCTTGTCGCTCATCTACGAAGAGCTTAGTAAATAATTTGTTAAACTGAATTGGCGGTAAGAACAGTTTGAGGACCTTGACGTTAATTTGTTACTCCACGGCGGCCGTCAGGTGCAACGCCGGTAACAAAACAATAAAAGAACGAATATGAAAGCAAAACAAGTAGTAACTGTCATCCTGATCAGTGCGTCGACCGCAGTCGCTACCATGTGGGGCTATAACCGCATCAACGGTAGCAAGACTTATTTTTATGCGCAGGACTCTTCGAAGATCCCCGTGAACTATGCCAAATTCTTTGAAGGTGAGCGGTCCGGCGGCGCCGGCCCCCTGGATTTCACGGATGCGGCCAGTGCAGCCATCCCGGCGACTGTGCATATCAAGACCAAGACCGTCCGCACAGTCAGCAATAATCTACCCAAACACAACCCTTTCTCGGACCTATTCGGGATAGACCCCGACGACTTCTTCGGCAATGGCAACGGTTTGCGTTCCCTGCCGGAAATGGCATCGGGCTCGGGAGTGATCATCAGCAATGACGGGTATATCGTTACCAATAATCATGTAGTGGATGGGGCCGATGAGGTCACCGTTACGCTGAGCAACCGGAAATCCTTCAAGGCAAAGGTGATCGGCGCCGATCCGAGCAGTGATCTGGCCGTGATCAAGATCGATGCCCAAGGATTGCCTTTTCTGTTGTATGGTAATTCAGACGATGTTAAGATCGGGCAATGGGTGTTAGCGGTGGGTTATCCGCTGAACCTCGAGACAACCGTGACTGCCGGGATCGTCAGCGCCAAGGGGCGGACGCTCGACATCAACCGGCGCCAGAGCCAGACTCCCCTTGAGTCGTTCATCCAGACGGATGCCGCCGTGAATCCAGGCAACAGCGGCGGTCCGCTTATCAACCCGGAAGGACAATTGATCGGCATCAATTCGGCCATCGCGTCCCCGACCGGATCGTACGCGGGATATTCATTCACCATCCCCGTCAATATTGTCAAAAAGATCGTTAATGATATCATGAAATTCGGGACGCCGCAGAGGGCCTATCTGGGCATACAATACCCGAGGGACGATATGAGCGACGATCAGAAGAAGGAGCAAGGGATCAAGGACGGCGAAGGCGTGTATGTGATGGATGTTACCGCGGATGGCGCCGCCTCCCATGCGGGCATTCAGAAAGGAGATATGATCACGAAGCTAAATGGCACGCCGGTCTTCACGGGCGCAGAACTGGTGGGACAGATCGCCACATACAGTCCCGGCGATAAGATCACGGTCACCTATAAGAGGGATGGGAAGGAGAACAATGTTACGATCCAGTTGCGCAATAATTCCGGTACGATCGCGATGGTAAAGACGTCCGTGTTGGATAAGCTTGGCGCGCAACTGCAAACGCTTAGCAAGAAAGAGTCGACGGACCTGGACGTAAAGGGCGGCGTTATCGTAAAATCGGTGACGGAGAATGGGCTGATGGATAAGTCCAGGATACAGGAAGGTTTCATTATCCTCAAGGCCAACGGCCAGGAAGTGAGAACCAAGGAGGAACTGGAAGGCATTCTGTCGAAAGCGTCCGGGACTGTCAAGCTGGAAGGGGTATTTTCAGGTTACGAAGGCCTTTACACCTATCCATTGCGCCTTTCAAGCGGCGAATAATTTGCGGAAAGACGAAAGACACATTATTTTTTCCATATGAACAGGGCTGGCCGGCGACGAAGGTCAGCCCTTCTTTTTTTCCAGGACGGCATAGCCCCAGGCTTCGAGCACCGGAGGCATTCCGGTCAAGTCCGCGACCTCCCCGGTAAATATATTCCGGAACGATCCGTGCAGCAAGAGATCAGCAGCCGGGAGCAGGACGGGGTCGGTGGATAAATTCAGCGCCACCAGTACTTCATCGTCATCCTTTCTGCGCAGGAATACGAAGCAACGGTCATCCAATCCGTTTGAATGCAGGCGGTGGGTCGTAACGGTGGGATCGGCCGTACGTAATGCCGGGTTGGACTTTCGGAGGCTTAACAGCGCCTTGTAGAACTCATGCAGTTGACAGGTGCCCGTCCAGGGAATATAATCTTTATCGAAGAAAAGAAGGCGTTTGGTATTCGGCAGTTCCTGCCCGCTATAGATCAGGGGCAGCCCGTTCCAGGTGCAGCAGAGAACGGCAAAAGCCCGGGCTGCGTCCCCCAGCCTTTCGTATTCGCTGCCGCTGTGCGAATTCTCGTCATGATTGGAGGTAAAGTAGGTCCGGAACCCATCAGCGGGGAACATCCTATCGTAATATTGCAGTACTTCATCCAGGCCGTCGGCGGCAAATTCCCGTTTCCATACGGCTTCCATGCGGTGCAGGAACTTCCAGGTGTAAGAAGCATCGAATACGTCGTGGTAATTGATCTCTTCACATTCGGCGAGCCAGAACAATTTTTTCACATTATCCACCTGGGTTCTTGCGGTCCGCCAGAAATCCAGCGGCACCAGCATGGCCATATCGCATCTGAAGCCGTCGATATCGCATTCGCTCACCCAGAACATCATCGCATCGATCATGGCCTGTCGAAGAAGGGAACTATCATAGTTCAGGTCGATCACATCTTCCCATCCGTGAGAGTCGAAGAAGGCGCCATCGGCATTTTTGCGATAATATTCCGGATGTCCGGTCGTCCACTTGTGATCCCAACCCGTATGGTTGGCGACCCAATCGATCATGACCTTTAGACCCAGTCCATGCGCTTCGGCGACGAGTCGTTTAAAATCGTCTACCGAACCAAATTCGGGATTGGTCGATGTATAATCGGAGCAGGCATAGTAACTGCCGAGCGTGCCAAGGCGCCTGGCCACGCTGATGGGAGTGATGGGCATGAACCATAATACATCGATGCCCATATCTCTTAGCCGGGGCATCTCCCGGCAAAAGGCGTCGAACGTTCCTTCGCGGGTATATTGGCGAAGGTTGACTTCATAGATATTAGCGGTATGAACCCAATCCAACGCGGGAAAAGCAGCGCTCATAATTTCAGAACTTAAAGCCGGCAAGATAAACTATATTCCCATCCCAAACATACAAGTTTGTACCTTTGGGGGTCTTATAGACATCAGTATGAAGACCTTCGATATTCCAATCACTTATCGCAGCCCGCTGATCAGCGCCATCAAGAATAAGCGCGGCCAGGAGGACAGGATGAAGAAGGATTTCACCCCTGCCTTGCTGGAACTGGGCGAGCTGCGTATCTATCTGGCCCGGCATTTCGGTTTTTGTTACGGGGTAGAAAATGCGATCGAGCGTTCATTCCGAACCATCGATGAGAATCCGGGCAAGCGCATTTTCCTGCTGAGCGAAATGATACACAATCCGCGTGTCAATGCCGACCTGAGATCAAGGGGCGTTCAATTCCTTCAGGATACGCATGGCAACCAGCTCATCCCGTTCGGGAACCTTCATGAAGGCGACATCGTCATTATACCCGCGTTTGGGACGACCCTGGAGATCGAGGCGAAATTGCGTTCATATGGAGTGCTGACTGAACGATATAATACGACCTGTCCCTTCGTAGAAAAAGTCTGGAAGCGGAGCGCGCAAATCGCCGGGAATGAGTATACCGTTATAATCCATGGCAAACCCGGGCATGAAGAGACGCGTGCGACGTTCTCGCATGCCGCAGCCCATACCGCCGCCCTCGTCATCGAGGATATGCGTGAAGCCAGGGTCCTCGCGCAATATATTAAGGGTGCCTTACCGGCCGATCCTTTTTATTTCGGGTTCAAAGGGCGGTTCAGCGTTGGTTTCGACATGGCAAAGGACCTTCAGCGGATCGGCGTGGTCAATCAAACCACCATGCTTGCCAGCGATACGCAGGCCATCGCGGACTTCCTGAAGCAAACCATGATCGAAAAATACGGCAATGAAGCCATTGAAGACCATTTTGCCGATACGCGCGACACGCTTTGTTATGCTACCCTTGATAATCAGTCGGCCGTGACCGGAATGCTGGACATGCCGGCGGACCTGGCGATCGTCGTCGGCGGTTATAACTCTTCGAACACTTCGCATCTCGTGGAACTCTGTGAGGAGAAATTACCGACCTGGTTCATCAATTCCGAAGAAAAGATCCTCTCGCGCACGGAGATCCTGCATTATGACCTGCATAAGAAAAGGGAGGAGAAAGGGGTGGACTGGCTGCCGCAGATCAAGCCTGTCCGTATATTGCTCACCAGTGGGGCGTCCTGCCCGGATTCGCTGGTCGAAGCGGTTATCCGGAAGCTGGCCGGCTACTATGGAGCGGAAAACCTGCTGAACGAGTTGGTGAAAAAATGGAGCTGAGAAACTAGATCATTTTGAAGCCTTCCAGGAATTTGGTATTGAAGTCTCCGCTGCGAAACCGTTCGTCCTTCATCAGTTGCAGGTGAAAGGGAATGGTCGTTTTGATCCCTTCGATCACGTATTCACTGAGAGCCCGGTGCATGGTATTGATCGCCTCTTCCCGGCTGCGGGCGGTGGCGATGATCTTGCCGATCATGCTATCGTAGTATGGGGGAATGGTATAGCCGTCGTAGGCGTGAGAGTCCACGCGAATGCCATGGCCGCCGGGCTGATGCAGGACGGTGATCTTACCGGGCGAGGGCCGGAAGTCGTTATAGGGATCTTCCGCATTGATCCGACATTCGATGGCATGGCCCTGGGGCTCATAGTTCTGGCCGCTGATGGATTCACCCGAAGCTATTTTGATCTGTTCCTTGATGAGGTCGAAATTTACTACCTCCTCCGTCACGCAATGTTCCACCTGGATGCGGGTATTCATCTCCATGAAGTAGAAATTGCGGTGCTTGTCGACCAGGAACTCGACGGTACCGACGCTCTCATAGTTGATCGCCGAAGCGGCCTTGATGGCCGCCTCGCCCATGCGTCGCCTGAGTTCGGGCGTCATGAATGGGGAAGGCGATTCTTCCACCAGCTTTTGGTGCCGGCGCTGGATCGAGCAATCTCTTTCACTGAGGTGACAAACCTTGCCATACTGGTCGCCGGCCACCTGTATCTCGATGTGACGGGGTTCTTCCACGAATTTCTCCATGTATACGCCGTCGTTCTTAAACGAGGCTGCCGCCTCCGCCTTGGCGGTGGTGAAGGCACGCTCCATCTCGGACTCTTCCCATACCACCCGCATCCCTTTTCCGCCACCGCCGGCTGTGGCTTTGAGGATGATCGGGTAACCGATCTCCCTGGCCACCCCTTTAGCGTGATCGAGGCTATCGAGCAACCCTTGCCCTCCGGGCACCACAGGTACGCCGGCCCTGATCATCGTCTCTTTAGCCGTGATCTTATCCCCCATGGAATTGATCATGGCGGGCGTCGGCCCTATGAATTTAATACCATGTTCCCCGCAGATCTCCGCGAAGCGGGAGTTCTCAGCGAGAAAACCGTATCCGGGGTGTATGCCATCGGCATTGGTGATCTCGGCCGCGGCCATGATATGGGGAATATTCAGGTAGGAATCAAAACTCGCGGGCTTTCCTATGCATACCGCCTCATCGGCAAACCGAACGTGCAGGCTATCCTTGTCGGCAGTGGAATAAACCGCAACCGTCTTGATACCCATCTCGCGACAGGTACGAATGACGCGCAGGGCGATCTCTCCTCTGTTGGCAATTAGTATCTTTTTAAACATTCGTGAGATTTGAGTTGACTAAACCGGCTCAACGAGGAATAAGGGCTGGTCGTATTCAACGGGTGAGGCATCTTCAACCAGCACTTTTACGATCCTGCCCTTTATTTCGCTCTCTATTTCATTGAAAAGCTTCATAGCCTCGATGATGCATACCACCTTGCCGGGCTCGATATCGTCGCCGATATTTACAAATGGGGCTTTATCGGGTGAGGAACTCCTGTAAAATGTGCCGATCATCGGACTCTTTATGGTTACCGTATTGCCGGCTGGCGCTTCCGCCGGTTTTGCCGGTTTCTCCGCCTGGGGGGCCGGGGCGGCGCTCTGAACCGAGGCCTGTGGTGCAGAACCTGCCAGGGACGGCGCCTGCATCGGTGCAGAAATGACCTGGGTGGCTGGTTCTTCCTTTTGTTTGATAGTCAGTTTAAACCCCTTTTCTTCTATGCATACCTCTCCGATGTTCGATTTATTGATCATCTTGATCAATTCCTGAATCTGTTTGAAATCCATATAGATGAATTTACAGGTTTATTTGGGGGACTAAAATAGGGATTCTACCGTAAAATGGACCAATTATTTCACCCTTTCGACGTATTCGCCCGTCTTGGTATTGATGCGTATCAGTTCACCTTCATTGACAAACAGCGGTACATTCACTGTGGCGCCTGTCTCGACCTTCGCGGGCTTCAGCGTGCGGGTGGCGGTATCTCCTTTTACTCCCGGTTCGGAGTAGGTGACCTGGACAACGATCTTATCCGGCAACTCGACGCTCATTGGTTGGTCGGTGTCGGTGTTGATCAACACGGATACTTCCTGTCCGTCCTTGAGAAATTGGGGTGCGTCGATCAGGCGTTCTTCCAGGGCAATTTGCTCGAAGGTCTCATTGTCCATGAAGTTGTATCCGGTATCGTCTTTATAAAGGAATTGGTAGGACTTTCTTTCGACCCGGACGGGGAAGATCGTGTCTCCGCTATTCCAGGTCTTTTCGATGGAGCGGGCGTTGTCCACGCCTTTCAATTTCGCCCATACTTTTGCGGCTGCCCTGGCCGTCTTGTTCTCGCCGAATTCGATTACTGAATAAAGGCTTCCATCCAGTTTAATGATCATTCCACGGCTGATATCTGCTGTATTTGCCATAAACCCAACGCGATTTTACCTGCTAATTTTCAGATGAGACCTGTTCCCGGTAGGGCCAAGACACAGGCGGGGTGCAAATCTAAGGCAAAATCAGCAGCCGGCAAAGAGTTCTTTGGGGTCGAATGGACGCAATCAATCATTGAACCTCAGCGACTTCGATCCTTCGTCGTGATAAATATCACTCCATTTCGCGCTTTATTTCCATAGATATTGACCAGGCTGTCCGGGCGAGGCCGAGGCTGATGACCATTTGATCAGGTAGAGGGCGAAAAAAGGCATAATGAATATTTTAATTCTTTCCTTCGATCATGGCGATGATCTCCCTGAGTTCGCGTGCGCTGAGTTTTTTTTCTTCGACGAAAAAATTCACCAGCTCTTTATACGAATTGTCGAAATAGTCCTTTACGAAGCCGTTCATGAACTTCTTTTTGTATTCTTCTTCCGACACCAGCGGCTTATACAGGTAAGCATTGCCGAGGAGCCGGCTCCCGAGGTACCCTTTTTTTTCGAGGTTCTTGATCGTGGAGGCCAGCGTGGTGTAGGGGGGTCTGGGCTCATCCATATCATCGAGGAAGAGCTTAACATTACCCTCCCCCGTTCTCCAGATGGCCTGCATGGCTTCTTCCTCTTGCCTGGTTAGTTTTTCCATATTATTACGAAGTTTTCGTAAACCTACGAAACATTCGTAATAACAAATAAAAAATTCTTTTTTTCGTTAAACAGTATAGTTTTACACTTATTTTTCAGCATCCTTATATTGAAAATCCCAAGACGTGAAAAAGACAACGCTCGCTTTATTGATGATGATCGGTTACCAGTTTGCCAGTTCGCAACAAGCCCAAACCAATCCGCCGGCGCAGTCACCTACGGTACAGCCGGCCCAGCCGACGCCTGAAGCTGAAAAGGCCCCTTTCCAACGATTTCCGACGATCCCGCCTTTTCACCTGTTGAAAGTGGATAGCGCGAGCTATGTCACAAAAGAGGATCTGAAGAAGCATCACCAAACCCTGGTCATGTTCTTCAGTCCCGACTGCGAGCATTGCAAGCACCAGACTGAAAGTATCCTGGGCAGTTTTTCCAAGTTCAAGAATATCGAGATCGTCATGGCCACTTACCAGCCATTCGGCGAGATGAAGGATTTTTACGAGCATTACCACCTGGCCAAGCACCCCAATATCAAGATCGGAAGAGATGAGAAATTCTTCTTTGTTCCATTCTATCGCATTCACAATCTCCCATACCTGGCGCTATACGACAAGAATGGCAACCTGATCACTACTTTTGAGGGAACGCAGAAGGTCGAAACCCTCACGGGCGCCTTCAACTATAAAAAAGGTTAAGAGAATTTGCCTTGAAAAGTTCATCACGCTGCCCTACCTTTGCCGGGCAAATAATTCATCACGCTCAATAAACTATTTACCGATGAAAGTAACGGTTGTAGGCGCGGGCGCCGTAGGGGCTACCTGTGCCGATAATATCGCGCGTGCGGCGCTGGCTGAGGAGCTGGTTCTGCTGGATATCAAGGAAGGATTGGCGGAAGGCAAGGCACAGGATATGATGCAGACTGCCGCCTTGCTCGAATTCGATACCCGGATCACAGGCAGCACCAATGATTATTCCAAAACCGCGAACAGCGACGTGGTCGTCATCACTTCGGGCCTGCCCCGCAAGCCGGGCATGACCCGGGAAGAGCTCATCGGGACGAATGCCGGCATTGTCAAGGGCGTCACCGAAAACATCCTGAAGCATTCTCCGAATGCCATCCTGATCATCATCAGCAACCCGATGGACACGATGACCTATCTCGCGCTGACCTCCACCGGTTTGCCGAAGAACAGGATCATCGGCATGGGGGGCGCACTGGACAGCGCCCGTTTTCGTTATCAGTTGAGCCAACAGTTGGGTTGCAGCCCGGCCGATCTGAACGCCGTAGTGGTGGGTGGACATGGGGATACCACCATGATCCCATTGATCCGTCTAGCCACCTGGAATAGTGTCCCCGTGACCAAATTTTTGAGCGAAGCGCAGCAACAACAGGTCGTCGCGGATACGATGGTAGGCGGCGCGACCCTGACCAAGCTGATCGGCACGTCCGCATGGTATGCGCCCGGTGCGGCCGGTGCAGCCATGGTAGAGGCCATCGTCCGTGACGAGAAGAAACTATTTACCTGCTGCGTATCCCTGAACGGGGAATACGGGCAGAAAGATATCTGCCTTGGCGTGCCGGTCGTCATCGGTCGCAACGGATGGGAAAAGATCCTGGACTTCGGCCTGAACGCCGATGAGCAGGCTTTGTTTGCCAAGAGTGCAGCGGCGGTAAGGAGCATGAATGACGTGCTGAAAACCTTATGACGGGCTGGCGGGATTGGCTGCCTCAGCGAGCCTTCCCATATCCTGGGATTCCATACATTTGAAATGCCCGCGAGGGCATTTTTTGTACCCGATCTTGGAACAGGGGCGACAAGATAATCCGTGCACTTCCATGAACTGACCCGCGACGGGGATCGCCCCATAGTATGGAGACATGCCGAATTCCGGCACTGTATTACCCCAAACCGAAATGACCGGTTTTCTGAATGCAGCGGCGATATGCATCAGCCCGGTATCATGCGAAACAATGAGCTTGGCGCGGCGTACCAGGTCCGCGGATTCATTCAGCGAGAACCGGCCGCAGGAGTTATAGATCTTAATCGGATCGATGGCAGCCAATTCGGCGCCGGTCGCTGCATCCTCAGGACCTCCGAGCAATATGACCGGATGCGCCAGCAGCGTGCAGAATTCCTTCAGCTTATGCAGTGGCAGTTTTTTGGTCGCCAGGGCGGCGCCGATCACCAGCCCGATATATCCGGCCTGGTGAGAAGTGGGAATGTCCTCCTCTTTGACCAGTTCGGAGGGAGGAATAAAATAATCCAGGCCCGCGCCGTCATTGCGTACTCCGAAACCCGCGACCGTATCGAGATAGCGGTCCACAATATGCTTTGCCGGAAGGCGATTCCATTTGAACGTCGTGTAGAGCCATTTTCCGACGTTGAGCTTGTCGAAAGAAAAGGCTTGCTTTCCCAGGCCCCGCTTGACGCGAAGCGTTCTGAGATTATGATGCAGGTCGATCACATAGTCGAAATCTTCCTGCCGCAGCGTGTCGAGTACCGTAGCGAGGTCATCCTCCAGCACATGGAGCTTATCGATATAGGGATTCGCAGTCAGGATGGGTGTGAAGGCCTTCTTGGTCAGATAATGGATCTCCGCCGTAGCGATCTGTTGCCTGAGGCAGCGGATCACGGGCGTCGTGAGCACGATGTCACCGATCGAGCTGAAGCGGATGATGAGAAATTTCATGCCGGTTCGAGATAATTCAAGTCCTTGCCAAAGGTCTCTTCGGTCATGAACAGGGCGACCGAAGCGATGCCAAATACGATGATCCCCGTGATCCAGCCGCTCTTGAAATAATCGCCCGTCCAGGATTGCATCAGGCTGAAGATAGGGCTGACGATCACCGCAAGCGAGCCTCTGGCCATATTGGGTACGGTAGTGGCCACCGTCGCGCGGATATTTGTCCCGAACTGCTCTGCGGCCATCGTCACGAACATAGCCCAGAATCCGGTACCCAGCCCGAGGAATACGCAAACCCAGTACATTGCCGAAGGGGACTTCCCCTGCAGATTAAAGAACCAGATCGCTGAAATGATCGTGATGATATGGAAGAGCCATAAGGATTTTTTTCGGCTCTTGAACCATTGGCTGATAAAGCCGATCGCCACGTCACCGACGGAGATCGCGACATAGCTGACCATTATGCCCTTGCCTGGATCCACTGGCCCGGTAATATTCATCTTCGCGGCGAAATTGTTCGAGAAGGTGATCAGGATGCCGATGACATACCAGTTTGGCAGCGCGATCAGGATGGCCGTGAGGTATTTTTTTAACCTTTTCCCATTGGTAAACAGCATAAAGAAGTTCCCTTTGGATACCGTACTGTCCTGGATGCTTTTGTACATGCCGGATTCAAGCACGCCGACGCGAAGCAGGAGCAGAAGGATGCCCAGCCCCCCGCCAATATAATAACAGGTTCGCCAGCCTTCCCCGTCCGCCGTCACAAAATTGACCCGGACGAAATACGCAAAGACAGCGCCGCTCAAGCCGATACCAGCCACCAGGGATGTGGCGATCCCTCTTTTCTCCTTGCTCATCAGTTCGCTAACCAGCGTGATGCCCGCGCCCAGCTCGCCGGCCAGGCCCAGTCCGGTGATGAAGCGTACCGCTGCGTATTGACCGACCGTGTGTACGAAACCATTGGCGATGCTGCCCAGGGAATAAAGAATGATAGAGGCAAACAGCACCCTCAGCCTGCCCTTCTTGTCACCCAGGACTCCCCAAAGGATGCCCCCGATCAGCAATCCAAGCATTTGAATATTGAGGATTTCCGAGCCTTTGCTGGCAATATCCTGTGCTGAAAGACCCATTGCCTTTAGCGAAGGTACCCGTACGATGCTGAACAATAAGAGATCGTAGACGTCCACAAAATATCCCAGGGCGCCGACGACGACGGCCAGGTTGAAAATCGAATGATTCTTTTGCTCCATACCTCTTTATTCGTTTTTTGGCGGATCCTGCCGGTAGGGATCGCCGCCCTGATATTGTCTTTTCTTGCCGAAGAATATTTTATAAATGACCGGAAAGGTGGTGATGACGACGATGCCGATGACGAGGACCTCGAGATGCTGTTTAAGATCGAAATTAAATTTGACCAGCAATAACCTCCACAGGTAGTGGCCGGCTGATAGCATAAGGAAAACCCAGGCGAGGCAGCCCACTATATTGTATACGGTGAATTTTCTGCGGTCCATAGCGACGATCCCCGCAATAATGGGAGCAAAGGTCCTGATGATCGGCAGGAAGCGGGCGAAGACGATGGCCTGCCCGCCATGGAGTTCATAGAACTCTTTGGCCTGGTATAAATACCTTTTTTTAAAAAGGAAATTGTCTTTGCGATGGAAGAGAAAAGGACCGCTCTTGTAGCCGACCCAATAACCAACTGTATTACCAATGATACCGCAGACAGAAACCATGATAAAGAGGATCATCAGGTCCACGAAGGCGAGGCCAGTCCCGCCTGTGGGCAGGCTGGCCACCAGTTTTTCGCTATAAATGCCTGCTACGAACAATAAGCTGTCACCGGGAAGGAAAAAGCCGACCATCAGACCGGTTTCGGCAAAGACAATGAACAAAAGAACCCAAAGGCCTCCGTTATTGATATAGAACTCGGGGTTTATAAGGTCTTTTAGGGTTATGGCTAATAAGTCATGCATGATCATGGGTTAAACTTTATTTACGTCGACAGCGGCCGCGCCCAGTTCACCTTCCCACTTGCTAACGACCACCGAGGCGATACTATTGCCCAGCACATTGGTTGCGCTGCGAGCCATGTCGAGGATCTGATCTATCCCGAGCAAGAGGAGGAGCCCCTGCTGCGGGATATTATATAAGGACAATGTCCCGGCGATCACCACCAGGGCGGCTCTCGGCACGCCTGCAACCCCTTTGCTGGTAAGCATCAGCACAAGGAGCATGGAGAGCTGTTGTCCCAGTGTGAGGGGCACGCCATAGGCCTGGGCGATAAACAGCGAAGCGAAGGTCATATAGAGCATGCTGCCGTCGAGGTTGAATGAATATCCCAGCGGGAGAACGAAGCTGGCGATCTTTGGGGGGCAGCCGAAATTCTCCAATTCGGGGATCAGCCTCGGAAAGGCGGCTTCGGAGCTGGCCGTACTGAAGGCCAGGAGGATCATATCCTTGATGCTGACCACCAGATCGATCACCCGGCGGCCAACGAAAATAGAGGCGATGAGAAGCAGTAGAAGCCACAGCGCCAGGATCGTGAGGTAAAAGCTAATGATGAATTTTCCGTAGGTGAAAAGCAGTTCCGGCCCTTTTACCGCTATGACGGAAGCTATGGCGGCCAGCGCGGCTACCGGAGCGAGGTACATCACATAGCCTGTCATGCGCAATACCACCTGGGACAATGCGTCCAATGCCTTGATGATGATCTTTCCGCTTTCGCTAAGTGAAGCCGTCGAGATGCCGAAAAAAACCGAAAAAACGACGATCTGCAGGATCAGGTTGCCCGACATCGCTTCGAATATGCTTGTGGGGAAGACATGGGTAATAAAACTCCGGGCGGAAAGAGTGGATTGGTCGATCACCGCGGCGCTGATGGTTGCCGTTGCGGAGCCGGGCGAAGCAGGGAGATTGAGTCCGGAACCAAGCTGCAATGCGTTCATGACGATCATTCCCAGGAGAAGGGACAGGAAGGTAGCGCCCATGAACCATAGCAGGGTTTTCCCTCCGATCCTGCCCACTGCCTTGATATCCCCGAGTTTGGCGATCCCGACGACAAGGGTTGAAAAGACCAGGGGGGCAATGATCATCTTGATCAGGCGGAGGAAAATATCCGTAATAGTGGATGCGGCGCCCGAAAAATTTTCTATCCCGGATGGTCCGGCATTATAATGTACCCATAATCCCAGGGCCACTCCCAGGAGCATCGCGACCAGGATCCATCCCGTAAGACCCATCTTTTGCATAGGCGGCATTGTTGACGGACGGGCCAGCAACCCGCCATTGAACCTGCAAACAATCGAAAAATATTGACTTGACAAAACTTTACTCCTTCAAAATCAGTCCTCCCCCTCAAAGAATTGGTATTCGGGTATCGAATATTTACTTATTTTACAAACTTAACAGTCACACATACATCCATAAACAAACTTATTATGAGCCTATTCAGAAAGAAATCATTGGACATCCTGATGGCGCAGGCTGCGGATTCGGAGAAAGGCCTGAAGAGGACGCTCGGAGTCTGGAGCCTGATCGCTCTGGGGATCGGCGCCATTATCGGCGCAGGCCTCTTCGTGCGTACTGCAGCCGCGGCCGGAGAGCATGCCGGCCCGGCCGTTACCGTTTCGTTCATTATCGCCGCCGTGGGTTGCGCCTTTGCCGGGCTTTGTTATGCCGAATTCGCCTCCATCATCCCGATCGCCGGCAGCGCCTATACCTATGCCTATGCGACCATGGGAGAACTCATAGCCTGGATCATCGGATGGGCGCTGATCCTTGAATATGCTCTCGGCGCCGCCACCGTGTCCATATCCTGGAGTGAATATATGAACAAGCTTCTCGGGGGGAAGATCCCCTTCGAATGGAGCCATTCCCCGCTACAAACGGCGCTGGATGCGGCAGGCGTTATGCACCGGGGAATCATCAATGTCCCGGCACTGGTGATCCTGGCCGCCCTGACCTTGCTGCTTATCAAAGGCATGCAGGAATCGGCCGTCGTCAACGGGATCATCGTCTTTCTCAAGGTCTCGATCGTTCTGGTATTCATATTTATCGGGTGGCACTTTATAAAGGATGCGAACCATCATCCCTATACCATCCCGGCTGACGCCAAACCTGCCTTGCAGGCCAATGGAAAAGAATATTCTTACCTACCCTTCCTGAATCATGGATGGGGCGGGATACTGCGGGGCGCCGCGGTCGTTTTCTTTGCATTCATCGGTTTTGATGCGGTCTCGACGGCTGCGCAGGAGGCCAAGAACCCCAAAAAGGATATGCCGATGGGTATCCTGGGATCGCTGGCTATCTGTACGGTCCTCTATATCCTCTTTTCCTGGGTGCTCACCGGCGTGGCGCCGTATACGGACTTCGTGAAGGCAGGCAAGGAGGCTTCCGTGGCATACGCCATCGATACCTACATGCATGGTTATCAGTGGTTGTCGACGCTTGTGACGATCGCGATCCTGCTGGGCTTTTCCTCTGTGATCCTGGTGATGATGATGGGTCAAAGCCGGGTTTTCTATACCATGTCGTCCGATGGTCTGCTGCCGAAGGTTTTTTCCAAACTCCATCCGAGGTTCAGGACGCCTTACAAGAGCAATATGATCCTGTTCATTTTCATCGGGCTTTTCGCAGGCTTTTTACCGGAGAGCGTCGCGGGCGATCTGACGTCGATCGGTACGTTACTGGCCTTCGTCCTGGTTTGTGTCGGTGTGATCATCTTACGAAAGAAGGACCCGAACCTGCACAGGCCTTTCAAGACGCCGTTAGTACCTCTCGTACCGATCCTGGGTATGCTGGTGTGCACGGCCATGATCGTCAGCCTCTGGGGAACCACCTTGCTCAGCGCGTTTATCTGGATGATCATCGGGTTGATGATCTATTTTAGCTACAGTAAGAACCACAGCAAGCTTAAGGTCTGATCATGACCCTTATAATTGACCCGTCTCTCAAGGGGGGCGGGTTTTTTGTTTTGTAACGAAGGCCAGTTGAGCTAAATTTGCAGCCAATCAATTAAAATATGGGTCGCATATTTGAAGTTCGCAAGCATACGATGTTCGCCCGCTGGGACCGGATGGCCAAACAATTCACGAGGATCGGGAAGGAAATTGCGATCGCCGTCAAGGCCGGCGGCCCCGACCCAGCCACCAATCCTGCCTTGCGCCGATGCTTTCAGAATGCGAAGAGCGTCAATATGCCCAAGGATCGGGTGGAAGCCGCCATCAAGCGGGCCAGCGGAAAAGAGATGGAGAATTTCGAAGAGATCCTCTATGAAGGCTATGGGCCGCATGGCGTGGCGATCCTGGTCGAGACGGCCACAGACAATCACGTGCGGACCGTCGCCAATGTGAAATCACATTTCAATAAGGGGGGCGGCACTCTCGGCAATAGCGGGAGCGTAAGCTTTCAATTCACCAAAATGGGCGTATTCAAGCTGAAACCAGAGTCGCTCAACCTCGAGGACCTGGAGCTGGAATTGATCGATCACGGCCTGGACGAGATGGGCGAGGGTACCGGAGAGAACGGGGAACCGGTGGTGGTGCTGCGGGCGGCCTTCGGCGATTTCGGATCGATGCAGAAGGCGCTCGAGCAAAAGGGCATTACACCGATCAGCGCCGAGGTGGAGTGGATACCCACCACTACCGTGGAACTGCCGGAAGATCAGGCCCAGGATGTGCTCAAGCTTGTCGACCGCCTGGAGCAGGATGACGATGTCCAAAAGGTATTCCATAATCTGAAATAGGGGTGACGGGGCCTGTATTATTTTTTGACGGCGTTTGCAATCTTTGCAACCGATCGGTCCAGTTCGTCCTGAAACACGACAAGGCCGGGAAATTCCGATTTGCCTCTTTACAAAGCGTTGCCGGACAGGATCTGTTGAAGAAGGCCGGATCGGCCCCGGGCATGTATTTCGATTCCTTTGTTTTACTGGAGAGCGGGAAACTCTATACCCGCTCGATGGCGGCCTTAAGAGTCTTGAAAGGACTGGGCGGCCCCTGGGCCTTGTTGTATGTTTTCCGGTTCATTCCAGCCTTTATCCGGGACGGGCTCTACAATTGGATAGCACGTAATCGTTACCGTTGGTTCGGGCGGCGTGACGAGTGTTCGGTGCCGTCGGCCGAGTGGGAAGGACGCTTTTTGTCCTAGGGAGCCGGAGGTTTGCACCCGGGTGGTTTATTCCCGCATCATTTCCCTCACCGCGTCGATGACGTCTTCCGCATTGGGCTTGCTGAAATAGTCGCCGTCGCTGGCATATGCCGGGCGATGCGCCTTGCCGGTGATCGTTCGGGGCGCGGTGTCCAGCCATCTGTAGCCGCCTTGCTCCTCCATCACTTTATTGAACATATACCCCGCAGCGCCACCCGGCACATCCTCGTCGACAAAGAGGATGCGATTTGTCTTTTGCAGGGAAGCGAGGATCAGGTGATGAATGTCGAATGGCAATAAGGTTTGCACGTCCACCACTTCACATTGGATCCCCGAGCCATCCAGCACAGCTGCCGCTTCCAGTACGATTCGCAGGGTGGAACCATAGGAGACAATGGTCACATCATCGCCTTCCCGGACCACCTCCGGCACGCCAAGGGGGACATAAAAATCGAGCAGATTGAGAGGCAGCTTTTCCTTCAGCCGGTAACCATTGAGACATTCGATAACCAGCGCCGGATCGACCCCTTGCAGAAGCGTATTGTACATGCCTGCCGCCTGCACCATATTGCGGGGGACACAGACATGCATTCCGCGCAAAGAATTGATGATCATACCCATCGGGGAACCGCTATGCCAGATGCCTTCGAGCCGGTGCCCGCGGGTGCGTACGATAAGAGGTGCAGTCTGTTTTCCCGCGGTGCGGTATTGGAGACTGGCCAGGTCGTCACTCAGTGGCTGAAGCCCATAAAGGAGGTAATCCAGGTACTGGATCTCTGCGATCGGGCGAAGTCCCCGGAAGGCCATTCCGATGCCCTGACCCATGATGGTCAGTTCACGAATTCCCGTATCGAAAATGCGGTCCGCCCCATGTCTGGCCTGCAAGCCTGCAAATCCCTGGTTGACGTCGCCGATCTTGCCCAGGTCCTCGCCAAAGGCCATCACACTGGGATTGTGCGTGAAGAGCTCGTCGAAGTACTTGTTCAACACTTCGTAGCCATTGATCGGCGGCGCCAGTTCGTCGAATTCCGGCTCTACGGACGAGATGCGGAAGATGTTCCTTGCCCCCTCATGGATCAAATGCGAATTATATAGCGCCGTATTTTCCTTCTTTAATTCATCGTAATACTCCCTGGTCAGGGATAAAGCGTTCCCATGCGGGGCCGAATACCCGCCGCCGCTATTGGCAGCCAGGTCGAGGGCCTGATGTAGAGCGCGCAGGACCTCCTTACGTCCGGGCTCACGGTCCGCGGCAAGCCGGGCGGCGACCTCCTGCAATTCTTCCGTTTCTCCCGACCATTCCCGGGCCATTTCATTGATCAGCCCGACGCTCCGCGACACCTGCTGTTTGATCGGTCCCTGGTATTTTTCCCAGGCATTATTGCGGCTGTCGCGGATGAACTCCTTGGCTCCCGTGGCCAGATCATTTAGTTCCTCTTCGGTGGCTAGCGAATTGTCGACGATCCATTCCTTCATTTTTTTAATACCATCCCATTCCCTTTCCCATTCGAGGCGTTCCGGAGATTTGTATCGTTCATGGCTGCCGGAGGTAGAATGTCCCTGAGGTTGAGTCACTTCTTCGACATGAAAGAGCACGGGCGTATGGGTCAGCCGCATCGACTGAATGGCGGCCTCGAACACTTCGCACATGCCGGCATAGTCCCAGGCCTTTACCCGATAGATATCGATGCCATTCGTACCCTCTTTCTTTTGCAGCCCTTTTAAAGCCTCGGATATCGAGCCCTTGGTGGTCTGGTATTTACGGGGGACCGAAATGCCATAGCCGTCGTCCCAGACGAAAATGGCGAGGGGAACCTGCAATACGCCGGCGGCATTGATCGTCTCCCAGAAATGCCCTTCGCTGGTGGACGCATCACCGATCGTGCAAAAGCACACTTCATTGCCGTTGTTTGATAACCCGGGGAAGGACTTTAGTACGTTCACTTCCCGAAATGCTTTGGAAGCATAGGCGAGTCCGAGAGCACGGGGCATCTGGGCCGCTGTCGGGGCCAACCCGGCGGTCAGATTCTTTCGGTTCACCAGGTCAAGGGTCGTCCCGTCGGCATCGATGAACGGAGTAGCGAAATGGGAATTCATTTGCCTTCCTGCGCTATGGGGGTCATGGGAAGGGTCGGGATCTGCATACAATTGGGAAAAGAACTCTTCGATCGTCGCCGCCCCGGTAGCGAAGGCGAAGGTTTGGTCCCGATAGTACCCTGCATAGATATCGCCGGGACGGAAGAACTTCGCCATTGCCACCTGCGGAACCTCTTTGCCGTCCCCGAATATGCCGAATTTAGCCTTGCCGGTCAATACCTCCTTCCTGCCCAGCAGGCTGGCTTCCCTGCTTTCACAAGCAGTCCGGTAATCCTTCAGAACCTCTTCCCTGAATTTGTCAAAGGAGAGTTGTTCGAGGTCGGTCACTTCGTTAGGAGCTAGATTTTCCATGAAACAAAAATAGGATTATCCAACAAACCATGCGGACAGGCTGGATTTATTGTTAAAAAAATAATAAAATCGACCCCTAATTTGTTGACAAAATATTGGAAAACCTCGAGTTAAGTGCGTAATTTTATAAGCTGAACTAAAAATATCCGGATGAAAAAAATACTCTTTTTGATCGCCCTTTTTGCGGGTATGGGCATGGCTCATGCGCAGACCGCGGCCAACAATGGGGTAGCCCTCCCCTTGCCGGCGGATTATCTCAAGCTTCCCGAGAACACCCATAATTTCGGCAAGATCCCCCAGGGGAGGCCGGCCGTTTATGTTTTCGAGATTGAGAATACCGGCGCGACCCCGATGACGCTTGATAACGTGCAGGCGTCCTGTGGTTGCACTACGCCGGAATGGAGCCGGGATCCGATCGCAGCGGGGGGTACGGCGAAGATCAAGGTGGGTTATAACGCCTATGCCGAGGGGCCCTTCACGAAGACAGTGACCCTATTTTATAATACGAGCCGGACAAAAACGATCACGATCTCGGGCGAGGTCTATAAGGCTCCCGCGAGCTCGGCTCCGGAGAATGAGTCCATTCAATTCTTAAAACAAATAAATCGATAATCATGAAGAGAGTATTGCTATTTGCCGGCGCTCTTATCCTGTCGGCATCCCTGTTTGCGCAGAAAAAGGCGGAAGACGTGGTGAAGTTCAAGGAAACTGCGCATGACTTCGGGAAGATCAAGCAAGGCACGCCGGTCACCTATAATTTTGAATTTACCAATACCAGCGATGGGCCTGTCGTAATAGAATCGGCGTCACCTTCCTGCGGTTGTACGACCCCTGTCAAGCCGGAGGGCGCGATTGCCAAAGGAAAGGATGACAAGATCATTGCGGGCTTTAATGCTGCAGCTCCCGGCCCGTTCAATAAGACCATTGCGATAAAGGTCGCTGGCATCGATCTGCCGGTGACCCTACGGATCACCGGAATGGTGCTGTCTGCCGATGATTATGCCAAGTTTCAGTCCGGGCAAGGCGGTGCCAAGCCCGGAAGCCGGTAGGCCGGGTTCCTGACGATATTCAATCTATCCCTCCGCCTATTGCCGGGGGGATTTTTTATTCTAATTTTGAACCATGTTACCAATCAGCCATCGTGGGCAGCTCATGCCGGCTTCGCCGATCCGCAAGCTGGTCCCGTATGCCGAAGCGGCGAAAAAAAGAGGCGTTACCGTCTACCATCTGAATATCGGGCAACCGGATATCGAAACGCCGAAAGCGGCGCTGGATGCGGTTCGCCATTTCGATTTCAAAGTGCTGGAATACAGTCATAGCGCCGGAAATGAGAGCTATCGACGGAAACTGGCGGGATACTATCAACGGCTTGGCATTGATGTGGACTACAGCCAGATCATTATTACCACGGGCGGTTCCGAGGCGATACTATTCGGATTCATGAGTTGCCTGGACGCCGGGGACGAGGTCATCATCCCGGAGCCGTTTTATGCGAATTACAATGGATTTGCGGTTGCCGCCAATGTTACGGTGCGGCCGCTGACCTCTTATATAGAGAATGGCTTTGCGTTGCCTCCCGCCGCCGAATTCGAGAAGCTGATCACGGCGCGGACAAGGGGGATCGTGATCTGCAATCCCAATAATCCTACGGGTTATTTGTACAGCCGGGAGGAGATGGAAACCCTGAAGCAGATCGTGATGAAGCATAACCTGTATCTTTTCGCGGACGAAGCCTATCGCGATTTTTGTTATTCGGGCGAGCATGTCGGGGCGATGGGCCTGAAGGGGGCCGAGCAGCATGTTATCATGGTGGACACCATCTCCAAACGATATAGTGCCTGCGGTGGACGGATCGGTGCATTGGTAACGCGGAACCAGGCGGTATTGGATACCGTCTTGAAATTTGCCCAGGCACGGCTTAGTCCTCCAAGTTTTGCGCAGATCCTGGGCGAGGCGGCCATCGACCTGCCTCCGGACTATTTCAATGCAACGAAAGCCGAGTACTTGCGGAGGCGGGATACGCTGGTGAGAAGATTGAACGCCATGCCGGGCGTCTATTGTCCCAATCCCGGCGGGGCTTTTTATGCCATTGCCAGGTTACCGGTAGATGATGCGGAGGCTTTTTGTCAGTGGCTGCTGGAAAAATTCAGTTTCAACAAACAAACGCTGATGCTTGCCCCTGCGGGAGGGTTTTATGGCACGAAAGGATTGGGTCAGCATGAAGTGCGGCTTGCTTATGTATTGAATGTTGCCGCTCTGGAAAAGGCCATGGATTGCCTGGAACGAGCCTTGGATGAATACCCGGGGAAAGAAATAACGATTAATGATAATATTACCGCTGCTAGCGCCATCCAGCCCTAGAACAGGGAAAAATGGGCAATTTTTGGCCTTTAAAGTCCTCAAAAATCATATTACTTAAAATATACATTTAAATTTTTGTCCACAAATCAAGGCCGTTTGCGAAAAATCACGAAAAATATTTCCAAAAAAGAGTCGAAATGCCTAAATTGCACTAGTTAAGGATTTGCTCGCGGAAGTTTTTATTTTTTCGTTTTGGAAAAAGGATTTAGCAGGACGAATTGTCAATTTTAATAATATAATACACTAAGTTCTTTGTTAGCCGAAAATTGACAAATTGTTGATCTGGGGATCGTGGTTTTGGCATGCTTTTGTCAGTGATCGGGGTTCAAGTCGGGAAAAGATCAAAATCGATATAGAATGATACTTTAAGATTTTTCATATGGCAAGCAATCGTTAGACGGCCTTCTGTTTCTACAGAGGGCCTTTTTTTTGTCCTTTGCGGCCGGGTTGCGCGGGCGGGGGTACGATGGGTTATTTGAGATTCTTCGATTCGATTTCAGCTTTCCCCTGCTTTTATCTATTTTTGCAACCCATTTATGAGCTGGTAGTTATCTATGGCGCGATAGCTCAGTTGGTTAGAGCACAGGATTCATAACCCTGAGGTCTCGGGTTCAAATCCCGATCGCGCTACACATTCACAGGCTAAGACCCCATTATAAATTGATCGTCAATGTATAATGGGGTTATTTTTTCTATGGCGATCCTCTTCGCTCGATTCCGCCGCCTGGCGTCAGCCGTTTGGATCGTCGCAGCGCTCGGAATTCAAGTATTTCGTGTAAGTTACGTGTCATGTTTCAGCAGGTCATCGGATCTATACAAAGCTTTGGCCATTTCGCTCCGGAACAGGTGTCGGCCATAGTCGATCGCCTCAGCCTTTTGCACCTGAAAAAGGACGAGTACCTGATCAAAGAAGGACAAGTGTGCCGGACATTCTATTTTATAAATCGTGGCTGTTTCCGTCATTACACCACACAAGACAATGGCGAGGAAGCTACCCTTAATCTGTTTATTCAGGGCGACTGGTTGTTGGAATATAGAAGTTTCATGACCCGGCAACCGGCTGAAAATGTCATTCAAGCGGCAGCCGATAGCGAGGTTTTAGCCTTACAAGTACTTGAATTCCATCAGTTGCTCAAATTGTCCGATGCGTTTTTCCAGCTTGGACGCATCTTAGAGCTTGCCATACAGAACCAGGATTTTCAGCATAACAGGCTCTCCCCGGAACAAAAATATGATCGCCTTTTGCACAGTAAATCCGAACTACTGCAATGTTTCCCCTTGAAGTACATCGCTTCCTACCTTGGAATGACGCCCGAGACCCTAAGCCGGATCAGGAAGAAGATCAGTTCTTGATTTGAATCAAGCCATAATTCTCTCCCCCATAGTAGATTCGTCCCATGAACTACTCATCTCAAAGAAAAGCCGGCATTGCATTAATTGGGCTATCACGCAGAATAGGAACTGACCATTCCGGATCAACACTCGGCTTCGCGATGATGATGCTTTGCGCCGCCTGTTTGGCCATCCTATGCTGGTCGATGGCGATATTGATGACCAAAAGGCTACCCCTATGGGTGGGTTGGTTCGGTCTCGCCTCTTCCCTCCTCACTGCTGTCGTCTTTCTCGCCGGTACCGCCGTCAATACTGTACGCGGCTCCGTATATTCGTCACCAGCATCGTAGCATGGATCCTTGTGACGGGAATTACTTTATGCAATGAAAAAGTGAACAATCATGAAAAATAAAGCCATATCCATCCGACCCTTTATTGGATCCAGGAACTTTGACATATCGAGGAGCTTTTACAGAGACCTGGGGTTCCGGGAAACGATCTTATCGAACAACCTGTCTGTTTTCAAAGCGCAAGGATTGGGGTTTTATTTACAAGATGCCGACGTCAAGGATTGGATTGATAATTCAATGATCTTTTTAGAAGTTGAGGATGTCGGCAGATACTGGAACGAACTTTCCGGACTGAACCTGACCGCCAAATATCAAGCCGTAAGATTATCTCCCATACGCGACTGGGATTGGGGAAGGGAGTGCTATTTGCATGATCCATCCGGGATTCTCTGGCGCTTTGGAGAATTTCGCGCCGAGTAGCGCAGCGGGACAAATTTAGAGCGAGCGAAGATATGCGGCGCTATCCTTGAACTTGTCAAAATCCATCTCGACAAAAATATTCTTCACCCCACCCGTTTTCGCCGCTGCAAAGAATCCCTTCCAGTCAATGATACCCTGCCCGATCGGGACCTCCTTTTTCTCAGCGGTCCAATCCGACAAATGCGAGGAAATAAATCTTCCGGGATATTTAGTAAAGTACGTAGCGGCCTTATAGCCCAGGTTGATCACTTCGGTTTGAAATTGCATCTTAACTAATTGCGGGTCCAAGCGGCTCATGATGGCATCATAAATGAGTTCGCCATCGCGTGTGGCAAACTCCATTTCATGATTATGGTAACCGGTTTGCATGCCCGCTTTTTTTATTTTTTCAGCGCACATATTGAGTTTGTCCGACGCATCCTGATAGTCCTTGATGGTAGCGGTAGCAGGCAGCCAAAAGCTGGAGCAAATCATTTGGGTAAGCCCCAGTTGCTGCGCAAATTCGATCCTGTCATCCAGTTTATCGGTAAGTTCCGTAAAGGTAAAATGGCAGCTGGGGCAAGTGAGGCCGGCATCGCTGATCGTACTGCGCAGTTCAGCGGTTTTCATATTGATCAGGAAGCCAAAACCTGCTCCAACATAGCCGGGCGGCGAACACATCTCCAGCACCTGATATCCGAAGCCTGCCATCGTACGCAGGGTGCCGGCAAAATCCTTTGCCAGCCTGTCCCGAACAGGAAACGTCTGAAATCCGATCGGAAAATCCGAAAATCCCGGCGGCGTCCGGGCCCTGAGCAAACCGGGTATCTGCGATAATGCCCATGCTCCGCCGAGTCCCATAGCACTTTTACGGACAAATGCTCTTCTGCTTAGATATTTCATGATCGACTGATTTAAGCTGGTCCAACCGAAGATGATCAAATAGACGAAGGGTCCCATCCGGCGCGGTATTCCCTATCCAGGTATTTGTTGGCCTCGGGCTGATTAGTAATCTTTGAGTTTACCGCATCAAATGTCAACAACCGGCCGCACCTCAATGCCACGGCGTACAAATTGACCGCTTCGGTTAACTGTTCCGCTTCGGAAAAGTTGCCCGGGTATTGTTTCCCGCTCTTGCAGGCGTCTATAAAAAGTTGTAAGGCTGCCGCACCTCTCTCTACCTGGTTGGGTCGTTCTGTTTTCGGACCTTCCTGCATTCCCGCTTTATTTTCGGAAAAGAGGACCGGATTCTCCACATTGAATCCTGCCAGTATCTTTCCCTTGTCGCCTACAAACATCATTCCTTCCGCAGGGAGTTCTTTGCCCTCATTCAACAGTTCGGCGGGTATGGGAGGTCTCATGCCGCCGTCATACCAGCACAGGTCAACCGGAGGCCTGGATCCCTTAGCCGGATACTTAAAACGGACCGTACTGGCCATCGGGAAAGAGAAATCATTGCGGATCTGGAAAGGAACGGGATCATGCATGCCGCAGACATGACTTAATTGCGGTTCAATGACCGTCGGCGACCCCAATTGCAACGCATTGAATACGGTCCACAGGCTGTAATGGCCCATATCGGCCATGGATCCTCCTCCGAAATCGTACCAACCCCTGAAGACCATATTCGTATAGTTGGGATGGTAGGGCCGATACGCTTCGGGGCCGAGCCATAAATCCCAATCGAGACCATCCGGCACGGGGGGCGTATCGGAAGGCAGCGTGGGGTATTGCGGCCAAACCGGTCGATTCGTCCAGTTGTGCACCGCCTGGAGTGTCCCGATGGCCCCGGAATTGATCCAGGCCATGACCGTTTCCATGGACCCGTTGGAATCCCAGGGAATCAGGTGGGTGATCACCTTGCTTTTCCTGGCCATCTCAATCACCCTCTTTCCTTCCAGCAACCGGTTGGACAGGGGTTTATGGACAAGGACATGTTTACCCCTCTTCATGGCTGCCATGGCAATTACGCCGTGGAGATGATCGGGAGTCATTATTTTAACGGCATCCAGGTCCTTTTCCTTTTCCAGGAGTTCACGGACGTCGGCATAGGCCCTGCAACCGCCGTATCTTAACTCCGGACGAACATTGGCATAGAACGAGTCCACGATCGATTTGCCATTGTCCCTGCCACCGGGAATGGAATTGTCGCCACCCGGATCCCAATTCGGGTTCCTGATCGCGTTTCGGATATTATTCCTTATCTCGTCCTTCGACCAGTCTTTATAGCCAATGGCCTGTTTATTCGGATCACACACCGCGATCACCTGGAATTGGGGAACAGCCAGCAGCGGCAACAACTCTCTTATCCCCTGCGTGCCCAATCCGATATATGCCAACGTGATCTTATCACTGGGGGCAACATAATTCTTACCTCCAAGCACATGTCTCGGCACAATGGTAAACCCTAAAGCAGCGGTTCCAACCACTCCAACGAATCTCCTACGATCGATCGATGAGGGCCGAACAGACCCGGGAATGTTTTGGGGAGCATCTTTTTCCATACCAAGGCATTTATCGTTAAATAAGGAGTATATATTAAAGATACTGGATTTAGGGAATAGAAAAAGCCATCCAAACCGGATGGCTCTTACTACCAAACTAAAAGGATTCAGTTACATTGATAAGTATAATCTATCACAGCAACGAAGTTTGACCCGGCGATCTCCAGAGAAGCGATCTTTCCATCGGGCCCGAACGAATAATTAAATGCGGTGCCCGTTGCGCTCTTGACCAGGTTCTTATTCCTGACCGTTACCGGTCCGGAAATCGCCTGGAAAAAAGAGAAATAGTCCCCGAACTGTGAGGGTTTGTCGGTGTAATAGTCATAGATCGTTGAAACCGAGGAGGATACTTGTGCCGCCAGATTGCCATTGAACCAGGTGAACGTATTCACGTCCGGGCCGGCGCCGGCAGAGGTCGTGGTGGTCGCTTTACTTAGTTCCACCCCGTTATATTCATATTTGACCTCGCTCCAGTTAGTCCCTGCCGGATCATATTCAGTACGGGCATAGGTGGCCAAACCTGCCGCATTGTTCACGTAGAGCGTGCTGGACTGAAACGCGCCCGAATCCGTATTGAGCACGATAACCGTGTCGCCGTGATAGCTGAAACTGTACACGCTGCCGACGCCAACGGCCGCTCTGCTTATACTACCGTCGCTATTGTACGTAATGTGAATATTGCCGCCGCCGCCGCCGATAGCCGCGTCGCTTATCTTGCAGTCACTTCTTTTATCTGCCCCTTTTTTGCACGCGCTGAATGCGACGCTCATCGCCAACGCCAAAAATACCATGCACAGGGCTTTCGGAGATCTCATATACCTAATTTGAGCCGCAAAAATAGCCAGGCAGCGCATACCGATCAGCGCCGGTAACCGATCGGTCATCGTGGCAGGACATAATGCGGCCGCCGGTCTACCAGCGGTTCGGGAGCGTCAGAGAATCGATCCAAAAAACACCGGGTAATATTATCTTTGTCAAAACGCCGTGTTTTTGAAAAAGCGGGACTTTTTATATCACTTGCTATTTTGGTCAGGCATCTATCTGCTCTGGGTCCTCCTGTTCAGAAGCTATACGATCGCACTTACCAGGACGATGACCGTTGAGTTTTGCTACCTGCTCTTCATCACGGCGGATTATTACGCTATCAGTTACGTCGTCGTACCCAAATTGTTGCTGAGAAAGAAATACGCACTTTTTGTCGCATGCACCGTCGCTGTCATTGCTGTTTCGGCCTGGCTCAGGGCGATCCTGGCTTTTCAAATGAACCTGCATTATTTTACGCCTGCCAGGGTATACGACCTGTCCACCTTATTCGTCAATTCGATCATCAATATTTCCCTTTGGGTGCTGGCGGTTACAACGGCAAAAATGCTGATCGACAGGATGCGGACGCAACGGCAATTGGAAACCATGGAGAAAGAAAAAATTCAAAATGAACTGGATTATCTGAAAGCCCAGATCAACCCTCATGCGCTTTTCAATTCATTAAATGCCATTTACGGGCACATCGACAAAGGCAACCAGGCGGCGAGAGATATTTTACTGCAATTTTCAGAACTATTGCGATACCAGATCTACGACTGCAGCGCAGAAAAGGTGAACCTGGAAAATGAGATCGCCCACCTTCAGAACTATATCGCATTCCACCGCTTACGCAAGGATGAGAAACTATCGGTACGCTTCGATATCGGGAGCATACAAGCGGGGCTGAAAATCGCTCCCCTTCTCCTGGTTGTTCTGATCGAGAATGCGTTTAAGTTTGTAAGCAGTTTCGATGAGAAAGAAAACAGGATCGCTATTTCCTTGTTCACCCGGGAGAATACCTTACACTGTTCTTTTTTCAATACAAAGGACATTCAGGAACCCTGCACTGCATCCGGCTCCAATGGGATTGGAATTATCAACCTGAAAAGGAGGCTGGAGCTTTTGTATCCGGAAAAATATACGCTCACGTCGAATGCCGGGAAGGAATATTACGAGACAAACCTAATTCTTGATCTATCATGAAAATGAAATGCATCATTGTCGATGACGAGCCTGTCGCAAGAAAGATATTGCGGGAATTCATAGAAGAAATTGACTACCTGGATCTCGTCGGACAGGCCGAGAATCCCCTTAAGGCCATGTCGATCCTGAATGCCCAAGACGTCGATATCATTTTCCTGGACATCAATATGCCCAAATTAAACGGCATCGAATTCCTGAGAACTTCTGCATTGAAGGCGAGCATCATCATGACTACGGCCTATCCCGATCATGCGGTTGAAGCATTTGGGCTGGCCGTATTGGACTATTTGGTCAAGCCGATCGCTTTTGACCGCTTCTTAAAAGCCTGCAACCGGGCTAAGGAAATCGGAAAGCAAGCATCACCCGTCGCCGCTCCGCCGATGAGAAGCGACCATTTCTTTATCAAATGCAATAACCAGATCGAAAAAATATTATATAATGACCTGGTATATGCAGAAGCGATGATGAACTATGTCATGCTTTATACTGTCTCCAAGAAAATGATGGTTTACGTCACGATCAAGAGCCTTGAGGAACAACTGCCTTCGGACATTTTCATCAAAGTACACAAGTCCTTTATTGTCAATATGAACAAAGTAAAAAGCATAGAAGGCAATATTCTTGATATCGGGAATGAAAAGATAACGATCAGCCAAAACCTGCGCGAAAAGGTAATCGGCGAGATTGTAAAAGACCGCATGATCAAACGGTAAAAAAACGTATGAACCAGCGATTAGCACATATCAGCCTTCTTGTCAGAGAGTACGACGAAGCGATAGATTTCTACACGAAGGTCCTGGGATTCGACCTGGTCGAAGACACGCCTCTTACTCCTGAAAAAAGATGGGTTCTTGTCAGACCGAAAGGGGCGACCGGGGGTTGCATGCTGTTGCTGGCAAGAGCCGCAACGGAAGAACAAAAAAAATTCATCGGCAATCAATCCGGAGGGAGGGTCTTTCTCTTCCTTTATACGGACGATTTCGACAGGGATTATCAACTCTATAAGGACAGAGGGGTGATCTTTGTCAGGCCGCCGAAGGTCGAGCCTTACGGTACGGTCGCCGTATTCAAGGATCTGTATGGTCATCAATGGGACCTGTTGCAACCCGCGTAAAGGGCAAAATCTGAATTACCATGCAAAAGATCAACTGGGGCATCATCGGTTGCGGTGACGTCACCGAAGTCAAGAGCGGGCCGGCATTCAACAGGGTAAAGAACTCCTCGCTGGTGGCCGTGATGCGAAGGAATGCCGAAAAGGCGAAGGATTATGCGCACAGGCATGGCGTGCCCAGATGGTATGCCGATGCCGGCCAACTGATCAATGATCCGGAGGTAAATGCCATATATGTGGCCACGCCCCCTTCGTCCCATGAGCAATATGCCCTGGCGGCGATCCGGGCCGGTAAGCCCGTTTATGTCGAAAAGCCGATGGCCGTCGATCTTGGCGCCGCCCGGCGAATGGCAAAAGCCGCGGCTGACGCGAATGGCAAGCTCGTGGTTGCCCACTACCGCCGCAGGCAGCCGCGTTTTCGAAAGGTCAAGCAACTAATCGATGATTCGGCTATCGGAAAGGTGCTTCTCGTCCGTCTGGAATTGACCAAGCCCCCGATGACCCCGGAAGAAAGGGCGAACCCTAATTACGGATGGCGCGTAGTCCCCGAAATAGCCGGCGGCGGCCTTTTCCACGATCTTGGTACTCATCAGCTGGATCTGATGTATTATTTCTTCGGACCCGCGGCAGAGATAGCGGGCCACGCCGTGAACCAGGGAAATCAATACCCTGTGCCGGACCTCGTCGCCGGGAGTATCCTTTTCCAGAATGGGATTGCGTTCAGCGGGACCTGGTGCTTCAACGCGTCGCGTCAATCGGAGAAAGATCACTGTGTGATCATCGGCACGGAAGGAACGATCAGTTTCCCGATCTTCAGCGGAGATAGTCTGCTCGTCGAAGCAGCAGGGGAATCGAAAGTGTTCCGCTTCGATCCCCTTCCCCACGTCCAGCAACCCATGATCGAGGCCACGGTGCGTTATTTTCTCGGTGAAGGCCCGAATCCGGACAGCGGAATGGAGGGTGCGGAGATCATGCGCTGGATCGAAGCTCTGGTCAAGCCTTCAGCCCCTTAAGATAGGCAATGCTTTGCGGCACCTGCTCGTTGACATGGTCGCTTTCGTCCTCGATAAAATAGTGCCGGATGCCTACTTTCCTGGCCTCTTTCAGGATGGCGGGAATATCCAGTTCTCCCATTCCAAGGGGGACATCGTTCTCCGGGCCCGTCAGTCCGGTCTTATTTTTAGGTGCACCTTTGCGAAGATCTTTGAGGTGCATCAGTTTCCAGCGGTCGCCATATTTTTTCAGGAGTCCGACCGGATCGCCGCCTCCGAACCAGATCCACATGATATCCATTTCAAAGGAGACGTATTGCGGATCGGTGTGTTGAAACAGGAAATCCAGCAAGGTTCCTCCCTCGTAGGGTTGGAACTCATATCCATGGGCGTGATAACAAAAGGTCAGACCATGCTCTTTGAGGATCTTGCCGATCCGGTTGAAGTCTTCCGCGGCCTGTTTTGCGTTTTCAAAGGTCAGCACGCCGTTCGCATGCGGTATCCATGCGCACATGACATACTTCGCGCCGAGTATCCTTGCTTTGTCCACGATGGAGTCCGGGGACCGGACAAGTTCATCATAACCCGCCCCGATAGCGGGAATGCCAATACCTCGCTGATCGCATAGCCTGCGAAACTCCTCAGGCGCCATCCGGCCCCCGCCGCCCTCCATCTCGGTAAATCCCATCATTTTGATCGTATCCAGGGTCCTGGCTACGTCGATCGGGAAGCTTTTGCGGTAGGTGTATGCCTCCACGCCAAGCGGAGCCTCATAGAGGGCCTTGTTATTTTGGCCAGGACCCTGTTGCACCTTTCTTATATACTCCGCGATGTCCACCATCGGGGCGTTCCAAATTTCGCGTTCATGTTGTTTCAGGAAGTGGAGCAGACGACTATGAGCGTCCAGACTGACATTGAGGTTATGTCCGCCCCCCACCCCGTGAAAGAGGAAGACTAACAGGGTATGGGATTGAATGGCTTTGTTCACAAGGTCGATCATATAGTCAGCGGACTGACCGTTGATCGCATAACATTCGATATTATCCAGATCGACCTGTACGGCTGTTTGCAGGCCTCCATTGACGCCCCTGGCGCCGGCAAAATCATTTCGCAGTCCATTGTAGAACATGCTGTCCCCGATCTTGCGGTCGCCGCATGGATAGGCGAAGGTCCGGAGCTGCTTGCCGTCGATGGCTTTGAGCAGGGTATTATTCACCCGGATCTCCTTTTCGGCGCGGCTGACCGTATACTTGCTGAGATCATTGTCGGGCGTTACGAAACTGCGGCCCGGCATGCTCCCATCGCAGGGATGGAAGAGGGCGTGATTACCCAGTTCATGACCTTCTGCCGCGGCATGCCGCCATTCGTTCAGGCGTCTGTCGATGGCGGGCGAGGAGCCGATGAGGTAAAAGGTGCCTTTGAGATGGAAAGAATCCAGGGCGGGCACTACATTATCCAGGTCCACGTCGATCGCATCGTCATAGGTCAGGACGACTGCACAGGATTTGTTATTCCAGTTCGGCGTATTTTGTGCGCGGACAGACAGCGCGGCGAACAGCAGGGTCGCGGGCGCAAGGAGCATTTTCAGGTTCATAGACCGAAATTAAAGAATAAATTGCGCAAGCTGGTCAGCGGCCGGCCATAAGGTATGGGTCAATTAATCAGGCTTTTTTTCTGGGGAATGCTGATCAGCTTTCTAGGCAGCCTTCCGCTTGGCACCATGAATGTCGCCGCCACCCATATTGCCGTTCAGCAAGGGGTTGCAGATGCCATGGCATTTTGCCTTGCCGCTACGCTGATCGAAATAGCCTACGTGCGGGTCTCCCTGGTTGCGATGAGCTGGATCAGCCGGCAAAAAAAGCTCTTCCGCCTGTTCGAATGGCTGACCATCCTCATCCTGCTGGCCCTCGCCACGGGCAGTTTCATAGCCGCCCTTCAACAAGCGGGATTGGGGAAGGCTCTCCCTCTCCATATCGCGCATCCCTTTTTACTCGGAGGGGCGCTGAGCGCAACCAATCCCCTGCATATCTCGTTCTGGTTTGGATGGAGTACCGTCCTATTGAACAAAGGGATCCTGTGCCCGCGCAGGGACAACTACAATCTCTACATTGCCGGCATCGGATTAGGGAGCCTGCTGGGTTATTTCGTATTCATCTTCGGTGGGGAATACCTCGTAAACCGGCTCAACGCCAATCAGAATTTGTTGAACTGGATCATCGGCTCGGTGCTGCTGTTGACGGTGATCATCCAGCTATATAAAATGCGCGTAAAAGGAAAGGAAAAAGGAGGGCGTATCCGGGCCATGGCCTACCGTCTCGCCCATTGGGAAACATGGCATTACCTCGCCAAATACATTCCGCTGGCCCCCGTTTGGCTCTGGCATTGCCTCCGCTCCGGCTCGGCCTGGTTCTTCACGCCCTCGAACCCCAGCCTGACCTTTGGGGGCTTTGAAGGAGAGAGCAAAATGGAAATGTTCGAGCAGTTGCCGGCGGGCACCTATCCGAAGAGCGTATTGATCCCACATGCCCTGGCAATCCATGAATTGGAAATAAAGCTGTCGGCCGGCGCCTTCAACTTTCCGTTGGCGGTGAAGCCGGACGTGGGCATGATGGGATTCATGTTCCGCAAGATCGACAGCCTGGAAAAATTGATAGAATACCATCAAAAGATGCCGGTGGATTATATTATCCAGGACCTGGTGCGATGGCCGCTCGAGGTGAGCGTCTTTTATTACCGGATGCCGAATGAAAAGAAGGGCGCCATTACAGGCTTTATCAGAAAAGAATTTCTCCAGGTGACAGGCGACGGCGTGCGCACCTTATGGGAATTGCTGCTGGATTATCCGCGCGTGCGGTTCCGGCTGGAGGAAATGCGATCCAAGCATGAGAGCAGGCTACATGAGATCATCCCTGCCCGTGAGATCTTCATTCTATCCAATGCGCTAAACCTGAGCCGGGGAGGTAAGCTGGTGAGCCTTGAGCATGAGAAAGACGAACGCCTGCTCGGTGTATTCGATGGGATCAGCCACTATGCCGGGCATTTTTACTATGGACGCTATGATATCAAGTGCGCCTCGATCGATGCGCTGAAGCGAGGGGAAAATTTCTCGATCCTGGAATATAATGGTTGCGGAGCGGAACCCCATCATATCTACGGCAATGGCAATACGCTGTTCCAGGCCTATGGGATCGTGCTCCATCATTGGAAGATGCTTGCCCGGATATCCCGTTACAACCACAAAATGGGCGTGCCTTACTGGGGTTTCCGGCGTGGCTGGGTATTTTTGCGCAAGGCGAAGCGTCACTTCAAAATGCTCAGGGAGTTGGACAAGACGACCCAATTATGAAAAGGGACAACCTTTAACCAGCCCGGATCGTTCTATTTGTGATCATCAGCGCGGAATATGACAATACCTGAACAACAAGCGATCATCGAGGAATACCGGTCGACACTCATCAACAAGGATTTTCCCTGCATCGGGGCCAGGGCCGCCCTCTCGCAGGGGAATATCACCTGCATGGTAGCCGGGCATATGGGGTGTCCGGCCGATGACCGTTCGATTTTACAATTCCTGTATGATTTCATTGATGCCTACCGGAGCAAGGGAACCTTATTCCATAGTGCCGCCGTCCTGTTCGATGGGCCGGTAACGGATTCGGATGAAATGTTCGACTCCCTGATGTGGCAAAGGCTTCAGGCACTATCCGATCTGGATGCAGCGCATTTTGGCTATGACCCAAGGGTGGATGCGGACCCTCTTTCCCCAAACTTCAGCTTCAGTTTGAAAGCAGAGGCGATGTTCATCATTGGGCTGCATCCCGGCAGTCAGCGGGGTGCGCGCCATTTCAGCCATCCGGTACTGGCGTTCAATCCGCATGCCCAGTTTGAAAATCTCAGGGAAACAGGACGTTATGAACGGTTGAAAGGGGTCATCCGCCGTCGGGACATCGCCTTTTCCGGGTCTGCCAATCCCATGCTGGATGATTTCGGCCAATCTTCCGAAATTTACCAATACAGCGGGCGCATCTATGACGAAGACTGGCAATGTCCGTTAAACATCCGACATGGAAAAGCTAACTATCATCCCCCCGCGTAGCGGGGTATCGTTCATATGGAAAGAAGGACAGTATTTGACCGTCGTGGATATGGAAGGCGAGCAAGTCTCCGACCTCATTTGCTTTAACCTGGAGGACAAGGCGGAATACCTTTCTTCGGGCCGGACCATCGACTATGCGGAAACCATCTATCTCACTAAGGGTCATCCCTTTTACTCCAATCGCAGCCGGGTCATGTTCGATATGACCGAAGATACCGTCGGGCGGCATGATTTCCTGCTGACACCATGCAGCGCGGATATGTTCCGGATCATTTACGGCCATGCCCATCCGCATAGGGGTTGTTTCGGAAATCTTTGCGACGCGCTGAAAGGATTTGACATCGGCCCGGACGACATACCTGTTACGTTCAATATCTTTATGCATGTCGCGGTCAATGGCGTCACGGGCAAGCTTTCGGTATTGCCCCCGAAAAGCAAGGCCGGCGACCATGTTACCCTGCGGGCCAGGATGGACTTGCTCGTCGGCCTTACCGCCTGCTCGGCAGAGATGTCAAACAACTACGCGTTCAAACCGATCGGATACCGGATCGATTGACCGCCCTAAAACCGCCATTCCCCGATCATCGGCCGGTCTTCCCCGACTTCCCATTCCATAAACCTCCCGTCCACCTAACTTTGGGGGAATCTTGCCGGAAACTCATAAAAACACTAACTTGTCCGCTCAAAAATCCGCATTAAAACAGCAAATTACGAACCATGGCCATCAACTTACAAAAAGGTCAAAAAATTGACATCGGCCCTGCCAAAATGAGCGTAGGGCTCGGGTGGACCCCGCATGAGGGCACGGGGTTCGACTTTGACCTGGACGCATCCGCCTTCATGGTCGATGCAAACAGACAGATCCCCGCAGAAGAATTCTTCGTTTTTTATAGCAATACCGATTCCCCCGACAAGGCCCTTCACCATACCGGCGACGACCCGACGGGCGGAAACAGCGCCGAAGGCGATGATGAGGTGATACAGGTGGATTTGACAAAGATCGACAGCCGCATCCAGGAGATCCTATTCGTGGTCACCATATATGATTCCGCGGCCAGAAGGCAGAACTTTGGGCAGGTGCGGAATTCCTATATCCGGATCGTGGACGATACGACGGGGCAGGAAGTGGCCAAGTACGAATTGGGTGAGGATTTTTCCATCGAAACGGCCGTCGAATTCGGCCGGCTCTATAAGCGCGATGGAAAATGGAAATTCGAAGCCTCGGGAATTGGCTACAAAGAAGACCTGTCCTTCTTTCTGTCAAAATATTACAAAGGACAGATCATCAAATAAATCTATCGTATGGCAATCAATTTGGTCAAAGGACAGACCATCGACCTCCGCAAGAATGACAAAGGAGAAAGCTATGATCTCTCTTCGGTCACCATCGGCCTTGGCTGGGACGTCCGGAAAAAAGGGGGCGGCGGCCTGCTGGGGAGGTTATTCGGAGGCGGTGAAGAAGAAGAGTACGATCTGGATGCCGTTGCCTTTCTGCTCGACAGCAATGACAAGGTGGCCAATCCCGGACGTACCGCCCAGACTTCCGACGGACGCAATATAGGGTGGTATGAAGGCGATATCGTTTACTTCAACTCGATGAAACATCCGTCCGGAAACATCTGGCTGACGGGCGACAATCGCACCGGCGCCGGCGAAGGGGATGACGAACAGATCATCGTCAAGCTCGATGCGTTGGATCAGCGCTATCAGAAGATCGTCTTTTTGGTGTGTATATATCATGGCCGTCAGAACAATCAGCATTTCAGCATGGTCGAGAATGCCTTTATCCGGGCCGTGGACAATAAAGGAAGGGAGATCGCCAAGTTCAGTTTGTCGGGAGATGCCAGCTATGGCAACATGTGTTCCCTGGTCTTTTCCGAAGTTTATCGGAAGGACGGCACCTGGAAATTCAGGGCGATCGGCGACCCCTATCCCACCGACAGCTTTGTGGAGATCCTGAAAAAATACAGTTATTAGGTATAAACATTATTCATTCGACCTGTGGATGACATTGATCAGGAGCAATCCCGCTTTCAAGCAGGAACGGAATGCCTGGTTTCATAAACATTTCAACAGTAAGGATAAGGCACTGGCGGAGATCGCCGCTATTTTCCGGGCGGTAGACCTGGAGGCCAATGCCAGCAACGAAATGACCGGCGGGCACATTAACGCTGAAGAGCTGTACCTCAAGGTCCTTTGCCAGATCAATGACGACGACCCCGCGGTCTGCGAGAAAATGGATATGAAGTGGCTGATGCAGGAAATGGACAACCTGTTATTCCGATATCCACCCGACCTGTTCAGCGGGGAGACGGCGAGTGTGTTGAGCAGATTGAAGCAGGGTGAGGCAAGCCTCAGCCTTTTGAGTAATACTGCCTTCGTAAAGGGAAAAGTACTCAGAAGAGTACTGGATGATCTGGGATTGGCCATTTTCTTCGATTTTCAGCTCTATTCCGATGAAGAAGGATGGTCCAAACCCAATTCAAAATTTTTCCGGCTCATGACGGACGAGGTCATGGCACGAAGAATGGATGTCAGGCTGAGTGAGATCGTCCATGTCGGCGACAACCCCGGCGCGGACATCGTTGGTGCAAAGGCGATCGGAATCGACGGCCACCTGATCAATTCGAACGACAACTCTATTTCAACCTTGCTGGAACAGCCGGCATAACCAATGATAAAGACCTGCCGATGACGACCTATTCCTTACACAAGATCACCCATCCGGACCGGTTCGGCTTTTCCCCCGATGAATATAGCCGATTCAAATTCGGAGACGGGACCGCCGCGGCGGCGTTCGGAAGCAGTCTGGCCGAAGGCTTTATCCGGCGGCATATGGCGCTTGCCCCGATCGATGAACAGATCGTCGTGATACCCAGCCCATATTCCTATATTCCCACCGCCACCTTCGCGATGAAGAACCACTTCGTATACCGGCTGAACAGGTGGCTGGCCGCCGGCGGATTCCCCGTCGTCCAGGAGACGAAAGTGCATCGTACCATCACGTATAAAGAAGATTATGGGGAGCTAAGCGCCGAGGAGCGGATGCGGCTCATAGGCAACGACTCCTTTCATATCGATGCCGGATTTCTGCAGGGGAAGACCCTTCTGTTCCTCGACGACATCAAGATCACCGGCAGTCATGAGCGGATGATCCTGAAGATGGTCGGTGAGCATCGCCTGACCAACCAGCTATTCATGCTGTATTTTGCCGAGCTTGCCGATGAGCGGATCCATCCGAATATCGAAAACAGGCTGAACTATCATTTTGTCAAATCGATCTTTGACCTGGAAATGATCATCCGAAGCGAAACTTTTCTGATCAATACGCGGATCGTCAAATATATCCTGAATTACGATTTCGACGCCTACTGCCTCTTTCTCCAGAATCAGTCCGACGATTTCGTGAATCTTTTGTACAATATGGCATTGGGGAACAACTATCACCTTATCGAAGCCTATTCCCGCAATCTCGATTTTCTGAGGAACTATCTATTTAATAAAAAAAATAAACGCATACAACATGGAGACTAACACGCCTTCGAACACTCCGGACGGAACCGCCGCCGGAATACCCGTCGTCGCCACGCCGGGATTATCTGCCGTGCCGCCGGCTCCGGAGCCGGCGGTTGCACATCCCAAACTGGACAAGGACGGGAATGTGGACCTCTCCCTGATCACTCCGGACGACGCGCAAAAATACGGTGCGATCAGCAAGACCCTTAATCCGGCGGACTCCAATTCGATCCTGAATTTCGGCAATGACGCTCAGTCCTCGATGGAAAAATACAGCAACGACTTCCTGGTCTCGGTGCGGACCTTCAACTCCGGGGAGGTCGGCGGGCTGATCAATGACCTGCTGATGCAGCTGAATATGATCGACGTCGATGAGCTGAACCAAAGCGGGATCAAGTCCTTTCTGTCCCGGATACCCTTTATCAAGACGCTCGTTTTTGACGCGAAGAAGCTCTTCGCGAAATACGATACGGTCGTGGGCAATATCGACAAGATCACGACCAAGATCAAGACAGGCCGGCTCAATTCCATAAAGGACAACAGTTCGCTCCAGACCATGTTCGACAGCAATGTCAACTACATCAAGCAGATGGAGGACCTGATCATTGCCGGTCGCCTGAAATACAACGAGCTTCAGCAGAAGCTGACCGAAATGGAGGCCAATGCCGCGAACTATAACGACTATGAGATCGCAGACCTCCGTGATTTCGTAGGCAGGCTGGACAAGCGCCTGGCGGACATGAAGACCGTCCGGTTCATCATGATGCAATCCCTGGCACAGATCCGCGTCGTGCAAAACAACAATACCTCGATCGCTGAAAAGGCACAATCCATCGTATCGACGACCATACCCGTCTGGAAGAACCAGCTGACCATTGCCGTCGCCTTGCAGCGGCAAAAGGCCAATGTGGAGATGCAGAAGAAGATCTCGGATACGACCAATACGATCCTGCAAAAGAACGCAGACATGCTCAAACAGAACAGCATCGACGTCGCCCGGGAAAATGAAAAGACCGTGGTTTCCATCGACACCTTAAAGAGGACGACGCAGTCGCTGATCGAAACACTGACGGAGGTCAAGCGCATCCACGACGAAGGCGCACAGAACCGGGTAGCCCTGAATGCCGACCTGCAGAATCTGGAGACGGAGCTGAAGAAGAACGTAACCAACATCAAGTGATGCTGAAAGATGGATGAAAACGCCAAAAAAATATTAGATGACTCGACGAAAATAATCAGCAAGCTACAGGTGCTTTCCGCCTTCTTCGGCGACGAGAACGTATATAAGATCTACCTGCGCACCCAGGTCATCCATACCCTGTTCGAAAGCAACCCGGACCTGGATATCAATAAGCTGGAACTCTTCCATGTCCAGTTCACCGACAGTGTCATTTCGCTGTTGAAAAAGATCAAGCGGGGGAATGAGAAGAACGAGAGCCTGTTATATGACGAGATCCAGCTCAACCGCGACCTTATCGATAAGCTCAGCGGGTCTGTCCATACCGAGCAGGAATTCAGTCTGGACAAGCAGCGGCAGTCGTTAAAGATGAGCCTGTCGCTACGAAAGCTTTATGAAGCGCTCTCCAACGATTCACCCGACTATCCTTTCTCGCGGAACCTGAATGCCTTTGGCGCCCGCTATTGCGAAGATTACTTCTATGACATTACACCCTCCGTGTTGGATCAGCTCCTGCTGTATAATCCCAATGAGGTCTATTCGAATGCCCATGCAACGATCCATAAGCGGCTGATGGGGCTGCTGTGTAAATACGATTTCAGGGCCGTTTTTTATGAAGGTCTCAAGGCCGGCGTCGCGGTGATCGAAGTGTATAAACTGACCGATGAAGACCGGTATTTCCTGTTCTCCCCTGCGGGCAACGTCTTTCTATTGTGCGACCTGGCAAAAATAACAGGCGTGGATTGGTCGAGCACGCTGTCAAAAAAGACCAGGATCATCCGTGAACTCACGGAGAAAAACAATAAATTGGCCGCCGCGGTCGGCGCGGCCAAAACGTTCATGCCGGACGGCATCCGGGACCTGCTTGCCGAATCCTACAAGAAGATAGCCGACATCAATTTCCTGCAAAGCAGCGAGTTCGAAGTTCAAGCTAATATATTGAAGACGATGCTAAATACCGATATCATATAGAATAGACTCCTTAACAGACTAAACTCGTTTCATGCGCGAACTCATCCAACAGATCATCGATAATCCGTTGCCCTCCCTGGCCATAATCGGGAACCTGATCATCATCGAAAGCCTGCTTTCCGTCGATAATGCGGCCGTTCTGGCCACCATCGTCATGGACCTGGAGCCGAAGAACCGCAAGAAGGCGCTCCGTTACGGCATTCTCGGCGCTTACGTGTTCCGGGGCACGGCGATGATCTTTGCCGCCTTCATCATCCGGATATGGTGGCTGAAGCCCCTTGGCGGGCTCTACCTCCTATACCTCGTCTATGGTTTCTGGAAAGGAAAGCAGGACGAATCGGGGGAAAATGAGGGAATCGATAAGAAAAGGAACTGGTTATACCGCGCGACTGTAGGCTGGATGGGCGCCTTCTGGGCTACCGTGGCGCTGGTCGAATTGATGGATATGGCCTTCTCGATAGACAATGTGTTCGCCGCCGTCGCTTTTTCACCCAATATCATCCTCGTATGCGTCGGGGTGTTCATAGGAATCCTGGCGATGCGCTTTATCGCGCAGTGGTTCGTAAAATTGATGGAGAAATACAGCTTTTTAGAAACGGCCGCCTTTATAGTGATCGGGATCCTTGGCGTCAAGCTGATGCTCTCTCTATATGCGCATTTTTTCCCGGAAGATCGGCTCAGCACATTCCTGGACAGCCGGACGGCCGACATCGGTACCTCGATATTGACGGTGCTGGTCTTTTTTGTGCCGATATTTACCAGTCTCCTGTTCAATATCCCTAAAAAAAGCGAATCAACCGAAGGCGAGGAAGGGCCGGCCTAGAGATCGACGTTCCAATGGTCCGTGCGGAAGGGGGCCACCGGCAGTCCTTCCTTGCTGAATATATTGCCAATACCTGCATTGTCGAATTGATAGCGAACGGCCATGGGGTGCCTGACCTGAGCCGAAGAGACGATCAGCTTATTCCCTTCCACCCTGGCCTGGGCCGGATAAAAGACCCTGTTGTCGCCGGCAATGGAAAGCTCGCGCACGTCCCTGCCTTTAATTTCGAGCGCTGTCGGCACATTATCCAGGGTCAAAACGACCTTGTCTGCCTTCACGTCCATGCTCTTGTACTGAGGACCCTTGTAGTTGATCCCAGAAAGATGGTAGGTATCTCCCAGCGCCCAGTTGGCCAGCCGAAGACCCACGTCGTGTTTATTTTTGGGATGAATGTTCGTGGTGTCTCCCGTGATATCGCTGACCACCACCATGCCTGTCTTGTCCATGCTCATACAGGAGGCCTGCTGCTCGCGGAGGACGCCGGCGACATTCTTTGCACCGTAGGTATATGGGGCGATCTGTACGTAGTAGAACGGCAGCTCTTTGTTCCAGGCCTGTCGCCAGGCGCCGATCATCGTTTGCAGGAGGCGGCCGTAGGTGGCGGGCCCCGATGTATTGCCCTCTCCCTGGTACCAGATGGCGCCGGCAACGGGATAATTAGTGAGCGGAGCGATCATGCCATTGTAGCAATATCCCGGCAGATAAGGCCAGCCCGTACTGGGATGCAAGGTTGCAGCAGCCCGTTTCAAGATGGTATCTCCCTCGATGAGAGCTGCCGGGGTCCAAACCTCGGCAGGCGTACCGCCCCAGGAGGATTCGATCAGGCCGATGGGAACGTTCAGCTTACGGTTCAGTTCTTTGCCAAAGAAATATGCCACGGCCGAAAAGCTCTTCAGGGCCACGGAATCGCAAGGGGTCCATTGTGCATGGCAGTCTTCCTGCGGGTAGATGGAAGTGGTTCTCGGGACATGGAAAAAATGAATATTATTGGTGTTGCATTCGGGCAATTCCGCACGCACATCCGGCAATCCCCAGGTCTCGCACATTTCCATATTGGATTGGCCCGAGCAGACCCAGACCTCTCCGATCATGACGTTCTCCAGCAGGATGGTATTGCTTCCCTTGATGGTTATCGTATAGGGACCTCCGGCTGCAGGGGTCGGGACGCCGATCTGCCAGTTGGCATCGCGGGTACCTGTTACGGAGTCGGTCCTATTATTCCAGGAGGTGAATACGTAGATCTTCTCATGGGCATCGCACCAGCCCCATAATTTGGCAGTCGATCCCTGCTGCAGCACCATATTACTGGAAATGATCGAAGGCAAGCGTACCGTGGCTGTCGAATTCAGGGAGGAAAGCAAAAAAATAGCGGCAAGCAACAGGTACCTGGGATCTTTTCTCATGACAACAGATTTTTTTGGCCGGGACAGGCGGCAATAAATATAACAAGTTTTAGCTAAATTGCATCTGCCCCATGCCCTTCGACGACAATACGACCTTCCGGCTCGCCTCCCAGTTTGTCAATCAAACCAGCAGGCATGTCTTTCTAACGGGGAAGGCCGGCACCGGCAAGACGACCTTTCTAAGAACCATCCGGGATACCTGCCAGAAGAAAATGGCTATTGCCGCTCCCACGGGGGTAGCTGCGATCAATGCGGGGGGAGTCACCCTGCACTCGCTCTTTCAGTTGCCGTTCGGCCCGTTCATACCCAGGACCTTCAAGGGATGGGATCAAAGCGGGACCATCAGCGATCCCCACAGCCTGTTCAAGAATATCCGTCTGTCAGCCAACAAGCGGGATCTCCTGCAGGAGTTGGAATTGCTCATCATCGATGAGATCAGCATGGTCCGCGCGGACATGTTAGACGCTGTCGATACGATCCTCCGGCATTTTCGTCAGCAGCCCCAGACCCCATTTGGCGGCGTACAGGTGCTGTATATCGGCGACCTGTTCCAGCTGCCTCCGGTCGTGTCAAGGGAAGAATGGGAACTTCTCAGGGAGTACTATGACAGCCCCTTTTTTTTTGACGCGCAGTGCATCCGCTCTTCGCCGCCGGTGTGTCTGGAATTAAGAAAAGTCTATCGGCAGAAAGAGGCCAGCTTTATCGATATCCTTAATAATATCCGTAATAACCGGGCCACCGAAGATGACCTGGAACAGCTGCATTTCCATTATCAGCCCGATTTCCAGCCTTCGGCAGCGGAAAATTATATCATCCTTACCTCGCACAATGCGAAAGCCGCCCATATCAACCAGGCCGAATTGGACGGATTGCGCGGCAAGTCCCACTCCTTCGAAGCTTCCGTCACCGGAGAATTCAACGAACGCTCCTTCCCTGCCGAAAAGACCCTGCACCTGAAGGAGGGGGCTCAGGTCATGTTCATTAAAAATGATAAGGGCGAAACGAGGCGGTATTTCAACGGCAAGATCGGCCGTATTGAAAGGATCTCTGGGGACAAGATCATGGTATGCTTCCCGGGCGAAAAGGAGGAATTGGTCGTCGAGAAGGAGGTCTGGAAGAATATCCGCTATAACTACGACCGGGAAAAGGACAAGATCGAGGAGGAGGAGCTTGGCAGCTTTTCGCAGTATCCGCTGCGGCTCGCCTGGGCCATCACCATTCACAAGAGCCAGGGTCTGACCTTCGACAAGGCGGTCATCGATGCGGGCGCCTCCTTTGCGCCGGGCCAGGTCTATGTCGCCCTGAGCAGGCTGACCAATCTGGATGGACTGATCCTGCATTCGCGGATCCATCCGGCCAGCATCAGCACCGACGAACGGGTGGTGGCCTTCACGGAGAGTGTATTGGCGGAGACCGCCTGGCAGAACCAACTACTGGGCGAGCAGCAGGCGTACATCAAGCAAGTCCTTACCCGGGCGTTTGCATGGGATGCCGTGGAGGAGGAATTTTCCCTCCTTACCCGGGGAGACGAAGGAGCACCCGGGCAGCATTCTTTATCCCTCGATCTTCCCGGGCAACTTGCCGGCGTGCTGTCCCGCCATCGGGAGACGGCAGTCAAATTCTTCAGGCAACTCGACTTGCTGCTGGATACCCTGGGCGGCGAAGGACAGCAGACCCTGCAACTGCGGGTGGAAGCGGCGGCCTCCTTTTTCATCAAATCGATCGATCTGGAGTTGATCGGGCCGGTGAAGGAGGGAGCGGCGGCGGCGAAGAAATCGAAGAACAACAAACGTCAGCTTCAAACGCTGGCGGGATTGAAAACAGTCTTCGAACGAAAGAGGAGGCAGTTGGAGCAGGCAAGGCAGATCGTGTCGGAAATGGCTGAAGAGATCGGCCGGTAGCGGTGAGACCTGGCGGCGGCCCGGCTTGTGAGATCAGGGCAAGGAGGCGATCCCGCGGAATACGCGCTCCACCATGAGATCGCAGCGCGTAAGGTGAAATGGATAGGCAGTCTCTTTAAAATATCCGTTCAGATTGTCGCGGAGCATGGTCTTGGCCCTGTTCAGTCTGACCTTTACATTCGGCTCTTCGATGCCCAGCGCATCCCCGGTCTCGCGGGTGCTCATTTCCTCGATCTCGCGCAAGACAAAGACCACCCTGTATTTCTCCGGCAATTGCGCCAGCGCATTTTCGAGAACCTTTCCCAGCTCCTTATTGAGAAGAATATTCGACGGGGTATGTATGGCTGGTTTGGTTTCCATTTCTTCGGTATTGTGATGCGTCTGCAATTTCTGCCGCCTTTTCCTTTGGGCCAGGCATTCATTCAACAGGATCCTTACAAGCCAGGTGCCGGCGGAGGATCGCCGCTCGAATTGCCGAAGGTGCTCGTAGGCTTTGACATACGTGGCCTGCATGGCGTCCTCTACCTCCGTTTCGTCCTTCAACAGCGACATGCCGATCCGGAAGAGCCGTTGATTATATCGCCTTACGATCCATTCAAACAGCTGCTTTTCCCCCGCAAGAATGCGGTTGATCACCTCTCCCTCGGAGAGGCCGTCAGGCGGCAAAACGACAGTTCCCTTCATCTGATACGTATTAGATATGTATTTGGGCCGTTGGTTACAATTTCCGGAAAAAACTATTCCGGATGTTCCCTTGTAACCTTTTGGCCGGCGGGTTCTCTAACCGATATACTAAAACTCCTGGTTTATGGCAACCACCAATCAGTTACAAAATGTCCTGAAGATCACTTTCGGGGTAGTTCCGATCGTCGCGGGGCTCGACAAATTTACCAATCTTCTTACAAACTGGTCCGATTACCTGGGAGCCGGTTTCAAGGGAATGCTGCCCTTCGACGCCCTTGTTTTCATGAAGATCGTCGGCGTTATCGAGATCGTTGCGGGCATCATCGTTCTGATCAGGCCCCTGATCGGCGCCTTCATTGTAATGGTCTGGCTGATCGCCATCGCCATCGAGCTGATCTTCAGCGGGCATTACTTCGACGTTGCCGTTCGCGACCTGGTCATGGCCGTCGGGGCCTATTCCCTGGCACAGCTTACGAGGATCAAATCTGCGGGGGCGTAGACGATGGAAGCTGCAAAGCCACAACCGATGAGCGGAGCCTATGCGCCGCCAGCCGTCAACCCAACCCTGCCGGTGAGCGAAAAGATCCACCTGATCGAGCGCCATTTCAGAGAGATCATGTTGGCACTGGGGCTCGATATCATGGACGACAGCCTGAAAAACACGCCACTACGCGTCGCCCGGATGTACGTGAACGAGATCTTCAGCGGCCTGGATCCCCTGAACGAGCCTTCCGTCACGCTATTCGAGAACAAATACCGGTATGAGGAGATCATCCTGGAAAAAGATATTCCCCTATATTCGTATTGCGAACACCATTTCGTGCCGATCATCGGCAAGGCCCATGTGGCGTATATTGCCGGGGCAAAGATCGCCGGCCTTTCCAAGCTGAACCGGGTGGTGCGCTATTTTTCCAAACGGCCGCAGGTGCAGGAACGCCTGACCCTCCAGATCGCGGGATTCCTCAAAGAAAAACTCGAGACGGACGATGTTGCGGTCATCATCGAGGCGGAGCATTTATGTGTCGCTTCGCGAGGGGTAAAGGACATGGGAAGCACCACGCTCACAGCCAGCTATCACGGCCTATTCGAGGAACAGGAAAAAAAGAATGAATTGCTGCATATGGTACATGGGAGCGGGATCAGATAAAGCATGGAGCCGGCTCCGCAAGGAGCACCAATCAAAAAGACATGGAAGAAATCGTCAGGATCCTTACTATCGCCCAGGTCACGCATGACGTCAGGGCCTATCGCGTGACCAAGCCGGCCGGATATTCCTTTGAGCCCGGACAGGCCACGGATGTGTCCATCAACAAAGAAGGCTGGAAGAACGAAAAGCGACCGTTCACATTTACCGGTCTTGCGGAATGGCCACATCTTGAGTTCACGATCAAAAGCTATGGAGACCACCATGGCGTGACCGATGAATTGGGCAGACTCCGGGAGGGCGACGAATTGATCATTGGCGATGCCTGGGGAGCTATTGCCTATCATGGCGCCGGAACCTTCATAGCGGGAGGTGCGGGCATCACTCCTTTTCTGGCCATTTTCCGGCGGTTGTATAAGGACAACAAGATCAAGGGAAACCAACTCTTCTTTTCCAACAAGACGGCAGCCGATATCATCCTGCATGACGAACTGACCCAAATGCTCGGCGCAGACGCGCACTTTATCCTCACCCAGGAAGGTGGCAAGAGAGAGAAAGCAGGAGGAACGGGCAACCTGCATATCGATAGGGACTTTCTGCGAGCGACCATAAGCGACTTTTCCCAGCCCTTCTATATCTGCGGTCCTGATAAGATGGTAAGCGACCTGGCATCCGCGCTGACGGCTTTGGGGGCTAAACCCGAGTCTGTAGTCTTTGAGAAATAATGGCTTTCTTAACATAATAATAACAACCTGGCCAGCCGGCCCAAAAAACTATTGCGTTTGAATGGGGTCTAATGGATCAAAACCATATTATGAGACGAATTTCAACCGCAATTTTTTCATTGACCTCCTTCCTTTTTTTATTCAGTTGCACCTCTCCCAGGAGGGCCGCGAACGGCTTTGTGCCCTTTACAAAGGATCTGAAGCAGCGCCTGGAGCGGGACAATATCGATCTGAAGCAGGTACAGTTCTATGTCGATCAGAAATTGATCCTTTCCCGGAACATAGGCGATCAGAAAGTGCAGGTCACGTCGGGCGTGGTGAGGCTGGAGAACGGCAAATATATCAATGAGGTGATCATCCCTGCATTTACGCCGGGGGTATGTGACACGATTCTCAACGACCGGATGATGATCAGCTTCGAGAGAGGAAATAATGACCTGGCCTTTGGCCAGGGTAGTGGTACTGCCTTTTCGGAATATGTATTGTATGGCACGGAATGGAAGAATGGAACGGCTGCCGTCACTTTCGACTCGAATAAATTCAGGGCCAGCTGCGGAACCTGCCCCGATGTGGCCTCGGCCACACTGGTCGTTCGCAAGAGCGAGATCGACAAATTCGAACGTAAGAGCCGCACCTTAAAGGGGAGGAAGGTCGATGATTGATCGGCCCTTCTGAACTAACCGGCATTGACCAGGTCCTCGCGGACCTCGATCGTTCCATCGCAGATGAACAGCGTTTTGACCGTCGCCGGATCTTCGATCGTTACCAGGTAAAAATTCTTGTGGCAGTCGTCGGTGATCTCCGTGACCACCTTGACCTGGTAGCCCGGGAACTGCCGGTGCACCTGGCGGTCTGTCTGTTCGTCCAACTCCTTACCGGAATAATATTTTACCGAGCACATGAACGACCCATCTGGGTGATACCAGGCCTGCTGCCGGAAGGGACCGACCATAAAGGAAACCAAGTAGCCCTGCTCGGATTTATACCAGTTCTCGTCAGCAACTGCACGAAAATTCCTACGAAAATGCCGGAAGGCGCGGGGGCTGATCTCGTTCATCGGCACATTGCTGCGCACCTTATTTTCTGTCGCCCCGGGGTTCGTCGCGTCGTAACCTGAAGAAGTCGAAGCCTTGAGGGTCGAGGCGCCGTCAAAACCGGTCGTTGAGGAGGCGCTGACGGTGAATTGGGCGTTGGCCTGGAGGGTAGTAAGTAAGAGGAACGCAAGAAATCGATGTTGCATGGGAAAAGTTTTAATGGGGTTTCGGTCCGAGGGGGCCAAAGCTACATTAAGTTAACAATTTCTTAATGATCGTGCAAATCTTTTTTGACCGATCTTGATGGGTTTTTCAATCTTTGTTGCCCGGGGAGGATAATCCAGGTCATTTCCCATTCATGCGCAAAAAAAGGACACCGAAAATATTGGCCGGTTATACCCATCACAATAAGGTCAGGCTTGTGCATGGCGGGCATGAGTATTTTTCCCGGCTGAAGGACCTGATCGATCGGGCCCGGACCACGATCCACCTGCAGACCTATATCTTCACCGAGGATGAAACGGGACGGATGGTTGCCAATGCCCTGATGGACGCTGCGCGCCGGCAGGTCAGCGTCTTCGTGCTGCTGGATGGATATGCGTCACAGGATCTTTCCAAGCCTTTTATCCGGGAGTTGAAGCAATCGGGTGTACGGTTCCGTTGGTTCTGGCCCTTGTTCAGAAGCCGCCATTTTTATCTGGGCCGGCGAATGCATCATAAGATCCTGGTCACCGACGCCTCGTATGGGCTTACCGGCGGAGTGAACATCAGCGATAAATACAATGATATCGGCGATGCCAAGGGATGGCTGGATTGGGGTATCTATGTCGAGGGGGAGGCCGCGCTCAGGCTGCATGTAATCTGCAACGACATGTGGAGGAAGGCCTACTGGAAGACCGGCGTTAATGCGGATGTCATCCCCTGGATGCCGGGCATCACGGCCGGAGAAGAGTGCATGGTCAGGGTACGGCGGAATGACTGGGTGCAACGCAAGGCGGAGATCTCAAGAAGCTATTTACAGATGTTTCGCTATGCCAGCCACCGGATCACCATCATGTCCAGCTATTTCCTGCCAGGGGAGCTCTTTCGCAGGAAAATGGCTCAGGCCTCCAAGAGGGGCGTGAAGATCAGGATCATCATGGGAGCGGTCTCGGACGTAAAGGTGGCCAGGCTGGCCGAGCGATACATGTATCGCTGGCTATTCCGGAACGGGATTGAGATTTACGAATACCAGGAGACCGTCCTGCACGGAAAGATAGCCGTCTATGATGGGTTGTGGGCGACGGTCGGTTCGTATAACGTGAACAGGATAAGCGCTTATGCCAGCGTGGAATTAAACCTCGATGTCCGGAACAAGGCCTTTGCGGGGGGCGTGCAGGAAGAACTGGATGCCATCATCCGGAAGCATTGCGTCCGGGTCACGCCGGAGTCGTTCTTTTCGCACAACAATCTTTGGCATAAGATCCTGCAACGCCTCGCCTACCAGCTCATTCGCGTGTTGTTCTTTCTATTCACCTTTTATTTCAGGCAGGAAAATGAGCTCTCGGCCGTCACGCGACCGCATAAGCCTCGATCTTCCCGGGGGCGAGCCGCCGGTGCGGTCAATCGCCCCTGATCCTTTTGATGAAGGCCTTCAGGGAGGCAGCATTCCATCCCGCGAAGCGTCCTCTCTGCACGACCGCGGCATTGTTCTCCGGGCGTTCCAGGAAGTAATGGAGCACGCTTCTCGCGTGCGGATCGTCCCAACCCCGTATCTCCCCGAAACGAAGGTCATTAAAGACCAGAGCGCCCTCCCACCGATCGATGGCATAATAGCCCTGGCTAAAACGCAACAAGCGGCGCAGGTCGCTTCGATCCCGGACAGGCCAAAGCAGCGAATCATTCCGTGGAATAAACCGGAAGGATAATTCCGGACGCCTATCGAAAACGGACCCATAGCCGATATAATATCCGTCATGGCTTTCTGCGACGATATACCAAAGCCATTCATTCAGCGGCGTCGGTGTACTGAAATACCGGTTGTAAGAGATTCCCTGGCGCGCCAGTTCGCCCTCGACACGGGCATCGATCCGGGATTTGTTAACTACCCCGTATGACAGATAGAGGCATGGAATGATCAGGGCCAGACGTATCCAGTATTTTCTGGCCCTGCTATGTTTGGGGAGGACCAGCAGGGCGAGGAAGGCCATACCGGGGAACAGAGAAAAGAAAGGGTCGGCCACGAATAAGGTCCTGAACGAGACGCGGTAGTGGCTAAACGGCTCGAACCAACCCGTGCCGTAGACATTGAATGCGTCCAGGAAGATGTGCACGAAGAGTTGCAGGCCGATAAAAAGGGTCCATCCCCGAAAAGACAACGCGGAGCCTAACCCTTGTCCCTCCTTGTTAAACCATCGCTTCACTCCCCATGTCAGCAGTACGGCTGCCAGGACGACAAAAGAAAAAGAATGCGTAAAACCCCGATGAGAGAGCAAGTCGCGGGAAGTGTCCCAGCCGAATGAAGTGATGAAATCGATGTCGGGGAGGCTCTGGGCAATGGCGCCGATGAGCATCGCCCTTTTGCCCAGGGTTCGTCCGGCGACCGCTTCGCCGATCGCCGCGCCCAGCACGATATGTGTGATCGAATCCATGCTTTGCCGGCTAGCCTTTCTTTATCACTTTCGTGCTGCCGTCGGAAAATCCGGCGATGACGAAATCGGTCATATTGACAAAGAGACCGTTGTCCATCACGCCGATAATGTTATTCACTGCCTCGTCGAGACTTCCGGGATCGGGAATCCTGCCGAAGAAGCAGTCAATGATATAGTGGTTATTATCCGTCAGAAAGATGCTGTTGTCTTCTGCCATGCGCCGACGGGCAGTACAACCCAGGGAGATCAGTTTACGCTGCGTCATTTCCCAACCGAACGGAACAACTTCCACGGGCAGGGGGAATTTCCCGAGGCAGTCGACCAGTTTGGTCTCGTCCACTATGATAATATAGGTGTGCGTGGCGGCAGCGACTATCTTTTCCCGAAGCAGGGCGCCCCCGCCTCCCTTGATCAGGTTCAATTCCTTATCTACTTCGTCCGCGCCGTCGATCGTCAGATCGATATGATCGATATCGGAAAAAGATACGATCGGGATATTCATTTCCCTTGCCAATCCTTCCGACTGCAGGGAAGTCGCAACGGCCCGCACCTGCAGGCCCTGTTTCACCAGTTCTCCCACCCCGCGAATGGCCCAGTAGGCTGTGGATCCGGTCCCGAGGCCCAGGATCATGCCATCCTGAATATGGCTCATGGCCTTGTCTGCGGCTATTTTCTTAATGTTTGCCACCGGCTGCTCCATTGGCCCCTAATTTTGTAGGAAATATAAAACTATTATCTTACATTTGCTGTACAGTTGTCATTCAAACCAGATGAACCAGGCATTCTCAAATAGTACTTGTTGTTGTTGCTGTTGTCGGCAAGGCATGGTTATTTTGGTGGAGGATGACCTCTTATAGGCTGATTAACTGTAAACAAACAATATTAAGAAGCTCCACCTGATGTGGGGCTTTTTTATTTTCCGGCCATGGCCGGTTCAGACACAAATCGACATCATGGAAACGACCGTTCATCATCGAATAGATACAGACCTTCTTCCTGCCGTCCAGGCCCTCGAAAAGCGGATCGGGCATACGCCCTTGCATGCGGTCACGCACTTGTTCCAAAGGAGGAACGTGCAGCTGTTTGCCAAAAAAGAATGGATGCAGCTGTCCGGCAGCGTGAAAGCCCGTGCTGCCTACCAGATCATCCGCAAAGCGATTGAAAGCGGCGAGCTCAACCGGCAAACCACACTACTGGATGCGACCAGCGGCAATACCGGGATCGCCTATGCGCATATTGCCCGTTTACTGAATATCCCGGTGGCGCTTTGCCTGCCGGAGAACGCTTCCCGGGAGCGCAAGGACATCCTGCAATCCCTGGGGGTGCGCCTCATTCTTACTTCGCGGTTCGAGGGCACGGATGGGGCGCAGCAGACGGCAAAAGCCATGGCCCTGGAAAACCCATCCGCATACTTCTATGCCGATCAGTATAAGAATCCGAATAACTGGAAGGCCCATTATCATACCACGGCTCCCGAGATCTTTTCCGCCCTTCCCGGGATCACTCATTTCGTAGCCGGGCTGGGCACGACGGGAACTTTTACCGGTACGGGCAGGCGGCTTCGTGAACTGAATCCCTCCATCCGGCTGATCTCGTTACAGCCCGATTCCGCCTTGCACGGGCTGGAAGGATGGAAACATATGGAAACGGCCATTGTACCCAGGATCTACGACCCTACGCTTGCAGACGCCAACTATGAAGTGAGCACGGAGGAAGCCTATGAAATGATGCGGGCCGCTCATCGCCATGAAGGGCTTTTGTTAAGCCCCTCTTCGGCCGCCAATCTGGCAGCGGCCATAAAGGTCGGCGAACAATTAGAGAGCGGCATTGTTGTAACGGTCTTTCCGGACAATGCGGACAAATACGGCGAGGTCATCCAAAAAGTATTATAATATGCTAATCATCGAACCCAGTATCAGGCACCTGTTGATCGAAGACGCCGTCGGAAGTTTTCCGGACGAATGCTGCGGATTTTTATTTGGCAAGGAGGAATCGGATGGGACGCGCTACATCATCGATATCCTCGTGGTAGACAACTCAAAGCAGGGAGACAAGACACGTCGCTTCGAGATCGCGCCTTCAGATTACCTGATCGCCGAGCAGCATGCGCTGGACCATGATTGGGCCTTGCTGGGCATCTACCATTCGCATCCGAACCATCCGGCAATTCCTTCCGAACACGACCGCGTCGCCGCGCAGCCCTATTTCTCTTACCTGATCATTTCCGTAATGAACAAAGAAGTGATTACGTTCCGTTCGTGGCTGCTGAATGAGGACCAACAATTTGAAGAGGAAAAGATCATCGATTACCAATCAACCTATTCATCATAAAGCAACATAAACATGGCAACCGTCATCATTCCAACACCTTTAAGGAAATTCACCAACAATACGGCCAGGCTGCAGGTCAAGGCCGGCACGATCAAGGATACCGTACAGGAGCTGACCCTCAACTTTCCCGACCTGAAAAAGCACTTGCTCGACGAAGGCGGCAACATCCGTTCCTTTGTCAATATTTTTGTGGGCAATGACGATATCCGCAACCTGCAGCAGGACCAGACAGCCGTGAAGGAGGATACGGTGATCAGCATTGTCCCGGCCATTGCGGGCGGCTCGGGATCCGTCTTCACGAAGGAAGAGTTGGCGCGGTACAACCGTCATATCATTATCCCTGAATTCGGGATGGAATCTCAGGAAAAACTCAAGGCAGCCAAAGTACTGGTGATCGGTTCGGGCGGGCTGGGCAGTCCGGTTCTCCTGTATCTCGCAGCCGCCGGGGTGGGCACTCTCGGCATCGTCGATTTTGACGTCGTCGATGACAGCAATCTCCAGCGCCAGGTTATCTTTGGTGTGGAAGAGATCGGCAAACCCAAGGTCGAGGCCGCACGCAGAAGGCTTCAATCACTCAATCCCCATATTCACCTCAACATCTACAACACCCATCTCAATTCGCAGAATGCCCTGGATATCCTGCGCGACTATGATGTGATTGCGGACGGGACCGACAATTTCCCCACGCGATACCTGGTCAACGACGCCTCCGTTCTGCTTGGAAAGACAAATGTTTATGCGTCTATCTTCCAATTTGAAGGGCAGGTATCCGTGTTCAACTATCGGGACAAGAATGGCCAGGCCGGGCCGAACTACCGTGACCTCTATCCCACCCCGCCTCCTCCGGGTCTGGTGCCGAGCTGCGCGGAAGGCGGCGTATTGGGCGTCCTCCCGGGGATCATCGGCAGCCTGCAGGCACTGGAGGTCATAAAGGTTATCACGGGCGTAGGCGAAACGCTCTCGGGACGCTTCTTTATTTTTGACGCCCTGAATTTCGAAAGCCGCACCTTCACGATCAAGGCAAGGGAAGACAATCCGATCAATGGCAGGAACCCGACTATCACCGAACTCATCGACTACGAACAATTCTGCGGGATGCGTGCCGTTGAGGCGTCGCCCATTAAGGAGATCACGGCCAGGGAATTGTATAATTGGCAGGTACTCGGTGAAAAATTCCAATTGGTCGATGTCAGGGAACCGCATGAATTCGACATCGTCAATATCGGGGGGGAATTGATCCCTCTGGCTACCATAGCCGCTCAAAGCGAAAGGATCGACCGGGACCGCAAGGTCGTGGTGCATTGCAAAGTAGGCGGACGGAGTGCCAAAGCGATCCGGGAGCTGGAGGAGAAATTCGGTTTCACGAACCTATACAACCTGAAAGGGGGCATCCTTTCCTATATCGACGAGGTGCAGCCGGAACTGACCAGGTATTGACATCAATAAGACAATAGTTTCCCAAGGAGGATGGCGACTTTTTCAGGGCTGGGAAGCATCGCGGCTTCGAGGCCGGCATTCATCGGCACTGCGGGGAGGTCCAAGGCGCCCGATACCTCCACGGGCGCGTCGAGATAAGAATAGCAACCGGAAGATATCCGCCAGGCCAGCGCTTCGGCGAAAGAGTTCGTCTGCTGTTCCTCGGTGAGCACCAGGCATTTCCCATGAATGCGCACCCTTCCGAAAACGAGTTCCTCATCGAGTGGGTAGAGTGTGCGCAGGTCGATGATCTCGACCCGGCCCGGAAAGGCGGCGGTTGCCGCTTTGGCCCAATAGACGCCCATTCCATAGGTGACGAGGCAGCAAGTCTCTCCGGCCTCAATGAGAGTAGTTTCAGCGGACTGGCAGATTGCGGCCTTGCCGAGAGGCAGCACGTAGTCGGCGGAGGGCTCGATCGTCCTTGCCTCTTCCGTACCGGGGACCTTACTCCAATACAATCCTTTATGTTCCAGCAGCACGACCGGGTTGGGATCCAGAAAGGCCGCCTTCATCAGCCCCTTCATATCGGCGGCATTGGAAGGATAAACAACCTTGATCCCTTTCACCGACAAGAGCGTGGACTCGATACTGCCGCTATGATAGGGCCCGCCACCGCCATAGGCGCCAATGGGGACGCGGATCAGGGCCTGGACCGGGAACTTTCCGCAGCTCAGGTAACAGGACTTCGAGATCTCCGTGACGAGTTGATTGAATCCCGGATAGATGTAGTCAGCAAACTGGACCTCGACGATCGGCTTCACGCCTACTGCGCTCAGCCCTACCGTAGATCCGATAATATAGGCCTCCTGGATGGCCGTATTGAAAACGCGATGGTCGCCAAAGCGCTCGGCGAGGGTAGCGGCCTCGCGGAAGACCCCTCCCAGCCGCCTGCCGACGTCCTGACCATACAGTAAGGCTTCGGGGCAGGATTCCATGATCTCCCGGATAGCAAAAAGAGCGGCGTCTACCATCATCACCTTTTCCGCACCGGCCGGGCGCCGTTCGCCCTTCTCTATGACAACCGGGGTGGGCGCGAATACGTGATCTCCGACTGTACCCGGATCTGGTTCCGGCGCTGCGACAGCGTCGGCAAACTGTTGTGCTACCATTCGCGCTGCCTCCTCTTCGATCCCGTGTAGTTGTTCTTCTTCGAGGCCCAGGTCGAGGAGGCGGGCCCTTAATTTCAGGCAAGGGTCATCGGCAGCCTGCATTTCGAGCTCCGTTTTGTCGCGATAGAATTCCTTTCTCACGCCGCTTGTATGATGTCCCAGCAGGGGTACCTTCGCCTGGACCAGATAGGGACGACGGGTTACCCTTACGTCCCGGATCACTCTGCCCATGGCGTCATAGCTGTCCTGGAAATGGCTGCCATCGATACGGAGCCTTCGCATGCCCCGGAACCCGGCCGCATAGTCATAAGCATCCATGACCCTTGTCTCTTCGCTATGCGCGCTGATGCCCCAGCCATTGTCCTGAATAAGATAGATCACCGGCAATTCTTTCAAGACGGCGAATTGAAAGGCCTCGCTGACCTCTCCTTCGGTCACGCTGGCATCTCCAAGAGAACAAATGACGACGGGCAGCTCACCGCCGGCACCCTTTTTAAGGAGATCCGAACCGATCCGCTCCAGGTATTGGATACCCTGGGCGATCCCGGTGGTGGGTATGGCCTGCATGCCTGTCGCGCTGCTCTGGTGGATGATGCCGGGCTTATCCTGGCCCCGGTAATTCGGATGGGCATAATATTCCCGTCCTCCGGTGAAGGGGTCATCCCGCCTGGCGAGCAATTGGAGCATCAGTTGGTAAGGCGTGAACCCGAGGCCGAGCAGGAGGCTTTCGTCGCGGTAATAAGGGCTAACATAGTCGCAGGGCAACAGGTGAAAGGCGGCGGCGAGTTGGATCGCCTCATGTCCCCTCGAGGTGGAATGAACGTATTTGCAGAGCTGGCGATTATTTTCATAAGTCGTCGCCATTTCTTTGGCGACGCACATAAGGCGATAGGCGTTCAGTAAGATATCGACAGTGATCATTTTATTTCTATGGCCAACATGCTGTCGTCCTCAATAAAGGCCTCGAGCTCATCGCCGACCACACATTCACCGACGCCCGCCGGGGTGCCCGTGAAAACAAGGTCGCCGATATTGACGGAGAAATAGTTGGAGATATAGGCCACCACCTTATCGAAGCTGTTGATCATCAGGCTGGAATTACCCTGTTGTACCAGTTCCTTATTCTTGTACAGGCAAAAATTGAGATCTTTCTTATTCTTAATATTTTGAAGAGGGATCCATTTGCCGACGGCGGCGGAGTTATCCCATGCTTTGGCTTTTTCCCAGGGGAGGCCTTTTTCCTTCAATTCATTTTGAATATCCCGGGCGGTGAAATCGATGCCAGCCGTCACCGCGTCATAATACTTGCTGGCAAAACGGTCCTGGATATATTTCCCATTCTTGGAGATGCGAAGCACGAGTTCGCATTCATAGTGGAGTTCGTTCGTAAATTCGGGATAATAGAAGGGCGTATGTGCCTGCAGCAATGCGCTCTTAGGCTTCATAAAGATGATGGGCTCGTCGGGGACCTCATTATTTAACTCTTGGGCATGAGCCACATAGTTACGGCCAACACAGAATATTTTCATATTCAATCAGGGTTTTTAAATAGAAAATTCTTGATTCAGCTTTCATTCGGCCTGAACAGGCCAGAGGCACTCGGCTCTTGCATAGGCATATTGAAAATCAACCGTTCTGCGCATTAGGGAGGAATGCAATATTATGCGAAAATAAAGATTCCGCCTTATAAATCATAGCCAAAATCCAATTTATTATACTGGCTCATCGTCCGCTCAATTCCGCTGGTGACGAAGCTTTCGATCAATTCAACCGCTTTTTCGGTCTTAGCCCGGACCAGGGGCAACTCGTTCTCGTCCCAGCGTCCCAGCACAAAATCGATCTGCGATCCCTTTGGAAAATCATTCCCGATCCCGAATCGCAACTTCGGATAAGCATCGGTGCCCAGGGTCTCCTGAACGCTGCGAAGACCGTTATGTCCGGCGTCGCTGCCGGCGGGCCGGAGCCGGATCTTTGTTAGCGGAAGCGCCAGGTCATCCACCACGACCAGGATATTCTCCAAAGTGATCTTTTCCTTGTCCATCCAGTATTTGACGGCCTTTCCGCTGTTATTCATATAGGTCGTCGGCTTAATACATTCGAGAAGATGGCTCTTCCATTTCACCTCGACCATTTCGGCGAGGCGTGCGGACCGAAAGGTTGCCCCGTGACGCTTTACCAGGGCATCCAGGACATCGAACCCGATATTGTGTCGAGTACCCTCGTATTCCGGACCTATATTGCCCAGGCCAACTATCAAAAACTTACCCATAAAAAGGGTTAAAAATAACAAGAACCCGGTTAACAGCGTAACCGGGTTCCAAGCAATTCAATTCGGCTATTTTTTTCCTCCTCCGGCCGGTTTGCCAGCGGCGGGTGCGGCCGGGGCCGCGCCGGGAGCCGGTTTCGCGCCGGGACCGGCAGGTGTGGCAGGAGCAGCGCCCGCGACCGGCGTAGTGGCGGCGGCCTCTTCCTGCTTCAGCACGCGCGTCAGCACCACCGAGGCGATCGGGATCCGGGGAGAGTTCAATATTTCATAATGCTCCACCTTCACGTCTTCCACCCGAACGTTACCATTCAGCTGGAGCTCTGTCAGATCCACTTCGATATTTTCCTTTAAATACTTTGGCAGCGTCTTTACCCGCAACGCCTTCATTTTGGTGATCAGCTTGCCTCCGTCCTTGACACCGGCGGCTGCGCCGGTGAATTTGATCGGGATCGTAGCGATCACTTTTCGGTCCTCGAGCAATTCGAGGAAATCTGCATGGATCAGGCTATCGCTCACCTTGTCGAATTGCAGGTCCTTCAGGATGCACCTGTAGGATTTGCCTTCCACCTTGATTTCCGCCAATTGAAAATCGGGTGTGTAAACCAGTGTCTTGAAAGATGTTGCCGGAGCGGAGAAGTTCACTTCCTTTGCACCCCCATAAATTACACCGGGCACTTTTTCCTCAGAGCGAAGTTGGCGGGTGGCTTGTTTGCCAAGTCCGGTCCTGAGTTGTCCTTCGATTGTAATCGTCTTCATGTTATATGTCTGTTTAATAATTACCTGTTTCGAAGCTGCGAATGAATGAACAAGCTGGTAATGCTCTTGTTGGCATGTGCATTCCTGATGGCCTTGGCGAAAAGTCCCGCGACGCTCACCACTTTGATCTTGCTGCTTTGTTGCCTCAAGGGGATCGTATCGCAGACGACCAACTCCTCCAGCACGCTATTCTCAATATTGGCGTAAGCGTTGCCGCTTAACACCGGGTGGGTACAGAGGGCGCGTACGCTCCTGGCCCCTTTCTCTTTGAGAAGGCCCGCGGCTTTCGCAAGCGTTCCACCCGTATCGCAGATATCGTCGATCAGCACGATGTCCTTGTCCGTCACGTCCCCGATCACCACCATGCTCGCTATTTCGTTTGCCCGCTTGCGATGCTTGTCGCAAATCACCATTTCCGCATTAAAATAGGAGGCGATCTCGCGGATACGATTAGCGCTACCCACGTCGGGGGCGGCAAAGGTAAGGTTTTCTGTCTTAAGTTCCTCTATATAAGGGATAAAAATGGCCGAGCTGTCCAGGTGGTCCACGGGAATGTCAAAATACCCCTGGATCTGTGGGGCGTGCAGGTCCATGGTAATGATCCGATCCGCCCCGGCAGCCACTAACATATTGGCAATCAGCTTGCTACCAATCGCCACGCGAGGTTTATCCTTTCGATCCTGACGTGCGTAACCATAATAGGGAATGACGGCAACCACTTTATAAGCGGATGCGCGACGCGCAGCATCGATCATCAGCAATAGTTCCAGCAGGTTTTCGGCCGGGGAGCAAGTGCTTTGCACAAGGAAAACCATATCTCCCCGTATGCTTTCGTCGAATATCGGCTGAATCTCCCCGTCGCTGAAGTGTTGGATCGTGATCTTCCCCGGTGCATAATCGGCTTGTTCGGCTATTTTCTCGGCGAGGTATTGCGAGCCTGTTCCGGAGAAGATCTTGGCTGTATGCTGCATAATGGAGTGGATATGCGGCGAAGATATACATGAAAAAAGAATAGCGACCCGGACCTCTCAAAAACTTATCAACGAGGGTGAAAGGCAAATTGTTAATATACCTTAGGGGGGTGATGGGGAGCAAATGCATTCCCGGCAAACCTGTCAAAAGCGGACAGGCAGGCTAAAGCATTCCCGTGCCGGGCCGGGATAAGGGATCGGTTCCTTTCTGTTCTTCTAATGCGTGACCGAAGCCAGCTGTTCGTGGCCGGACGCAGGGGCAACAACGATCGTCTTTGCCGTGTCTTTCGACGCCGTCCTTGAATTCAGGGCATAGAAAATGGAGGAGCAAACGAAGATCGAAAAGAAGAGGGCTACCACATACATACCGACTGCGAAAAGGAATGACTGCCAGCCGCCGATGGCGCTAAAAGTAGAACGTTTCATGGATTTCAGATTAAAAGTTTTCAAAGGCAAATGGATCTTGAACGGTGTAACTTTGGGTATAACGGCGGAGGTAAAAGGTTTATTTTAACATTCCGTTATGCTTCGAAAATAATACGAAAATCTTACCCATGCAAGAGCAGAAACCCCCTATAAAGGACTGGGCCAAAGACGACAGGCCACGCGAAAAACTACTTAGTAAAAACCCCAGTGCCCTCAGCGACTCCGAATTGCTGGCCATTCTGATCCGGTCGGGCTCCCCGCAAGCAAATGCCATCGAACTGGCCCGAAGGGTCCTGGAGCTCGGGAAGAACAATGTGACGGAACTGGGCAGGCTGCCTATCAGGGAGTTCATGCGGATTCGAGGTATCGGTGAGGCGAAGGCCATTACCATCGCTGCAGCCCTCGAGCTGGGTCGCAGGCGCCAGGCCATCCAGCCGCTGGAAAAACGCTGTGTAAAGAATAGCCGGGAGGTAGCGATTTATATGCAGGCCATGCTGCAAGATCATGATCATGAGGTATTTGCAGTGGTTTTTGTCAACCGGGCCGGGCGGGTCAACCATGTCGAGACCATCAGCCAGGGTGGCATAACCGGAACGTTGGTCGACATCCGGTTGGTCATCAAGAAAGCCCTTGCCGAGGACGCCGTCAGCCTGATCCTCTGCCATAATCATCCTTCCGGGAACCTGCGCCCCAGCAAGGCCGACGAGGAACTGACCTTAAAGATCAGGCAAGCCGCGGGCTTATTCGATATCAAGCTGTTAGATCATATCATTGTCAGTGCGGAGGGCCACTTCAGCTTTGCGGACGAGGGGCTCTTGTAGGGAAGTGGGGCGCAATACGACGAGACAAATACCGCCGGGCCGGAGAAGACAGAAGAACTGGATATCCGGCGAGCTATTTAGGCTAGGCCTGGGCTGTCGGGCCTCCGAAATTGAGGGGGAGCTGCACTTCTTCCAGATCCTGTATTTTGCCGTTGGCGGCTTCGAAGCGCCCAAGATTCTCCACCAGGGCTTTCATGAAGCGCTTAGCATGTTGGGGCGTCAGGATGATCCTGGACTTCACCTTGCTCTTGGGCGTGCCGGGCATGACATTCACGAAGTCGATCACAAATTCAGCATGGGAGTGGGTAATGATAGCCAGGTTGGCGTACTCGCCTTCGGCGGTCTCCTCGCTTATTTCGATATTTAATTGATTATTAGCTTGTTGCTGCTCAGCCATAGGTCGTATTTCATGCAAAAATAAGGAAATCGTATAAGCGGAGGGATTAAAAAAAGGCCGCCCGGCGGTGCCGGGCGGCCATATTCAACGTGTAGAGCCGATTAATTCCGGGGCCCTATATAGATCAACGTATCATAAATGTACTGAATAGGCCGTCCGTTCTGCGTCATTTCATAATCCAGATAGATATTGTGGGTCGCATTGTCGAAACGGCTTGTCGTGATAGCGGGATTCATCGGAAAGGCCCTATTCCTGCTATCGGGCGTGAGGTTGGTGATGCTGGTCAGCTTATCGGTTGTGGGATCGAAGTTATACTGTGGTGTCGCTGCGCCGAAACCGGCAAGACCGCCACCTGGCGCGAAGGCAACCTGGGCCACGCCGACTTCCTGTGTGCTGATGAGGTTGGAGTTGGAACCAACGGTAGCAAATCCAACCGGACTTGGCCAGGTATACTCCTGACCGTCGGCAATGCTGTATGCACCCCAACCGGTCGTCAGTTCACGCAACGTGTACAGTCCGTCATATTTATTCTTGATGAGGATGGCCGCGATACCATCTTTCAGGTTGGCGCTAATCGTATATCCCGGCTCCTGAACAGAGCTGACACTATAGCCCAGAGCATAATCGGTTCCGATCAGGTCATTGGGGACAAATTTGATCTGCAGGTAACCTACGCGAGACCCTTTGGGGATCGTGACCACGCCGCCGGAATTCACCACTGTGAAGAGGCCCGTCGGGGGAGCATAGTCCGTCCCGTTGTTCGTGTTGTAATCGGTGACCAATTGGTCGTTTTCGACAAGCTTAACATGGATATCCGATGGAGCGGCGGAAGGGCCACCCAATTCAACCGGTATCAGGTTTACCACGGTATCCTTGGCGGACGAATTGTAGGCGTACGAGGCGAAATTGGCCTGGCTGCTTACATAGGTACCGATGCTGATCACCTTGATACCCGAGCCCTGCAGGGATTGGATCTCCCCGTTATCGTACGCCTTATCCTTCAGGCAGCTTGCCAGGGTCAGGGAAAGGACCAGGACTGCGAGGGAGAGGGGCTTTATAAAATGTAATTTCATATTTTGATTTTTACTTTATTAAATAAATTAAAAGAAGATCACTAATTGGTGTCCCAGAAAATTTTCGAGGTGAACGGACTGATGGTACCTTCTTTTAAAACATTTGTCGAATTGGATGTGTATTCGCTTTGCGGATACAATAACCGCACAGGGATGCTGTTGGATAACTTGCCCGGGGCAGCGGAAATGTAGGAATTGTCTGTGAGAATATTCAGGCGCCTGATATCTGAATAAGCTTCCAGCGGATCGATACCCACCAGCGCACGGTATTTTTGATAGGCGATGAATTGATCCTTCAGGAAGGGGGTTCCCAGTCCGGCAAGGGTATTGGGATCAGCATCCGCCGCGCCGGACATATAACTTGTGGCGGCAGCAGCAGCGTTTGGAACGCCAAGCCAAACAAAGTTTTCAGTCACCGCAGCTGCATATGCCGTCTGTGCATTGCCCGGGATCCAACCACGAGCGACCGCTTCGGCGTACCAGAACATGCTCTCGAAAGAAGGGACGATCCACTGATCCTGTGAAGATCCAGGTCCCGCGGTGACGTCGCCGCTCCCTCCGGGATCGCCGATCAAACCAGGCCCAAAATAAGAGCTTGCGGAACCCACCGGGATGTTTGACTGGAGGTCACCAAACACGTCTCCCACAAAATTCGATCCGGCGAATCCAACCGGATAGAAGAACCGGGAAAGCCGCGGATCGTTATCGGTCTTTTCCAATTTAACGATATAGGCATTCGCGTCATCGGCCGTGGTGGATTGAACGCCGGTCGGAGTAAAGCCGAAGTTTGCATAGAAAGGGTTCTGTTTGCCGGCCTGGTTGGAATAACCAGGATTGACGCTCACCGATTGACCTGCCATCAGGACACCTCCTTTGGCGAGTATCTTGGCAATGTCAGCCGAGGGGTTGAAGCCGCTGATCTCCGACTGGCGGATGAGGAGACGCAATTTCAAGGTATTGGCCAGAAGGATCCATTCGTTCGTATTGCCATGCGCGATGATGTCTGCGGCGGCGAATTTATTGGGTACGCTGCCGCTCAGATAAGTGATGGCCGTATCCAATTTCTTCTGCAGGTCATTATAAATATCCTGCGCCTTATCATATGCAGGCGAAGTGATCGTGGCCACCTGGAAGGTCTGCGAATAGGGAATATCACCATACAGATCCACCAGTTCCTGCCACAATTTGGCGGCAAGCACCATGGAGGCTCCTGCCAGGGCTGTATCTCCGCCGGCGAGTCCCTTGACCTGACACTGATGGAGATCGAAAAGGACGTCAAAGTGATTTATAAAGAGCGTGTTCCCAAAACTGAAATCGATGTTATAGGTGATCTCATTCTGCTGTGGCGCGAAGGTTCCGTTCTGTGCGAAATATCCGATCCAGTGGTCCAGGAACAGGAAATTGGCGCTTGCGGCCCTGTTGCCTACTGTCGCCTCAGCCTGGGGGAAGATCAGCTCGGCCGTAACGTTCGCGTCTGTTACCCGGTTGGGGTCATTGTTGACATTGAGATAATTCTTGTTACACCCAGTCAATATGATGCCTGCCAGGATTACTTTAAGAAGGTGATTATTTATTCGTTTCATGTAAAGTCCTTTAGAATTAATTAAAATGTTACCGCGATAGATCCCCCAAACAGTCTGCTGGGAGGTGCCTGGAAGCCGCTGGCCAAACCGAACGTATTGCCAGTGGTCGAATAGTTGAACTCCGGATCACCCCACTGGTTCGACTTCGGAACTAATAATAACAAATTCTTGCCGACTGCGGATACGGTCACTTTCTTGATGGTCTTTCCGCCACCGATCCATTTGTTGGGCAGGCTGTAGGATATGGTCAATTCCCTCAACCTCCATGCGGCGGCGCTGGAATAATAGTTTGTAGCAATGCCTGTGTTGGTATTGGCACCAGTCCAGAAGTTATAGTTGCCGTCCTGGGTCTGAATATTCGTATTGGGAACGTATTTGCCGCCCGATCCCATGACAACCGAGTTGGGGAACACGAACCGTTTGCGGCCGTACTCTGCGCTGCGCAAGCTGATGCCGGCGAAATCTTCGTCCGGGCCGAGGCCTGAGTAGAAGTCATGTCCGCCCTTGAAATCCCAGGTCATGCTAACCGAAAAATTGCCTATCGTGTATTGAGGCGTCAGACCGACGATCCACAGCGGCAGGGACCTGCCCTTGATCGCTAATCCGGGAGACTGGGTCGGGTATCCGGTGACCGGGTCTACGATGACTTTGCCGGTAGCCGAGTCCCTGAGGTAATCGGACAACTGGAACTGGAAGGCCGGCGCCCCGACAGTGGCGATATTGTTTACTGTAGGATAACCCACGGCATTTTGGATAAAGCCGTTATTGCCGCCGATCACCACGGGTACATTGCCCAACGTGCTGGTCACTTTATTATTATTGTACGTTGCATTGATCCGGAAATCAAGCCTGCCTTCCCCGATCCTGATCAATGGGGTCAGGCGGAGATCCATTTCCACGCCGTAGTTGTTGAAATCCGCAGCGTTTGCCAGACCTACCGAATAGCCGGTGGTCCATGACTGGGTAACCTGCAGGATCTGGTTGGTATTCTTCTGGTAATAGTAGGTCGCTTCGAAATCGATCCTGTTCTTCAGGAAGCCCAGTTCCATGCCGATCTCCCGGGTATTTACAAACTCGGGTTTCAGGTTGGAATTGGGAATGGTATTGTTAGCCGTGAAACCCACCACATTGCCATAGGGAAAGCCACCCGGCTGAGAGTAGGTTGCCGCGAGCGAATAAGGCGCAAGGTTCACATTACCGGATTTAGAAACAGCGCCCCTTAACTTCACGAATGAGATCGTATTGCTGTTCTGCAATGCGCCGACCACGTCGGAAAGTACCAGTGAGGCATTGGCCGCCGGATAGAAGAAGGAGCGGTTTTGTTGCAACAAACGGCTATCCCAGTCATTACGGCCTGTAAATTCGACGTTCGCCCAACCCTTGTAGCTAAATCGCACCGTACCGTATGCAGATAACAGGCGAGACGTTATATCATAGTTGTCATTCGGATATAAAGGCACATTGGCGTCGCCGCTGCGAACTGCCACATTGAAAAGATAGGGAACCACCAGGTTATTGCCTCCCAGCGCGACATCCTTCGCACGATCCTGACGAATCGAGCCACCGATGAGATAGTTGATGTTCAGATCATTTACGATCTTATGATCGCCGCTCAGGAAATAATCCAGGTTGATCCGGGACGTATATCCCTGGTCATCGGATTCGGCGCCCAGCCTGTTCGAATACTGGGTAGCGCTACGATGGGCAGCAGCCCAGTCCGACACCACGACCGGCGAATTGGTGTTCTTATTGCCGTAGAAGTTCAGGGTCGAGCTTACCCTTGCCGTAGCCTTAAGCCAGGGAGCGAACTGGTAGTTCAGATCGATATTTCCCAGGATATTATCGGTCCTTCCCTTGCTGCGGATGTTCTGGATCAACCAGTAAGGGTTGACCGCAAATTCGTTGTAATAATTAGAGAACTGGCCATACTTGCTGTTTTGATCCGCATAGCTAAGCAGCGGCACGTTGGAGGCCACCTGTTCTACGAGGAAGAACAGACCGCCGTCATAGGCGCCCGGAAAGGAAGTCTGGAAACCGTTCTCATTGACTACATTATAATTATTAAGGATATAGTTCAGTCCGTAGTTGACCGAGAAACCGCCGTATTTCTTACCTCCGTTGAACCGAAGGCTCGTGCGGCGGTTCACGTCATGGGGAACCAGCCCTTTGATATTGGCATCTTCCACGCTCATGAAGAAATCTTCGCCGGCGATGGATACCGCATTCTGGGTGGTCAGGCCCGTATTCCAGAATTTGACCTTATCCTTGTAATGGCTGTCATTGTAGGGACCGCTCTGCTGCGAACCATCCTCCAGCACTGGTCCGATGGGCTTGATCGTGCCGTCGAACATGGGGCCGTACTGCTGGTTCTCATAAGGCACATATCCATAACCGCCATTCGGGTCGATGATCTCCCCGGCCCCGTCACCGAACTGCCGTTGCAATTTGGGGAAGAAGGATACCCTTGACGCCTCAACGGTCGAGCTGATATTGACCGTAGGTTTCCGGGAGCCTCTTCTTGTCGTAATGATAATAACCCCGTTCACTGCGTCCGGGCCGTAGATGGCGGCTGAAGCGGCGCTTTTCAAAATTGTGATGTCCGCGACATCGTCCGGGGGGATGGAAGAGAGATAGCCAAGAGGCGTGGGAGCGCCGTCGACGACCAGCATCGGCTGGTTGTTACCCGTCAGGGAGCGGATCCCGCGGATATTGATCTTGGCGTTCTCGAATACCCCGCTATTGACCGTTGAGATATTCAAGCCTGAAACTTTCCCGTTCAGTGCCTGCTGTACATTGACCGATTTGGCGGCAGTCAATGTCTTATTATTGATGCTGGTTTGAGCGTATCCCAGTTCCTTTGCCTCCCTCTGGACACCAAGAGCCGTAACGACGACTTCCGTCAGGGCGGCTGTGCTGCGTTCCACCTGAATGGCCAACGGAGCCGCGTCGGGAGTGACGGCTACCTCTCTCGAGTTGATACCGGCACCCGATATCACCAGCACATCTCCTGTCTTTGCCCTGAGAGAAAAATTCCCATCGGCATCGGCGCTCGTTCCCATCTTTGTACCCTTGATCCGAACTGATGAAAATGGAATTGGTTGTCCCTGCAGGTCCGTAATCCTTCCTGTGACTACTTTTGTTTGCGCGAATACCGATACCGAATACAGTACCAGCACTGCTAACAGTGTTAGAAATTTTCTCATGTGACTTGAGTTTTTTTAGTTTGGGCTGTAAATTATAGGAACTTTTAAATTTAACAAAAAAAATGTTAAATTTCGCAGTCCCCTCTAACTCAGACATCCTTTTAGCTCCAAATGCTGCAATTATTCAAATATTTTCACATCGCCACGCAGGGGCATACGCCAACGTATCCGGGTATTCTGTTCGCCGCAGCTGTTTCGCATAGTCCCCTCCGAATACTACCTTTGCGCCATGGAATTATTAGATGGACAATTTGTTTCAAAGGCAATTCAGGATTCCCTGAGGCTCAAGGTGGCGCAGCTAAAAGCCGAAGGAAAGAAGATCCCGCACCTGGCCGCGGTGCTTGTCGGCAATAACGGGGCCAGCGAGACCTACGTCGGCGCCAAGGTGAAGGCCTGCTCCGAAATAGGATTCAACTCCACCTTGATCCGACTGGAGGCGTCGATCAGCGAGAATAAGCTCCTCCAGGTGATCGATGAGCTGAACAACGATATGGACGTGGATGGCATCCTGGTCCAACTCCCCTTACCCAAGCATATTTCAGACGAAAAAGTGATCAATGCCCTGCATCCGTCAAAAGACGTAGACGGGTTCCACCCGGCCAATGTAGGGAGGATGGTGCAGGGAGCGCCCAGTTTTATCTCGGCGACCCCGCACGGCATCATGTTGTTGCTGGAGCACTATAAGATAGATACGAAGGGCATGCACGCCGTGATCCTGGGGCGAAGCAATATCGTGGGAAGGCCAATGAGCATACTTCTCAGCAGTAATTCACAGCCCGGCAATTGCACAGTCACCATTTGCCATTCTCATACGCGTAACCTGCGGGACCATTGCCAGCAGGCGGATATCCTTGTAGCGGCCCTTGGCAGGCCGGAGTTCGTTACGGCCCCGATGGTCAAAGAAGGGGCCATCGTCATCGATGTCGGCATTACCCGGGTGCCCGATGCCTCCAAAAAGAGTGGTTTTGCCCTGAAAGGAGACGTCAAATTCGAGGAGGTTGCGCCCCGGTGCAGCTACATTACCCCCGTTCCCAGGGGTGTGGGGCCGATGACGATCGCCGCGCTGATGAAGAACAGCTATCATGCCTGTGCAAACCGGAATGAAGGCAGTCTTGCTTAACTTTGACCCATTCCAAGCATGGAGACCATTTTCGACCATATTACCGCCGATGCGGCCGCTGCGGCGCCTGCCCCCGAGACCCTGCCTCTCATGGAGGCCTTTTATACTCTCCAGGGCGAAGGCTATCACCAGGGAAAGGCGGCTTATTTCATCCGGCTTGGCGGCTGTGACGTGGGGTGCTCCTGGTGCGATGTAAAGGAAAGCTGGAATGCCGGTCTGCATCCGAGGGTCCGCGTAGCTGAAATAGTCGAGGAAGCAGCGAAATATGCGGCCCGGATGGCCGTGGTGACAGGCGGAGAGCCCCTTATGCATGATTGCACCGCGCTAACCAACAGGCTTTACAAGGCGGGATTTGCCACCCATATCGAAACCTCAGGCGCCTGGCCGCTTAGCGGGGAGTGGGATTGGATCTGCCTTTCCCCTAAAAAATTCAAGGCACCCCGGCCGGAACTGCTTCCATTGGCCAATGAACTGAAGGTGGTCGTATATAATAAGAGTGATCTCGATTGGGCGGAGAAATGGGCGGCGCAGGTCACCCGCGGCTGCAAGCTCTTTCTTCAGCCGGAATGGAGTAAGGCCGACCAGGTGACCCCGCTGATCGTCGAATACATTAAAGAGCATCCCCAATGGGAGCTCTCCCTCCAGCTCCATAAATATATCAATGTCCCCTGAAATGAAAAACCATATCCTACTATTACTGCTCCCCGTTCTTATGGCCGGCTTTACGACGCAGGCACAGTACAACCCGGAAAAAGTCAGCAAAAAGGCCGGCCAATACCATTCGAAGGCCCTGGAACTGGCAGATGGGGACGACTATCCGGGAGCGATCCAGGCGCTCAGGCAGGCTATTGCGATCGACAGCAACTTCGAAGACGCCTACCTTTCCCTGGCCGGCATGTATGGCCAGCTCAAGAACTATCCGGAGGCGATAAGGAACTATGAGAAGGCCAAATCCATCGACAGCAATTATTTCCTGGATTTCAATTTGCCGTATTCCATCGATCTGGCCGGCGTCGGGGCCTTTCAGAAAGCCCTCCAGGCAGTAAACCTCTTCCTGACCATTTCCAACCTCAACGAGACGAGTCGTAAGGCCGGCGATTACCGAAAGGCTTGTTACACGTTCGCGCTGAACTATGCGGCAACCAACCCCTCCAGGGATTATAAATTCGAGCCCCTGAACCTGGGAGACAGCGTGAACAGTGAGGTATCCGAATATTACCCGACGGTCACTATCGACGGTAGTAAGCTAATCTTCACCCGTCGCGTCAACCATTTGAATGAAGATTTCTATGAGTCCGACCGGATCGGTGGCCATTGGGAGAAGGCCAGGAGCCTGCCGGGCAATATCAATACGAATATGAACGAGGGTGCGCAAAACATCTCCCAGGACGGACAATGGCTGATCTTCACCGGCTGCAATTTCCCCGACGGACTGGGCAGCTGTGACCTATACATCTCTTATCTGACCCCCGACGGGTGGAGCACGCCGGAAAATTTAGGGGAGACGATCAACACCGAGTTCTGGGAGTCCGCCCCGTCCCTTTCGCCGGATAAACGGGACCTTTATTTTACCAGTAGCCGGCCGGGAGGTTATGGCGGGAACGATCTCTATGTCAGCCATCGCATGCTCAACGGCAAGTGGACGCAGCCGGAGAATCTTGGCCCCGAGATCAACACGGTGGGCAACGAAAGCGCCCCATTCATACACGCCGACAACCAAAGCCTCTATTTCACCTCAGACGGGCATCCCGGCTACGGAGGAGATGATCTCTTCGTCTCCCGGAAGGGCCCGAAGGGAACCTGGGGAAAGCCGGAGAACCTGGGATATCCGATCAATACGATTGAAAATGAAGGCAGCCTCGTGGTCGCTGCAGACGGTAAAACTGCCTATTATGCCAGCGATCGCGCCGATAGCCGGGGAGGCCTCGATCTGTATACCTTCGAACTACGCAGCGATGTACGCCCGGCGCAAACCCTTTGGGTGCAGGGAAAGGTGTTCGACAAAACCACTCATAAAGGATTGCCTTCGAGCGTCGAGCTCACCGACCTTTCGACCCAGGAGCCGGTCAGCAAACTGCAGACCGATGAAACGGGAAATTACCTGATCACGCTGCCTAAAGGGAAGGACTATGCCTTCCATGTCAACAGGAAGGGCTATATGCTGTTTTCCGAAAACTTCCCGCTCAGCAAGGAGCAGGGCGATACCGCTTATAATATGGACATTCCTCTGCAGCCCATCGAGGCGAATGCCGTAGTCATCCTGAAGAACATCTTTTATGAAACAAACCGGTACGACCTGAAACCGGAATCCCGGGCCGAATTGGACGAGATCGTACAATTCATGAGGGACAATCCGGCCATCAAGATCCAAATCAATGGTCATACCGACAATTCCGGTAAACAGGCCGAGAACCTGAAACTGTCGGAAGCCAGGGCCCGTTCGGTTACGACCTATCTGCTATCCAAGGGCATTCCACAGCTCCGTCTCTCCTATAAAGGCTGGGGCGATACCCAACCTGTCGCCGACAATTCCACGCCCGGTGGCCGCGCGCTTAACCGGCGAACCGAGCTGAAGATCATCAGCCGTTAGAACCATGTAAAAGTTTGCCAAGAATTCTCTGGGTCCTATCCTAATTTTGACGGCCGAAAACCGTCTTATGGAAAGTGAGCTCTTCTATCGAATCGCACTGACCCGGGTCCCCGGCATCGGACCCATGCTCGCCAAATCTCTTTTCCGCCATGTCGGCGAGGCGTCAGTCATATTCCGAACGCCTGCGACTGCACTTGGCAAGATCAGGGGGATCGGCAAGATGCGCGCCTGGGCGATCGCCGGGTTCAAACAATTCCGGTCCGTAGAAAAAGAGATGGCCTTCATTGAAAAGTATAAGGTACGGGCACTGTTCTTTACCGATGCCGGTTATCCCCGGAGGTTGTCAGATCATGCCGATTCTCCGGTACTCCTGTATTACATGGGATCCGCCGATCTGAATGCGGCCAACGTGGTGGCCGTGATCGGTACCCGCACACCCACGTCGTATGGGAAAGAAGTGATCGATCGGGTGGTCAGGGAGTTTACGGTCCCGGATTTGCTGCTCGTCAGCGGCCTTGCCTATGGCATTGATGCCCTGGCACATAAGGCCGCCCTTAGCCGGCAACTTGCCACCGTGGGCGTTCTGGGTCATGGTTTGGACCGCATTTATCCTCCCCAGCACAGCAGTCTGGCCAGACAAATGGTCGCGCAGGGCGGACTACTAACAGAATTCGGCATCGGCACGGAGCCCGATGAACACCATTTCCCATTACGCAACCGGATCATCGCCGGCATGTCCGATGCGGTCGTGGTCGTGGAATCCGGCAGTCGGGGAGGCAGTATGCTAACCGTTGACAATGCCCTTGCCTACCGAAAAAAGGTTTATGCCATTCCAGGCAGGATCATGGACAGCAAGAGCGCCGGTGCCAATGCCCTCATTCAGCAAGGCAAGGCACGGTTGTTATCGGACGGACGGCAGTTGATCCGGGAATTGGAGCAGCAGAAAGAGCCAGAAAGTAAATCCCCGGTGGCGCCTGCCCTGCCGGGAATGCTTCCGGAGGGCCGTTCCGGTGTCGTTAGTCCGGAGCAGGAAACCGCAAGGCAGCGGACAGACCTCCGCCTTTCCAGATTAACGCCTGAAGAGCGATCCATCATGGAGGTCTTGCAGCCGGGGGAGAGGATCAGCCTTGATGATTTGATGAGAAATGAGCTCTTGTCCAGACCGTCAATTCCGCTTGCCCTGCTTCGTCTGGAGATCCAGGGTTTGATCCGCCCGTTCCCAGGAAAGAGCTATGGTCGGGTTTAAAGCGGTGCGAGAGGAGTCCCCTTGTACCTTTTTTTGAAAGTTAAAATTCTCGCGCTACCCCCTTGCAAAAAGGTGGACTTTTTGCAATACACTCATTATTAATAAATTAAAAAAAGTTCACTTTCTTGCAGGGGGTACACTGGGAAGTAGCCGTCCCGCAAAGAACCCGTGCGGGGGCCCTGGCCTGGGCAGGTTACCAGGTGAGCCAGGGAGGGCATGCCAAACAAATAATTTTGGAGTGAATTAACCCGCTGGCCTACCTTTGCACATGGCAAGAATAAATACTCCCCTCAGCAAGTCGTCCTCCAAATCAACTACCTCAAAATTCTTCGGCGAAGGCCTTACATTCGATGATGTTTTATTGTTACCTGCTTTTTCCCAGGTGCTGCCCAGGGAAGTCGATATCCGAAGCAAATTGACCAAAGAGATCACGCTTAATATTCCCATGCTGTCCGCCGCCATGGACACAGTGACTGAAGCCAACCTGGCCATGGCACTTGCAAGAGAAGGGGGTATCGGCATCCTGCATAAGAATATGTCCATTGACCGGCAGGTCGAGCAGGTGAGGAAGGTGAAACGCAGTGAAAGCGGGCTGATCATCGATCCCATCACGCTGCATGAAGAGTCCACCATCGGAGACGCGCTGCGTTTGATGAAGGAAAACCGGATCGGGGGCATCCCCATCGTCGATAACGGAGGGGTCCTTGTCGGAATCCTCACGAACCGGGACCTTCGGTTCGAAGATAACAAGCGTCGTAAGGTGAGCGAGGTCATGACCAAGGAGGGTCTCATCACCGCTCCTGAAGGCACCGACCTGAAGAAAGCAGAAAAGATCCTGCAAAAATACAAGATCGAAAAGCTGCCCGTGGTTGACCGGAAAGGGAAACTCATCGGACTGATCACCTACCGGGATATCCTGCAGCTTACGAGCCATCCGAACGCGGTCAAGGATGTTTACGGCCGTCTCATGGTAGGGGCCGCTCTGGGCATTACCAAAGACCTGCTTGACAGAGCCGCCGCCTTATCGCAGATCGGCGTCGATATCGTAACCCTCGATAGCGCGCACGGACATCATATAGGCGTGATCAATGCGCTCAAGTCGTTAAAGAAGTCATTCAAGCAGCTGCAGGTTATCGCCGGCAATATCGGCACGTCCGCAGGGGCAAAGGCGTTGGCCGATGCGGGCGCTGATGCCGTGAAAGTCGGCATCGGTCCGGGCTCCATCTGTACTACCCGTATTGTGGCCGGGGCCGGAGTCCCTCAGATCACCGCCATCATGGAAGCAGCCTCCGTTCTGCGAAGCAGGAATATTCCCCTTGTTGCGGACGGTGGTATCCGTTATACCGGTGACATGGTCAAAGCATTGGCGGCGGGCGCAAACGTGGTCATGATGGGCGGTGTATTTGCCGGCGTGGAAGAGAGCCCCGGCGAGACCATTATTTATGAAGGCAGGAAATTCAAGCAATACCGCGGCATGGGCTCGATCGGAGCCATGGCCCAGGGGAGCAGCGACCGCTATTTCCAGGACGTGGAGGACGACCTGAAGAAACTGGTTCCCGAAGGCATCGAAGGCCGCGTGGCCTTCAAAGGCAATCTCAGCGAAGTCGTTCAGCAATATGCGGGCGGTCTGCGCGCAGGCATGGGATACTGCGGCGCAAAGGACATTGACACGCTTCAGCGGCAATCCCAATTCATCAAGATCACCAATGCCGGCATGAAGGAAAGCCACGCCCATGACATCGAGATTACCAAGGAAGCGCCTAACTATAGCCGTTAAACCGTGAAAAAAATCCATCCGCTCATTCTCGCAGGGTCATCCGGCTTGCTGTTATACGCTGCGTGGCCCGTCCTGCCCTTTACCTTTCTGATCTTTTTCGCATTCATTCCGCTGCTATGGTTGGAGCAGCAAAGCACACGGGGGGCAAAATTCTTCGGCTGGACCTACCTGACCATGCTTATCTGGAATGTCGCCACGACCTGGTGGGTTTGCAATTCCACGTTGATCGGAGGCATGGCCGCCATGCTGGCCAACAGCCTGTTAATGTGCCTGCCCTGGATCTGCTTTTACCATATAAAAAGGGCTCTTGGGCCGAAGTTCGGTTACCCCTCGCTGCTATTTTTCTGGCTGAGTTTCGAATACATTCACCTTAACTGGGAGCTGAGCTGGCCCTGGCTTACGGTCGGCAACGTCTTTGCCACGCATCCGGGCTGGGTTCAGTGGTACGAGTTTACCGGCTGCAGCGGGGGCAGCCTCTGGGTATTATTGATGAACCTGACGGTCTTCCTGCTGCTGCGGGCTGCATTCAACGGCGGGGATGGCAAGCGGGGAGCAACGCGCACTCCGCCTGGCCGGTTGGGGCGCTCCGTCACCCGTTACGCGCTGTATGCCCTCCTGGTGCTCGCGGGGCCCATCATTTTCTCCCGGCTGCTTGCGACGAACATAGAAGAGCAGACCACGGCGACGGATCAAGCGACGCCGAACGTGATCATCGTTCAGCCCAATATCGATCCCTATAACGAGAAATTTGTGGATAGCACCCAAGAAGGTCAGTTAGCAAGGATGATCAGTCTGAGCGAATCCCAAATCGACCTACATACCGCGCTGATCGTCTGGCCCGAGACGGCCGTGCCCAAAGACATCAACGAGGATGAAATGAAGCTGCATCCCTTCATGGCGCCGATATGGGCCATGCTGAGCAGGCACCCGGGGCTGAGCCTGCTTACGGGCGTCGAGGGGTTTCGTGTTTATCCTGAGCAAGACAAAACCCCGACCTCAATCAAGGTACCGGGCACCGATCTTTATGAAGATTCCTACAATAGTGCGGCTTTGCTGGACAGTCACGGGATCCGGATCTATCATAAATCCAGGCTGGTGCCGGGAGTAGAAACGCTGCCCTCTTTCCTGCGGTTTATGAGACCCCTGTTCGAGAAATTCGGCGGCACGGGAAGCGGATATGCCGGCCAGGAAGAACGAACTGTCCTTCATTCTGCAAATGGCGGTTACCATATCGCCCCCGCTGTATGTTATGAAAGCATCTATGGAGAATTTCTGTCCGCCTATATCAGAAATGGCGCCGATCTGATCGCAGTGATCACGAATGACGGCTGGTGGGGCAATACCGCGGGGTACAAACAACACGAAAATTATGCCCGTCTTCGCGCGATCGAAGACCGCCGGTGGGTAGTACGCAGCGCCAATACCGGGATCTCCTGTTTCATCGATCCGGCCGGCCGGGTGATCGATCCCCAGCCATGGGATAAGGTAGCTGTCATTAAGATGCCGGTACCCCCGAACAAAGGGCTGACCCTCTATGCCCGATACGGGGATATCCTCTTCAAATTAGCCCTGCCCTGCTCCATCCTTGTTGTGATCTGGGGTGTTTTCGTCACCTTCAAACGCAGGTTATCCCATGGATAAGACGCTGAATCACGGGTTGTCGCATTTATTCTATCGCGTAGAGGGAAAAGCGACCAATGAACCCCCACTCTTACTCATCCATGGATTTGCGGAAGACGGACGGATCTGGGACGGTCAGGTCGCGGCCCTGCAAGACCTGTGCCAGGTGATCATTCCGGACCTTCCCGGGAGCGGCAGATCTTCGGCACTCCGCGGCGAGACTTCGATGGAGGAAATGGCGGAAAGCATCGCCGCTTTGCTGGATGCGGAAGGCATTAAACAGGCCGTTGTGGTCGGGCATAGCATGGGCGGCTATATCTCGCTGGCTTTTGCAGAAAAATATCCCGGGCGCCTGTCTGCACTCGGCCTCTTTCATTCCACCGCCTTTGCAGACAGCGAAGAAAAAAAAGCGTTACGAAGGAAGAGCAATGAGTTCATCGGCAAGCATGGCGCGGCGCCCTTCATTCAACAATCCACGCCGAATCTATTCGCGGAGGACTCCCGCGAGCAACATCCCGAATGGGTCGAGAAGGTCATCAGCTCCTATTCCGCCTTCAATCCCCATTCGCTGGTGTACTATTATAATGCGATGATCCGCCGGCCTGACCGGACCGAAATATTAAAACAATGCAAGCAACCCGTCCTGTTCATCATCGGGGAGAAAGATAATACGATCCCGCTCGTGAGCAGCCTGCAACAAACGCATATGGCTGCCATATCGTCGATCCATATCCTGGAGAAGGCGGGACATATGGGCATGCTGGAAGAGGCGGAGCACTGTCGCTCGATACTCGAAGAATTCATGGCGTTCGCCATCGCCCGGGCGTCCGGCATATCCGGCTCTCATCCCAAGAAACCGCATACAAACGAACATCAACCATGAACAAGATCGTCCTCATCACCGGCGCCACGTCCGGGTTCGGAAAGGCCTGCGCCGAAAAATTTGCCGCGGCAGGCGGCTATGACCTCATCCTAACGGGCCGGAGACAGGAACGGCTGGAAGAACTAAAACGACGGTTGGAGAACGGGAATACCCGCGTAACCACGCTGACATTCGACGTTCAGGATAAAGACGCGGTCTTTTCTGCGATCGCAAGCCTTCCGGCAGAATGGAAAAAGGTGGATATCCTGTTCAATAATGCCGGGCTTGCGCTCGGCCGCGATTATTTCGACGAAGCGGACCTTGACGATTGGGAAACCATGATCGACACCAACCTGAAAGGTCTCCTCTATGTGTCCCGCGCCGTCATCCCGCTGATGGTCGGTCAGCCCCACCCGCATATCATCAATATGGGCTCCGTAGCGGGCAAGGAAGTCTATGAGAAAGGGAATGCCTATTGTGCCAGCAAGTTCGCCGTGGATGCGATCTCGCGTTCCATGCGGATCGACCTGCTACGGCATGCCATTAAGGTAACCGCCATCCACCCGGGGGCGGCGGAGACAGAATTCTCCATGGTCCGCTTTAAAGGGGATGAACAGCAGGCCAGGAAGATCTATGAAGGCTTTATTCCCCTGATCGCCGATGACATAGCGGACGTAGTCTATTATTGCGCCACCCTGCCCCCGCATGTCTGCATCAATGACCTGGTGATCACGTGCACCGCACAAGCCGATGCCATCTATTTTTACCGGAAGAGCTGATTGCGGCATGGGCCGGCCCAACCTATGGCGCCAGCGAGATCCTGATCTGAATACCGCCCTTGGTCGTGATGATCGGAGGCGTGGTGGATATTTTGGGTTCGGTCCTCCGCTGGTCGAAATAGAACTTCAGGTTGATACGGTTATTCAATACATAGTCGATCGAAGGGGAGATCGTGATGGTGCGTGCTCCGCCCGTCGGCAGGCTGGCATTCTGATCCAGATAGCTGCTGGACGTGGCGTCGTCCCGAACGCTCATCTCCAACCGGATCGTCAGGTCATTCTGCAGTTTCCTGGATGACTCGTTCTGACCAGGCATCTTCAGCTTGAACGGAAGATTTACGCCACGGGCCTTAAATCCCGCTGCAATGGACAATTCGGAGGAGTGGGTCTCGCTCAGCTGGAAATCGATAAGACTCAGGCTCAGTTGACGGGATTTACTATAGCCCACTTTCGCCTGGAAATTATTGACGAATTGCATATCCACGTCGAGCAGCGGCGCGAACTGTTCGGAGATCGTAATATTCGGAACCAGGAAATAGGGTACAAAATTCCCCGTCAGCGTATCGACAAAGCCCGGCTGGCCATAGCCCAACGGGTCCGCATAGTTCAGTTGGGAGCTGAAGCTGTTCATGCTTAACGTACTGGTATAACCATCGGTGATCGTGAAGTTGGTAAAGATCTTACTGAAAACGGGCAACCGGCTTAAACCGTTATAACTGATATTCCAGTTCGGTTTTGGCAAATAGCCGGAAAAAGGATTTGAGGTAATGCTGGAATTACTTTCATTGATCAGGGCAATGGCCGTCGGGCTCTTGCCGGTGTATGCGGCAATGAAAGCGGGAATCAGTACATCCTGCGCATATTTACCATATCCTTTCGCATATCCGTCCGTACCGACCAGGCTGCCGGTATACGGGTTGATATTTCCCAATCGCTGCGAAATGATGGACCGGTAATTTTCAAACTTCTGGAAGGTAGTCGATAACTCATTGGGCTTGTACTTCTCGAAAAGCGTCTGGAACGAGATGAAGCTCACGGAGAAGGTGCCTGCCGTGTATGGATTGAGCCTGGTCAGGCCGGCGCCGCCCGCGGTGTCTTTGTACAGGTCGGAATAATTCTTGCCAAATGTCTTGGAGAAGCTAACCGAAATATGCAGGTCGCGAACCGGTTCCAGGGTGGCCACGGCACTGATCTTTTGGGTATAGCTGATCATATTCTGATTATTGAAGGCAGTATCCATGGTCAGTAGTCCGCGCCTGCCAAGCTTGTTCACGAAATTGGTATCCGGTCGCTGACCGAATACGTACCCCCAACCCGGCTGCATTCCATGCAGATCCATCCCCAGCACGCGAGTGCTGTCCAGGAAGCCATAGATGGCAGAAGAAGAATTGTCCGCATAATTGAACGTGACGTGCTTGAGCGAAGTCAGCATCTTGGCAAGAGCCCGGGGCACCCCGCTTAGTTCGTGGGTTTCCCTTTCTGCCTGCCGCCTGCGGGCGCTATCCTGCGCGTTCCTGGCGCCGGCCTGATTCCTGGCTGAGGCGGGGGCCTGGTCCAGCGGTCTCAACAGTCGCCATTTGGCGTAGAGCTTGGTGAAGTCCAACTCCGCCAGGGCGGACCGTTGCTGGGTATTTTGCAGGCTATTGCCCAGGTTCCGCGCCAGTTGGGATGCACCGGTCCAGGTATAGGTTCCGGAATATCCGATGCGCATCGTCGTCCAGTCCAGCAGGGGCAGCTTCGCCGTCGGCAATGTGTAGGTCAGGTTGGTATTTTGCGAGTACAGGATGGTCCTTCCTCCTTTCCAGAAGTTTGCCCACATACTCTGCCTTTGGACCTTGCTCAGACGCCCGTTATCCTCGTCCACCCAGGAATTATTCGTGGCGGTAAAATCCAGGGCCAGCGACCGGGTCAGGTCCCAGCGGAGCGTATAGATACGGTTGTAGGTGAAGAATTTATTATAGGTCTCGGGAAGGGCGTTCGCCGGGCCGCCAATATTGCGCGAACGGTAGGCCCCAAACTGGCGATCAATATCTGCGTGAAAGCTGAATACCGTCGGCACCGGATTAAAATTGAAATCCCTGATCAGGCCAAGCCATGGCGTTTTGGCCTTGATCCGTCTCCGGAAGGGCTCCCAATATTTGGCGACATGGTTATAGTTATAGTTCAGCGCGGCCTTGTGCGTGACGAGCTCGTCCTCCACGGCAAGGGGGCTATGGTGTTCAGAGCGCGTATAAGAATAGCTGACGTCGACATTCTCGATACTCCAGGGCTTCAGTTTTTTCCCCCTTGGGTTAGCCCTTCGGGCATTAGTCACATTGATCGTCTGCACGGTTGTCTGATCCACTGCCTGTTGCCTGATCGAATCTTTCTGGGCTGCCGGGGCTGCCTTGATCTTATCGGCGAGCTTGATATCCAGGTCGAACGGGTCGTATTCGGGCGTACTCGTTGTCTTAGTAAGGCCGGCATACAGGGGAATGGACATGGAGGCCCGCTTTGGCAATAGCTTCCCAAGCTCCAGATTGGTAGCCGCATCCACCTCCGAGTTGTTATCGAGGGATCGCTGATTTGTGCTCTGATCGATCGACCCGAATCCCGCGGAGCGGTAGCTGCCCGACAAGGTCATTGTTCCCAGGTCGGCCAGTTTGATGTCCACCCTACCGACAGCGGCCCAGCCTCCCTGCTGGCTGATATCGGTCAATCGCAGCTCATTGAACCAGACCTCAGTACATATCGAAGGTTGCTGCTGGTTCTCAACCCCGAGGAAGAATGCATCTACCGCCCCGAGATTGGGATTGCCCAATATGGCGTACGTCCTCCCCGTCGCCGCATCTGTTTCTTTAAAATACACATCACTGGTGCCTGAGTTATTTCGGTCCGATTTGAGCCTGATCAGGCGATCAAGCGCCAGGTTAAGATTGTTTGCGGCCGGCCAGATCGCCGTATCCGCCGTGGCGAACCATTTTGTCTTCTTAAGCGGGATCCGTATCTCATAGTAATTACTGACGAAGTCGCTGCCCAGGCGGATGATCGCTGTCAGGTCCTTGTCGTTTAACACGTCTGTTCCTCCGCCGGCGGACTCGGCATGAATAAACATATCCATGTTACCATAGCGGCGAAGGTCGAGAGCGGTGGTCTTATATACTCCGCGCACATCTCCCTGCGCCAGGTTACAGATCTGGAGGCTCATGGCTTGTTCGTTCAGCAAGAGGTTGACGTTGTTGTTACTCAGTTCCTGCTGGCGCAGCACCCCGGGAGGCGAAACATACCGGACGGGTGTACGGGAACTATTCTGCTCTATATTGACTGCAGTCACATTGAATGTGGTAATGTTATTGGAGGGCAATACGGCATATTGGCCTGTCGTGTCGATCCGGTAGGTAAAATTCCTCCAGGAGTTCCTGACCATCTGGAGCTGGGCAAAACGACATACCACGGAATCGTTAAAACCGGTCAGGTACATACGTATGAACTGGATGGATTTGAAATCAGGGATATTACCGACCTTTTGGTAATACTCCGAGATCGGGATCGAGAACTGGTACCAGGTTTGCCTCGCTCCGCCGTTGGGAGTAAAGCTGATGCTGTCCGTTATAAAGTTCTGTCCCACCCGCTGGAGGCTATCCGGCATCAGCGCCACGCGATATTCGAAATACTCTTCCAGCGTATTCATCGTATTATCCTTGTTCAGGTCTTCCTGATCGGGATAGAGGGTATAGGCCGTAATGGTAGTCTGACCCGCGGCGGCCACAGGAGAATTTCCCTGGGGATTATTCACGTTCTTATAACGTCCAAGGATACCTGTCTTTGATGCGTCATAAAGGCCGTCCCGGTAGTTGGTGAAATCGTCAGTCGAAGGATCGGCCAGCGCATTCAGATAGGCCGGCGAGGTCGATCCGAAGTTAGCTGCAAGGGAGTTCAGATAGGCGTTATACCTGGTCCTTTCGGTGGCATCGTCCATGCCGTCCAGGCCTACGTCCTGGAACTGCCGGTCGGCAGCGTCATTGCTGAAGGCAGTAGTCACCTGGATCGGGTTGGCCGGCACCGTTCCCCACACGGACGAACTATCCACGGCCGCATTGATATTGGGCGTCCTCAGGCCGTTCTCGAATTCTTTCTTTCCATCCTTCAGGATGTCTTCGGATACGCTGCCGAGGTCAAAGTATAAATAACCGCCTGTGCTGGCGGGGTTGGTCAAAAAAGGATTTTGCAGCCAGAACTGGATCACTTCGATATTGTTCGTTTCGAAATCGGTCTGGTCGATCGCACGCATGATGCCTCCCCAGCGTTTTTGCGGGTTGAGCAGCTTGCCGTCGGGTCCTACGCTGCCTGGCCTGGCATCGAAATTATACGGTCCCCGTTCTTTCGGATAAAAGGCCATATCGAAGGTGATCAACTGCGCCTGGCCGGTCTGCACCGTTTGCTGCGGGAACAGCTGCTGTGTATTGACGGGTGCGATGCGTGGGTCGGCCAGGACGTTCTCGTAGCGGTCCGGGTTATTTGAATTACTGGGGTCCTGCAAGGTGGGTTCGATATTGTACCAGGCGAGCTTGGCCCTGTTGAACCCATAGTCCAGGGTATCGGTCATGCTCGCTTCTGGAAACAATGGCGGGTATTGGCCTCCTGTCCCGTTCGGCGTGGAGGCCAGGGCCCAGCTCGTCAGCGGGAACCGGAGATCGATGGCGCTTGTAGATCCCTCGAAGTCGTCGATGTAGACCGCACCGCTGCTGCCTTTGCCAATTTGCGGAGGATGGCCGGGTTTGAGAATGGCCGCTTCACCGTAGGCGGTCACCGTACTCATTTCGCGCGTCGTATAAAATGGCAGCTTGTCCAGCAGGCGGGTTATCTGGGGCGCCTGGGTGCGATAGTTGAAATCGGCGCCGTACATGGTGTTGCGGATCGGGTCTTCGCCGTAATCCGTCTTACTGAAAAAAGGGCGCTCATTCAGACGTTCAATCGTACCGCCAAGGGTCAATGACTGGGTGGCGCTGCTTTTGGCGAGGTAGTCCAACCTGAGCCCGAGGAAGCTTCGCTGTTGCGTACCGAAGCTGGCATTATTTTCATAAGAAACATTCACCGGCACACCTGAATTTATGATCGCCTGGTTTATGATCTGCACCGTACCGAGGTTATAATCCACCACGTAGTCGACATTCTCTTTGAGCGTCTGGCCCCCCGCCGTGACGAGCACCGATCCCTGCGGGACATTGAAGGCGCCGAGAGATAAGTTGGACGTGGATTGTCCCTTGGCGGAGCCCTGCAGGATATACCTGTCCACATTAGCAAAGGTCTGTGCCACGGCCTTGATCGTATCGTACAGTTGGTAGAAGACATACTTGTTCTTAAGCGCCTGCGATGCGCCCCTGAACGCCAGGGAGTCCAGGTCGCGGCCGAACGGTTCCAGGACGGGAAAGATGATCTTGCCCTGCGTGGACAGTACAGTGTAGCCTTCGATATAGTCAAACACGCCATCGGGCTGGGGGTCATTCCGGGCGTTTAGCCGGTCCAGGTTGAGAATATTCAGCAGCGGCGTATCGGCCTTTGGACCTTCGGGCAAATAGCGCTTGGTCCCCTTGCTCGGCTCGTCGTACATCACGTTCAGCTGGAATCCCGCCGACTGGATATTTGACAGATAGCTGCCGCCGGCCGTCTGCAAAGAATAGACATTCTTCATCATCAGGTTCCACAGCGGGAGATTGGTGCGTTGCGAAGTGGCTTTCAACAGCTTCAGGTAAAGCACCTTTTGTGATCCGGAGCCCGTTCCTGCCGCCGTGTCGGGCGGAACGTCGGTCGAGAATTCCCCGACCTGGTAAATACGGCCGTTGTAACTGTACTGATAGGCCACGGCAAGAACGTCATTGGACTGAAGGGTCTGATTGATAGAAAGAAATCCCACCTGCGGATTGAAATAATAATCGGTTGGGCTAAGTTTTTTTGCATAAACCATTTCAAAATCCTGCACCTGTACGAGCCCGAGAGAGTTGAGTTTGTTAGCGGCCTGAGAAGGAATCCGGCTGGCCGGGTCGTTCACAATGCTGCGGTATTCGGTATTGGCGTCGTTGAATGGGTAGGCGAGTCCTGTTTGCGGATGGATGTTGGGGTTATAGGGAGCGCTCTCTCCCAGGTCCATCAGGCCGACGATATTGCGCGAGCCCGTGTCGATACCGCCGCGATTAGTCACCCACACCTCCATCCGAAGGATCTGCACCTGCGAGGTCACAACCGGAAGGTTGGCCATCGCCTTGTTGTAATTGTTATGAAAGTACTGCGCCAGCAGGAAGTGCCGGTTCTCTTCGTAATTATCGGCTTTGAACTGGAATGAAGTAACTGCCGCTCCTCCTTGCGAAGCAACAGATTGGCGCTGCGAACGCTGATTGGCAAGCACGGCGGTCACCGAGAGTTTGCCGAATTGTAATTGCGTTTTGATACCGAAGAGGGATTGGGCTCCGCCAATCAGGGTCGACTTGGTAGTAAAGTTCACGTTGCCCGCCTCGATCTTTTTGATGATCTCATCCGGTCCTCCGGTGTAGTCGAGCTTGAGCTGGTTCTCGAAATCGAAATTCGCGAGCGTATTGTAAGAAATGGGCAGTTTCAGCTTGTTGCCGATATTGCCGATGACATTAATGTTGGCGGACTCATTGAAGTCGAAGCCGCCGGTCTTGCGTGCGCTTTCCGGCAAGGTCGGATTTTGGATATTCTGGCCCTGATAGCCGGCGGTGATATCGACGTTGCCCTGCGGGCGAATATCGGGCTTGGCGTTGCCGAAGATCCGGTTAAAGAGGCTTTCTGTAACGGAGAGTTTGGGCCGGAGGAGCTTCTTATTCAGTGCGTCCACGGCGTCGGCGCGTTTTCGGAAATATTCATTTTCGTCCTGGCGCGCCCGCATGCGCATCAGCTCATCAAAGGTGAGGTAGGTTGGCTTCCGGTAATACTGGTTCCCGATCTTTTCGAGGATGTAATATTGCTGCGTTACGGGATCGTATTCGATGGAATCGTGAAGATTGACCGGATTTTTGAGGTCGAAAGGATTCCGGTTGGGATTGGAGATCGGGTCACCCCGTCTGTCCATGAGCGGAAATCGGAGGGTATCCCGTTTGTGTCCGGCGGAGTCGATCCTTCGTCCTGCGCTGTCCAGGTGAGGTTTCGCGGTATCCTGGGCGGGAAGTTGCGGACAAGCATGAGCAGACGCTGTCGTGCACAGCACGACCGAAGCGGCTCCCAGGATCACCGTTACAAATACCAGCTGGAACAGATAGCGAATCAAACTTTCCTCAAGAATTAGTTAAGTAGAGATCAGAGACGATAGGCTACAAGATTTTTAAAGCTTTCTTAATAACATCCTCCACTTTCTCTGTTCCGGACGCGTCACTCATTATCCTTTTAATGGCTTGCTCTGCGGCAGATCTGGCGATGCCTAGGGTGATTAGAGCATTTAACGCGTCCTGTTCCAAGGTATTGTTTATCAAGGGGGAAATATTTGATTCCCCCTTGCTGCGACTGAGTTTGTCGCGCAATTCGAGAATGATCCTTTCGGCCGATTTCCTGCCGATCCCTTTGATGCTTTCGAGCTGCCGGGTATTTCCCTGGGCAATGGCGCGCGTAATCTCCTCGGGCCGCATGGACGACAGCATCATGCGGGCCGTCGCCGCGCCGACCCCGGATACGCCGATTAGCTGGATAAACAGCTCTTTTTCCGCCAGTTCGAAAAAACCGTAGAGGATATGGGCATCCTCGCGGATATGCAGGTAGGTTTGCAGGACGGCGTTGTCCAAGGATTGAATCCGGGAATACGTGTTCAGGCTGATCTGCAATTCATAACCGACCCCGGCGACATCCATGTGAATGACGGCAGGCGATTTATAGGTAAACTGGCCTCGCAAGAAAGCGATCATAGTCCGCGAAAATAGGTGAAAAATGCGATCCTGGTCTCCGAACCGGGACTTTGGACTTTTTTCCAGAACTTTGCCAAAATTCATTTTTCACCAGATCGGAATGATAATGAGCCAAAAAATGACTGCTGCGATCACAGCGCTGGGAGGATTTGTGCCCGAGGACCGTCTGACCAATGCCGACCTTGAAAAAATGGTAGATACCAATGACGAGTGGATACGTACCCGGACCGGCGTTGAGGAAAGACGGATATTGAGGGGAGCTGGCAAGGCGACTTCCGACCTTTGCGTGCCCGTTTTTCAAGAGATTTGCAACAAGAGAGGAATTTCACCCGAAGAGATTGATTGCTTGATTGTTGCGACGGTTACGCCGGATATGACGTTCCCTGCCACGGCCAATATCGTTTGCGATAAAGTGGGGGCGATCAATGCGTGGGGCTTCGATATGAGTGCCGCCTGCTCCGGCTTTCTATACGCCATCACAACCGGGGCCATGTATATCGAAAGCGGGCGCTATAAGAAGGTGATCGTGATCGGGGCCGACAAAATGAGCGCCATTGTGGATTATAGTGACCGGACCACCTGCATTATTTTTGGCGACGGCGCCGGCGGCGTATTGCTGGAGCCCAACTATGAAGGCTACGGGGTGCTCGACAGCCTCCTGAAGAGTGATGGCAGCGGACGGACTCACCTACATATGAAGGCGGGAGGATCGTTGAAACCTGCCTCTCAGGAGACGGTCGCAGCCAAGGAGCATTTTATATATCAGGAAGGCCAGCCGGTCTTCAAATTCGCCGTAAAGGGGATGGCGGACGTCAGTGCGGCCCTCATGGAACGCAATAATCTGACATCCAATGATATTGCGTGGTTAGTGCCTCATCAGGCCAACAAGCGGATCATTGACGCCACGGCCAGCCGCATGGGGCTCTCCGCAGACAAGGTCATGGTCAATATTCAGCGGTATGGAAATACTACCGCCGGGACGATCCCACTTTGCCTATGGGATTGGGAAAGCCAGCTCAAAAAAGGCGATAATCTGGTCCTGTCGGCCTTCGGGGGCGGCTTTACCTGGGGAGCGACCTGGGTGAAGTGGGGGCATTAGGGCATGACCGATCAAAAAGTCATTTATAACCTTCACAAAAGCAACTTGCAGCTTGTAGCTTGCAGCTATATTATGGCCGATCAAAAGTTCTTTCCAAGCGGTTTTGGTTCGATGGCGATACACGCCGGGCATGCCAAGGATCCCCGATATGCCCACCTTACTCCTATATACGCCTGCAGCACCTTCGTGTATGACAATGCGGAACAGGGAATGCGCCGTTTTGCCGGTGAAGATCCGGGTTATATCTATACTCGTTGGGGAAATCCCACTTTTACGGAAGCGGAAGAGAAGATCTCTGCGATGGAATCGTTCGGCGTACAGGATGATCAAGGTAACCCTTTGGAACTTAAGGCTCTTCTCCATGCCTCGGGGATGGCAGCGATCAGTACGCTGCTGATCATGAATCTGAAGGCGGGGGACAAAGTATTGACCCATTTTTCGTTGTATGGCGGCACCCAGGAAATCCTGCAAACCGTACTGCCCGGGTTGGGGATCACTGCGATCATTGCCGATCTTCGCGATCCGGCCAGGGCCGAGGAGGCACTACGGGCGGACCCCGCCATCCGGATGCTGTATATCGAAACGCCGGCCAATCCGACCATTCAATGCGTGGATATTGCGGCGCTCACCCAACTTGCCAAACCTTACGGAGTCATCGTCGCCTGCGACAATACGTTTGCCACTCCTTATCTGCAACAGCCCTTCCGTTACGGCGTGGATTTCGTGATCCATTCCACGACGAAGTTCCTGAATGGGCACGGCACGGCCATCGGGGGCGTGCTGCTTGGGCGCGACATCGAATTCATGAAAACAAAAGGGTATAAGACCTACAAGACGCTGGGAGGCAACAGCAATCCGTTCGATGCCTTCCTCCTGGTAAACGGGATGAAGACCCTGGAGGTCAGGATGGAGCGGCATTGTGCAAATGCCATGGAAATTGCCCGTTGGCTGGTCGATCATCCGGCGGTGGCCCGGGTCAATTATAACGGGCTTGCTTCTCATCCTGACCATGCTGTGGCCATGCGACAGATGAGGCATCCCGGGGCGATGATGAGCTTTGAACTCAAAGGCGGATTGCAAGCCGGCATCCGATGCATGGACCGGCTCGCCATGTGTACGCGTACCGTTTCTCTCGGCACCTGCGACACGTTACTCAGCCATCCGGCCTCGATGACCCATAAGAGCGTCCCTGCCGAGCTACGTCTTCAGTACGGAATAACGGACGGATTGATCCGCATGAGCGTCGGCATGGAGAACGTGCAGGATATCCTGGGCGACCTTGAACAGGCGCTTGGCGGCGAGTAACCCATCAGCAATCAGCGGACATGCAAGATATTACCATTCGGAGGGCGATCAAAGACGATTGCCCGAGATTATTCGAACTTATCAAGGAACTGGCCGAATTCGAGCGCGCTCCGGATGAGGTGACGGTGGGACTGGATCACTTCACCGACGCAGGTTTCGGAATAAACCCCGTTTGGTGGGCGTTTGTGGCCGAATGTGACGGCGGGGTACAAGGGTTTGCGCTCTACTATGTTCGTTATAGCACCTGGAAGGGCAGGCGTATGTATCTGGAAGACCTGATCGTCACGCAGAAGATGAGAGGCAAAGGCATGGGGAAACTATTGTTCGACAGGTTGCTGGTCGAGGCGCGGGAAAAGAATTTTCATGGAATGACATGGCAGGTGCTTGACTGGAATGAGCCCGCGATCGCATTCTATAAGAAATACAATGCCGTCATCGAATCGGGTTGGATGAACTGTGCCGTCAATTTCCAAAAGCCCGGATAACGCGCAGGATCAGCTAACTCCTTCAAGCTGCATTTCCTTATTAATCGTATGGATCAGTTTGTGCAAGACCTTTCCCGGGCCTATTTCCGTAAATCGGGATGCGCCATCCTGGATCATGGCCTGAACGCTTTGAGTCCACCGGACGGCGCCGGTCAGCTGATCGATGAGGTTCTTTTTGATCTCTTCCTTATCGACGATCGCGCGAGCTACTATATTCTGATAAATAGGGCAGTTAGGCGTATAAAAAGAGGTCTTGGCGATGGCCGCACTGAAGACTTCGCGTGCAGGCTCCATCAGCGGGGAATGGAATGCCCCTTCCACGGATAGCTGAAGCGATTTGCGTGCGCCGGCATTTTTCAGACGAGTCCTGGCGGATTCTACGGCGTTCAGCGTGCCGCTGATCACCAATTGGCCGGGGCAATTGTAGTTGGCCGGAACGACCACCTCATCGAGCTCCCGTTGCACGTCTTCGCAAATCCCTTCCACTACACCATCCTCCAGGCCCAATATGGCAGCCATGGTCGAAGGCACCAACTCGCAGGCGCGTTGCATGGCCCGGGCGCGAATGCAAACCAGGTTCAATCCGTCCTCAAAACTCAATACGCCGGCAGCCACCAGCGCGGACAATTCTCCGAGAGAGTGTCCCGCCACCATATCGGGGCGGATATTTCCGACCCCTTTAAAGGCGATGACGGCATGAATGAATACGGCGGGTTGCGTAACAGCGGTTTGTTTCAATTCGGAATCCGAGCCGCCGAACATGATGTCAGAGATGCGGAATCCTACGATCTCGTTGGCCTGCTCGAACAGCTTCTTCGCAAAAGCGCTCGTATCATAGAGATTCTTTCCCATTCCCGGAAACTGCGAACCTTGCCCCGGAAAAACATATGCGTGCTTCATCTGGATATTTTTAGATCCCCCAACGGTCAGCTTCCTCTGGAGTTAAAACCGCAAATATGCCACAAAGCGCGGAATTGAGCAAAGAAAATTTTGCCGGGCGAGGATGCGGCAAGTTCGTGAAATCGGGCGTGCAATCAACCGGCGGAGCGCCCGGGAGCGAGGATCAGTGCAACTTTCCGGAGATCAGCTTGGTGAATTCGCTGCGGGTTTCGTTCTTTTCAAACTCGCCCCAGAATGCCGAAGTGGTGGTTACCGAATTTTGTTTCTGCACGCCGCGCATCATCATGCACAGGTGTGAGGCTTCGATCACCACCGCAACGCCGAGTGGATTAAGCGTCTCTTTGATGGCATGGAGGATTTGCGTGGTAAGCCGTTCCTGCACCTGCAGGCGTCGGGAATAGATGTCCACTACCCGGGCGACCTTGCTCAGGCCGGTTATCCATCCGTTAGGGATATACGCCACGTGGGCTTTCCCGAAGAACGGCAGCATATGATGCTCGCAAAGACTGTACAACTCAATATCCTTGACGAGTATCATTTCACTCACGTCCTCATGGAACTTAGCCGAGTTCAGGATCGCGCGGGCATCCTGCTGATAGCCCTGGGTCATGAACTGCATCGCCTTCGCCACACGTTCCGGCGTCATCAATAGTCCCTCGCGCGCAGGATCTTCGCCCAGTTGTCCAAGGCAGTCGCGGTAGTGGGCGGTCAAGGAGGCCGTGGTTTTCGGGTCGTATTCCTCTATTTTCCTGTAAGACATGTTCGTCTGTTTAAGTTTGTCAGCCGGATACCTACTCTTTGTCAACCGGGTACTCCACAAAATTCCTTTCTGTCTCATATAGGCGCACCTGGAGTTCAAGCGCCGGATCGATCCGCTCCCGGAGCAGATCATAGATCACCATGACGATATTCTCTGCGGTTGGATTGACGTTCCTGAAATACGGCGTGTCGAGATTGAGGTTCTTATGATCGAACTTATCGAGTACCGCTTCCCTGATGATACCGGATAGCACCTTCATATCGATCAGGAAACCCGTCACGGGATCGGGCACACCGATCACTCTTACAATGACCTCATAATTATGGCCATGGTAATTAGGATATGCGCACTTTCCGAACACCTCCCCGTTCTTCCGGTCGTCCCAGGCCGGATTGAACAAGCGATGTGCCGCATTGAAATGCTCTTTTCGAAAAACCGCCACTCTTCTCATAACTACAAGTCACAAGCCCCGAGCTGCAAGCTTGCTTTTTTAAGTTTACTATTACCTGGCCCCCGGCGCTAGCCATAATATTCAACGAATATCCTGGGCGTCTCATATAATTTAATACAATGCAGCCGGATATTCCCTTGCAGGAGCGGCTCCAGCTGTTGCCATATGCCGATCGCAAGGTTTTCCGTAGAGCACATTTTGCCGGTCATGAAGTCCACATCCATATTCAGGTTCCGATGATCCAGCTTTTCAAGCACATGTTCATTGATCAGTTCGCTAAGGCGCTTGGCGTCGAACAGAAACCCGGTATCGGGGTCCGGCTCGCCCTTAATGGTCACGAAGAGCTCATAATTGTGCCCGTGCCAGTTCTCATTGGCGCATCTTCCGAAGACGGACTCATTCCGCTCCCGGCTCCAGCCCGGATTAAACAGCCGGTGTGCGGCATTAAAATGCTCTACACGGGTCAAATACACCATACGCTGTAATTAACGTAAAAAATTGCCGCAAAGTTAGGGTTTATAGAGATGCGGGCCATTCCCCCGATATTTGCAACATGTATATCCTGTTGGCCTCCGCCACCGCGCCTGAAATTCAGCCCCTTTGTTCCTTCCTGGAAAGATCGTCGTTCCTTCCCGGCGGGCATGAAACTTCGGTCGTTACTACGGGAGTCGGCTCACTGGCTGCCACCTATTCGCTCACGCACAGCCTGATCGCCCGACGGCCTGATCTGGTCATCATGGCGGGGATTGCGGGTTGCTTCACCGATAAGAGGGCCGGCGATCTGGTCGTGGTCGGGGAAGAGGTTCTGGGAGATCTGGGTGTTTGGGAAGATCGTCAATTCAGAACGCTTACCGACCTGGGTCTTCAGGCGGGCGATTCGCCGCCTTTTTCCAACGGATTGCTCGTGAACCCCTATTCCAAATTGCTTGGCTTCACGGGTCTCGAAAGGGTTCGCGGGGTCACCGTCAACGAAATCAGCACCGACCCGGACCGTATACGTTGGCTACAACAAAATATGAGGCCGGTTGTTGAGAGCATGGAAGGCGCTGCGCTCCATTATACCTGTCTGCAACAGAATATTGCTTTTTTGCAGATCCGGAGCGTCTCCAATGCGATCGGTATCAGGGATAAGGCCAGGTGGAACATCGGGACGGCACTGGATACCCTTAACAGCACACTGATCGATCTGTTGACCCGGCTGACAGGTACCGGCGGGGAAATGCAAAGCTTACTCCACGGTGATCTGCCGGGAAAAAATGATCATTCATGAAATTAACGCTCGGATTCAGTCCCTGCCCCAACGACACCTTTATTTTCGACGCACTGGTCAACAAGAAGATCGACACGTCCGGCCTCGATCTGGAGGTCTTTCTGGAAGACGTTGAAACCCTTAACCAATGGAGTCTGGAGGAACGGCTGGATATCAGCAAGGTCAGCTATGGCGTATTGCCCCTGCTGACCTCATCCTATGAACTGCTGGACTCCGGCGGGGCGCTGGGAAAGGGTGTAGGGCCGCTGTTGGTCTCCAAAGCCGGATACGGAGAAGGATCTTCGGGCCCCGCCGGCATGGCTGGTTTGGATCCGGTCCGCATCGGCCGTTCCTGTGTGGCCATCCCGGGGAGGCATACTACCGCCCACCTCCTTTTCACCCTCGCTTTTCCGGAAGCCCGGCGCAAGGAATTCATGGTTTTTTCCGGCATCGAAGATGCCGTACTTTCCGGAAGGGTAGATTGCGGCGTGATCATTCATGAAAACCGCTTTACCTATCAGCAAAGGGGGCTGGTGAAACTTGTGGACCTTGGTGAGTATTGGGAGACGAGGACGGGCGGTCCGATACCGTTGGGCGGGATTGTGATGAAGCGCAAGCATGGCAACGCACTCCGCGGGCAGGTGAATACGCTCATCAGGAGGAGCCTCGAACATGCTTTTGAACGTTACCCGATGCTGCCCGATTACGTGGTGCAGCATGCGCAGGAAATGGATGAGCGCGTCATGCGCCAGCATATCGACCTCTATGTCAATAATTATTCGCTGACCCTGGGAGACGATGGAAGAAACGCGATCCGAACCCTCATGCAGATCGCCGCTGACATGCCAGGTGAGCCCATGAACTGAGCTAATCCGTCGTACGCTGCAGCGCCTGCCTGTAAACTTCCAGCGCCCGTTTACGGGCAAAGGCGTGATCCACCACCGGCCTTGGGTAGCCGGCACTTTGGAATTCAGGAACCCAGCGGCTCACATACGAACGTTGCAGATCGAATTTCCTGGTTTGCAGCTCCGGGTTGAACACCCGGAAATACGGCGCCGCGTCACATCCGCAACCGGCCGCCCATTGCCAGCCGCCATTGTTCGCGGCCAGGTCGAAATCCAGAAGCTTGGCGGCAAACCAGGCCTCCCCCCAACGCCAGTCGATCAACAAATGCCTGGTCAGGAATGAAGCCACGATCATCCGGACCCGATTGTGCATGAACCCTGTCGAGTTCAACTCCCGCATGCCGGCGTCGACGATCGGATAGCCTGTCATGCCCAGTCGCCATTTTTCAAATTCATCCTCCTTGTTGCGCCACCTGATCCAGTCGTAAGCGGGCTTGAATGACTTGCCCTTCCCTACCTCCGGGAAATGCCAAAGGATCATCTGGTAAAATTCCCGCCAGATCAGTTCGTTCAGGTAGTTTCCGCCGGCCGCGGATGCCCGTCGAACCAGATCGCGGATACTGCAGGTGCCAAAGCGGAGGTGAACGCTCAACCGGCTCGTGCCCTGAATACCCGGGTAATCACGCTGATCTGCATATTTTGCCAGCAGATCTTCGCTCAGGGTTTTCCGGGGAAAAGGGCTTCCGGTCCCAATAAAGCCGAAATACTCCAACGGAGGCAGAGGCCGGGCCGGCCGGCGATAGAAGTGTTCGTGGTATTCGTTTGTGGGATATGAGGATTGGCGGGACTCATTCCATCGCGCCATCCACCTTCGGCGATAAGGGGTATAGACTGTATAGGGCTGCCCGTCGTCTTTACGCACTTCCTCCTTACTGAATATCACCTGATCCTTGAACAAATAAAGAACCACCCCGTTTTCCGACAGCAATCGTTTGACGGACTCATCCCGATCCCTCGCATAAGGTTCATAGTCCTCATTGGCGAAGACCCCCGTGATGGTGAAATTTGACAACAATTGCCTCCAGGCTCCGGGCGGATCATTGTGGAACCATTCCAGGCTGGAACCCAGGCCGACGAGTTGGGCCTGCATTTCCACCAGGGCCGTGTGGATGAATTCCACGCGCCGGTCGGCCTTGTCGTTCAGTTTGTCCAGTATATTCCGGTCAAAGATGAAAATCGGCAACACCGGGCTGCCGGATCGTAGAGCATGGTAAAGGCCCGCATTGTCCTCGAGCCGAAGGTCGCGACGGAACCAGAAAACAGAAACTGACGGCTTCATGTATAATTCCGTTGTTGCGGTCATCGGGGAAAATGCAGATATTTATTCAGGACCGCGTCTACCTGGTCCGTCAGTTCATGGCCAAACAGGGTATCGTTAAAGCGGCCCACCCTCCTGATCCCACGGATGGCATTGGTAAGGAATACCTCGTCGGCAGATTCCAGGTCTGCTGGTATGACCCTCTTTTCCTCAATGGGAAATCCGGCTCCAGGCAGGATCTCGAGTAAGAACCTCCTCATGACCCCTGCCACGCAGCCCTCCGTGAGTGGGGGGGTGTAAAGTCTGCCATCGCGGCAATAGAAGAAGTTGGAGATCGAGCTGTCCGCAATGCGGTCGTGGCTGTTAAGTATGAGGCAATCGTCCCATCCTTCCCGTTGGGCGAAGCTGGCGGCCTGGGTGTAGATGAGGTAATTATTCGATTTCAGATTGGCGTACAGGTCGCAGGATTTCCGGCCGCCGTGGAAGATGCCGAGGGTCAAGCCGTTGCCCCTGTCGTACTTTTCAGGATTCCCCAGGGGCCAGGATTGGATCAGGCAGCCGGGAACCTGGTTCTGCGGCTCAAGCGGGCTCTGATCCTGACGAAAGATCGTCAGCCGTACCCTGGCCCTCGGTCCGTGGCCGTTCTGGTCGCATACCGCCCGTATCCTTGCGGAGAGATCATCACGTGAAGGGAACGAAGTCAGGTCAAAGCCGAGAAATTGGGCACCGGCGTATAATCTGTCAAGGTGGTACCCGGAAAGGAGAAGTTGGCGGTCCACCATCCGAATGGTCTCGAAAAGCCCATCCCCGAAACGAAAGCCAGGATTATCGGCAGTGATTATTGCTGTGCCGGCAGGAAGGATCGATCCGTTAAAGTTCAGGTAGGTCATTACCCCGGTCGTATAGCCGGCATGCACCGGTTATTGTTGTTGTTCGATGATACCATGCTTTACTGCGTACATGACCAAACCGGCCATGGACTTTGCCCCTGTCTTGGTCTTGAGCTTGTCGCGAATGGCCTCTACCGTGCGCGGGCTGATATCGACAATATCTGCGATCTCCTTGGTCGTCTTTTCCTCGCACATTAGTTTCAGCACCGTCAGCTCTTTTTCCGTAAGATTGACGTCGTGAGGGGCGCCGATCTCAGGCCTCTTGGTGCGCAAGCCAGTAAGTAAAGCCTTGTTTGTCAGTTCATTAAAGAAAAATTCCTGCTCATAGCAGGTCTTGATCGCCTGATAGATGGTTTCCGAATCGGAATTCTTGGTCAAATAAGAGTTGGCGCCGATCTCCATCAACTTGGAGATCATAGAATGGTCATTATGCATGGAAAGGATGATCACCTTGACATGAGGATGCTCTTTTCTGATCTCCGGAAGCGTTTGGATGCCATCCATGATGGGCATTTGGATATCGAGTAGAATTACGTCGGGCTCTACGTGTTTCAGCAGGTTCAGCAATTGCATACCATTATCGGCTTCGGCAACCAGTTCGACGTCCTTCTTGACGGAAAGGGCGGTCTTTACGCCGGCCCTGAAAAGGGCATGATCATCGGCGATAGCTACCTTGATAGCCTGGTTCAACTCGGGTCTTTTCATACGATTTTGTATTTTAAGGACAGGTGTCCGGGCACTGCGAGAGTCCCTATGCAAAATGAAGCAAAAAATGCAAGACTTACTATAGGAAAATTACGAGAAAAGTGCATTGCGGAATATACGTAGAAACGAAGATAAGCGGTATTGATGAAAATGAATTCGAAATTATACAGGCCCCCGGATCGTTATTTTACCAGGAAGGCCGTAAAACCCGAATTATGCAAATCGGGCAATTGTGCTCTTGTCCACATAGTAATTCACATTTATTTTTGTTTTACAAGTTGATTGACGGATTAGCAACCTCAGACCATCCAATGTCCTAGTAGAAACCGTCCAGAAATTTTTCAATATCTTATGAAGCCCAGGCAAAGTCCAATGTCAATCAACTTTTTAACCGACTGATCCTTTATCCTGATAAATCGAAAGCGCTGATCGTCTAAATCCTATGGAACTGTGATCCAAATCCTTTGATTAAACCTTATTCTGATTGAACCCGCAGATTTTTAAGCTATTCTGCCTGCTTTTTTGCGTGTACGGTAAGTGATGACAACACAAAAAAAAGCAGGCTTTTTCATGCCTTTCAGCGAAGGTTCCCGTCTTAGTCTATGAGTTTATTACGCATCCCGTACATGATCAGGCCTGCGATCGTTTTGGCGCCGACCTTGGTCTTCATGTTCTGCCTGATCGTTTCTATCGTGCGGGGGCTGAGAAAAACCTCTTTGGATATCTCTTCCGTCGTCTTGTCTTCGGCGAGCAGCTTAAGGATGCGGATCTCCTTTTCCGAGAATTTGATCGGGCTGGGGTAGAATTGACGTACCTGGCGCTTGGTCTGGAGTTTGGAGAGCACGGCCTTATTGACCAGGTCGTTAAAATAAAAATCGTCGTTCATGCAGGTAAGTATGGCCTGGTAGATCTCATCGGGATCCGTGGTCTTGGTCAGGTAGGCATTTGCCCCCATTTCCATCATTTTGGAAATCATTTCCTGATCATCGTACATGGTCAAAACGATGATCTTCACTTCCTCGTATTCTTTCCGAAGCATACCGATGGCGTTGATGCCATCGACCTCCGGCATCCTGATATCCATCAGCAGTACGTCAGGGCGTTTGATTTGCATCTTATGCATCAGGTCCCTACCATCTTCGGCTTCCCAAAGGATCCTCAGGTACTCTTTGTTTTTTAGGGCCATCTTAATACCGTCGCGAAAGATCTTGTGGTCATCGGCGATCGATACCTTAATTACGAGTTCAGCAGTCATACCGGAGCAGGTTTGTAAAATTAATGGGTATAAGCCTGTGTTTTAGGTTGAAAATCAGGTTACTGTTTCTTTTGCCGCGCCGGGGCGGCCGGATATCCAGAGGGAACGGAAAAATACCAATGCAGCACTCGCAATTTTACGAACCGGAATGTAATTTATGTACGGAATAAAACGGGCAGTTCTGCTATTGTACGGTTCGTTGCTGCCAGTTACATTTGTATCGGAAGTTGATTGATTAGGATCGCTACTATCGCAAACCATCCAATGTCCAATTACCGTCCAGTAAGAGATTTCAATATCCGTGAAAGACCAGGCAAAATCCAATATCAGTCAACTTCTTCCTTTTTTATTGCTCCATTAGCCTGCTAAAGACCCAATTTTCCGCAAAATCCGTCCCTCCCTGATGAAATCCCTGCGAAGCCATTAAAACGGATCACTAGAACGGCAAAGCACTAATTTAATTTCATAGTCAGGCAATATCAGGCCCGTTTTTAGGTACCCGGCAATACTTTTGACCAAAAAGTCTGACTTATCCTTCGTTATTAACCGTGCGCGCCCCGTTTTTAGAATCCAGCACCGACCCCTCCCCCCTTTTCCGCAAATTATTCACATTATCTAAAAAAATGTGAATATTCCCTGATACAGGGTTTTTCCGATGGCCTTTTTACTAGATTTGCCTTAGTAAAATTACTATTTTTATAGGGTGGATTTACTCAAATTTGAGCTAGTAAACATCCTCGTAAAAACCCCTCAAACCCAGTACTACCTTGAATTTCAAGCAATTTAAAGCATTTTACCATAAATTCAGGCCGTTGTCCATCTTTTTTTTTAGGGGTTATTTAGTCTTCCAAACTAACATTTTCAAACCTCTAAAAACTCATTAGTATGCAAAAAGAGCTATTAGTAAAGAAAGATTACGCTGCAGTTGGGGAAGAGATCAGTCATGAAATGGCTGCAGATTTCATACGGACCCATACCGAAGCATATCCTAATGATATTCTGGCATTCCACATGGGGAAGACCATCCTGGAGAGGATCCTTGCCCAACCGGGCTGCGCCGGGATCCGCTTTTATAACGGGATCAACGAAAAAGGACAAAAGACTTTGGTATATATCGGGATCGATGCCGAAGGAAAAGACATCATCAAGAGAACCGTCGTACACGAAGACGGCTCGATCTCCACGATCAACGGCGTTGCTGCGGACAGGAACGGTAACGACACGGGCACTGGCGGCGGTATCACCTGGTGGAATCCGTTGACCTGGTTCTAAGTCTCAGGTTATTACCTTTTTGCTTGGATTATAGCCCCATGCCTTCTATATTTGATAAAATTTATGGGCATTGCTTCCTAGTCTAAGCCGAATTTCTTCAATATTACCCGTTATCTTCTTTTTGTTGTTCCTGAAAAGGAACAGAATTGGGGGATTTTGGGTAATTTTTGTTTATTGCCTGGCCTCGTTCGTTACAGACAAGGTTTATGGACACCTGAGTAACGATACCGAACGATTCTATGTATATTTTAGCTTTACCTTTGTCGAATACACGCTATTTACCCTCTTTGTCTATCTGTCGTTAAAGGAGGCTTTATTCCGTTATATTCTGCTCTTATCTTCACTGGCCTTTTACCTCTTTGCCGTATTCAACGTGATCGGGAAGAAAAGTGAGGGTTTCGACAGCCTCACCGCCTCGGTGGAAGATATCCTCATCATCATTTACAGCATCTTTTTCCTTTACGAGCAGATCAAGGGCCCGGCCGCCTTTTTTATCTATCAATCCAAGTCATTCTGGATCATCATTGCCTTCCTGATCTATTTCTCGTCGACCCTGTTCCTGTTCATCTATGGGAAGAGCTTTGAAAAAAACAGCACCTACTGGGTGATTAATAATATTTTTGACATCGTTAAAAACATGCTGTTCACCGTCGCATTTGCCCTTAAAACCAATAAAAAACAACAATATACCATGGAGAACACGTATGCCGATACCTGAATAGCAAGATGATTCAACCTAATATAACCCTAACAACCCCGTCGCCGACGAATTATTAAATGATACTATTACAAATCGCCAACCCCGGTAGCAGCGTTCCCACGGTATTATTCTTTGGGACTATCGGTATGCTTTCCCTGACGATCGGGCTCATCGTCTTCATCATCTTTCACCAGCGCAAAGTGATCCGTTACCAGATGCGTTTGCAGAAATTGGAGCAGGACCAGCAAAAGATGCTCCTTAATGCGTCCATCCGTTTGCAGGAGGAGGAGCGCCAGCGAATTGCCGCGGATCTGCATGACGACGCGGGACCGTTGTTGGCGACTGCCCGTCTTTATCTCAACGAGAACCTCGTCAACCTGGACAAGACAACGCAGTTGCAGAGCATCTATAACGCCAAGCAGATCATCGACGACACGATCCAGCTGATCCGTAATATATCGCATAGCCTGATGCCTCCGACCCTGAAGAACTTCGGGCTGGAATCGGCCGTGAACGATCTTTTCCAGAAGATCAGCGGATCGGGCAGCATGAACGCCAGTTCCCGCTTTCACGATTATCGTGAACGCCTCCAGGCGGAGAACGAACTGATCATTTTCCGGGTCATCCAGGAACTGGTCAACAATATCCTCAAACACAGCAATGCCAGCTTCATCCACCTTACGCAAAACACCAGCGGCGACCGCTTCTTCATCAGGCTGCACCATGATGGGCGGGGGATCACCCAAACGGATTTCGACAAGCTGAACAAGAGCAATGTGGGCCTCGGGTTAAAGAATATCCAGAGCCGCCTGAAGGTACTGCACGGAAAGATCTTCTTCGAAAAGGACATGTCCCAGACCTATTATAAGGTCACGATCGAGCTGGTCAAGGACGACGAACATAAGCTTACCAAAGTAGATTAGAATATATTATATTTAGGGCTCCATGTTCCGGCCGGAGGGCAATGAAATGTCGCAATACCTATGGGAGTTATTAAAGTTGCTATAGCCGACGACCACAAAATTTTCAGGAAGGGGGTGATCCTCTCTTTACGCCCCTATAATGCCATAAAATTCGTGCAGGAGGCCGAGAATGGCCAGGAATTACTCGATGGGCTGGCCGCGTCCGAGCCGGATGTCGTTCTGATGGATCTTCGGATGCCACTCAAGGATGGCATCGAAACCACCAAGATCATCGCGAAGGAATATCCCAGCATCCACATTATCGCCCTGACCATGTATGAGGACGAACGCTTTGTCAGCCACATGATGGAGATCGGCGCGAATGGCTATCTTCTCAAAAGCGCCGACCCTTCGGAGATCAAGCGGGCCATTGTGGAGGTAGCCACGAAAGGCTATTACCTGAATAATTTCGTCAACCGGATCCTGCTGAAGAAATCGCACTCGCGAACCAAGATCGTTCCCAGCCTGAATACGGAAATTACGTTGAACGACAGGGAGCGGGAGGTGATCAAATACATTTGCATGGAATTCACGGCGCAGGAGATCGCCCAAAAACTGGATGTGAGTCCACGCACTGTGGAAGCCATAAAGGACCGACTTATGGAGCGATTCGGCGCGAAAAACACCGCGGGACTGGTTTTCTTTGCCGTCAAGAATAATCTTATCGATTGAAAGGCTGCATTTCCGGGATTTCTCCCCCAATGAGGAGCCTTCCTTTCGTCTTCTCACGGATCTCCTCCACCGATACGCCCGGCGCCCGCTCCACCAGCCGAAATCCATCTTCCGTAACGTCCAACACGGCCAGGTCGGTAACGATCTTTTTTACGCAACGGACGCCGGTCAGCGGGAGCGTGCAAGCGGGCAGGAGTTTCGATTCCCCCTTAGGATTGGTGTGCTGCATCGCGACGATAATGTTACGGGCGCTGGCCACCAGGTCCATGGCGCCACCCATGCCTTTCACCATTTTCCCCGGTATTTTCCAATTGGCGATGTCGCCGCGATCGGACACTTCCATAGCCCCGAGGACCGTGAGGTCAACCTTCCCTGCCCTGATCATGCCAAAACTCTCCGCACTATCGAAGAAGGCGCCACCGGGGAGAATCGTCACCGTCTCCTTGCCCGCGTTGATCAGATCGGCATCCACCTCCGACTCGACCGGATAAGGCCCCATCCCCAGCATTCCATTCTCGGATTGCAGGACGACCGAAATACCCGCCGGTATGTAATTGGCGACCAGGGTCGGGATCCCGATGCCCAGGTTGATATACATGCCATCCCGTAGCTCAAGGGCGATCCGCCTGGCGATACCGAATTTATCCAATGCCATAATCCCTGGTTTTATTATTTGGCCGGCAGGCTGACTGTTTTTCGTTCGATCCGTTTCTCATAACCCATGCCCTGGAAAATCCGATGGACGTAGATGCCTGGTACATGTACCTCGTCGGGATCCAGTTCGCCGGGCCGGACAAGCTGCTCTACCTCGGCAATAGTAATATCGCCCGCTTTGGCCATCGAAGTAGAGAAATTCCGGGTTGTCTTGCGAAAGACCAGATTGCCCATAGTATCTCCTTTCCAGGCCTTTACGATGGCAAAATCGGCATGCAGCGCATATTCCATCAGGTAGGGCCTGCCATTAAACTCCCTGACCTCCTTGCCTTCGGCGATCTCGGTACCGTAGCCAGCCGGCGTAAAAAATGCGGGAATTCCCATGCCGGCCATCTGGATGCGTGTGGCAAGCGTCCCCTGAGGGTTGAGCTCTACCTCCAGTTCGCCGCTCAACAACTGCCGTTCAAACTCCTCGTTCTCGCCCACGTAGGAACTGACCATTTTTTTTATCTGCCTGGTCTGCAAGAGGAGGCCAAGACCAAATCCGTCCACTCCGGCATTATTGGAAATACAGGTAAGATTCTTTACTCCGCCTCTCGCAAGGGCGGCTATGGAATTTTCGGGAATTCCGCAAAGGCCAAATCCTCCCAGCATGATCACCGCCCCATGGGGAATGTCATGAACCGCCTCGTCGGCGCCGGCAATCACTTTTCGCATTTGCAAAGATTTAGGGTCACAAAAATACAATTAAGAAGGATTCAATGTGCAGGAGTTCGTGGGGGAACCCTCCTACTGCCATTTTACGGAAGGGCCGGTCTTTGGGCGCGACTTGTGAGACGATGCATGGACGGAGTCGGAAACCAGGCCAGGTTTGGTCACGAAGGGCAGGTGCGTTCCGGGCATTCCGGAACCCCGGGCCGGCGTCGCGGACGGATGTCCCGGGACCGGCGGGGGTATGACCGCGCCCTGGCCGTGCGATGGTAATGCCGGGATCGTCTTAAAGGACTCTGCACGCTGGCGATTACCCCTGTTGATGACGGAATCGAACAGGCTGCGCGTCATATCGGGATGATCGAGGTAATAACGCATGCTCTTCCGGAACTCTTCCAGTGAGATCTTGTGCAGCTGGAAAACTTTCAGGTAGAGCTGCATGGTCGCCGTCTTTACATTTATGTGCGCGGAGTCCTTCACCAGGTATGTGTCTGTGTATTGGTCAGCCTGCACCATGTCCCATAGAATGCCGCTCATCCGGTCGCGAGGGATAATGCCCGAAGGCACTTTGTCCTTGTTCGAGCAACCAAGCAAAAACGACAGAACAAGCAGGCAGGCGGCGGTCCTCATTGGAGTGCCTGTTTGTAGTTGTTGATATTGGGAATGTCGAGCCTGGTGAGCAGGTCCAGGGCGCGGCTTTTTTCATCGGGGGCGGAACGGGTGAAGATCCTCGCCAGTTCATTCGATTTGCCCAGGAAAAAAAATTGCATGATCATCGAATTGGGGTTCTCGGTATTGATCGTGTTGAGCATATTTAATGCATTCAGGATGGCGGCCCGGCCGTCGGCTTCCTTATCATACATCTGATCAAGGCCCATGCGATAGTAATTGTAAAAGGCGTCGTGGATCAGGTTATATTTCGGGTTGGTCAGGTTCTCGATCAGCCAATAACGGTTGCGCACGCCATCGAATGCCTTCCAGCCCAGGATATCGCGGCTATCGGGAGCGTTATTGACAATATTCAGGGCCCGCTGGTAGTAGGTATCGCCGCCACGCAGCGAAAAGGAATCGAAATTCAGGCCGAGGATCAGATAAACATAGTATGCGAGTTCCGCCGTCAGATTGGCCGCGAAGGGCTCGGAGCCCTGTACCCTGTTGTCGTTAAAATCAAGAGGCTGGTATTCCACGTACCGGAAACTGTAATTATCATCATTGAAATTGATCAGCGGACTCTGGTAGCCGGAATTGAAGATCTGCCTTCCTGCCTGGACGGTCAATGAGGCTGTATACGTGTTATTATCCCCGGCTCCGTTAATATTCACCAGGAAATTGCAGGCGATCTTTTCGTTCGTCTGAAAGGTCTCATTTGTCCATTTGCGGTTGTTCAGGAAATCGTGCATGGCGTTCTGCAGCGTTTGAAAAACCTTATGGTCAACGGATGAAGGAATGCGACTGGCCAGTACCGTGATATTTGCCTGCAATTCCTGCGCTTGAAGGGGAGCATAGCCCATCCCCGCCAGGAGGAGGAGGTGGAGGGCCGTCAAAAAGAACGGATTTTTACGCATACAAAATCTTTACAGCTCTATCAACGATGTCACGCGCCACTTGTTGCTTGGGTTTCCTTTCGTAGGGTAGTTCGGCGCCGTCTGATCCAAAAATCGTGATCTTGTTCGTATCGATCCCGAAGCCGGCACCCTCGTCGGCCAGCGAGTTCAACACGATCAGGTCCGCCCGCTTGGTCTTCAGCTTGCTCAAAGCGTAATCCCGGCCATGGGCACTCTCCAGGGCAAATCCGACAAGAACCTGCCCCGGCCGTTTTTGGGCGCCGAGAGCGGCCAGGATGTCCTTTGTCCGTTTAAGCTCCAGGATCAGCGTATCCCCGTTTTTTTTGATCTTATCGGCAGCCACGGCAACAGGCGAATAATCCGCCACGGCGGCGGCCATGATGGCCAGATCGGCATGTGGAAACCGTTCGAGGCAAGCCTCATACATCTCCCCCGCTGATTGAACCCTTTTTACGGTAATCCCCGGAAAGTCCGTATCGAGCGAGGATGGGCCCAATACAAGGTCCACCGCTGCCCCTCTTTCGGCGAGCGCCCTGGCGAGGGCCAGTCCCATCTTGCCGGAGGAATGATTGCCGATAAAGCGGACCGGATCGATCGCTTCATAGGTTGGGCCTGCCGTGACCAGCGCACGTTTACCGGAAAGGTCTTGTCTGATCGCTACATCGGCTGATCCGAACTTGGAATCTGAGGTCTGTTTATTTTGCTCCAGGTGTGCCTGCAGGAACGACATGATCGATCCGGGTTCGGCCATTCTGCCTTCTCCGTTCAACCCGCTGGCCAGTTCTCCCTTTTCGACGGGAATAACCGTATTGCCATAGGAGCGGATGCGTTCGAGATTGGCCTGAGTGGATGGGTGTCGCCACATATCTTCGTCCATGGCGGGAGCCACAATCACGGGACAAGCTGCTGACAAATAGGTAGCGAGCAGGAGGTTATCGCAAAGGCCGGTGGCCATTTTGGCGAGGGTGTTTGCACTCAGTGGGGCAATCAGCATGCAGTCGGCCCAACGCCCGAGATCGACATGATTGATCCAGTTATCATCCCTTACCAGATCAGTCAAAACCGGGTTCCTGGACAGCGTGGAAAGGGATAGCGGGGTGACAAAATCTCTGGCGGCGGGGGTAATGATCACCTTTACGGAGGCTCCTTCCTTTACCAGGAGCCTGACCAGCATCAGCGACTTATAGGCCGCGATACTGCCGGTGACACCCAGTATGATCTTTTTCCCCTGGAACATAGGAAAAGCTTATTTGAAAAGGTCGTCATCGTTCTTGCGATAATAGATCTTGTCTTCCATGAACTCCTGCGTGGCCAACAGGGCCGGGTTGGGCATTCTCTCGTAGGCCTTGGATATCTCGATCTGTTCCTTGTTCTCATGGATCTCTTCCAGGCTATCCGTATGGCTGGCGAACTCCTCCAACTTGTTATGCAATTCCTCCTTGAGGGAAATATTGATCTGATTAGCCCTTTTGGCGATGATCGCGATGGACTCGTACAGATTCCCGGTCTTGGCCTTGATATCGGTAAGGTTCTTTGTTTCCACTACGTTGGTCGTATTGGCATTAACTTGTCTTCTTAGCCTGCTCATTTTTTAACGCTTTAAGATTAGTTTGAGATAAATTCAGGTATTCCTGTACCGTCTTCATCAGCTTACTGTCCGGGAAGCGGTCGATGAACTCGTTGCACTGGGTGACCACCATTTCAAAGCGCTCTTCTTTCTTCTCTTCCACGCTCAAGCTGGCGTATTGATAGTCAGCCTTGATTATCAGCAACTTATACTGATCACTTTTCTCAGAGTCCGGGTAGCTGTTCATCAGACTGTTCAGTACGACGGCGGCCGCCTTAAAGTACATATTGCCCATATCAAAATACAATCGGGCGTTCTCGAACTCCTTTAGTTCCAGCTTGGCCCTGCATTTGTCGATGATCTCGCCTGCCTCCTTGATGCGGGGGGAGCCGGGGTGGGTATTGATAAATGCCTGCATGAAACCGATCGACTTGGTTGTGTTCGTCTGATCCAGCTCTACTTTGGGCGATTGCTTATAGAAAGTATAGGCCCGCATGTAATCCATCTCTTCCGCCTTGTTGCTGTTCGGAAAGACTTCCACAAAGCCCTTGAAAAGGTTTTCCGCATTGGCATAGTCTTTCAGGTAGTAGGCGCAATAGGCCAGCTTATAGTAGATGTCCTCGAAATGCTCGCTGCCTTTGAATACACGGAACAACTCATCAAAAAGCTGCTGGGCGTGGTTATAGTCTTTTGCCGCATAGTATTTGTCGGCCATCCGGAGCTTATAATCATAATCATTGCTCTTCATGACCTTTGTAAAGCCAGAGCAAGAGGAAAGGGTAATTGCGCCGATGAACAGTATCGAGGATAGTCGCATAGAAGCCTGCAAAATTAAGGTTTTTAGTTCGGGTGGACAAATATGGAAGTATTTGGCAGCAGGCCCAAAAAAAGGCCGTTAACAATAAGATAAAAGGCGCAAAAAAAGCCCCCCGGGGATCCGGGGGGCCATTATTCGATTGAAAATGAACCATTTATTACTTGTTCCTCCGAAGGTTCGGGTGAGGCGCCGGCACCGTGTTGGGACCTTCCTCATTGGAACCATCTTTCAGATCCACCGTATTCTCGTCGCCACCGCTCTGACCGTAGCGGAAGATGAAGCGATCGGAACTGATGCCTTCCTTCTCAACCAGGTAGTTGATCACGGCATTTACGCGATCCCAGCTCAACTGTTGAGCGGCCTTGCTGGATTCGCCATAACCTACGACGGCTACGCGGCAATTGGGGCTGTTACGGAGCTTTTCAGCGGTGCTGGCGAGGAGGGCCTGCGCATCCTTGCTAAGCGTAACGGATCTACCCTTGAAGGTAATGCTGGGCAGGTCGCCAACGTTGCATTTTCCGTGACCGCCGCCATAAACTCCAGCCTGCAGGGAGTCCCTGAGGTCCTTACAGCATTGGGGATCAGGGCATTTGCCTACGCCATCGGCATCCACCGGCTGACATTGGGTCGGGGTGATGAGTTCCTTATCCTTACAATCCGGTACGCCGTCACCGTCCGTATCGCGGCTTACGCCATGCGTATCAACCGGGCAGCCTTTGGGCGTATTTGGTTCCAGGTCAAACTGATCGGTAACGCCATCGCCATCGGAATCATCAAGCACCGGCTTCGGCAACTTCATATGGCGGGGGGCATTGATCTCGTTATAAGCGTAGTCGAGCGGGTTGATCCACCAGAGGGGCTCGACGGCATGCTTGCCAATATTGTAATTCAGGCCGATAGAGACCATATTGTAGCCGTCTGCCGACCTGGTGGTCGCGATGCTATTCTGTGCAAGGGGCGTCGTGTTATTCTGCCATTGCTGGCCATCGACGAGGTCGGAGGTGGAGATCGACACTTTATCTTCAAGTGCGAGATTCCACCTGTTGTTCAGCTTGACTTCGAAGCCTACACCGAAAACCCCGACGAAGCCTAATGGCGCGCCGCCCAGGGTCGGGCGGCTGTTGTCCCTCTCCGCCATGGTGGACCAGGGTCCCGTCCAAAGGCTTTTCAGCGCGCTCTTGATCGCCTTCCGGTTGGAATAGGTAAACCCGCTCCCGGCGAACTGGTTAACTATGTTGGTGTAATCGTATGGCTTGCCGCTCGGATCCAGCGTTTTGTAAAAGGTGCTGTAGGTGAATGCTCCCACGCCGCCGAACAGGTATGCGTTCCAACCGGTCTTAGCGCGATGGAAATTGATGTTATTGAGTGAAAACAAGCCCTGGATCGTCAGTTCATGAACTGTAGAGCGGTAGTTGTAAAAGATCGGCTTATAGTTGCCCAGATTATCCGAGGGGTAATAAGTCGACAGTACCGGGTTCCTGCCATAAGCCTGCGTCGGCTGCCAGTCGAGGCCTCTCAACCTGATCCAATCATACTCAGCGCGTAACGAGAACACATATCCCAGCGCTTTTCTCACATGAAAACCAAAACCTCCAGTCGGGCCCCAGCCTCTGATATCCGTTATGCCCTGAGTAAGGCCGCCTTTCACCCCGAGTTCCCATTGATTACGCGGTTTTGCCGGAAAAGGATATGCGTTATTCAGGAATTCATTATGCTGGGACAGACGTCTGGTCGGTATTAGAGATGAGTCCCGCACATCATAACTGCTACCCACCTGGGCAAACGAGCTTGATATAAACAGGCAGAGTAATCCAAATAAAAGAGTCGATTTTTTACTTGCCATAACTGAAGTTTATGTGAATGAATGAATTAAACCTGAGAAGAATATCTGCAAAAATAGAGATTGGTGGGCAAAAACCAAATTTTTTTAACAATCCCCGATTATTTCCAAACTCCCTCAATTGCAGTGCCAGACAAGCTAAATTTAAAATTAGATGCTTTCCGGATGAAAATATTCTCAAAGTAGTAATATTGCTTTTCCTTTCAAGACCAAATGAAATTAGCACAAGCAATACTGCGTGAAGAGTTGGTGGTATTTGAAGAAAGATTCAAAGAGGCGGTAAAGAGCCAAACGCCCTTGCTGGACAGGATCATGCGGTTCATTGTCAACCGGAAAGGCAAGCAACTCCGGCCGATGTTCGTGCTGCTGTCCGCCAAGCTTTGCGGTCATGTCAACGAGCAGTCTTACCGCGCCGCGTCGCTGGTAGAATTGCTGCATACGGCGACCCTTGTCCACGACGATGTCGTTGACGAGTCCCTGGAAAGGAGGGGATTTTTCTCCACATATGCACTTTGGAAAAGCAAGGTATCGATCCTCGTTGGCGATTATTTGCTTTCCAAGGGACTGCTCCTGTCCCTGGACCATGACGATTTCCGTATCCTGCAACTGCTTTCCGACGCGGTCCGGCGGATCAGCGAAGGGGAGTTGCTGCAATTGGAGAAATCGAGGTCACTCAATCTGGACGAGAACGTTTATTTCGAGATCATCCGGAACAAAACGGCCAGTTTACTGGCCTCCTCCTGCGCTGCCGGCGCATTCGCCAGTTCCCAGGACGAGGCGCTTACCGACAAGCTGCGTCGATTCGGCGAAAATGTGGGGATCGCCTTTCAGATCAAGGACGACCTGTTCGATTACGGCAGCGAGGATGTGGGAAAGCCTACCGGGAATGACATCAGGGAAAAGAAGTTGACCCTTCCGCTCATTTATACCTTGAACACCATCGACAAAACGACCCGCCGCGAGATCATTTACATCATCAAGAACCAGAATAAGGACCGCGCGAAGGTGCAATGGGTCATTCAAAAGGTCGCCGCGGCAGGAGGCATGGAATACGCCAACAGGAAAATGAATACGTACCGTGATCAGGCGTTGGCTATCCTGTATGAATTCCAGGACAGTGACGTGCGCAGGAGCCTCGAGGAACTGGTGAGATATACCACAGACCGGAGGTATTAGAGGCAGCCGCAAGCCGGAAGTTGAGCTATCTTTATGTTATGGAAAAACGCTGGACCCTGACAGACGCGGACGAAGGTAAGGTGGACGCTCTCCAGGCAGCCCTCAGGATCGATCCCGTCCTTTGCCGGATCCTGGTCCAGCGCGGAGTCGAGACCTTCAGCCAGGCCAAGAAATTCTTTCGGCCGCAGCTCAGCGACCTGCACTCACCCTGGTTGATGAAAGATATGGACAAGGCCGTGAACCGGATCTTGTCCGCGCGGGACAAGGGCGAAAAGATCCTGGTCTATGGCGACTACGACGTCGATGGAACCACTGCCGTGGCCTGCCTGTTCCGCTTCCTCCAGAAATGGTACCCGAAAGACTTGCTGGATTTCTATATACCGCACAGGTACCGGGAGGGATATGGCGTATCGCGTGCCGGAATTGACTTCGCCCGGTCGGAAGACTTCAAGCTCATCATTTCGCTGGATTGCGGGATCAAGTCGGCCGACATGATCAGTTACGCCAGGGAGCAGGGGATCGACTTCATCGTCTGCGATCATCATCTGCCGGATGCCGATTTGCCGCCTGCCGTGGCGATCCTGAACCCCAGGCAAAAAGATTGCGCCTACCCTTACAAGGAGCTTTGCGGTTGCGGGGTAGGTTTTAAATTGATCACGGCTTTGGCGGAACGGCTTGGCTTTCCGGAAGACGAGCCATTTGTTTTCCTGGACCTCGTTGCGACGGCGATCGCCGCCGATATCGTACCCATCGATGGGGAAAACCGGGTACTTGTTCATTTTGGGCTCAAACGCGCCAATGAATGTCCAAATCACGGCATCAGGGCTTTGATCCAGCTCAGCGGCGCCACGGCAGACGTGCGTGTCGACAACCTCATCTTTATGATCGCACCCAGGGTGAATGCCGCAGGCAGGATGGATGACGCCAGGAAGGTCGTTCAGATGTTCACGGCCGCCGACTACCAGGAATCCCTGCTTTTCGCCTCTCTTCTGCACGCTGCCAATTCGGACCGGAAGGAGGCAGATCTTAGCATTACCGAGGAGGCATTCGCCATGCTGGAACAGGATGAAAGGCATCTGAGCAGGAAATCCACCGTATTATTCAGGCCGCACTGGCATAAAGGCGTGGTGGGGATCGTGGCATCCAGGCTAATCGAGAAATACTACCGTCCGACGGTCGTATTGACCAGGAGCGGGGAGTTGGTTTCCGGGAGCGCCCGGAGCGTACGGGGGTTCAACCTCTATGAGGCCATTCACGCATGCCGGGAACATCTATTGGGTTATGGCGGCCACTTTGCCGCCGCCGGACTCACTCTTTTACCCGAGCAGGTCCCCGCTTTCGCCCTGAAATTCGAGGAGATCGTGTCAGGCATGATCGATCCTCGGTCCCTGGTGCCCGAGATTGCCATCGACGCCGAGCTGGCCTTCGCTGCGGTCAGACCCACGCTTCACCATATCTTATGCCAAATGGAGCCGTTCGGGCCGGGAAATCCAAAGCCCGTATTCCTGGCCAGGAAGGTCATCGACAAGGGATGGTCCAAAATTGTGAAAGAACAGCATATCCGGTTTTCCCTTTCGCAAGGGGGATGCACGCTGAGCGGAATAGGTTTCGGACTGGCCCACAAGTTCCCCCTGGTCGCCTCCAAGGGCCCACTGGACATCCTGTTTACCGTGGATGAGAATGACTGGAACGGGCAGAAAAGCCTGCAGATCAGGGTAATCGACCTTGCTCTGCATGGCGGGGTCATACCTCCAAAATAATCTTACTCCTGGTCTCGCCCGACATCAGGTCGACACTGCGCTGGATGAAGCTGGTCAGGTTCCCTCCTTTCAATAATCCCTGGGAAAGCAAGGCCAGATCCGCCAGGTTGTGCACAAGCTTTTCCTGCTTTTCCTTATCCTCCTGTTTCAGGATCGTCTGATAGATGGGGTGATTGCCGTTCACCGTCATGGTTACTTCATCCGGCATATTCGCATAAAAGCTGCCCATGGGCCCGCTCACCGCGGCCATATCCTTCATGCGTCGCATGAACTCGGGACGGGTGGCCAGAACCGGCGGAGCGTCGGGGCTCAGCCCTTTGATCTCCACCGTCACGTGGAGGTCCGCCACCTGCCGGTCGAACAATTCCTTAAGCCGGTTCTCTTCCTCCTTGCTCAAAACGGCATCGATGCCTTCGGCCTTGTCGATCAGGTTATCGGCGATCTCCGAATCGACGCGCGTGAAATGAACGTCCGTCCATTTCTGTTCCATCTGGTTGATAAATGCCGCGTCGACGATCGTTTCAAGCTTTACCACTTTGTACCCTTTGGCAAGGGCCTGCCTGATATATCCGTCCTGCTGTACAGGATTGCTGGTATAGAGGATAACCAGTTTACCGTCCTTGTTCTTCTGAATGGCTTCGGTCTCTTTTCTGTATTCGTCGAGGGTATAGAACTTGCTGCCCCCGGTATCTTCCATGATATGGAATTTGGCGGCCCTGTCCAGGAACTTGTCGTCCGTCATCATGCCGTACTTGACAAAGAGACCGAGACTTTCCCATTTCTCCTCGAATTCCTTTCTTTCTTTTTCGAAGATCTCTTCGAGTTTGTCGGCCACCTTTTTTGTAATATGGTTGCCGATCTTTTTCACATTGGGATCGCCCTGCAGATAACTGCGGCTGACGTTCAGCGGTATATCCGGGCTATCGATCACCCCATGCAGCAGCATCAGGAATTCCGGGACAATATCCTTGACCTCATCGGTAACGAATACCTGGTTACTATATAACTGGATCTTGTCCTTCTGAATCTCGAAGCTTTGCTTGATCTTCGGAAAGTAAAGAATACCGGTCAGGTTGAAGGGATAGTCCACGTTCAGGTGGATCCAGAAAAGGGGCGCTTCGCTAAAAGGGTATAATTCCTTATAAAAATCCTGGTAGTCCTGGGTAGTCAGGTCGCCTGGCTTTTTGGTCCAGGCGGGATGCGTGTTATTGACGGTCTTGCCTTCGAAAACAATGGGTACGGGCAGGAAGCGGCAAAATTTCTGAAGGATGCCACGGATGCGTCCAGCATCCAGGAATTCCTTGCTCTCTTCGTTGATATGCAGTACGATATCGGTTCCGCGGGTGGCTTTGTCGGATTCTTCCAGGCTATATTCCGGGCTGCCGTCACATTCCCATCTGACCGCCTGGCTATCTTCCTTATAGCTCCTGGTGATCACTTCGACCTTTTCAGAGACCATGAAGGAGGAGTAGAAGCCCAGGCCAAAATGACCGATGATGTTTGCTTCATTCTGACCCTTATACTTATTAAGGAACTCTTCGGCGCCGCTAAAGGCGACCTGATTGATGAATTTGTCTACTTCTTCGGCCGTCATTCCGATCCCCCTGTCGGAGATGGTAATCGTCTTTTTTTCTGTATCTAATTGAATTTCAATAGCCAAATCACCCAGTTCCCCTTTGGCTTCACCCAGGGAAGACAGGGTCCTCAATTTTTGGGTCGCATCGACGGCATTACTGACCAGCTCTCGTATGAAGATGTCGTGATCGCTGTACAGGAATTTCTTAATGATCGGGAAAATGTTTTCTGTCTGAACCCGGATACTGCCTTTTTGCATAAATGGGATATAATTTTTAATGGGTTAGAGGGTGCAAACCGGATGCCATCCCGTACCATTCTGCCACACTGTCAAGTCTTTGCGGCCGTAAAATTTTTTATGGTTACTTCTATTGCCCTTTGACCTGAAAGAGTTACCTTTGCAACCCGTTTAATTTTTGATTTTTTCTTATTTTTTAACCAAAAACAGGGATCATGAACAATTACGAATTGATGGTGATTTTTACCCCTGTGCTGTCTGAGGAGGATTTCAAGCTTGCTCAGAAAAAGTATGCTGCCTTCGTCAAAGACAATGGCGGCGTCATCGTGCACGATAATCCCTGGGGACTGAAATCACTGGCGTATCCCATCCAGAAGAAGACTACCGGTTTATACTGGGTTCTGGAGTACAATGCGCCATCCGACTTCAATGAGAAGCTGAAGATCCAGATTCTCCGTGATGAGACCGTACTGCGGTTTATGGCTACGAAACTCGATAAATACGCCGTCGAGTACAATGCCAGGAAAAGAAGCGGCGTACCGACAGGAACCGAAAAAGTGGAGGCATAAGACATGGCAAAAGCAAATGAGATCAAGTATCTTACGGCGATCAAGCCGGAGAAGCGGGCCAAAAAATTCTGCCGTTTCAAGAAGTATGGCATTAAGTACATCGATTACAAGGATGCCGAGTTCCTGAAAAAGTTCCTGAATGAGCAGGGCAAGCTCCTGCCCCGTCGTTTGAGCGGTAATTCCCTGAAGTATCAGCGGAAGGTTTCCGATGCCGTCAAAAAGGCGCGTCAGATGGCCTTACTGCCCTATGTTGTGGATCTTTTAAAGTAAACCAATCATGGAAATCATTTTAATTCAAGATGTTGACAATCTGGGGGCGGCTCACGAAAAGGTGAGTGTCCGGAACGGGTATGCCCGTAACTTTCTGATCCCCCGCAAGCTGGCCGTGGAAGCCAATCCTTCCAATTTGAAGCAGCTTAATGAGCGTGTCAAGCAGTTGCAGAAGAAAGAGGCCAAGTTGTTAGCGGAGGTCAATAAAGTGATCGAGGTGTTGAAGGCTTCTCCCTTAAAGATCGGGGCCAAGACGGGCACCAGCGGCAAGATCTTCGGAAGTGTCACGTCGGTTCAGATCGCCCGTGCCATCCGGGACCAGAAAGGCTATGAGATCGATCGTCGCCGGATCCATATCCTCGATGAGGTTAAGGAACTGGGGACGTACAAGGCCAGGGTTGACTTTGGAAATGGCAATGAGGCGGAGGTGGAATTCGAAGTGGCAGCTGAATAGGCAGGGCTGCAATTCAAGTTATTTTAAAGGCCCGTGAATAAATCACGGGCTTTTTTATTCGTATTGCTACATTTTAGCAGATTCCTTAAATATTATCAAAGCGGGGGCATACCAATCGGTTTTTTGCAGGCGATCAACCGCCCTAAAACCCTGACGAACAGGGAATCCCGTCAATTTAGTGCAAAAATTCTCCAAGTAATAAAAATCCCTATCTTTACAAGAGCCCTTTTCGAGGGGGTGAGTTTTTTTCATTTTTTAATTTTTGTACAATGAACATTTATGTAGGCAACCTCTCCTGGCAAATGACCGATGAGGATCTCAGAAATCTTTTTGAACAACACGGCACCGTTGCGTCTGCCAAAATTGTTAAAGACAAAGTTTCAGGCCGCAGCAAGGGCTTTGGTTTCGTAGAGATGGAGGATGATACCGAGGCGCAAGCCGCGATCACCAATCTATACGACAGCGAAGTTCAGGGTCGTAAGATCATCGTAAATGAGTCACAGCCCAAGCAACAGGGTGGTGGCGGCGGTGGTTACAAGAAGAGAAGCTTTGGCGGCGGAGGCGGCGGAGGCGGCTACAAGAAAGGTGGTTATGACCGCGGCGGCGGCGGCGGTGGCTACAACAGGGATTATTAATACATCATCAATACATCTTTGTTCCGTTAAATCCTTCCGGTCTCTGCCGGGAGGATTTTTTTTGCCGGTCACAGGAGGCAGGCTGCGAGTTGAGGTAGATGGTGCGGCGGGGAGGGCGCGTGGGGCAGTGCGGGAATAAAAAAAGCCCCATCAAATGAATGACGGGGCTTCAATGAATATGGCAGCTACCTACTCTCCCGCATTGTGGTGCAGTACCATCGGCCATGAGGGGCTTAACTTCTCTGTTCGGTATGGGAAGAGGTGAACACCCTCGGCAAAACCACCATAAGAAATTCAGATCCGGAGCGGTGAGGCTTCGGATCAATAAAGTACATATTGGGAGGTTGTAATACTAAGTAAAAAAAAATTAAAGCATACGGGCAATTAGTACTACTCGGCTTTACTGTTACCAGTTTTATACCTGTAGCCTATCAACGTCATAGTCTCTGACGACCCTTAAAAGAAAACTCATCT
>JAUZNZ010000019.1 GCA_030706735.1 Bacteroidota bacterium | reverse complement strand
CTGACATCCAATTCGATCAACTTCACGTCCACGGGAACGAACAACCTCCCCGGCTCGACGATCGACCTGACCATATCGCCTAACCCAAATGCGGGCACATTCAATCTGAGCTTCAACTTCACGACCGCGGATAACCTCTCGATCACCCTGGTCAATACCCTTGGCCAGACGGTCTATGAGTCCGTCTATCCGGATTTCGCAGGGCCCTTCTCGAAGGTCATCGATGGCGGAGCGCTTGCATCGGGCATGTATGTGCTGAAGATCCAGCATGGGAACGACGTGTTTATCAAAAAGATACTCGTGAGGAGATAAAAAAATAATTATATTCGCGGAATTTTTCCGCATGGCTCTACAACCTTGGCAAACCGGTGTCGTCACGAGGATCGAGGACGAAACGGGTCAAACCCGACGCTTTTGGATACAATTGCCTGCGATGGAAACTTTCGATTTCCGTCCGGGACAGTTCGTGACGCTGGATCTTCCGATCCACGAGAAGCCGAATAAACGATGGCGCAGTTATTCGATCGCCTCCTGGCCCGACGGCACGAATCAGATCGAGTTGGTCATCGTACTCCTCGAGGGCGGTCTTGGCACGAATTACCTTTTCAATGAGGTGAAAGTGGGCAGTGAACTGACTCTTCGCGGTCCGCAGGGCGTATTCACCTTGCCGGAAAAGATCGACCGGGACCTGTTCTTTATCTGCACGGGCACGGGGATCGCACCCTTCCGTTCCATGGCGCATCACCTCCTGAATCACCATATCCCCCACAAGGACATCTATCTCATTTTCGGTTGCCGGAAATTCAGCGATTGCCTGTACGGGCCCGAACTGGCCTCCCTGCAGGAGCGGCTGCCCGGATTTCATTATATACCGACCTTCTCCAGGGAGGTGCCCTCCGGCGATAAGCTGGTTCGAACAGGCTATGTACATGCGATCTATGAGGAGATCTGCGAGGGCAAAAAGGCGATGGACGCATCGGCCGAATTACAATCGGCTTCGTTCTTCTTATGCGGATGGAAGAACATGATCGACGAGGCAAAACAGCGCATTCAGAAGCTGGGTTATGACCGGAAGGCGATTCACCAGGAACTTTACGGGTAGCCGGCAAGCCGAAAAGCCACTATTTTGAAGCTTTTTCTTTAGACGTATTATTCTCTTTCCCATTGATCTTCATGGGAATGACGGGTATGGACTGCTCCTTGAGCCGGGTCTCCATCCGCACATAGGCCTTCTGCATTTCCAGGATCTCCGCGTGACTGCTCATCATTTCGTTTTCCAGATGCCTGATGCGGGAGTAACTCTTGGCCAGCCGGACCCGGCTGATCAAATATCCTGCGACTGCGCCTACCAAAAATGCCACGAACAGAACAATAGGGTTGATAATGAGGTCAAGTGTAAACATCGTACAAGTGTTAAGGTTGATTAACGGACTATGAGAACTGCCTACTAATATCGGTTTTACGCAGGTCGCTTTTCAAGGGTTGCCGAGGATAAGACAATTAATCAGTCAAATATAATACGATCCCCTTAAAACCCCAGAAAAAACATCAAGAAATATAGTTCAGGATCGTTTCCCTGATCGACGTCACGGGTATGCGCTCCTGGTTCATACTGTCACGATGTCGGATCGTCACGGTACCATCCTCCTTTGTCTGGTGATCGACGGTGACGCAAAAGGGCGTCCCAATGGCATCCATGCGGCGGTAACGCTTGCCGATGGCATCCTTTTCCTCATAAAAGCACCGGAAGTGCGCTTTGCAGTCATTCATGATCTCCCGGGCGATCTCGGGCAATCCATCCTTTTTGGTCAACGGCAGGATGGCCAGTTTGACGGGGGCCAGCCGGGGAGGGAATCTAAGTACCACACGGCTGTCGGGCTTATCGGGGGTACTGAGGTCCTCCTCCGCATAGGCCTCCGAAAGCACCATCAGCACCGTCCGGTCCAGGCCGATAGAGGTCTCGATCACATAGGGAATATAATTCTGATTGATCTCGGGATCGAAATACTGCATTTTCTTCTTGCTGTACTCCTGGTGATTTTTGAGGTCGAAATCCGTCCGGGAGTGGATTCCTTCCACTTCTTTGAAGCCGATGGGGAACTCATATTCGATGTCGCAAGCGGCATCCGCGTAATGCGCCAACTTTACATGATCATGGAACCGGTATTTCTCCCTGGGAATGCCCAGGCCCAAATGCCATTGCATTCGTTGCTCCTTCCAATACTCATACCATTCCTTTTGGGTACCCGGCCGGATGAAGAACTGCATTTCCATCTGCTCGAATTCCCGCATCCGGAATATGAATTGCCGCGCGACGATCTCATTGCGAAAGGCCTTGCCGATCTGCGCAATGCCGAAGGGCACCTTCATGCGGCCGGTCTTCTGCACGTTCAGGAAGTTCACGAATATACCCTGGGCGGTCTCGGGCCGCAGGTAGATCTCGGAGGCTTCCTCACTGACGCTGCCCAATTGCGTGGAGAACATCAGGTTGAATTGCCGGACATCCGTCCAATTGGAGGTTCCGCTGACGGCGCATTTTATTTTCTGGGTTTCGATGAGTTGCCTGAGGCCATCGAGATCACTCGCGGCCAGCAGACGGTCCATATCCTGCTGCAATGCAGCCGCTTGATCCTGCTTTCCCGCCGCCTCCAGGTCGTCGATCCGCGCCTCGATCAGGTGATCCACGCGGTATCTCTTCTTGGAATCCTTATTGTCGATCATCGGATCGCTGAAATTATCTACATGTCCGCTCGCCTTCCAGGTGGTCGGGTGCATGAATATGGCAGCATCGATCCCGACAATATTATCCTGCAGCTGCGTCATGCTCTTCCACCAATGGTCTTTGATATTTTTCTTCAATTCGCTGCCGTTCTGGCCATAGTCATAGACCGCACTAAGACCGTCATAGATCTCGCTGGAAGGGAAGATGAACCCGTATTCTTTGCAATGCCCGATGATCGCCTGGAACCGCTTGGTATCGTTTGCCATAGTCGGCAAAGATAAGCATCTTTGCCGTTGCTATGCCTGAGCCCATTCATTTTCCGGAACGCAAAACCCCCTGGCTGGAACGTTTTGGGGTATACTACCTGGATCGTTTCCACAAGCGGGATCTGACGCATCATGTATTCGACCTGTCGGATAGCGAGCTGACCCGAAGGGTCAATCGCATTTCTGCAAAAGGAATGATCCTGTCCGCGCTCGTGGGACTGCTCTGCGTCTGGCCCACCGTGTATATCGCGGTCCTCAAACAAGCTGAACCCTGGCTCGTGCAGTTGGCCTGGACGGGCTGGGTCACCATCGCCTCCATTGTCGTGGAGTTCTATCTCTTATTCGTCATTGCCCTGAAGGCCGTACACGAGGTCAGCGAATTGACCAATATGCGCGGGCACGTTGCAGGCAACAACCGGCGGGGGACGCGGGCCGCCCCGGAGATCAGGGATTTTTTGCACGCCGGCCCTTTTAGCATCACCAATATCCTTGCGCGCGCCGCGCTCGAGATCCATGATCCCGAACTACATATCCTCGGGATCGATCCTTTCAAACGCGTCTCCAAATTAAACCTGCTCTTGCTGGGCCTGCTGTATAAATGCAAGATCGTCCTCAGCAATTTCATTGCCAAACGCATCCTGCTCTATACAATCGGAGCCACCCTGGCTACGGCCTGGGTAGCCGGAGGTATTTCTATCAATTATGTCGCCCTGCCGGTAGAATGCTTCTGGAATGCGCTCATCCTTCTGCGCGTGGTCCGCGAGGCGCGCCTGCGGCTATTCGGCTACGCACTCTGCCATGAGGTGGCCGACCGCATCCTGGAGGAGGGGGCCCTCACCGAGCTCAGCAAGGAGGCCCGGATCGGCTGCCTGCGAGCGATCGCCAATGCCGTCGTGCTGGCGCGCAATTATCATCCCAATATCGTAGTGCTCCTTTTGCGCATTCAACACCTGCTGCACCTCTCGGCCGATGATCATTATGACGACTGGAATCTTTTTATGCAAACCCTCGACCGGGTCAATGAGTCGGAGCGACTCTTTCTGCTGAATCTTTTCACGATCGCCATCGCCTTTGACGGCCGCATCCTGCGCGCGGAGAAGGTCAGCCTCCGCGAGGCCTACGGTAAATACTATGAGCAATACCAGCCGCGCCTATGGCAGCTTACGGAAGATCTGCGTGCCGGCCGGCTCAACGCCGCGGCGGATCTTTGCAAGATCGATTTTACAGCGGGTTAGGGGCAGGCCGCCGGGCCTGCGGCACGCGGTTTGCGTGAAATGATACCATGAAGACCGTCTGGACCATCGGCCACTCTACGCGCAGCCTGGAGGAGTTCATCGGCCTGCTGCAATCCTTCGGGATCGAGCTCGTCGCTGATATCCGAAGCTTCCCGGGATCGCGTCGCTTCCCGCATTTCAATAAGGAGGCGCTGATGGTCTCCCTGCCCGCGCACCATATCCAATACGCACATCTCAGGGCGCTCGGCGGCAGGCGGCCGGTGCAACCCGGATCGCACAATACCGGCTGGCGCCTCAAGGCCTTTCGCGGATATGCCGACTATATGGAAACGGACGAGTTCAAACAAGGGATCGTCCAACTCGAAAAGCTGGCCCTGTCCAAACGCTGCGCCTACATGTGCTCCGAAGCGGTCTGGTGGAGCTGCCATCGGTCGATGGTTTCGGATTATTTGAAGCTGCGCGGATGGAAGGTCTTACATATCATGGGGCCCGGCAAGGCCGAAGAACATCCTTATACCTCCCCTGCCCGCGTCGTGCAGGGAGAGCTTAAGTATGACCAGCCCGCCGGGTGAGCTCAAAGCTTCTTATTCTGCCCGTGCCGCAACGCATCCCGCACATTCTTTTTTTCGAGATTTTTTTCGAGCGCGACCGTCAGATCGACGCCCGTTTGATTGGCGATACAGAGCAAGACCCATAAGACATCGGCCAGTTCGTCGCCCAACTCCCGGCCTTTATCGGATTCTTTAAAAGATTGATCCCCGTACAGGCGGCTCATCAGGCGCGCCACTTCGCCCACCTCCTCGGTCAGGATGGCCATATTCGTCAACTCGCTGAAATAGCGGACGCCGGTGGTCCTGATCCATTCGTCCACCACCCGTTGCGCTTCGCGGATCGTCATGGCGCCCGCAGCCGATTGATCATTCATGTCCTTGTTTTATTTTATTTCCGGGGTCGCCGGCTTCGGCGGCTCAAGTTCCGTCCCCCAATCGATCCCCTTCAGCGTGGCGGGCACCCCCCCGGTGATCCATTTCGGCGCGGGCGCTCCTTTCAAAAGCCAATCAAAGTACTGCTGCTCGCGGACCTGGATATCTTTTCGGTTCCGCCGCTCCACCAGGTTATGCGCTTCGCCATTGTATTGCAGGAGCCAGACCGGTTTGCCCAGCCTGCGCATGGCGGTGAAGAATTCGATGCCCTGGTACCAGGGAACGGCGCCGTCCGCATCATTGCTCATGATGACCAACGGGGTCCTGACCTGCTGCAGGTGAAATAGCGGCGAGTTCTCGACATACAGGTCGGGTCGCTCCCAGATCGTGGCGCCGATCCGGCTCTGACTTTTTTCGTACTGCATCTGCCGGTTCAGCCCGCTCTCCCAGCGAATGCCCCCATAGGCGCTGAACATATCGACCACCGGCGCGCCCGCCCAGGCGGCGGCAAAGAGGTTGGTTTGCGTGATCACATAGGCCGTCTGGTATCCGCCCCAGCTTTGTCCCTGAATGCCCAGCTTCGTACTGTCCACAAATCCCCGCCTGATCAGGGCCCTGGTCCCGCTGACAATATAGTCATAGGCGCTCTTGCCCGGATGCCCCGTACTGTACCAGATATCGGGCACGAACACGAGATAGCCCCGGCTCACGAAAAAGGGGATATTAAGCCGTGATGGCGTTGGAGCCGGAGCCTGGTAGTTGTATAAGGTCGAATTGTTGCGTTCATAGAAATAAACGATCATCGGGTACTTCTTTGCCGGGTCGAAGTTCGCCGGCTTATAAAGTATGCCTTCGGTCTGCCGGCCCGTATAGGCCTTCCATTTAAATAACTCCGCGGTCCCCCACAGATAGTTGTCCTGTTGCGGATTGAGGTGCGTGATCCGAGTGGGCGGGTAGATCGTCGTATGCCAGCCGGGGATCTGCGGCCGCGAGCTGTCATCTTGCGCCCGTTTCACAGAATCCATGATCCGCGACACATAATATATATCCGGCGAATTTGAATAATTCTCCGCCGAATAGATATACGCGTCGGCGCTGTCGGCCTTGAGCAGACCCGCTACCGAAAAGGTACCAAAATGATGGCCAAGGAAATCGTAGGATCCCGGCCAGGGGAAAGAACAGCGCATATAGCGACTATCCTTGGCTGAATCGTTATACAGACGTGCATAAACCGGCTTACCCAGATCGATATATTTTTCCGTGGTATCCGTTTTGACAATTCGCCATACGGTCCTTAGCCTCCGCGAAGGCATGTTCAAAATCCCCGACCTTTCCTTCCCTTCCGGGTCGACCGACCATATATCGTAGCGATCATAGATCAGCGCATGACGATCCTCCTTTTCCCATCCCGCTATGCCATACCCATTGGGATCGTCGGGAACATCATTCTCTTCGTCGTACAAAGGCACATGGATGTCCGTCCCCGCTTTCGTCAGCGCACCGGTGGCGGCATGGTAGACCGAATACCCGCGGGCGCGCTCATCATACAGCAGCAGGTATTTCCCGGTCGTTGAAGGGTAGAGGCTCCCCTTGAGATCGCGGACGATCAGTTTCTTTTCGCCGTTGCGCGCGTTAATAGCATAGACGTCGCTCAGCGTATACCCCTGCCATTGCCTTGCCACGCGCTTGCCATAGTCGGACGCCGCATAGAACCAATCCCCGTCACCCTCGCCGGTGACTTCGATCTCCGGGAATTTCTCATCGCCCAGTTGCACCAGACGCTGCTGGTCGATGTCCACGAGGGCCAGCCAACTGCGTTTCAGATCCCGGTCCAGGTTATGCAATTGCGCGGGTTGCAGTTCATCGTCCTTGTAGTTCCAGATATCGAGGGATGCCTTTTCAAAATCCGGTATCGTACTATCCTTTATCGGACGGATCGGCGCAAGGCCTATCAACAAGCGATGGCCGGACTTGCTGAAGCGCATCGCATAGTATTCGCTGACGGTCAGGCCCGCAGCCACGCCCGGACTATTGCGGGCCGCGAGCAGTTTCGCACTGTCCATGCCCGGCGTATAATACCAGCAATTGTAAAATTTCCGCAACGCCTTCTGGGCACTGTCCCGTTCGGCCACGAAGGCAAGCCGGCTGCCTTCTTCATCGAAGGTGAAGCTCCTGGCCTCATTGAATCGCCGCATGACGGTATCCGTCCGCAGGTCAGGCAGCGACAGCCAGAGAACAGCGGCGATGCCCGATGAATCCCCCGGCTTTTTTGTAAACGCCACGACGAAGGCATTTCCCTTTTTGCTGAATACGTATTCCCGGGCCGCCGGATAGTTTCTTTCGGCGCCGGTAAACAGGTTTCGCAACGTGAGCGTGGTGCTGCTGTCGGCGGCGGCAGGCGCCGTTGCAGTCTTCCGGTTGATCGCATGGGCCGTATCGGGAAAGGAAAGCCAGGCCAGCCAGCCCGAGCCCTTGTCCGGCGTACGGTACGATTTGACCCGCGGGATCTTGATCAACGAATCGTTGTCCCAACCTGGCCCCTGGCCCAACGTGAAGATGAACAGCGAGTCCTTAGGCATCTCCTCCGGCTTTTTCTTCCTGATCCTCGCCTCGCGGGTTTCCCTGAACCGTGGTTTGATCAGTCCGATCACATATCGATGGTCATCGGTGATCGTGCCATGGTACCCTCGGGGGACCTCCTTTTTAATGCCGGTCACGGGGTCCTGTATCGACAGCACGCCGTCGCCTTCCTGGGGATTGACGGTGTAGACCAGGATCCGGCCGTCGTGGCTGATGCTCTTTTCCCCGATACTTTGCCACTCATCGTAGACGGAATGGTCAAGGGGTTGCTTTTGCGCAGAAGCCACGAAGCCGGTCAATAAAAAAACAATAAGAACGATGCCTCTCATGCGTAGTTCGGATTTATGATCTCGTTAGTTTTTCGTACTGAAGTAGGGCACTTCGTCATCGGGAGTACTTTCTCTTTGCTGCCAGTAAGCCAGCGTGACCGTATGCCCGCCCGGCGCCTTCAGCAGACGCCCGAAGATCGCGTTCGTCGGGTTGAAGGTCACGTCCGTGACGCCGATGGTGAAGGTTTCCGGTGGCGGAGGGGGCGGCACGGCAGGGGCCGCTGGTGCTGTAGCAGCGGGCGCCGCTGGTGGCGGAGGGGGCGCGGGCGCCACTTTGGGCGGCGGGCTCGGAACGACCACGACCGTGAACCGGTTATATTCCAGGATCCTGCGTAAAAAGTCGACCCTCGCCGGCGTAGCATTCTTCTCCACAATGGCGCATTTCACCCCACCGAGCTCTTCGAATAAATGATTTTGATTGATAGCCATGCCAGGGAGTTTAAAAATTCGCGCTCAATGAATAGATATAATCATAAACCCATCCGAGGAGACCCGTCAACAACACGCCCGCGACGCAAACCATCAAGGCGATAGCCGGCAGCAGGGAGATCTTCAGCCTGCCGATGGGGTGGTCATTGGCGTCCATAAAGATAGCCTTTATCACCCGGAGGTAGTAGTAGAGCGAAATGACCATATTAAGCGCGGCCATGGAAATGAACACATAGTTGCCCCTTCCGGCCCCGGACATCAGCAGAAAGAATTTTCCGAAGAATCCTGCCGTTGGCGGGATCCCCGCCAACGAGAATAACGAGATCGCCATCACCCAGCTGAGGAATGGATTGGTCTTGTATAGGCCCTTGTAATCATCGATGCCTTCCTTACCTGTCATCGCGCTAACCACCGCCACGACGCCAAAGGCGCCCAGGTTGGAGAATAGATAGACGAGGATAAAATAGATCACCGACGCATTGGCCGTCGTGGGGCTGCCCGTCATGCCGACGAGTATGAAGCCGACCTGGGCAATCGACGAAAAAGCAAGCAGGCGCTTCAGCTTGTCCTGCCGCAGCGCGAATAAGTTGCCCGTCAGCATCGTCAACACGGCAAGCAATACCAGCATATTATACCAATCCCGGGCCAGCGGCCTGAATGTCGTATACAGGACCTGAATAAACGCGAAAAAGACGGCCCCCTTCGAGATCACCGACAGATAGGCGGTGACAGGCACGGGTGATCCTTCATAGACGTCGGCCGTCCATAGATGGAAGGGCACCACCGAGATCTTAAAGGCAAAGCCGGACAGGAGCAGCACAAAGGCAAAGACCAGTAGCGCATGGGCGCCGGTGGAACCCAATATCCCGGCCATCCGCAATGGAAGGTTATCGTCGGAGGCGGCGAGTGTCCCGAGGTCCAGCGTCCCCGTCGCTCCATAGAGCAAGGAGATCCCGAACAACAGCAACGCCGAAGAGAACGCGGAGGACATAATGAATTTGACTGCGGCTTCCGAAGACTGCCGCTTTTCAAGGTCGAAATTGGACAAGGCCGCCAGGGGGATGGTGGACATTTCCAATCCCAGATAAAACATCAGCAGGTTCCCGGCGGAGATCATGAAGAACAAACCGGCCAGCGTCGATAGCAACAACATATAAAATTCAAGCGCCAGCTTATGGCCCTTCAGCCAGTCATAGGCCTGGAGGGAAATAAGCAGCGTGCCCAGGTTGAAGATATTTTTTTCGAGGATGATCAGCTCATTGGTATGGAACCCGCCGCCGAAGAGGACCGTTTGCGTGGGCGCCATCATCAGGCCTGCCGCCAGGTTGATCCCCAGCAACACATTCACCAGACCGAGGATCGTTTCGGTCCGGTACCTGTCCGAGCCCAGTTTGATGAACAGGAGGACGATGACGATCAGAACCACCGCCAACTCCTGTTGCAATCCGGCAATAAGACCAATCCCCATAGATCGTTTATTTAAGTAATCCCGTTTGCCCTGCATGAACCATAAAAGCATCGATGCCGGGTTTGAGCAGATCGTTCAACCAAAATGGCGCCACCCCGATCACGACGATCCCTGCCACCAGCAGGATCGACGCCAGCCGTTCATACCAGGCCGCATCGGTCAGCACACTGAATTGCGGGTCCTTCACCGGTCCCATGACCGTTTGCGCCGACGCCCGCAGGATATATACGGCCGTGATCACGATCGAAGCGCAGGCCAGGATCGTCGCCAGCCGGTACATGGTACCCGGATGTTGCCAGGAACCGATAAATACCGTGATCTCTGCGACAAAGCTGCTTAATCCCGGCAGGCCCAGCGAGCACAAGCCTGCTATCACGAAGATCGTCGATATGAAGGGCATGACCTTTAACAAGCCGCCCAGCCGGTCCACCATTCGGGTATGCGCGCGGTCGTAGATCATGCCGATCGACGCAAAGAAGAGCGCCGTCATCAACCCATGCGAGATCATCTGGAGCACGGCGCCATTGATCGCCGCTCTCGTCAGCATCCCGATCCCCAATAAAATGAACCCGCAATGACTCACTGAAGAATAAGCATTGATATATTTCAGGTCCTTCTGCATCATCGTCGCAAAGGCGCCATAGACGATGGCGATCGTCGCGAGCACGATGATGATCGGCGCATATTCGCGTGCCGCATCGGGCATGAGGTAGGTCGCCACGCGGAGGCAACCGTATGCGCCCAGCTTCATGGAAATGCCGGCCAGGAACATAGAAGCGGCAGTCGGCGCGGAAGAGTGCCCATCCGGTACCCAGGTATGCAAGGGGAATAGCGCCGTGAAGATCCCGAATCCAATAAAAAGACAGGGGAAAAAGGTCCGCTGCACGCCGGCAGAGATAGGGACCTGCGCCAATTGCAGGATATCGAAAGAATGGCCTGAGCCGTAATACAAACCCAATAATCCGATGAACACGAGGGCGGAACCACTCATGAGCATGAGGGCCAGCTTCATCGCGCTGTATTCCTTCCTTCCGCTGCCCCAGATGCCGATCAGCAAATATTTGGGGATCACCGACAGCTCCAGGAAGAAGAACATCGTAAACAGATCCAGGGATAGGAAGAAGCCGTAGGCGCCAAGCGCAAGGATCAACAGCAGGCTGAAGAATTCCTTGCTCCAGGGGCCTTTGTTCCAGGACACCAGCACGCCCGCCAGGACGATCACCGCCGTCAGCAGGATCATGGCGACGGAGATCCCGTCCACGCCGATGTGATAGTCGATATGCCAGGCCGCGAACCAGCTATGACGGTATTCGAACAGCATCCGGGAAGAGTTGCCCGCGGCCCTCTCCTGCCCGAACCGGAATAGCAGCACGAAGGACAAAAGCAATTGCCCCAACGAGCCCGCGAGGGATATCCACCGGGCCTGCCGCAACCCCCGGCAGCACATGACGGCGACGGCCGTGACGAGCGGAATGATGATGAACAAGCTCAGGTTCATGCCGGATCAGTTAGTTTTTCCATATATAGATGAACAGGACCGCCAACCCGGCGATCCCGGTAAAAAAATACAACGCATAGTCCTGCATCTTGCCGGACTGCATCCCCTTGATCAACGCCGATATCCACGCGGTGAACGAGGCCAGCCCATTCATCAGGCCATCGACGATGTTCCGGTCGATCCAGGCAGCGGGCCGGCCAACCAGGTTAAAGAGGATCTTCTTCGTGATAAAGGCGTAGATCTCGTCGATATAGAAGGTATGATACACCAACCGGTACAAACCGCCGATCGCGGAGGCCAGCCTGCGGGGCCGATCGCTCATCGTCCCGTATAACCAGGCGGCGAGCCCGATGCCGGCCAGGGCCAGCGCCACCGGAGCAATGGAAAAAGAAAGCGGCGTATGGGTATCGATCGGCTCGCCATCCGACGTAACGAAATGCGAAAAAGGGATCAGCCCCGCAAGCAAGGCGCCAAGAGCCAGCACGACCAGCGGAAGGTTCATGCTGACCGGGGTCGACCCATGCGCGTCTCCCGCGCCCGGGTCGCCTGCCGCCTGCCGCACCCCGTGCGGCCCTCTCCAAAATATGGAAAAGTAGAGCCGGAACATGTAATAGGCGGTTAGTCCGGACGTAAACAGGCCCACCCCATAGATCAGCTTGTTCGACTGCCAGGCCGCCAGCAGGATCTCCTCCTTGCTGAAGAAACCCGAGAAAGGGGGAATCCCCGAAATGGCGAGGCAGGCGATCAGACAGCAGATATGGGTAAGAGGCAACTGTCGTCGCAATCCGCCCATGGCATTCATTTCATTGCTGTGCACCCGATGGATGATCACGCCGGCGCATAGGAAGAGCAGCGCTTTGAAGCCGGCATGCGTGAACAAATGGAACATCGAGGCCATATAGCCAAGCCCGCCCTCGCCCCCATATTTCGAGACGCCCAGGGCAAACATCATGTACCCGATCTGCGACATGGTCGAATAGGCCAGCACCCGTTTGATATCCGTTTGCGTGCAGGCCATGATGGCCGCGATCAATGCCGAGAAGGCGCCCACATAGGCGACTACCCCGAGCGCCGGAGGATCCGACAAGGAAAATACCGGGAAGAGCCTGGCCACCAGGTACACGCCGGCCACGACCATCGTGGCCGCATGGATCAGCGCGGAGACGGGAGTGGGACCCTCCATGGCGTCCGGGAGCCAGACATGCAACGGGAACATCGCCGATTTGCCCGCGCCGCCGATGAATACCAAGGTCAGTCCCCAGGACAAGAGGGAAAATCCAAGAAAGGACGCTGAGGTAATGGACAGGAACTGCGGGGAGGGCGTTGTCAGGCGATGGATCAGCGTACCGAAATCCAGGGTCTCTCCATAAAAGGACAGGATCAGGATGCCGATCAGGAACCCCAGGTCGGCGAAGCGGGTCACGATAAAGGCCTTCTTCGACGCGGCGACGGCCGAAGGCCGGTCATAATAATATCCGATCAGCAGGAAGGAGGAACAGCCGACGAGCTCCCAGAAAATAAATAACTGAAAGATATTGCCGGACAGAACCAGCCCGAGCATGGAAAAACTGAAAAGTGACAGGAACGCATAATATGTGCCAAATCGTTCTTCGCCCTTCATGTATCCCAGGCTGAAGATATGCACCATCAGGGAGACCAGGCTCACGACCACGATCATCATGACCGAGATCGGATCGAGCAGCACGCTCATGTCGATCGACAGTCCCGGAGAGAAGGACAACCAGGTGAACTTCATTGCCAGGATGGGCTTGTAGGCTGACCCGCCGGCCGTGACACCCGCCGCCCCCGCCCCTGCGCCGAAATATTGCCAGGCCGCATACAACGACAGCAGGGCAGCAGCAAGGATCAATCCCGTTCCCAGGATCCCGGAGAAGCCGCGGAACCTCCGGCGGCCGAACAGGCCCAGCAACACGAATCCCGCCAGCGGCAACAAGGGAATCCAGGCGATATAATTATAATTTGCCATGGTCGGGCTTAGAATTTCATTTCATCGGTTTGTTCCACATCGATCGAGTTCAGGTTACGGTACAGATGGATCATGATCGCAATGGCGACGGCCGCCTCCGCAGCGGCAATCGTGATAATGAACAGCGTGAAAAAGACCCCGTCCAGTTTATCCGCATATAGATATCTGTTGAAGGCGACGAAGTTGATATTGACGCTGTTCAGGATCAACTCCACCGACATCAGCATCGTGATCAGGTTCCTCCTGGTAAGCAGGCCGTACATCCCGATAAAGAACAGCGCGGTACTGACAAACAGGATATGCGTGAGGGGGATCTGGTTCATTTATCGGCGGATTTGACTTTCATGGCAATGACGATGCAACCGATCATGGCGGCCAGCAGTAAAAGGCTGACGACTTCAAATGGCAACAGGTATCCTCCCTGGTCCGCGCTCAACAACTGTGTCCCGATATTTCCGATACTCGCTCCGCCCGCCTCTACCGGACCCGCCGCCGCACCCGCTGCCAGCATGCCCCCCTGCAACGGCGCCCCCCCCTCCCATGGCTGGAAATGATAGCCCATGATGAGGGTAAAAGCCAACGCGAAACCCGCAAGGGCCGCCAGGGCCGAGAAGAGGATCCTGCCCCGGGCCGGCACCGGCAATTCCATACCCGACCGTTGGGTCAGAAAGATGGAAAAGATGATCAGCACGACAATGCCTCCGACGTAGACGACGATCTGCACGGCCGCCACAAACTCCATCTGCAACCAAAAGTACAGGCCCGCAATCCCGGTAAGAGAGAACAGCAGCCAGATGGCCGAGCGGAATATCTTGCGGGTAGTGACAGCCAGCAACCCCGCACCCAGGATGAAAGCGGACAATATATAGAACATCAAGGCCGATGCACTCATTATTCAATGCCCTCCCTGATTTTAGAGCCCGGTTTATTTAATTTTTTCGTCAGCTGGCTGCGGTCGGTCACGCTATGTTCGAAGGTTTGCGCCATCTTTATGGCATCGGTGGGACAGGCCTCGATGCAAAGATTACACATGGTACAGAGCTCCAGGTGATAAACGAAGGTGTCCAGCGCCTTCTTCTTCTTGCCCTCCGGACTGATGTCGAATTTGGTGATGATCTTGATCGTGGCGTTCGGGCAGGCCAGTTCGCAGGCGGTGCAGCCCGTGCAGGCATGCTCGTTATTGGCGTCGTGGGTCATCACCACCTCTCCGCGGAATCGCTCGGGGAGATGCATCTGCTCCTTATTGTCCGGGTATTGTTGCGTGATGATCTCCCTGCGGTGCGTAAAATAATAGCCGGTCAGCCGCATTCCCTTGAGCAAAGAACGAACCGCGCCGAATACGTCGGAAATATATTTATTTAAAAATGCCATCCGTTTATCGCAATTAAGGTCATCAACAGCAAGTTAAGCATACTGATCGGCAATAAATACTTCCATTCCAGGCGCAACAGCTGATCGATCCGCAGCCGCGGAAAGGTCCACCGGAACCACATGATCAGAAAGATCAGGGAGAACACCTTGCCCACAAACCATATCGAGGACGGAATATAATCCATAACGTGGTTGAACCCTGCCCAGTTGCCAATATGCAGGGGCATCCAGCCGCCGAGGAACAGGGTGGCGGCAATGGCGCAGACGATGAATATGTTCACGTACTCCGCGAGGAAGAACAGGGCGAATTTCATCCCGGAATATTCCGTATGGAACCCGGCGGTAAGCTCCGATTCCGCCTCGGCAAGGTCGAAGGGAGCGCGGTTCGTCTCCGCCGTAACGGCAATGATGAAGATCGCAAAGGAGATGACCGCAGGAATATGTCCCTTGAAAAGCCACCAGCCGTTCTGCTGCGAGGCAATGATATCCGAGATCCGCAGGCTGCCCGTCAGCACGACGATGGAGATGAGGGACATGCCGGCCGACAGCTCGTAGCTCACGATCTGCGCGCCGCTGCGCATCGCGCCCAACAGGGAATATTTGTTGTTGCTTGCCCAGCCCGCCATCAGGATGCCGATCACCGAAAGCGAGGAGATGGCGGTCACATAGAGCACGCCGATATTGAGATCCCACAATTGCACCCCTTTGGCGAACGCCACCGGCGCCAGGATCATCATCGAGACCACAATGACCAGGTAAGGCGCCAGGTTGAAAAGGAACTTGTCGGCGCCGTCGGGCGTCAGCCCCTCCTTCATCGCCAGTTTCAGCGTATCGGCCACTGTCTGGAACATGCCGCCGGGCCCGACCCGATTCGGCCCCAGACGGATCTGCATATGCGCCGATACCTTCCGTTCCATCAGGACCAGTACCAGGCCAAGCACGGCAAACAACGTGATCGCAGCCAGACCGACGATCAGGCACTCGATCAGCAGGGCAAGGGTCGGGGGCAGGTTGCCATACAGCCACGCGTCGATCAAATGGGTAATATGTTCGATGCTAAACATGTTATCGGTCGATATCGGGTATCACCAGATCCAGCGTTCCCATGATCGCCACCAGGTCGCCGATCTTATATCCTCTCGCCATATGATCAAGCGCGGAAAGGTTGGAAAAGCCCGGCGACCGGAACTTGATCCGGTAGGGCGTCATCCCCCCTTCGCTGATAATATAGACGCCGAACTCTCCGCGCGCCGTTTCTACCCGGGAATAAAACTCTCCTTTGGGCAGTTTCAATACCGCCTTTGTCTTTGCCTGGAAGTCTCCCTGGGGGATATTGTCGATCAGTTGCTCGATGATCGAAAGCGACTGGCGCATTTCCCGCATGCGAACCAGGTAGCGTGCGAAACAATCGCCCCCCGTTTCCAAAGGCTCCTCGAATTGGAGCTGATCATATATTTCATAGGGCGCCAGCTTACGGATATCGCAGCGGACGCCGCTGCCTCTCGCGGTTGGGCCCGTACATCCATACGAAATGGCGTCCGCAGCCGAAAGCCGGCCGACGCCCTCCATCCTGCTCCGGAAGATCACATTGCCCGTAACCAGTTCGTCGTACTCATCGATCTTGGAACGGAAGAGGTGAATGAAGTCCTTTACCCTTTTTTGAAAATTCGGGTGCAGGTCGGCCATGACGCCGCCGGGCACCATATAATTCATGGTCAGCCTCGCGCCACAGGTTTCCTCCATGATATCGTTGATGGCCTCGCGTTCCCGGAAGGCGTGGAAAAAAGGCGTCAGCGCCCCCACGTCCATGGCCATCGCCCCCCACCAAAGCTGGTGAGAGGCCAGCCGCGTCAGTTCGTCCATCAGCACGCGGATCACCTTTGCCCGCGCCGGCAGCTCGACCTGCAACCCCTTCTCGACGCAGAGCGCGCACGCATGGTTGTTGATATGGGAAGACAGATAGTCCATCCGGCTGGTCACATAGATGAACTGACGGTAGGACAAACTTTCACACATCTTCTCTATGCTGCGATGAATGTACCCGAGATGAGGTTCGACCTTCCTGATCGTCTCCCCCCGGAGGGTAATGACAAGGTGTAGGACGCCATGCGTCGATGGATGCTGCGGTCCCACATTGACCACCATCTCCCCCGCGTCCGTTGTCGCTAATTCTTCGATCATAACCTCACTACAATTTGATCATGTTTATCGGGTCCTCGTAATCTTTGCGCAATGGCCAACCCTTCCAGTCGTCCGTCATGAATAATCGCCGCAGGTCGGGGTGTCCGGTGAAGATCACGCCCATCAGGTCATAGACCTCCCGTTCGTGAAACTCCGCGGTGCGCCATATATCCGATACCGTATCGATCACGGGATGGTCGTGATCGAGCCTGGCCTTGACGACGAGAACCTGGCGATGGACCGTGGAGGTCAGATGGTAGACCATGGTGAAGTGCGTCCGCCAATCGACGCCTGTCACGCAAAACAAATAGTCGAACGATAAGCCGGGAGTATGTCGCAGCAGGCGTGCATACGTCGACCAGTCGCCGGACGCGATCTTCATCGTGAGCCACTCCGCGCCCTCTTCGAACACCGCCGCCCCATCGGCCGCGGCACCCTTGGGGGAGTCCCCATCGGCCGCAGCTCCGCTTACCGCCCCCCCTTCCACGGGGATCAGGCCTTCCAGTGCCGATTTGAGTTCTTCCTTTGTCATGGCTTTTCGACCCTCACTTGTTCCCTGGTCGCTCCGCTCCTGATCTTCTCCTGCAAGGTGATCAGGGCATGCAGCAGCGCCTCCGGGCGCGGCGGGCAACCGGCGATATAGACATCCACCGGGATCACATGGTCTGCCCCCTTCACGACCGAATAGGTGTTATAAAAGAAGGGGCCTCCGCTGGTTGCGCAGGCTCCCATGGCGATCACGTATTTGGGATCGGCCATCTGGTCATATAGTCTTTTCAATACCGGCGCCATCTTGTTCACAATGGTGCCCGCGATAATGATCACATCCGCCTGTCGTGGCGTGGCCCGGGCCACCTCGAATCCGAAGCGCGACCAATCGTACTTCGCGGAGGCCGTGGACATCATTTCGATGGCGCAGCAGCTGGTGCCGAATACCAGCGGCCATAACGAATTGGATCGGGCCCAGTTGATCACCTCGTCCAGTTTGGTAACCAGGATACCCCCTCCCGCCGTGGGATGCACACCCCCGGGGAACGATGCCGGCGCCTGATCTTGATGGGTTACATCCATTTCAATGCTCCTTTTTTGTGTGCGTACAGGAATCCCATGTACAGGACAAACAGGAAGACGATGATCTCGGCCAGGGCCGCCATCCCCACCCGCTTGACCACCACGGCCCAGGGATAAAGGAAGATCAATTCCACATCGAAGATGAGAAAAATGAGAGCGTATAAATAATAGCCGACATTGAATTGGTTCCAGGGAGAGCCTTCCGTGGGAACCCCGCATTCGTAAGGCTGCCCCTTCTGCGGATTCCTGGTTCCCTTGACGAACAAGCGCGCAACGGCGATGCCGCCGGCTGAAAAGGCGAGACCGGCTAATAAGAGAACGATTAACGATGAGCTTCCCATGGGGGTCGGGTAGTTTGTCCCATGCCAATATACTGATTTATACTATCTCATGGGCAAAATGAGGCAAATTTGTATTCCCCATAAAGATTTCATAAATTAGGTTAACGTCCCCTTTTCAAATTCGCATTTCTTCACGTTAAACGATCTGCTTGTGGCAACTGTAAAATTTACCGTTGAATTGATCGTGACTCCCGGACGACTGCTCGATTTCAAGCGGCTTGCCCGGGAGATGAACATGATCGTGCGCAGGGACGAACCCCGCACCTTGCAATGCCAATGGTTCTTTCATGAGGGAGAGCGCAAGTGGCACCTGACGGAAGTATTTGCCGACTCTGAAGCCTTGTTGCAGCATCTTTGGGACGTGAGCGCACAATTGGAGGAATTGCTGGAAATTTCCGAGATCAGCCGTTTCGAGGTGTTCGGTGAATTGTCGCATGCGGCCCGCGCCGTGATCGCGTCCTTCGGAGTGAAATATTTTACGCTTTGGGATGGCGTCTCCCGCGAACTGACAATCTAAAGGCGGCTTTTTTGTTCCCCCATCTCCGGCAAACAGAGCTCTCCCGTCAGAAAGGTTTTCGCATACCCACTCATCCGTACGCGATCGCCAGCCAACAGACAGTCCAGGTAGCCACGCCGCCGCGAGAGCTGTACGGCCGACAACCGGGTCTTCCCCAGCAAGCCCGCCCAATAAGGCACCAGCATCGTATGGGCCGACCCCGTAACCGGGTCCTCATCGATGCCCGACCGCGGAAAAAAACAACGTGACACAAAATCGGCCCGGTCTTCGTCCCCAGCTCCGCCCCTTGCCGTAGCCACCACCCCTCTGCCCGGCGCAGCAGCCAGTATCTTGAAGTCCGGCTCCAGAGCCTGCACCTCCTGCCGGCTGTCCAGCACCACCATATAATCGAACGCACCCTTGAACAAGGTCCGGGGCGCGATCCGCAGACCCTCAAATACGCTCGCCATCCCCTCCACTTCCCGCGGCTGATTCACAGGCAGGTCCAGGGACAGCCTCATTCCTCCGTCGCCGCCCGGCTCCCTTGACACCCGAAGCTCTCCGCTCCGGCGCGAATAGAAAACGACCGAGTCTCCCGCAAAACCAAGGTGCTCGAATAAGACATGGCCGGACGCAAGCGTCGCGTGACCGCAAAGGTCCACCTCGACGGCCGGGGTGAACCAGCGTATTTCATATCCGTCCCGGGAGGGAACCAAAAAAGCCGTGTCCGCCAGGTTGGTCTCCATCGCGATATTTTGCATCAATGCATCGGGAAGCCAGGCCTTCAATGGGACGACGGCAGCGGGGTTGCCCTGAAAAAGCTCTTTGGCAAAAGCATCCACTTGATAGATCTTCATATGCTTATTCTCTGTTTTTTGTATCGATCAGGATAGTGACCGGTCCGTCGTTTAGGAGTTCTACTTTCATATCGGCGCCAAACTCCCCCGTCTGAACAGGCCGTCCAAGTGCGGCGCCCAGGCGCCGGATCGTTTGTTCATACCGGGGAATCGCCAGCTCGGCGCCCGCCGCGCGTATGTACGAAGGCCGGTTGCCTTTTTTAGTGGAGGCGTGCAGCGTGAACTGGCTCACGAGCAAGAGCTCGCCGCCCTTATCTTTCAGCGAACTATTCATGACCCCCGAGTCATCGTTGAAGATGCGTAACTGCACGATCTTGTTGCTCAGCCACTCGATATCCTCCTCGCCATCCGCTTCTTCGATGCCGAGCAGCACCAGGAGACCGCAACCGATCGACGCCTTCACCCGCCCCCCGATGGTGACCGATGCCTTGCTTACGCGTTGTATGACTGCCCGCATGACCTAAAGGTACGGCGGCCCGCGAAATAAACCGGCGTCCTGTGCGGTAGCCAGGATGGCGCCGAAAAGTAGTAATAACAGGATCAGGCTGGCCATCCACTGTACCTGCCTGCCGAGATAATAGCTTTGAGGGTGAAAGACAAATCGGATCACATGATGGCCGGACGGAACGACCAGCCCGCGAAGTACATAGTTCGTACGAAAGATCGGTACTTCCCGCTCATCGATCCAGGCACGCCAGCCACGGGAATAAAACACCTCGCTGAATACCGCAAATCGGGGGCTTCCCGACTCCGACAAATAGGTGATCTCATCATTATCGTTCTTCACCAACCGGATCGAGTCGGCTTTCCCGGGCTTGCTGAAATCCGAGGCCATGCCGGGCCGGTAGGCCGCCAGCGTAGCCACCATCGCCGGAGCGGCCGGGTCCGCAAGGGCCGCCATGCCGGCAATCCCCTTCGCGATCTGCGAACGATCCGATCCAAACAAGACGGCGGTATCATGCGGGCGAAGACGGGTGAGGGCGTTCATCACCTGACCGGCTGAATCTTCGAAGCGAAGGTCGTTCACAAACCAGGCCGGTCCAAGCGCGTGCCGGTTCAACTCTACCGAATCCGGGCCCGACCTCGTGGGCCAAATGATGTATTTCGTATTTAACATATCAATGACCGGACGGCAATCGGGGAAGTTATAGAGCTGCCGATCGATGAGGTCTTCGTAGATCTTCAGTTTCGCGGCATGATAGCCGCCGATCGAGTGGTGGAAATAAGCGGTCATGGCCCCGTAGCTCAACGTATTCAACCCACTGTCCCGAAGGTCGAAGACCCGATAATAACCCGTGTCCAGGAGGATCTGGCGGTCGGCCGGGGTCGGCGAGAAATTCGCGCTGTACGTGGCTTGTTCCTGGTATTGCCGGTGGTTAAGGTAGTGGAGGTCCATATCCATCACATCGACGAAACAAAGCAGGCCTAAGGCGGCAAGAAATAAGGCCGGCCGCAACCGCCGCCGGATTTGCAGGCCGATCAACAAGGCGCCGATCGCCGTAAAGGCAAGGGAGCGAACGAGACTATTGAAAAAGATCGAATGGCGGTCTTCTCTTAATGCGTGAATGAAGTCGCTTGCCTGTCCGGAGGCGGCCGGCCTGGGGGTTCCCGCCACCTGCATGATGCGGCTGTCACCCGCCGCGGAATAATCAGCATGGGAACAGATCCAAAGCAGCAGCACGAATACCCCCGCCGTCAGGAGGATCCCCTGTTTGTACCTTGCCCAGAGAGCGGTTTTCTCCCAAAGCGAGGGAACCTTGTCTGCCCCGACTATTTTTTGGAGCGTAAGAACGGCCAGCAACACGAGCAGGAACACGGGCATCACGATGATCATGCTGGGCGCCCTGAATTTATTGTACATCGGTAGGAACTTCAGCAAGAACCCGTTGAATGCGGAAAAATAGCTGCCCCAGCTCATCAGGATGCAAAGTACCAGGCCTCCCAGGATCCACCATTTGTGACGGCCATCCAACAGGAAGAAACCCAGCACGGCAAGCAGGCAAATGATCGCCCCTGCATAGGGCGGCCCGCCGACCATATTGCCGAGGCCGCCCCAATAGTAGGACAAGTCTTCCCGTAATGAGCCGGCCAGATCGGCGGGCATCTTATGCAGCAGCCTGGCCGCTCTCGAATCCCTGGCCGGGACGTCCGGGTTGGTGCTGCCCCCGAACATTTCCGGCACCCAAAGGACAAAGATCTCGGTCCGGTACATGCTGAAGGCGAATGCCAGGTTCGTCCCGAAGCCATTTTCCGTATAATCGCCCGGCGAGGTGGCGCTCAGATCGCTGCCGCCGCGGGTGGTCTCCCGTGACGCATCATAGGTCGTAAAAAGGGTGACCGCGTTGCTCAATATCCCCGTCAACGCCGACCCGGCGGCGATGGCAAGAGCCATCAGCAAATGACGATAATCCCTGCTCCGGACCCAGCGGATGGCGTAGCCAACGGTCATGATCACGGCAACGATCAGGCAATAATAGATGATCTGGACATGATTGATGGAAATCATTACCGCCGTGAACAGAGCCGTAAGCGCTGCACCCTGCCAGTATTTTTTTTCATAGATCAGGATCAGCGACCCGATCAGCGCCGGGATCAGCGCGATGCATTGCATCTTGGTATCATGCCCCGCGGCGACGATCACCGGGTTGTAGGTGGCGTAGGAATAAGCGAGGCCTCCGATGATGCCGATGTATGGATTGATCTTCAGCACCAGGCACAGGAAATATAAGCAAAGGCAGGCCAGGAAAAAAAAACCGGCGGGCTTTTTCAGGCGCAGGGTGAGCAGATCATAAAAGGTCGCGCCCAGCACGGGGGCCCGGGCATCCATGGCGATCATATAGGCCGGCATGCCGGAGAACATGCTGTTTGTCCAAAGAGGGAAATGGCCGTGAGCGGCTTTGTAGGCAAATGAGTTGTGGGCCATAGCCTGCCATTGAACCACATCCTCCTGGTAAAGTACCTTATTCTCGAATACGGGCCGGCAATAAAGCACCGCCGCGACGAGAAAGATGAAAAACGCAACAAGGTGGGGAAAGCATTTCCCTACGAATTTCCTGAACATGCAGTAGAGCCCTGGCAAAGTGAAAAAATGATGTTTACCTTTATACGGCGGCAATTGTCAGACCAGGGGAACGCGGAACCGATCGCGATCCGCATACGATCAAGCCATGAATATAGACATATCCGGGGAGATTACCTTCCGCACGGCAAGGAGCGGAGGCAAAGGGGGACAAAACGTGAACAAGGTGGAAACCATGGTGGAAGGCTATTTTGCCGTCAGCCGTTCAGCCTTGCTGACCCCGGAGCAAAAAGCGGCTGTCGAAAGCAAGCTCTCCTCCCGGATCAATGCGGATGGCCTGTTACAGGTGCGATCGCAGGTCCATCGCAGCCAGCTCGCCAACAAGCAGGAAGTGATCCGGAAAATGAATGCCCTGATCGCGCAGGCCCTCAAAAAGGAAAAGCGGCGCGTACCCACCAGGCCGAGCCGTGCCTCGAAGGAAAAGCGGATCGACAGCAAGCGGCGGAGCAGCGAGATCAAACAGGCCCGCCGGAAGGTTCGCGGAGAGGAATAGCAAAGCAGCAGCCGGCGTCGGGCGGCTCCGGCGTCATGCGTCACAACAATGTTTAATGGTTAATGGTACCTGATCGTTCCTGCTGCTACTTGCAAATTATCCCTGTTTTCCACGGTTAGGGGGTTTGGAGGTCCCGGTCCGCAGGGATGAGAGCAAAGTTGGCGCACCGAACATCCGGCGCCTAGAGCAGAAACACGCAAAAAGGCAGGTAGTTCTACGCAATCTTTCGGGTGCATCCACTGTATCGGCATTTCTCGGGAAAGCGTAATTTGCCGCGCATATAATAGCCACCAAACACAATTGTCATGAATAACTACCTGAACTCCAGAACACTCATTTTCACTGCCCTGGCGGGGTTGACCCTTTCTGCCCTGACGGTGCTCTCCGGCTGTAAGCCTGACCAGAAAGAGGACGGCGCCGGGCTCCACGATATCAATTACGATAGCGTCAAGCCCCACCTTCTTCCCATCGGCCAGGCTGTCCGCTATACGGCAGCGTTCCGGTCGGGGATCGACAGCCTTCACAAGCAGTGCCCGAAAATGAATGATTCGATGTGGTTCGGCAAGGCTGAATCGTTCAACTGCGACGCCATCGCGATCCTTCTGCAACAAAAGGATTCCGCCGGGCGGCCTGCGGCAGGCGTTCGGATCTATTACGGCCTGAATGGAGGAAAAGTGCGCATGATCCTGGTGCCCTATGACAAGGATGGGAATGACATGATCACGCCACTGGCCGCTCAGGAGAAAGACAAGCAGGTGCCGGGCGTTTCGTCACCGAAGGCGCTTGTCCTGGAGAGCGGAAGCGGGAACACGATCGAGCAAGGTCAGTTCTGTCCCACCGTTTGCGACAATGGGGGGAGCGGGCTCGGTGGCAATTAGCCCACATCAAATCACACATGAGATCAATAGGTATATTTCTACTGAGTCAATTCATACTGTTACCAATCGTTGCGGGGCTGGTGCGCTGGCCTCGCATCGATAACAGGTACCGGCCCTTTTTCTTTTTGCTCGTGATCGGCTTCGTGACGGAGGTCGTCAGTTTCATCCTGATCAAGGGTTTTCACCGGCAGAATGGCTTCGTAGTGAATATTTATATCCTGATTGAATGGATCATGATCGCCTGGCAATTTCATGTCTGGGGTCTGTTGAAGCAGAGAGCGAATCTATTCTGGACCCTCGTAGGCCTGGTCAGCCTGGTTTGGGTCGGGGAATATTTCGTTTTCGGGCATCTCTCGGATTTCAGCCCTTATTTCCGTTGCCTGTATTTTTTCCTGATCGTGCTGATGAGCATCAATAATATCAACTTCATGATCACGCATGACAATCGCAGCCTGATCCGGAATCCAAAATTCCTGATCTGCATCGGTTTTCTGATCTACTTCGTTTTCATGATCCTTGACTATTGGGCCTACCAGGTTAGCAGGTACAACAAATCCTCGTTGAGCACGACGTTTGTATTCCTCATGGCGTATATCAACGCGGGCACGAACAGTATTTATGCGATCGCCTTCCTGCTGATCCCGGCGCGCGTCAAATTCACACTTAAATAGCCTTTTCCATGACCAACCAAGTGAGGAATAGTAACTAACTTAGCCGTGCAGATGGAAAACAAGGTTCTGAATATCACTATTCTTCTGTCCATAGTTATTTCGATAATAATTATCTATTTCTTCGTTTCCATCATCCGGTATCATCGCCGGTATATGCGACTTCAGCGCGAAAGGATCTTTGCGGAGATCACGATCCGCGAGAACGAGCGAAAACGCATCGCCGGTGACCTGCACGACAGCCTCGGCCCCCTGCTTTCCGCCGTAAAGCTGAATATCAGCAGCGTCGAGATCCCCGATGCCGGAGACCGGGAGGTCCTGGAAAAAACAAGCAGGTACCTCGACGAGATCATCGGCAGCCTCCGGCGCATTTCCTACGATCTACTCCCCAATACCCTTGAGAGGAAGGGGCTCGTTGAAGCCATCCGCGAGTTCGTCAGCCAGATGAACCTGAAAAAGAACATCGACATTCAACTCTTCGTGGTCAAGGAGATCCGCGTGCCGAACGAAAAGGAGATCCATATCTTCCGGATGATCCAGGAGATCGTTCACAATACCATCAAGCATGCCGGTGCAAAAACCCTGCAGATCGGCATGAGCGAGGAGGGGGGCAACCTGCTGTTCCTCACCAAGGACGACGGCCGCGGTTTCGACAAGGAAAGGGAGTTGAGCCGCACCAATGGACTGGGGCTGAAGAGCCTGGCAAGCCGTTGCGAAATACTCAACGGCGTCCTGTCATTGGAGTCGAAACCCGGCGCCGGCACCAATTATTTTATTAAAATCCCGGTCAGTTGATCTATTTTTGATCGCTACCATTCCCCTGTCCTATATGCAAAAAATGATTCGACTGGTGATTGCCGACGATCACGAGATCTTCCGGGACGGCCTCGCGCTGATGCTCTCGAAGCAGGAGACGATCTCCCTGGTAGGTCAGGCCGGCGACGGCAGGGAACTCATCGAGCTGGTCAGAGAAAGCAAGCCTGACATGGCGCTCATCGACATCAAGATGCCCCGACTGGACGGTATAGCCGCCGCCAGGATGATGCTCCAGGAAAATCCCCGATTGCTGATCATTGCATTGTCCATGTTCGAAGAGGAAAATCTCATCGTCGATATGCTGGAGGCCGGCGCCAGGGGCTATCTCCTGAAGAACGCGGACAAACAGGAAATTCTTGAGGCCATTTTCACCGTTCATGAAGGGAATATCTTCTACTGCCGGCATACAACCGCCCGGCTTGCCTCGCTGATCGTGAACAGCAAATTCGACATGCACCGGAAGCCCGCCACCGCCAAATTCACCGATAGGGAGACGGAGATCATCCGGCTCATCTGCCAGCAGAATACGGCGCAGGAGATCGGGGAGAAGCTCTTCCTCAGCAAACGCACCGTCGAAGGCTACCGCACCCGTATCCTGGAGAAAATGAATGTTCGCAATACCGCAGGCGTGGTCGTATTCGCCCTGCGCAATAGCCTGATCCAGGAAAAGGACATCCTGTGACCCACGGCTGCAGACGCCTTTTATTGGTTTACCTTCGGCTTTCTCTGGCTCCTCAGCGTGTCCAGCAACTGCTGTTGCCGTTGCGCCTCAGTTTGCTGGGAGGCCTGGTCATTCTTGTTCTGAGCGAGTTCGGAGGTGTACTTATTGATCTTCTTTTCCAGGCTGTTCTGATCGCTGATCAGTTTGTTCATTCTTTTCTGCGCCTTCTTCATCAGCTCCTGGTCGCCGTTGACATTCGCCTGAACAAGGGCCGCTTGTTCTACCTGCTCCTTCTTATTTTGTTCAAGATCCGACCTCGCGTTGCGTATCTTCTTTTCCAGATCGGCCTGATCGTCCTGGAGATTATTGTATTTCTTTTGGGATCTTTTTGCCAGATCTTGTTGACCGGCGATCCGCGCTTCCAGTTCGTATGCCTCGACGGAAGGAACGAGATGGTTCAACCAGTCCTTGACCTGGTCCATCGGCATGACGGCGTCTGCGGCACGGGTCGCCGGGTCCTCGGAGGGTTTGACGGCAAAGACGGTAAGGGTGGATGAATTCTTATCCCCGTTGCGCCGGTCGACCTTTAAATAGATATCGTTCAATGCCTGGTCCGTGTCACCGAGGCGCGCCCCCCGATAGACCGTAAAGCCCTTCTGGCCGGAGCCCTTCCAGCCTTTGGATGACATGAAGTCCTTGACGGCGTCTTCCACCATATCGGTAGTATAGGGCAGATCGATGGCTGCGGCAGCCAGTTGGGTCTTCTGATACACGGTTTTGGTCTCGTAAGCTTGCGGCTGAGCCACGGCGATCGTCACGGAAAGGCAGGGAGCAATCAACAACAGGTGCATTCTTCTCATAGTCAAAAAAATTTTAATAAAGGTACTGCATTTTGAAATTTCAGCGTTAATATGGGGCCGAAGGTTAATTTTGTTCAAACCATCTTCTATTGAGCAGCATAAAAAAGCTAGCGGGGCAAACGGTCTGGTATGGAGCAAGTTCTATTCTTGCACGATTCCTGTTATATCTGTTAACGCCCTATCTCACCTTAAAGTTCAGTGGCACACCGGAATATGGCAAAATGAGCCTCGTCTATTCCATTATCCCCTTTCTGAACATCCTGGTGCTGTTCGGCTTTGAGACGGCCTATTTCCGGTATATCCAGCGAAAAGAGGCGGAAAGGGACGTCTATGATACCCTGCTGGGCAGCCTGCTGGCCACGACGACGGCCATCGTCTTATTGATGATCCTGTTGCGCCGGCAGATCGCGGGCTTCATCCATGTGGGCGCCCATCCCGAATATATCACGATCAGCGCGTGCATCATTGCCTGCGATGCATTGTCCGCCCTACCCTTCGCCAAGCTCCGGCACGAGGGACGCCCCATGCGTTTTGCGGCTATCCGGATCGTCGCCATCATATTGAATATCGCGGTCACCTATTTCTTTCTGTCCGTATGCCCCCGGGTGGTCAGATCGAATGCCAACAGCGTGCTCTTGCTCGTGTACAGTACAGGCTTCGGCGCAGGTTATGTACTGATCGCCAACCTGGTATCTTCCTTGTTCCAAACGCTGGCCCTGTCCAGGCAGCTCATGCAGTTCCGCTGGAATTTCAACGCAAGGCTTTGGAAGGAGATCATGATCTATGCGCTCCCGCTGACCATCGCCGGCTTCGGAGGAATGATCAATGAGACCTTCGATCGCGTGCTGCTGGCGCGCAGGCTGCCTCTTACGGAAACGGCCGCGGACGTGCAAGTAGGTATCTACAGCGGCTGCTATAAACTGTCCCTGCTCATCTCCCTGTTCGTGCAGGCCTTCCGCATGGGCGCCGAACCCTTCTTTTTCAACCAATCCTCCAGGGAGGATGCGCAACGGACCTATGCGCGGGTCATGAAGTTCTTCGTCATGACGATCTGCCTGATGTTCCTCTTCGTGGCGCTCTATCTGAACCTCTGGAAGGATTTGTTCATACGCGATCCCAGGATGTGGGACGGCCTGAAGATCGTCCCGGTATTGTTGTTCGCCAATATGTTCCTGGGGATCTACTATAACCTGTCCATCTGGTACAAACTTTCCCATCGCACGATGGCCGGCGCGTGGATCACCCTGATCGGGGCAGGTATCACACTGATCATCAATTATGTGTTCATTCCGCGCTACGGATATATGGCCTCCGCCTGGGCGACCTTCTTCTGCTATGGCAGTATGATGTTGATCTCCTATGTCTGGGGACAACGGGAATATCCGGTGCCCTACGCCTGGAAGAAGCTGGTAGCCTATATGGTTATCGTATACCTTCTGTATGTCCTGCACCATTCCCTGACCATGAACGTTAGAGGGCAGGCATTCAACCTGGCGACGGCTACCGTTCTCACCATCGCTTATGCGCTCTTCATTCTCCGCATCGAACGAAAGGAATTCCGGCGATTGCCTTATATTGGAAAATGGATGTAAGTCCGCCACGCTCAACGCCTCAGGAACGGATTGTGCAATTTTTCCCAACCGATCGTCGTCGGTTCGCCATGGCCGGGATAGACGATCGTATCGTCAGGCAGGGGCCATAGTTGCTCCCGGATGCTGCGCAGTAAGGTCTCATGATCTCCGCCCGGCAGGTCGGTTCGCCCGATGCTCTCCCGGAAGAGCACGTCTCCTCCAATGATAAAACCTTGTGCCTCACAATAGAACCCCACGCTCCCCGGCGAATGGCCGGGCAGGAACAAGACCTTCAACGCCTCGCCGGTGAGCGCTCCCGCGGGGTCCCCGCCCGCCCCCCAGGTCAATACCTCGCCTTCCCGGATAAAGATGAGCTCCCCGCGGTAGTTCTCGAAGGGCAGACCCCAGACCTGTCCATATTCCGGGGCCGCCGCGAGCAGGGGCTTCTCTTTTTCATGCAAATGCAATGGCAGATCCCAGGTGTCGTGGACGAATTTATTGCCGAAGACATGATCCAGATGGCAATGGGTGTTCAGCAGCCGTTCCGGCTTCAATCCCTGCTCTTCGATGTACTCCCGGAGGGTATTGCGTTCATTTCCAAAATAACAGCCCGGATCGATGATCCAACAGGCATCCTTTTGGCCCGATAGCACGTATGTGTTCTCTTGTACAGGGCTGAAAACAAAGGATTTTATCGCCAGCATACAGGTTCATTTTTGATTTCACCGGTAATAGGGATTGTTATAACTTTAAAAATTCTAAAGAATGGGTATGCAAGTTCAGCAGAATAAGTGGAAGTTATTGTGTTTTTTTTTCGCTTTGACAGGATGTACGTTCTTCTCCGGCCGGGCGTTCGCCCAGGTCAATACGGTGGAATTCGGCAAGAACCGGTTGCAATTCAAGAAGTTCAAATGGAAATACTACCAGACCGAAAATTTCAATACCTATTTCAGTGACGGAGGCCAGCCCCTGGGGAAATTCGTTTGCCAGCTGGCAGAGAAGGAATTGCCGGGCATCGAGCAATTCGTGGAATATGGCCTGCAGCGCCGGGCCAATATCGTGGTTTACAACTCCTACAATGACATGGAACAGTCCAATATCGGGCTGAACCTCGACTGGCAGACCACAGGCGGCATCACCAAGCTGGTCAACAACAAGATGATCGTCTATTACACCAGCGACCATAACAATCTTCGGATCCAAATAAGGCAGGGCATCGCCCGCATTCTGGTCGAGAACATCCTGTTCGGGGACGACCTCGGAGAGTTCGCCGCCAACCAGGCCTTGCTTGACCTGCCCCAATGGCTCACGGACGGCTATATCGAATATGCCGGCGAGCCCTGGAACGCCCAGCTCGACGACCAGTTGAAATCATCCATCCTGTCGGGCCGATACAAGAATTTCTACCAGTTTGCCTTCGAAAAGCCAAACCTCGCGGGTCACGCCTTCTGGTACTACCTGGCCAGCAAATACAAGAAAGAAAATGTCACCTATTTCCTCTACCTGGCCAGGGTCTATCGGAACCTGAACAATGCCAGTCAACGGATATGCAAAAAGAAGTTCAAGGAAGTACTCAAGGATTTCATGAACGAGGAGGAAGGGATCTATGACAAGGACATCCGGGGACGCCGCAATTTTCCGAAGGGCACCGTATCGGTGGTGGAAAATGTCAACGACCACCTCGACTACTTTCACTTCTCTCCCAACCCCGTCCCGCGCAGTCAAACTTACGCCGTGGTGGAATTCAAGCATGGCCTGTCCAGGGTCGTACTGCACGAGAACTTCATTTTCACCAAGGTATTGTTGAAGAACGGCGTCCGGTCCGATGCCGAACAGATCGATCCCCACTATCCCCTTTTGGCCTGGGACAACAAAGGCACGCGCCTGGCGGTGGTCTATTGGAAGGAGGGTAAGGTCAGGCTCTTCGTCTATGACGTCTTCAGAAGGTATAAGACGACAACGGTCGACCTGGATGTCGACCAGGTGCAGGACATGAAATACATGCTGAACGACAACACCCTGCTTCTCAGCGCGGTGCGCAACGGCCAGTCGGATATCTATACCTACAAGATCGCGGAAGATAAACTGGATCAGATCACCAACGACGTGTACGACGACCTGGATCCCTCCTTCGTCGCCTTTCCCGGCAAGACGGGCATCATCTATTCCTCCAACCGCCCGTCCGGACGTGCGCGCACCGGGGATACGGTCCTGCCCTCCGACAATCATTACAATGTCTTCCTGGTGGACAACTGGAATCAAAGCGAGGCCAGGCAGATCTCGCAACTTACCTTCCTGAAATACGGGAATGCACACTACCCAACCCAGTATAACAATAGCCATTTCACGTTCGTCAGTGACGAGAACGGGATAGCCAACCGGTATGCGGGCTTCTTCACCACGCGTCGGGCAGGCATCGACACCGTCTATAAGGTCGGAGATGAACTGTTGCACAATCCCGATCCCAGGGACCTCGATTCGACCCTGAAAGCGCAGCAGAAGACAGAGCCCGATACCGTCTATATGTTCTCCATCACCAATGACTCGTCGTATGTTTTCCCCATCACGAACTACCAGAGCGGTCTGACGGAAACCAAGAGCGCAGGGGACAACGGCCAGGTCAGCGAGGTCCGGCAGGAGGGCGACCTGAAGTTCCTATATAAGCTCAAGGTCGATGAATCGGCGCTTGCCAAACGAAATATCGTGGCACGCATGACCGATTACCGGAGGAAGACGGTCGCCGAAATGCAGATCGAAAATGCGTCTCTTCTTCCCACGCGACAAGCCCTGCAGCAGAGATCCGACACCGCGCACAAGCAACCTTCGGATGCCTTCGAGAGCGAGTTCGACAAAGAGCGCAACGATTCGACAAGGGCCGCGCACCTGAACAGCAATCCGTTCGCGCCGTCCTCCGGCCGCAACCAGGAAGATGAAGGGGTCCTGAAGAAGGCCAAGTTATTCGACTACCGGCTCAAGTTCTCGGTGGACAATTTCTCCGCGGGTTTCAATAACGATGTCCTGATCACCACCCTGCAGCCCTATACCGGCTCGTTGCCGATCAACATGAGCGGAGAAGACGCATTCAGCGGGATGCTCAAGGCGTCGGTCTTCGATCTTTTCGAAGACATCCGGTTCACGGGCGCGATCCGTCTTCCCTTTTTCGGGGGCGGTTCGGGCTCTACTCCCGTGGCGACCCAGGGCGCGGTCTTTACGCCCGGCAGTTCGTCCTTCTTCGACGGCAGCGGGGAATACTTTGCGCGGGTTGATTACCTGAAGAAACGCTGGGACTTTTCGCTGATCTATTACCGCGAGACCGAAACAGGCACCTACCAGGCACAGGATAATGTCACCGGCCAATATCCGTTCGACGCCAAGTCCTATACCAATCTCTGGCAGGCGGTCGTCAAGTATCCCTTCGACAAAGTGCGCAGCATCCGGCTCATACCTGGCATACGCACCGACAAGATCGTCCTTCGTCCAAGCGGCGACATCCAGGCTGACTCCTTCGCTTTGACGGCCCCTCCTCAAAACAAACAGATCTATTCCCTCATGAGGCTTGAATACGTCTATGACAACACCCTCATGAAGGCGACCAATATCTGGAATGGCCTGCGCTACAAGTTCTATATCGACTGGGACGCCCAACTGAATACGCAGATCGGGGCGGCCGAGGGGAAGAATATGTTCAACTTCGGCTTCGACGCGCGACATTATCTGCCGATCTATCGCAACCTGATCTGGGCCGTCCGTGCGGCAGGGGACTTCTCCTGGGGGAATCGCAAGGTGCTTTACTATCTGGGCGGCACCGACGGATGGCTCTTTCCGAAAGCGAACCAGGTTCAGCCGGCTCCGGACCAAAGTTATGCCTTCCAGTCGTTGGCCGTCAACCTGCGAGGTTTCAACCAGAACGTGTCGAACGGAAACAATGCGGTCGTGATCAACAGCGAACTGAGGCTGCCGATCTTTACAACCTTGTTCAATAAGCCGATCAACAATGCCTTTCTGCGAAATTTCCAGCTCATACAATTCTTTGACCTCGGCAGCGCATGGAACGGCAAATACAATAAGCTTTCCCGTCCCACACAGGTCTACCAGGATGCATCCAATACCAGTCTCTCTGTACTCGTGAAGGCAGGGGGCATCGGGCCTTTCGCCGGCGGCTATGGGTTCGGCGCGAGAAGCACCCTGCTTGGCTACTTCCTGCGCTGCGATGTCGGATGGGAAATGAATACCTTCTTCCGCGGTACGCCGGTGCTGGCCGTGTCGATGGGTGTGGATTTCTAAGCATATTGCCGCGCGATCCGCTTCTCCGGCTGGCGGTCAAGACAATAGAGGAACAATACGAACGCCCATTCGAGCGGTTTCATCAGGACATAGACGACATCGGCGACCCATTTTCTAGGCTAACGCCCGGCTGATCTTCCTCAACATGAGGTACATCAGCGTCATCAGGATCGAAAAGCAAAAGATCATCCCCCAGGCGTAGTCGTTGCGCAGCGGGTGCATAAGGATCGATGCGATGTCACGGAAAAGCCGGAACGGGTCGGCGATCACATCCCAGCTATTATATCGGAGATAGCGCCCGATATAGACCCCGAGCGCGTTCAGCCAGAACAGGGGATAAAGGAAGAGGAGTTCGTTATGCGCGGGAAGGTGCGGTCGCAGCAACCTTTCCATTTGCCGAACAGAGAGCACGCCGAGGAAAAAACCGTTCCAGGCAAAAGACAGGATCATGACCAGGTCATACCAGGTGGGTATCTTATGGTCATTATACCAGTCAGTCAAGTGAAAGAGGTCGGTCGTTATATAAAAGGCATTCGGGATGCAGAGCAACCAGGCGAGGCAGCCCGCCGCAAGTGTCAGCCTTCGCCACAGGCCGGGCCTCCCGGCCGCCCTATTGGTCAAGCAGTAGCTAATGATGTAGGGAACAAAAGCCAGGAGGAGATTCAAGATCAGAAAGCAGAAGGTATCGCGCCCCGTCCGGAGCATCCGTCCGCCGACCAACAGACAAGAAAAGAGCATGGACGCCATGAGAAGGCGGTCTATTTCAGAAACGGCCTTTTGCGGTCGCAGCGATATGCCAGTAGCGTATTTCATAAAAATTTGGGTATAAAGATGATCGCCCCGACCACCAGGGCCGCAAGCGAAGCGACCAGCACCGCTCCGGCGGCGAGATCCTTGATGAATTTGATCTGGGGGTGAATTTCCCTGGAGATGAAGTCCAGGATCCGTTCGACGCAGGTATTCAGCATTTCCGTCACCCAGACCAGGCCCACGGCGAATGTGAGCGCGATCGCCTCCCCATGCGTGACCTTGCAGGCCACCGCGGCCACGATGACCGCCACCGTAGCCACTACATGAAGGCGGGCATTGTGCTCCATGCGGATAAAGCGGAGGATGCCGCCCATCGCATAAATAAAGCTCCTTGCTCTGCTGCGTATCGAAAATTCCTGGGGTTCCATGTCAACTCGTTTTGTTTCCTCAATTTACGGATTAAGCAATAGCAGGGAAGGGACTCAGCGAAGTTCCTCCCGGTCGTGGACGGTCCGTTCGCTTCACCCCCGACAGGATCGATTCCAGCAACGGCAGCATCTTGTTCAACCCTTGCGTCTTGATCATGAAATTCCAGAGCGGCTCGAATTTCTTCCACCCACCCGCATAAGCGAAGTGCTTGATCACCTGTTTGACCTGGTCATGGCCGAAACTGGCGCGCAGTATATTGCTCCACGAATAGAAAGAACGGTAGGCACGATCATATCCTTTCTTCAACTGCTCTTCAGAGAGTCCGACGGTCTTATATACGACCTGACGCGTATCGTACCGGTCCCATTGCCGGTGCAGGATCCGGCCCTGCGCCTCCATATCGCGGTATAAGCGCGTGCCCGGATAGGGCGTCAGGATGTGAAAAGTGCAGGTCGTCAGTGAATTCTTGACAGCCCATTCGACGGTACGTTCGAAAACATCGGGGCCATCATCGTCGAGTCCGAATACAAAGCTCCCATTGATCATGATCCCCAGGTCGTGCAGCCGCCGGATCGCCTGTTCATAGTCTTTCCCGATATTCTGTCGCTTGTTGCTCTGGATCAGGTTTCCGTGGCTAAGGGTCTCGAAGCCGACAAACACGCTGCGCATCCCCGCTTCCGCCGCCCGCTCGATCAGGTCCCCCCGCAGGATGGCGTCGATCGTCGAGGCTCCCTGGAAAACGCGGTTCATCCCCTTCATGCCTTCGAAGAGTCCGGTGGCGAAGCGTTGGTGGCCCAGCAAGTGATCGTCCAGGAAATACAGATGCCGGCCCGGCAAGCGGTCGATCTCGGCAAGGGCTGCATCGACGCGCTGGGTGTAAAAGGAGTTGCCGCCTTCGTAAAAAGCATCCTTATAACAGAAGTCGCAATGATGGGGACAGCCCCGCGACACGACGATCGAGTTGGGCACGAGATATAACTGCCGCTTGATCAGGTCGCGTCGGATCGGCGGAATGGCGCCGATATTGCGCTCGACGTTACGATAGACCTGCTTCGCGCAACCGGTGCGAAGATCTTTCAGGAATAGGGGAAAGATGTCCTCGCCCGGCCCGATGAAGATGCTGTCGGCATGCGCCATGGCCTCCCCGGGCAACGAGCTGACGTGCAATCCGCCGAGACAGACATAGGCTCCCTTTGCGCGATAGTGATCGGCCAGGTCATACGCACGGTACGCGTTGGTGATATATACCTGGATCACTACCAGATCGGGTTCGTCTTCACGGTTGATCTCCTCCACGTGCTCGTCCTGCAACTCGATCCGATCTTCGGGCGAGCAATAGGCCGCCAGGGTCGCCAGGCCCAGGGGCGGGAAGAGCGAATATTTGATGGGCCGCCAGAAGGGGCTCCGGGCCTCGGTGAGGGCCGGGAGGATCATTTTAATGTGCATGGTTTTTTTATTTCAAAGTACTTTGTAATTCAAAGTTTAAGTATAAAAAAAATTACTTTATGCCCTTGATCATGTTCTCCAGGGCCTGGATATGTTCGCTAAAGGCGCGCTCGCCGGCCCGGGTGATAGAATAGGTCGTGTTCGTCTTGCGGCCGATAAAACCTTTATGCACCTTGATATATCCATTTTCTTCCAGGTTCACCAAATGAGAGGCGAGATTGCCATCGGTCAGTTCGAGCAATTGCTTCAGGTCGTTAAAGCTGACCGACTCGTTCATCAGCAGGACACTCATGACGCCCATGCGGATACGGCTGTCAAACACCCTGTTGAGCTGTCCGATCGGGTTCTTCATGACTCCGGCCTCCTTTCGTATTTCCACCACATGATCAACCCGTAGACGATATGCAGCGCGCCGAAACCCAGCGCCCAGAAATAAAGACCCCATTGCGGATAATACATATTGGCGAGGCCCAGGGCGATCTCGAACAAGCCCAGGTACCGGATCTCGCCCAGGGTATATTTGCTGGCGTTGACCAGGGCAAGACCATAAAAGATCAGGCAACTCGGCGCGATCAGGTTCCATTCCGTATGGTAGGAAAGGCCGGCGATGAACAAGCCGCCCGCGATCAGGGGTATCGCCATATTGATCAGTACGCGCTTGGCGGACGGGTCCCAGACAGGTAAGCCGCTTCGCCGCGCCTTACGCCAGGTAAACCAGGTCGAAGAGACAAGGGCCGCGATCAGGACGGCCACGCCCAACCCGAGCAATTTCAATTCGACCAGGTCCCTTTCCTCCGCCACAAATGCACGGCCTGCGAAATAGTCGCTATTATATTCCTGCAACCAACCACGCGCGACCCAGGCCCCGATCACCGCCCAAACTCCCGCGCTGAGGCCGCTCAGCCCGCTCAGCGACATGAACCGGGACGATCGCTCCATCATTCGCCGGATATCCTGCAGGGTTTGAAGGGAAGGGTCTGCCTGTGTGGGGGTATTGGCGCTACGCATAAAAGCACTTTGAATGGCAAAGTAAATGCTAAAATCCGATTCCTGCAAGTTTCGTGAAAGAATATTTTCACCCGAGCATCAATTCCATCTGGATGTCGCTCCGTTCATACGGCGAGGGGTGGCCCGTGGTCTTGCGAAAGCCCAATTTATGGTAGAGACTGATGGCTGGTTTGAGCCGCGTATTGCTTTCCAGGTACACGCTCCGCGCACCGAGCGCCCTGGCCTTATCGATACATGCCTGACCCAACAACAGCCCGATGCCCTTGCCCTGTGCGCGGGGCGATACGGCCATTTTGGCCAGTTCGAATACTCCGGCTTGCCTGCCTCTTGCGGGATCGGCCGGCATGGGGATCAGCGCGCAGGCGCCGACGGGTTCGCCCCCGTAGAGCGCGATGGCGATGTATCCTCCTTTATCTAAAATATATTCTTGCGGATGATCGAGGGACTGATGATCCGCTTCTTCCATCCTGAACCATCGGGTGATCCATTCCTCATTGAGTTGTTTGAATGCCTGCTTGTATGCGGGCTTGTAGTCTACGATCTCCACGTTGCCGCTCTCCCGCCGCTTCTTCGCCTCCTGGACGCGCCGTAAGAGGTCCTTTTGCTCCAGCAGGAATTCCCATTCCCCGATCGCGCGCCACAGATCGTGACAGGTCTCGCTCATGGCCGTTTCGATGGCCTCCTGCACATCCTCCAGTTGCGGTTTCATTTTTTCATGCAGCGCGCGGCCCGCGGGCGTCAGGATCACAAAATTCTTTCGGCCGTCCCCGGATGCCTTTTTTTCCGTGACATAGCCCTTGGCGATCATCTCCTTGACGATCTGGCTGACCGAAGGATGCGTATGCCCGATCTCCCGCGCGATTTCGGTGATCGACCGCTGCCTGCCTTCAGACAGCGCATGAAATACCGGAAACCATTTGGGCTGCAAATCCACTTCATATAGATCGTAAATAGCGGCGGCCTGTTCGGTGATCCGCTCACTCAGCCGACGAAGACGGCTGCCGAGCGCCCGCTTGCCAGTCTGTTCATAAAAATCCATACTCATTCGTTTTGAGGATTATAAGTAATTACGTAATTGATTACGTAAATTACGGAAAAGGACCTTTCCCGGCAAAATTTTCCTAAATTACCCCGAATTAACAACGATACATGCCAGGACCATATATCCTCGCCCTCGACCAGGGCACCACCAGTTCCCGCGCTATTCTCTTTGACCATGCGGGCCAGATCGTCAGCCTGGCCCAAAAAGAGTTCCGGCAGTTCTATCCGCAGCCCGGCTGGGTGGAGCATGACCCGGAGGAGATCTGGTCATCGCAATATGGCGTTATGGCCGAAGCCCTGGCCAAGAGGAACGTCGGAACCAGGGAGGTTGCCGCCATCGGCATTACCAATCAACGCGAAACGACGATCGTGTGGGAACGGTCTACCGGGAAACCGGTCTATCCCGCGATAGTCTGGCAGGACCGCCGTACGGCCGGATATTGCGACCGCCTTAACGCCGAAGGCCACGGTCCGATGATCCGCGAACGTACCGGCCTGGTCATCGACGCATACTTCTCCGCCACCAAACTGAAATGGATCCTGGATAATGTATCCGGCGCCAGGTCGCGCGCGGAAAAAGGTGAACTGGCGTTCGGCACCGTCGATAGCTGGCTGGTCTGGCAGCTCAGCGCCGGCAAGCTCCATATTACCGATAGCACCAATGCGTCAAGGACGCTGTTATTGAATATCCGCACGGGCCAGTGGGATCCGGAACTGTTGCGTCTCTTCGATATTCCGCCTTCGCTGTTGCCCCAGGTGCGTGCCTCCAGCGAAATCTATGGGAATAGTGGCAGCATCGTCGCGCCCGCATCCGGCATACCCATCGCCGGGATCGCCGGGGATCAGCAAGCGGCGCTATTCGGCCAGCAATGCACCAGGCCGGGCATGGTGAAGAATACCTATGGCACAGGTTGTTTCATGCTCATGCATACGGGCGGCCAGGCCGTTCAATCGAAGAATAACCTGCTGACGACCATTGCCTGGCGCATCGGAGACCGCTTGGAGTACGCCCTGGAAGGCAGCATCTTCATCGCAGGCGCCGTCGTTCAGTGGCTGCGGGACGGCCTCCACCTGATCCGCTCTTCCGCCGAAGTCGAGGCGCTGGCGGCAGAGGTCGACGATTCCGACGGGGTCTATATGATCCCCGCCTTCGCGGGGCTCGGCGCGCCTCACTGGAACCAATATGCGCGGGGTAGTCTGTTCGGGATGACGAGGGGCACGGGAAAGGCGCACATCGCCCGGGCGGCGCTGGAGAGCATCGCCTTCCAGACTTATGACGTCCTGAAGGCCATGGAGGCGGATTCGGGCATCCCCATCAAAGAGCTGCGCGTCGATGGGGGCGCCACAGCGAATGGCCTGCTCATGCAATTCCAGGCAGATATCCTCCAGGCCCCGGTGATTCGCCCGGTCGTCACGGAAACGACGGCCCTGGGCGCCGCCTACCTGGCCGGCCTTGCCGTCGGCTATTGGCCTTCTACGGATGATATACAAAAGCAATGGCAGATCGATAGGCGATTCGAGCCGGCCATGGATCCTCTGCGGGTCGGAAAGCTGCTGAAGGGTTGGCAGCGCGCGGTGACGGCGGCGATAGCGTGGGCCGACGAGGGTACGGCTGGTACGGAGGGCAACGCATGAAGCGCGCGGACATGCTTAGTTCCCTCGAAGCAGGCGAGGACCGGGAATGGGATCTGATCGTCATCGGCGGCGGCGCGACCGGATTGGGGGTAGCGGTGGACTCGGCTTCGCGCGGGTTCCGGACGGTACTCCTGGAGCAGCACGATTTTGCCAAAGGAACATCCTCGCGCTCGACCAAACTGGTACATGGCGGCGTCCGTTATCTGCAGCAAGGCAATATCAAGCTCGTCACGGAAGCCCTGCATGAACGCGGCATACTGCGCAGGAACGCTCCCCACCTGGTCAAGGATCAATCCTTCATCGTTCCGAACTATAAATGGTGGGAAGGCCCTTATTATGGCATCGGCCTGAAGGTCTATGACTGGATGGCGGGCAGCCTGGGTCTGGGAACCTCACGGATCCTTTCGAAAGAAGAAACGCTGGAACTCGCGCCGACCCTCGATGCGGACGGATTGCGGGGCGGCGTGCTCTATCATGACGGGCAGTTCGACGATGCCAGGCTGGCCGTCAGCCTTGCCCGGACCGCCGCGGAACAGGGGGCGCTCGTGTTGAACTATTGCCGGGTGGAAGGGCTGCTGAAGGACAAAGAGGGGATGGTCACGGGCTTGCTCATGCGCGAAGGCATGCACGGATCGCAGCACCGCCTGCGTGCGAAAGTCGTCGTCAATGCTACCGGCGTATTCACGGACAGCGTGCTGCAGATGGACGAGCCGGGCAGCGAGTCCGTCATTGCGCCGAGCCAGGGCGTGCATATCGTCCTCGATCATTCTTTCTTACCCGGCGAGGCCGCCATCCTGGTACCTCATACCGATGACGGCCGCGTGTTATTTGCCGTACCCTGGCATGGACGGATCATCGTCGGCACAACCGACACGCCGGTATCTACCGTCAGCGAAGAGCCGACGGCATTGCCGGAAGAGATCGACTTCATCCTGCGCCAGATCGGGCGGTACCTGGTCAAGCCTCCCGGGCGAAAGGACATTCTCAGCGTCTTCGCCGGCCTGAGGCCACTGGTGAAGGGCAGTTCAAAGAAGACCGCGGAGCTGTCGAGGGATCACCTGATCACGGTATCCGCTTCAGGGTTGATCACGGTTGCCGGAGGGAAGTGGACGACTTACCGGCGCATGGCCGAGGATACGGTCAATGTGGCCATCGGGCGCACCGGGCTGCCGGATCGCGAATGCGTGACCAACCATTTGCTGATCCATGGATGGGATGGCAGCGATAAGCTGGCCGCGGAAAAGATCGCCGGGGAGGATCCCTCTCTGAATAAGCCGCTCCACGCGGGCCTGCCCTACACGCTCGCCGAGATCGCTTTGGCGGCAAGGGAGGAATCCTGCATGACGGTGGAGGATGCCTTGAGCCGCAGGACCAGAATGCTGTTGCTGGATGCGCGGGCAGCCATGCAGGCCGCTCCGGCCGTGGCAGCGCTCCTGGCAAAGGAATTGGGCCGGGACGAGGCCTGGCAACGCCAACAGATAGCCGATTTCCAGGAGCTGGCGAAGGGATACCTGGCCGAATAGAAAAAAAAACCTCGCATATGACCCCATTTTTAGGAGAATTCACAGGGACCGCGCTACTCATCCTGTTAGGCGACGGCGTGGTCGCCAATGGTATATTAAGCAAGACCAAGGGAAATAACGGCGGCTGGATCGTGATTACCTTTGGCTGGGCCATGGCCGTTTTCGTCGGCGTATTCATTGCCTCCGCCTCGAGCAAGGCCCACCTGAACCCCGCCGTGACGCTGGCTTTCGCGGTCAAAGGAGATTTCGCATGGAGCCTGGTGCCCCTGTACGTGGGCGCACAAATGCTTGGCGCGATGGCCGGTGCAGGGGTTTGCTGGCTGGCCTACCGGCAGCATTTCGATCAGACGGCCGATGCCGGTTTGCAGCTCGCCGTCTTCTGCACGGGACCGGCTATTCGCAGCAAAGGGAACAATTTGCTGACGGAGATCATCGGTACGTTCGTGCTGGTATGGGGCGTGATGTTCATCGCCAAACCGACCAGCACACTGGGTTCGCTGGACGCATTGCCCGTAGGTCTGCTGGTGCTCGCGATCGGCCTTTCCCTGGGCGGACCGACCGGATACGCCATCAATCCCGCACGCGACCTGGGACCTCGCCTCATGCACGCGATACTGCCCATACGCGGTAAGGGGAGCAGCGACTGGGGCTATTCCTGGGTGCCGGTGCTCGGCCCGCTGATCGGCGGAACCTTAGCGGCCATCGTATTTAAAATGTTATAGTTTTTCGTCATATACTGCTACCCCTATCCCTCATTATAGGTTAACTTCTAGGAGGCTCGGATTGAGCAGCAATCCCGGATAGAATACCGGGAAAGCCATTATATTTATTCGCCTGAATTGACTGAACTCTTCTCATAACCATCACGCAGTTGCTCTGCATTAGCCAGCCGACCCCTTACAAATAAAGGACTGATTAGTTTCCATTGTAGAAGGAAACAAGAACCTTATGCCTATAAAAAAAGCCTCACAAGTTCGGGAGGAGAAAGGGTGCCATGCGATCCTGCCCGAGCCTCAACTCAACAATTCACTGCCTGGCCCGGAAGCCCTGGAGGCCTCCGGCAGCTTTAGTACCGTCCTTTTTCATGACGATGATCATAAGGAATACTGCGTCCGGATGAGCTATTACTTCGTCGGCGTCAGGAAGGGTTGGGAACGATACGTCCACGAAGACCGGGTATTGCACCTGCAGTTCGTCATGAAAGGGGACCTGCACGTCCAACCTGATGGCCGGGAAGAACAGGTGATCCCGGAAGGTCAATACGTACTGTACCATCCATCCTCTGCGCGACAGGTGAACTGGTTCAATCCGGCTAACAGTCACACCACAACGCTGGATATCTACTTCACGCCGAAATACCTGAAACGACAGGCCGGCGCGCAGAAGATCCGCAAGGTCCTCGATAACCCGGGAAATAAGGACGGCGCGGCGGTTTGGCAGGATCCGGCTAATATTACTCCCGACATAAAGGCCATTCTGCATGCCATCATCCATTGCTCCTATACCGGCGAGCTCAGGAAAATGTATATCCATTGCAAGCTGACTGAGCTGCTGGTCATCGTGCTTGAACGCATAGCGATGCAGCCCGTCGAAACCGAGCTGATCCATTTGAAGCAATACGACGTGGAGAAATTGCGGGAGTCGCGCACCTACCTGATGGAGCATATGGAGGATCCTCCCACACTGAAACAGTTGGCTCACAAGGTCGGCATCAATGACTTCAAGCTAAAAAAAGGATACAAGCAATTGTTCGGCACGACAATATTCGGAGATTTCCAACGCGTCCGCATGGCAAAGGCGCGGGAATTCCTCTTCGAAGGCGGAAAAAGCATCGTGGAGATCGCGCTGCTTTGCGGATACCGGGATGCATCCAATTTCTCGCGTGCGTTCAAGGATTATTTCGGAGTGCCGCCGGGCCGCATGCAACGACATGCGCGGGCCATTCCTCAGGAACATGAATAATTACCTGTCGTGCTTATACTACCCAAGCGGGTGCTAACCAACAAAAATGGTGCCATTGACCTGTCAGCCCGTACCGCTGGGGGGCAAGCCCAGCCGGCCGGAGCGGAAGAACTCACCGCTTCCGCCACCGGATCATGGGGAGACGTGACTTTCCGGCAAATGGCCGCGGACGGGATCCAAATGGAGTTCCACCGATTACGCTTTACCAGCGCCGCGATTGCCGCCTATTCCAGTCCGCACGCCGGCCTGAGGCTGCAGATCTGCCTGGCCTCCAGCCTGAGTTATCGCATCGACGGGTTCGACGAATGCGTCCTGCACGACCGTGGGCTCAGTCTCTATTACGCGCCGGCCGTGGAATTTTCGATGCAGATGGCTCCGGAAGAAATTCACCGCACGCTTATCCTTCACTTTCTGCCCGGGCACCTGCAGCCATTGACGGAAAGCCTTCCAAAATTAGGCCCCTTCCTGGAAAAGGTTCACCTCCGTCAGCCCGCTGTTTTTCAACCGGCATACTGCATGGCGAATGGAGAGCTCACCGGGCTGGCCGAAAAACTGGATCATTGTCCTTACACAGGCAAAGCGAGAGCCGCCTGGCAAAATAGTATCGCGCGGGAGATCCTCGTGCTGGCCCTCGTCCGGATGAGCGATGCGCCCGACGACGCGGCCCCCGTCAACGAGTCGGATGCCAGGATCGTGTATGCGGCAAAAGAGTTGTTGCTAAAAGAAATAGAAAAGACCTTTTCACTGTCGTCGCTGGCGCAGCGAATGGGAATGAGCACCTATAAATTGAATAACGGCTTCCGCGCGATCTACGGTATGGGGGTGACGGAATGGCTGCTCGAAGCGCGCATGACGCGCGCGCATAAACTGCTGGAAGGCACTGACGATACGGTCAGCCAGGTAGCCTATCAAAGCGGATATTCTCATCCCCACTCCTTCACGCTTGCGTTCAAAAAATACTTCGGATACACGCCCGCCTTCGTGCAAAAAAGCGGCAGAAAAGTTTGATCCGCTATTGGGTTTTTCTCCAAATATCATAAACATCCGCCTGCGTGTTCCTGTATCTTTATTTCCCCATCCGAACCGTGCTCATCACCAGTTATTATTTAACCTTATCACTAAAGCGATCTTATGAACCTAAAGAGAAGCGACCTCGATGCACTCACGGACATCAAGTGCTATCTGGAAGAACACTATCCTTTATTCATCACCATCAAGAACCTCAGCCACCGGGCAGGGGTCAATTCCATCAAACTGCAGAACGGGTTCAAACAATTGTTTGAACGGCCCGTGTACAGCTATCTGACGGATATCCGTATGCGGAAAGCGGCAGAGCTCCTGTCCAGCACCGAGATGTCCATCAAAGAGATCTCGGCAGTCACCGGTTACCGGAGCAGCAGCAAGTTCATTCCCATGTTCAAGAAATATTATGGACTGACGCCGCTGGAATACCGGAGATCATTGAGTAATTAGGTTTATTCCAGGGCGGTCTCATCAGGATTAACGTTCGGGACCAAGGCCTGGTTTTTAGCAATCCCATATATATCGCCCCGGTAGGCATTGCCGTTCGGTCGAAAGTCGGGTGGCCGTCGCATGAGCGTTTCGTCGCATGAGCGTATTTGCCCGGACCGCAGCCACCGGGGCACTTTTTAATTCCTCACCAGAAAGGATCGTACCTGTCGTCTTCCGCCGAATTCCACGGAAAGAAAATAGGCTCCCGGGGCAAGTCGGCGAACCGGAAGAGATAAGAGGTTCGCCCCCACATGTAACGGACTGGCATAGGCGGCAAGCTCCTGTCCCTGCGCATTGAAGACCCGCATCATTACGGGCTCATGGGTCGTGGACAAGAGACGTATGGACAATTGATCGGTCGCCGGGTTCGGATAGAGCGTGATGGCGCCATCAACGGCCGTCATGGGACGGCTTAGCGCAACGACGGGTGAATAGGAACGGACACGATCCTTATCGACCCAGGAAAGCCGGTAGAATGTCGTCCCGGGCGGAGAGGAAGGATCGGTATACGTATATCTTAACTGGTCACCGGAAGAGGGCACATCAGCCACCACCGTAAATCGTAAATGATCCACCGACCGCTCGAGGGTAAATTCCGTCACCCCGGCCATCGTCGCTGAAGAGGTCAATCCCCAACTGAGCAGGGAACCCTGATCCACCACCGACCCGGTAAAATAACTTACTAACGGAGAGGCCAGTACGACACATACGCTGGCGCCGGAAAACGGGAGCACATACCCGGCCTGGCTGATCCCCGCAGCGCCGGATGTGGCGCCATTCGAGGATCCTACGCATCCCGCGGTGCTGCTGCTGCCCGAACTGACTACGCCATTGGCGCCACCGCCAACCGAAGGGCTGATGGCCGCGGGAACAGAAGCTCCCGAAGTCCAGACTATTCCTCCTCCACCGCCGCCGCCCGGACCGGTACAATCGTTGACGCCATTGCTGGAATTCGAGCCCGCGGCTCCGATTGCCTGCGCGGTGACCGCACCCGTTACAGTGGTCGTGTTCAGGATGATCGTTCCGCCCGCGCCGCCGCCGCCCGCTCCATCTCCTTCCGCCTGCAAAGGATCCGAATTGGCAGGATTCGAGGGCACCTGGCCGTTGGCTAAGAGGCGACCGCCGCCGCCGATGATCGTAGGCGCAGAGAGGATAATGATGCCCCCTCCGTTTCCGCCGGGCGTGCCTACGGCATTGTTTTCATGCCCCGCGCCGCCGCCGCCGCCGAAGAAGATCCTGTTTGCGCCGCTGGTATATCCATAGGCAGCCAGGCTCAGACCGCCGATACCGGGGTTTTGGCCATGGCAATTAAATGGTGATTCTCCGGCACGCTTGCCGCCATTGCCGCCCGCGCCATAATTACCGCCTCCGGCTCCGCCGCTATTTGCATTATTACCACCGCCGCCGCCATTAGCCAGCTTGCCTTTTGCGTTTTCCTCATTCAGGATGTAGGCCGCAATGCCCTCTCCCTTCCGCCCGGCGGTGATATTGCCCGAAGCGGGCGTACCTAAGAAATATTGGTTTACCGTCGTCGCCGCACTGCAATTATAGGCTGGGGTCGGATAGTCGACCAGGTAGGCGCCCTGGAACCCCTGCCCGCTTACATCGATATCCGCGTCGAGGTAGATCGTGTCCGTCGCCTTGATGGCCACAATCCCTCCCTTGCCCGTGGCAGGATCCCAGGCTGTCGCGGTGACCGCGGCGGAAATCACCACCGATTGGTAAGAGGGTACGCCAACCAATTGCAAATTTCCCGTGGGATCATAGGTGTTGCTGAAAGGCGCCTTTAACCAGACCTGGTTGCCCGACACATTACAGATCGTATTGAACTCATAGCTGCCCGCGCTGCCCAATGCCGTAATATTGCCAAAACTGGCCGTATTCGTAGCATCGACGGTCGCACCTTTCGATTGAATGATCAACACGAGTTCGCCGGGTGACAATCCGGCTCCATTATCGACAACAACGGAATTGGAGGCTGTATTAACGGTGCTGACAGAGTAGTACGTATTCACCGTACCCGACACCGATTGAGCGATCAGTTTCGGGCAGGTCCATGCAAGGGCACATAGCAACACTATGGTGGCAAGGGCTTTCAAGGTATTGGGTCTGCTGCCAAAATACGCACTTTTCCGCTGAAATGCAAGCCCGGCCGCCCTTGCAACCTATTGGCGATCAAGCTATTTTATATATTCATTTCTCTCTTTCCCGCCGGAGCAGCAGCCAGGCGGCCTCCACCATGCCTTCCAGCTCCTTGCACTGTTGCAGCAGACCGGCGCGCTGTTCCGCCTCCGCAAATTCGACATTGTCGGTCGTCAGGCATACCTCCAGCATCTCCCGCAGAAGATCCTTCCATTCCTCCAGCCGATAGTTATCAAAGCAGTATTCCAACACACCCATCGGATCCTGACGTTGATCCTCATCCAGGCGCATGATTTGTTCCGGCAACAGGGTTCGCCCCCGATTATGGCCAAGCATAAAATAATTTTAAGGATTAAAAATGGACACTTGCTTCTCCATTTTTTTCGGCGCGATGCCCCGGGAAGGATACCCAAATTTACAAAAACAGGCTCTGCATAATAAAAGAACTTTTCTATCTTGTGGACTTATTGATCCGCACTCTTTGAACTGACGAACCTTGTCTGTCTAATCTCAAATTAGATCAGTCATGAACAGTCCGAAAGTGAGATCGATAACCAGGGAATTCGGAAGGATCGTCAGGTCGGTCCGCACTGAAAAAGACCTGAGCATTCGTCATCTCGAGGCCGTCAGCGGGATCGACAACAGCAAAATATGCAAGATCGAAGCGGGAAAGGTAAATGTATCCCTGTCCACCCTCGTCTGCCTGGCCCACGGTCTCGGGGTACATCCTTCGGAACTCCTGAAAGGAGATTTTGACTACATTTGATCACATCATGATCAAGATCACTCCCGCGGCCGCGCTGACCACGCTCATCGCCGCTGCCCTTCTGGCCGTTTCCCTGCCGGCCTGTAAAGGACGGTTCAAGAAAAAGGGTTCCGCGGACGTCTCCACGGATCTAAGCAAATTACCGGGTATCAATGCCGGCGCCGGGACCTTTTCCCTGCTCGCGCCAAACGGCTGGAGGAACTATGACACGACGCTCAACGGCATCAAATTTCGATTCATACAGGCCCCGCGAACGCTCAATCCCCATTTCACGCCGAACATGAATATCTTTTCGGAGAAGATCAGCGAAGGCGTACTCGATGCGTATTTCAACGGAGTACATTTGGGCGCAAGAAAGTCCATTGATTATGAAGAGATCGGTTCGGGGACCCGGAAGATCGACGGACGGACGGCGCGTTGGCTCCAGTATAGCAGCACCAGTAAAGGCGGGACCCATATGGAGATCATTTTCACCGCGATGATCGCGGATGGGATTTGTTACAATATTACAATGGCCACCGCCCGCGGGGAAATGGTGAAGTACAAGCCCAGCTTCGATACCGTCCTCAATTCGCTGAAGATCGGAAGACCTACGCCGGAACGCGTGCGGTAAGGCCGCCTGGCTATCCCGCCAGACTCTCTGCTATAATGGCGCAGGCCTTGCGGATCTCCTCCTCCCCGACAGTGAGCGGCGGCGCGATGCGCAGACATTGCGGCGCAAAAAGGAACCAATCCGTCAGCAATCCGCGCCGGATACAACGATCGATGACGAGGCGTGCCGCTCCTGCATTTTCCAATTCCACGGCGATAAGCAGTCCGCAATGCCGTACGGCCTTGATGGCCGGATGCCTGAGCCCTTCCCGGAATAACGTCGACTTGTAACCGACCTGCCCGATCAGGCCCTCCTCCAGCAGAACTTCCAGGGAAGCCAGCCCCGCGGCGCAAGAGACCGGATGCCCGCCAAAGGTCGTTATGTGCCCGAGCACCGGCGCCTCCGTCAAGGCTTGCATGGTTTCTCTGCCGGCAATGAATGCGCCCAACGGCATGCCGCCCCCCAACGCCTTCCCCAACAAGAGGATATCCGGGACGATCCCGATTCCGGTAAACGCCCAAAGACTGCCCGTGCGCCCGAATCCGGTCTGGATCTCATCCAGGATCAATAGCGCGCCGGCCGCATCGCATGCACAACGGAGAGAGCGCAGCCATCCCGATTCGGGGACCAGCACGCCGGCCTCGCCCTGGACGGCTTCGACAATGACGCAGGCCGTCCGATCCGTTATCCGTTCCAACGCGGCAGGGCTATTGAACTCTTCATGCCAGATGCCGGGCAGGAGCGGCCGGTAGGCGTTGCGCCAATACTCATCACCCATGACGCTGAGCGCCCCCTGGGTGGAACCGTGATAAGATCGCCTGAATGCGACGATCTCGGTTCGGCCGGTCACGCGCTTGGCAAGTTTCATCGCGCCCTCGACGGCTTCCGCGCCGGAGTTCGTAAAATACACGGAGTTCAGCGACGGCGGCAGATTGGCAGCCAGCAGGGCCGCGTAGCGCACCTGCGGGGACTGGATCATTTCTCCATACACCAGCACGTGCAGATAGCGATCCGCCTGTTCCTTGATCGCCGCCACGACGCGTGGATGCCGGTGACCGGTATTGCAGACGCTGATGCCGCCGATCAGGTCCAGGTATTCCTTTCCCTGTGCATCGTAGAGATATGCGCCTTCCGCCCTGACAATCTCCAGGCCAAGCGGCTCGGGAGAGGTCTGCGCCAGATGGCGGAGAAAAAGGCTCCGTAATTCTTTGCCCGAGGGCTGCTGTTGTTCAGGATCCATTGCGGGCAAATGTCGTAAGAATATTTTTACGTAGGTTTGCTAAAACCAAAAGGTCCCTCCATGGCCACCATTCTCCCCGTCGAAGGCGTACTGCCTAAGTTTGGCAAAGATTGCTTCGTTGCGCCCAATGCCACGGTGGTAGGGGATGTGATCATGGGCGACGACTGCAGTATCTGGTTCAATACAGTGGTGAGAGGAGATGTCAACAGTATCCGCATCGGGAATAAGGTAAATATTCAGGACGGCGCGGTCATCCATTGCACCTATCAAAAAACAAAAACGGTCATCGGGGACAATGTCTCCATTGGCCATAATGCCATCGTGCATGGCTGCACGATCCATGACAGGGTGCTGATCGGCATGGGCGCCATTATCATGGACAATGCGGAGATAGGCAGCAATTCCATCATTGCGGCCGGCGCCGTTGTCCTCGAGGGAACCCGGATCGAAGGCGGCACTATCTATGGAGGCATTCCGGCCCGGAAGATCAAGGATATCCCCCAGGATATCATAACCGGCCAGATCGACCGGATCGCCAACAATTATCTCCATTATTCCGCCTGGTTCGCGGAGGCCAATGCAGCCCCCCGGACCCCTCCCCAGGCTCCGCCTGTCGACCCAACGGCTTAGCTAACGTTCTGCAACTCAGGCCCGGTACCCATTTCCACTAACCAAAAAACAAAATTCCCTTACTACCCTTACGTTAATTCAGGGCACGGCCCTTGCAAATGCAGGATAATAGTTGTAGGTTTATTAACGTTTATTTTAATATCCGCTAAACCAATGAAGGCGCTCAAAACGATAGTGTTTTTCCTTACCCTGACCCTACTGGCTTCGGCCCTTCCTTCCTGCGGATTGATACACAACCTTTTCGGACCTAAATACGGATGCCCAAGCGACGGGAAGAACGTCGGCGCGGAGCGGATACTCAGCGGAGAGAAGCTTCCGAAAGCACCCAAATTCAAATCGTAATGAATCAGTACCCTTTTATAAAAACTAAATCCCTACACTATGAGCCCGCTCACTTTGCGCACCGATTTCGGGTGCACCGAAGCAGTCATCGACGAGGACTGTGGCCTGAAACGCTTCTATGAAGTAGCCAACATCCTCTCCGACGACCTTGACATCAAATTCACCCAAAAAACAGACGATTTCGATTCGCTGATGTGGGATTTCCATTACAAGGGGCATGTGCTCACCTTGCATTACAATATCTACACCGGCATCTCGATCTATCCCCGCAAGTTCAGGGAAGCCCCCCGAAAGGACAACGACGCTGTCGTGGAAGTGGCCAAATTCCTGGAAAGTAAGTTGCTGATCAATACCGCCAGGCGCTATATGTCTTAGTACCTGCGATCGCTTGCCATGTTGTGTTAAACCCGCTTGAACGTCGAACGGGTTTTTTTTATGTCCGGGCAATCGCAGAAGGGACTAATCGTCCATCGGCAGTGAGCCGTCCATCCGCCGTGATAATGGAATGGATCAGGAGGATCGCAGCCAGTGCACCCGCCAGGTTCTGCGACATCGACGCATAGGAACCCGTCAGCACCAGCAATTGTCCCAGCGGGTAGGCATGCAGGATACCTTGTGCCGCGATCTCGAAATATTTATAGCAGGCGCCCACCGCCAGGATCGCACCCATCAGGATAAGATAGGAATGTCGCTTGCCGATCCCAAAGCGAAAATGACAGACGAAGTAGACGCAGCTGGCAATCAGGAAGCTCATGCCCACATGCGCCCCGAAGTGGACGATCTTTTCGTGATCGGAGAATGAATCGGGATAGATGAACCCAAAATATATGACCCCGGCAAATAATGCGAAGCGGGTAAGGAGCGCCCTGATCCGCTTATTCTTCATGATCTTCATAAGTAATGAACCCTTTCCCTGCCACTAAACGAAATACGTGCCAAAAGAAGGTTGCGCGGAAAATGGTAAATTGGAGGACTAAATTTTAACAATGACCATAACGCTCGACGAGAAAAGAATGACAATGACCTGCGGAGCGCTGCTGGCCTGGCTCGCGGTGCTATTGCAGTTAGTCCTGATGCTTAGGAACCGCACGACCTCCACCGCGGAGGCCCTGGCCAGATTCTTTACCTTTTTCACCATCCTGACCAATATCCTGACGGCCCTCTGTTTTACGCTCATCTGGATCAAACCCGCATCTTCCGGGGGCAGGTTCTTTGCCCGCCCGGGTAGCCAGACGGCGACGGCGGTATATATCCTCATGGTAGGCATTATCTACAATACCCTCTTACGATCGCTCTGGCATCCCTACCCGTTCATGGACGTGGCTCAACTCGGTTATGGCAGGGTATTGATGCATAGCGCAGGCATGCTGGCCGCCTTTTTGCTATTGTCTGTTCTGTTCCTGGCGCTCGCCAAAGTGAAGGGCACCCGATTCTTTAATTAAATCCGAATATGGCCGCAAAACCCATCCCCCCGTTCTATACCAAGCTGGCCATGGTGCTCATCAGCCTGCTCGCGGTTTTTTATATCGCCATCCTCGGCAGGGAGATTCTGGCGCCCATGATCTTTTCTCTCTTGTTTGCTTTCCTGCTCCTGCCCCTTGCCGGCTTCTTTGAAAAAGAATTGCGTTTCCCGCGCAGCCTGTCTTCCATCTTTTCGGTGCTCGCCCTGCTCCTTTTCGTGGCGGCCCTGTTCTACCTGATCGGGTCACAAGTCAGCCTTCTGGCAAAGGACTGGCCCAGTTTCAAACAGCAATTGGGCTCGTCCGTGAATGAGCTCCAGCAGTGGATCTCGAACAAATTCCACGTGAACCTGGAAGATCAAAAGGATTATGTCGATAATGCGGCCTCCCGCATCCTCAATACCGGCCCCTCGGTCATCGGTTCCACGATCGTCTCCGTCTCCTCCGTGCTGCTCTTCATCGTATTCATGATGGTGGATACCTTCTTCCTGCTGTATTACCGGAGGCTGATCATACGCTTCCTCGTCGCGGTCTTCAAAGAGGAAAATTCCGTTGCCGTATACGATATCATTGCCAAGGTGCAATCGCGGATCCGGCAATATGTGATAGGCCTTTTATTGGAAATGGCCATCGTATCCACAGCGAGTTGCCTGGCTCTCTGGATCATCGGCGTCAAATATGCGATCCTTCTTGGTTTACTTGCCGGCCTGCTCAACCTGGTGCCCTATATCGGTATCCTCATTGCCCTTTTCCTGAGCGTGCTCGTCACATTTGCCGCCGCGGGCGCCGCCAAGATCCTGCTGGTCATGGCCGTCCTCTTTGGGATCCATCTTTTGGATGCGAATGTCCTGTTACCGATGATCGTGGGAAAAAAGGTGCGCGTCAATGCCCTGATCACGATCCTGGGGGTCATCGTCGGACAAACGATCTGGGGGGTCATCGGCGCCTTCCTGGCACTGCCCGTTATCGCCATCACCAAGATCATCTTCGACCGGGTCGAACCGCTGAAGCCCTGGGGCATGCTGCTTGGCGACGAACAGGACGAAAAGGAGCCGGAGCCGCTCAAAATGGAGATCGAGAGAAAGGAGGGTGTCGAACCCCGGCCGCAGGATCAATAATTTTTCTCCCCGATCGAATCGAGGATCCCGCAATAACTGATATACCGGTCCTCATGGATGCGCCCTTCGCGCACGGCCTGCTTGACGGCGCAGCCGGGCTCTTCCCTATGCACGCAATTGTTGAACTGGCACTGACCCACCAGGGCGCGCATCTCCGGAAAATAGCCGGACAGCTCGGCCTTCGAAATATCCACCAGCCCGAACTCGCGCATGCCCGGCGTATCGATGATGCGGCCGGCCGGATGACCGGGTACCGAAGGGGCCCCCGGCAGATCATACATCTCCGCAAAGGTCGTGGTATGGATCCCCTTGCCGCTCCACCCGCTGACGCCCTGCGTCTTTAGCTTCAGGTCCGGCAGGATCGCATTGAGCAGGGAGGATTTTCCCACGCCGGAGTGTCCGCTCAGCAGGCTGGTCTTCCCGCGTAGCAAGGCTTCGAGCTCCGCCACGCCCTCCCCGGTCTGCACGCTCATCCGGATGATCCGGTACCCGATGGCCTCATACATCTCCTTCCATGCCGAAAATTTTTCGTCCTCCTTTCTCTTGTAGAGATCTGCCTTATTGAAAACAACGATCGCCGGCACATGATAGGCTTCACAGGCCACCAGGTGCCGGTCGATGAAGCCCTGGGAGGTCCTCGGCTCCTTCAGCGTGGCGATCAGCAGGCTTTGGTCGACATTCGCCGCAATGATATGATGCTGCATCTTGTGAGAGGGCGACTGCCGGTTGATATAGTTCTTTCGGTCATGGATCGCTGTGATCATGGCCGTGGCTTCATCGCCGCCCTCGGCCCCCGGCTCCAGTTCCACGACATCCCCCACGGCAAGCGGATTGGTCGACGTGATCTCGTCCAGCTTGAAAATGCCCTTGATGCGGGCATTCCATTGGCCGCCATCCGCCGTTCGGACCACGTACCAGCTTCCCGTCGATTTATAGATCGTTCCTGTCATGATACCTATGGGTTTAGGGAAATTTCCGGAACAAGGTCGTGCGCAACAGGACCTCGAGCAACAATAGCATCGCCGCGGCGGCGGCCAGGGGAAAGAAATGCTCGGTATAGCGCCTGATCGCCTGGGTCTCGATCTTCGATTTTTCGAGCTGATCGATCTCATGGTAGATATTCTTCAGGCTTTCATTGTCCTTTGCGCGATAATAGCGTCCTCCCGTCCCCTTGGCGATCTGCGTCAGCAGCTTTTCGTCGATGTTTACCTTCTCGCGCGTCATGACCACGCCGCCCGCCGTCTGGTAAGGCACGGGCGCATACCCCTCCGTGCCCATCCCGATCGTATAGACCTTCACCTTCTCCTCTTTGGCGATCTCCAGCGCGGTATTGGGATCGATCAGGCCGCCGTTGTTCTCTCCGTCCGTCAGCAGGATGATGACCTTGCTCTTCGAAGGGGAGGAGCGCAGACGGTCAACCCCCGTGGCCAGGCCGGAGCCGATGGCCGTGCCGTCCTCCAGCAGGCCGCTCTGTACATTGGTCAGCTGCGTCTTGAGAACGGTCCGGTCCGTGGTCAGCGGGCACATGGTGAAGCTCTCTCCTGAAAAGATGACGATCCCGATCCGGTCCGTCGGCCGGTTATCGATGAACTCCGAAGCGACATTCTTGGCCGCCTCCATCCGGTTGGGCGTAAAATCCTGCGCCAGCATGCTGCCGCTGATGTCCAGGCAGAGCACGATGTCGATGCCCTCTCCATTGACCAGCTGTTCGTCATTCCGGGTCTGCGGCCTCGCCAGGCCGACGATCACCGCGCTGATAGCCATCAGGCGCAATACAAATGGCGCATGCCTGAGCATGATCTTCCAGGACCGCAGCCCGCCCGCACGCGAGGCGACGAATGGGCTCACCGTAGACATCAGCAAGGTTCCCTGGGCCCGGCTGCTTTTCTTCCATTCCCACCAGATCATCAGGGGCAACAGCGCGAACAGCCAGAAGAATCCCGGATAGCCAAAATGCGCATATTGAAGCCAGTCGTACAACACTTATTGTCGTCTGTTTTTTTCAGTCATTGTTCCATCGCCCCGGCCATTGCCAACCGTCGCCCCCGACCCACCTGCCGCGGCGGCAGCCAGCATCGCCTGTTCCTGCGCCGCGTCCACATCCCTGGCGATCTGCTCCATATGCCCGACAGATGAACGGATCACCCCGAAATGATGTTCATTGTCGATGGCAGCCGGCACATATTTCGCAAATTTCACGAAGTCGCTCATTCGCAGCGTTTCGGCCAGGCTCGCATAGGCCTGCTCGCTCAATCCCACTCCCCGCAGCCCCCTGATCAGTTCTTCATTCGTCTCGGCCAGGCTCGCGATCCCAAGCCGCCGCAGGACAAAGAGCCGCAGGACGTCATTCAGCTGGGTATAATACGTCTTCACCGGACCGTTCTCCCAGGCCTTTTGGAGCGCCAGTTCGTCCAACTGCCGCATCGCCTGATCGTATGGCGACAATAGGGGCTGACCACGCCTGGACGCTCCGTCGGCCCCGGGCAGGAGACGCCTCCTCCCTACCAGCCAGATCGCCAACGCCAGGCATAAGAGCGTGACGGCCCCGACGATCCATGCGATCCATTTTACGTAGGGATTGGGGACGTCGATGATGTCCCGGATATCATGATAATCCTGCTTGGGATCGAATTTGGAAAAGTCCACTTCCACGCGCACCGAATCGGTGAATACCCGCTTGCTACCAACGGTAAAGGACAGACGCGGAATGGCATGGGTGCCCGAATCGAAACTCGTGACCGTAAGGTACTGGCGGTAGTAACGGCCATCGGGACGGACGGTTGAGTCGACGGTACCCTTCCCGACGAATTCAAAATGGGGCAGGCTGTCCAGGGCTGGCCAGGTCAGCGGCGCGTTACCGGCCACGGTCGCCTCCAGCATGAGCTGGATGGGCTCTCCGATCAGGATCCTGGACTTATCCACGGTCGCATGCACTTGCGGCGCCTGCGCCTGCGACTTCGGTATCCGCGTCGATTGCGCGCACAGGTCCTTCCCCATCAACAGAAGGAATAAAAAGGCAGAACCAATAATATGTGAATGCATTCTTCTCATGGGCTATGCCGGCCTGTTACGCCCGATAAAGAAGCGCTGTAAGATTTTAACGTAGTCTTCGTCCGCCCGCAAATGCAGCAGATCGCAACCGGCCTTGTGAAAAATGGTCTTGCATCGCTCCGTCCGGTCGAAGAAATACCGCTGATAATTTGAACGCAGCAGGAAATCACCCGTGTCGACCCAATGAAGGCCGCCCGTTTCCGCATCCTCCGCCTCGATAAGGCCGATATTGGGCAATTGCATATCCATCTTGTCATAGACCTTGATCCCGGTCAGATCATGCTTCTTCCCGGCCACCTTCAGCGCATCCTCGAAACGCTCCGCGCCATCTTCAAGGAAATCGCTCAGCATGAATACAATGCTTTTTTGTTTGGCGGACCGATTCAGGAACCGGATGGCTTCGCTCAGGTTGGTGCCCTTTCGCCTGGGTTCCATCGTAAGCAACTGGCGCACGATATACAGCACATGGTCGCGGCCTTTCTTCGGGGCAATATAGGCTTCGATCTTATCGCTGAAAAAAATAACCCCCACCTTATCATGGTTGTTGATGGCGGAAAAAGCCAGCACCGCGCAAACCTCCGTGATCAGATCCTTCTTGCGGGCGCGTACCGTCCCGAACAGGGAGCTCGCGCTGGTATCTACCAGCAGCATGACCGTCAATTCACGCTCCTCCTCGAAGAGCTTGCTGTAAGGATGGCCAAAGCGTGCCGAGACATTCCAGTCGATGAATCGGATGTCGTCCCCCGCCGCGTATTCCCGCACCTCCCGGAAGCTCATGCCCCGACCCTTGAACGCACTATGATATTCACCCGTGAAGATGTGGCGGGTAAGCCGTTTGCTGGTGATTTCGAGCTCGCGGACCTTCTTTAATATTTCGGCTGTCGTCAGCATAATTTTTCTCTTCGCGTCACGATCGACCTCCTTCCTTACGGGATCGGGATCGCTTTTAATACGTCGTCGATGACCTGATCCACATTTACGCTTTCCGCCTCGGCCTCGTAGGTCAGCCCGATACGGTGCCGCAGCACATCCTTGGAGATCGTGCGCACGTCCTCGGGGATCGTATAACCCCGCTTGTTAAGGAAAGCATTCGCCTTGGCTGCCAGGGCCAGGCTAATGCTGGCCCGGGGACTGCCCCCATAGGAGATCAGGGGCCGGAGCCGCTCCAGCTTATATTTTTCGGGCGTTCGCGTGGCGAAGACGATATCCAGGATATAATGTTCTACTTTTTCGTCCATATAGACCTGACGGGTCAGGTCGCGCGCCTGGATGATCTCCTGCATGGAAACGACCTGTTCCACCTTCGGTGGTTCCATGCTCTGTACATTTTGCCGGATAATGAGCTGCTCTTCCTGCTTGCCCGGATAATCCACGATGACCTTCATCAGGAAACGGTCCTGTTGTGCCTCCGGCAGCGGATAGGTACCCTCCTGCTCCAACGGATTTTGCGTAGCCATCACCAGAAAGGGTTCTTCCAGCTTATAGCTGCTGTCCCCGATGGTAACCTGCCGTTCCTGCATGGCCTCCAGCAAGGCGCTCTGCACCTTGGCCGGCGCCCGATTGATCTCGTCGGCCAATACGAAATTGGCGAAGATCGGTCCCTTCCGGACCACGAACTCATGTTTCTGCTGGTTGTAGATCATGGTGCCGATCACATCGGCAGGCAGAAGATCCGGCGTAAATTGGACGCGGCTGAACCTGGCATGAACGGCCTGTGCGAGGGACTTGATTGCCAGGGTCTTGGCCAACCCGGGTACTCCTTCCAGCAGAATATGGCCATTGCTGAGCAGGCCGATCAGGAGCCGGTCGAGCATGGAATGCTGTCCTACGATGACGCGGCCTATCTCATCGCGTAGCCGGTCGACAAAGGCAGCCTGATATTGGATCTTGTTGTTCAATTGTCTGATATCCTCGGCTGTATAAACCATGTGGGTAAAAATTAGGCTGCAAAATACGAAATCGCAAGTTCATTCAGGCAGCAATTGGCACGCCAGGTTTTAATACGCTTTTAATTGGGTGCGCGCAATAATATTTTCCCTGGGCCCTTTTAAACCCGAAGGGTTTCAAACCTTCTTAGGGAACGATGAGAACGATGTTTTTCCATTGGGTGGTGGCGGCGGTCGTACCATTGGGCTTGTCCCAGGTATCCTGTGATCACCGGAGCAAGTCCGGCCATGACCTCGAATTGCTCACGCACAGCCCCTGGAAATATGAAAAGGCCGGGTTCGATTCCGATGAGGACGGCGTCTTCGACGCCCTGGACCCGAGCATTGCCGGCTGCGAGGTCGGCAATACCGTCGTTTTCAAGCCCGACGGCACCGGTTCGCTGCAGTCGGGGCTGATCAAATGCAAAGTGTCCGACCCCGATAGCCTGCCCTTCATCTGGGCCTTCTCCAACAATGACAGCAGCATCTATTTCCAGGATCAATACTATAAGGTCCGTGCATTGGACAAGGATCATTTCGAGATCTATGCGGATGAGAGCCTGGGAGAGAGCAAGACCCGCTATACGATCATTTTCAGACACTGAACCGGCGTCCCTCGCCATTCACGGGAACCTCGATTCCGCGACCCCCAACCCCATCCCGGGCAACCTGTGGTACAATCCTTGCGTATCTTCCAGGACGGCCCGCACCCGTGCCGCCGGCCATGCAATAAGCAAGGCCATAATTCGTTGTATTGATTGACCTTTAACTGATTACCATGCAAAAGAAAGCCTTGATCGTATCCTTGCTCATTTCCCTGGTTCTCTCCCTCGCATTCGTAGCGTGCAGCAAGAGCAGCTCGTCTACCGGAGGCAACACGAATGCGGATAGCGTCAATATCAGCAAAGCCGCGTGGAAATTAAGCACCTCCGGCTTTAACCTCAGCGGAGGCGCGACCGTCACGATCGTCGATACCTCGGTAAAGCCCTGCCAGAAAGATAATACCTATAGTTTTAATGCGAACGGCAGCGGCACCATGGACGAAGGCGCGACCAAATGCAATGTCAGCGATCCGCAGACCCAGCCCTTCACCTGGAGCTTCAGCGCCAGGGATACCGTCCTGCATATCCATTCGAATACGATCCTGAACGGGGACCTGAATATCTATACCCTGAGCGCGACCAGCTTCGTGGTCTTTAAGGATACGTCCTTCCTCAGTCAGCCTATCCGCTATGTGGTGATCATGCAGCATTGATCCCGGCCCCTTGCCCCGCGCCGCCGGATATGGGACAAACGGATCTAGGACAAATATTTACCGACGATCGGCATTCTCCTGCCGACACCGAAGGCCTTCCCGCTGACGCGGATGATCGGGCAAAACTGATTACGCTTATATTCATTCGTATTGACCATCTTGAGCACACGCCTGACGAGCGCCTCATCGATTCCCATCGCAATGATCTCCTTCGGGCCTTTCCTTTTTTCGATATATTGATACAGCACTTTGTCCAGGATATCGTATTCCGGTAAACTGTCGGTGTCCTTTTGATTGGGACGCAGTTCGGCGGAAGGCGCCTTGGACAGGATACTCGCGGGAATGATCTCCTTGTCGCGATTGATATGGCGCGCTAACGCATAGACCTGTAATTTGTATACATCGCCCAACACGCTCAGCCCCCCCGCCATATCCCCGTACAGGGTGCCATATCCCGTGGCCAGCTCACTCTTGTTGGAGGTATTCAGCAGGATATAGCCGAACTTATTGGCAATCCCCATCAGCAGATTGCCTCTCGCGCGGCTTTGCAGGTTCTCTTCCGCGAGGCCGAACGGCGAATCGGCGAAGATCGGTTTGAGCGTGTTCAGCAGCGATTCATAGACTTCCCCGATGGGCACGATGTCATGGGGATTGCCCAGGCGACGGGACAATTCCTCCGCGTCCGCGACAGAATGCGCGCTGGAGTAGGGAGACGGCAGCAGTATGGCGCGCACATGTTCCTTCCCGAGCGCCTCGCAGGCGAGCGCCAGCGTGACGGCGCTATCGATCCCACCGCTACTTCCCAGGATCGCTTTCACAAAGCCCATTTTATAAAAATAATCCCTCACCCCGAGCACCAGGGCATCGTGGATCTGCCGGATATTATTTTCGGCGACCAGGTACTCCATCGCCTTACCCGGATCCCGGACCCGGGATACCCGCATCTCTTTGTCCAACTCAGGCGCCGGCGCCTGTCCAGGCGCCTGTGCCGATGCAGGCGGCGTATCCTGCGTCACGACGGACAAACCGGGCAGGATCTCCTCATACAAGGGAGGCACCGGCCCCGAGATCTCCAGGCCGATCCCCGCGCTCACCCCTGCGCGAACTCCCGGTCTGTTCCTTGCGGTCGCATGCTCGTCGATCTCGACCAGGGCAAAATCCTCCTCGAAATAGTTCAGCTCACGCACCAGTTCGCCTTGCGCATTGTAAACCAGGCTGCCTCCGTCGAACACGATCTCGGTTTGCGAGCCGATGGCATTGCAATAGATCATCGGAAGACGATACTTCAGGACATTCCTCCGGACGACCTCCTTGCGGTCCTCGTCATGATCGTAGTCGAATGGCGATGCGGAAATATTGATCATGAGATCGGGAGCCTGCGTGATCAGCTGGTCCATGGGGCAAACGCGATAAAGCGGATTGTCGCCCAGGTTCCAGATGTCTTCGCAAATGGTCAGGGCGATCCTTGCCCCCTTGAACGGGATGGCCTTCCAACTATCGCCCGGCTCGAAATAACGGTACTCGTCGAATACATCATAGGTCGGCAGGCAGGTCTTGTGAGCGATCCCCTTGATCTCCTTTTCATAAAGCAACCAGGCCGCATTGAACAGCGCTTTGCCTTCGGGCGCCGGGTTCCGCTGCGGGCTTCCGATGATGACCCCGATCGTATCGGCCTCTTGCCGGACACGATCCACGCCCGCATAGCATTGCGCGATGAAGTCTTCGAATTCCAAAAAATCCCGCGGGGGGTACCCGCAGATGCACAGTTCGGAAAATACGACGAGGTCAGCCCCGGCCTGCTTGGCCCTGGCAATGCCGTCAAGGATCCTGGCGAGGTTCGCCTCGAAATTCCCGATATGATAATTCTGTTGGGCCAGCACAATTTTCATAGTACAAATTTACGTTACTTCGTATGAATCAACCGATTTTGCCGTGTTTACGAAAAGACAAACTATTGCGCCCGCCTCAGGCATCCTCATCCTGTTCTGCAGCCTGTTCGCCTGCCTCTCCTCCTGCGGAGGGCGAAAGGATGTACCGGACGTGTCGGGGGTGGCGGTCCATCCCGTGCAGGTGGAACGCTTCGACACCGCCTGGTTCGCCATGGATTCCGATCATATTGCGCAGGGACTGTACCGGGTAAGCCGGGAATATCCCTGGTTCGTCGGGGATTTTGTGACCAATATCCTGGGGGCAGGGCCCCTGGCCGATACCAATCGAGTGGCCTTTGCCGCGAGCCGCGAGTTCCTGGTCAGCTATCGGCCCGTCGAGGATTCGATCCGGATCAAATACCGTGACATGGCCTGGTTGGGCAAGGAGTTGACGCAGGCCTTCCGGTTCGTGAAATATTATTTTCCCCACTATCCGCTGCCCGCGCATGTGGTGGCCTATGTCGGCCCCTTTGACGGACCGGGAGTGGCCATCACGCCGTCCGCCCTGGCCATCGGCCTGCAATTATACGCGGGACAGCATTCTTCATTCTATACGCTCGGCAAGGGCCAGGATGACTTCCCCGCCTATATCGCGAGGCGATTCGAACCGGCCTATATTCCGGCCGGCTGCCTGAGCGTCATCGCCGAAGACTTGTTCCCCGACAGTTCGGATAACAAGTCCCTGATCGAGCAGATGATCGGTAAGGGCAGGTATTGGTGGCTGGTCGACAAATTCCTTCCCGGAACGGCAGACAGCATCAAGACGGGCTACACCCAGGATCAATTGGAATGGTGCAAGGCAAATGAGGGATTGATCTGGAATTACTTTCTCCAAAACACCGATCTCTTTACCGTCGATCCGGACCTGATCAAGAACTATATCGGCGAATCGCCCAAGACCCTGGGCATGCCGGATGCATCGCCTGGTAATATCGGCCCCTGGGTGGGCTGGCAGATCGTAAAGAAGTATGTGAACAGCCATGACGGCATCACGCCTGAACAGGTTATGCGCCTGCCTGCGCGAAAGATCCTCGAGGAAAGTAAATATAAGCCCAAGTAGCCATCGCGGGCCTTGTCGCTGCCCGGTTCCGAGGCCTTATACCCGCGCCGCCACAGGCCGCCTACCCAATTGGTACATCATGCGGAAGTGTGAGCCGATCGCCCGGGTCATCGTAGGGAATTCATGATACATGATGTCGAACTCCCGGCAGGTCTTTTTTACGATCTCGCTGATCGCCGGATAATGCACATGGCTGATCCGGGGGAAAAGATGATGCTCGACCTGGAAGTTCAGGCCGCCGACGAACCAGGAAATGATCTTATTGCGCGGGGCGAAATTGGCGGTCGTCTTTACCTGGTGGATCGCCCATTCCTCTTCCAGCTTCACGGTATCGTTCTCTCCGATGTGGACGAATTCTGCATGTTCCACCACATGGGCCAGTTGGAACACGATCGCCAGCGCCAGCCCCTGGACGATATGCATCGAGGCGAAGCCGATGGCCCAGGTACGCCAGCCGACGAAATAGGCGGGGATCAGGATATACGCAGCGGCATACAATACCTTGCTGAGCCAGAAGATGACATGCTCCTTGACGCTCATCTTTTGCAGGGGCATGTTGACGATCCGGCGCTTGAAGTATTTATTGAAGTCCATCATGGTGACCCAGGCAAAGGAAGAGATCGCGTAGACCAATACGACGTAAATATGCTGGAACCGGTGCGCAGGCACCCATTTTTGGGAAGGGCACTGGCGCATCAGCGGGCTCTTGGCGATATCATCGTCGATCCCGTCGACATTGGTATAGGTATGATGGATAATGTTATGTTTGAACTTCCAGATGAATGCATTGCCTCCCAGCGCATTCAGCGAAAGGCCCATCAGGTCATTGACCCAGCCGCGTGTGGAATAACTGCCGTGGCAGGCGTCATGCATGACGTTGAATCCGACGCTCGCCAGCGCCAGTCCGAGAACGCCGCATCCGATAACGCCCAGCGTGACGGCGAGCGCTCCGGGATGAGAGGCCAGGGGCCCCGATTGGCGGAAGAAGAAAAGCAGGCCCATATACATGAACAAGGCGCCCGGGATGAGGGTGCCGCTTTTCAGATAGAGCTTCCAATTACCTGTTTTTTTCTGCTTGCTGGAGATGAAATATTGATCGACCGCGGCCTTGACGCTCGTGTAAAAAGCGTTGGCCTTATTATTAAAGGTCAGTTTCGTCATAAAATATCTTTAATGGGCATTGTACCCCAAGGTAGGCCAGTTTCTCAAGACCGGGAAATTAGTTGAGTTAAATAAATACCATTTATCTCACTTATTGATCCTGTCCTTCAGGAGTTGGCGTGCCGCCTGTATCTCCGGAATATCCTTGAAACTATCCTTGGGGATCAGGAAAAAGGACCGCGAATCGAAGTAAAGATGGAAGAAATAGAGCGTCTCTTTGAAGCCGCTGAATTGGCCCCACTGCCATAGCTGGTTGCCCCGTTCGGTCTCCAGCAGGACGCCCTTTTCGTCAAGGCTGAGAATGAAGGTGTCCCTGAAGGTCGCAGAACGTTTATAGATGCTGAGTGGCAATAATCGCCGGATCGACAGCCATAGCAGGAACCAAAGCACCGAAAAGATCAGGAACGGCAGGGCCTGGATCTTCTTCATCGCGAACAACACGGCGGACAGGATCGCAAATACATTGATGACGATGGCCATGATCCGGATCTCCGGCCTGCCGAAAAAATGTCCCCTCAATCCGTCCAATACCTGCTTCTTGTTGTACCCGAATGTAACCGTCATTCCTGCCAGAGTTTGGCTCAAATGTATAATAAAAAAGCCATCCCGGAATTGACCGGTCCCTCCCCGGGTAGTGATCCGGGCAAAGACAATGGTCGGTCGCGGAATAGCTGAAAAATATGGCCGAATGAGCGATTACCGTACGTCCCGGCAATGACCGTAGTGATGACTGGCTGCATCCCCGGGCGTTACGCTCCGGCTGCATGATGTGGCTACGAATGAGATGATCAGGATCAGGGCTAGGATTCGTTTCATAGATTTTGATTTTTGTTGTTTACGGACTATTATAACGAAAATAAGTGCTTAAAAGTATATAATGGAATACACTTATATAACTTATTTTCGAAATATAATGTACGATGAATACCCGACAAAAGATACTCATATCTCCCCGCCTGTGACGCTAATCGGACAATGCCCCGAGCCCTGGCGTATCTAGCTGCAACCCATGCTATTACCGCAATTCAGGCACTTATAGCAGGTTCCGCTCCGGATCGTAATATGACCACAGGTATTGCAGGCTGGGGCATCGCTTTGCATGCTCTTTGCCGCTGCATTTATGGCATCCAGCCCCTTCTCCATTTTAACCGTTGCCTTGGGCGCCCTGGCGGCGGCTGCGGGTGCGGCAGGAATGGGAGCGGGTGCGGAGGCGGCCTTGGCTACTACGCGTACATCGCTCAATTCCGGTGTTTGGTCATCATATTCCAGGGAGGTGGGTATCTCATCCCAGTCGTCCGTGCCGCTATTGGCCACTTCGGGCCGGTCGAGGACATGCACCAGGTCAGTCCGGCCAAGATATTCATAGGCCAGCACGCGGAAGATGAAATCGACGATGGAGGTCGTGCTCTTGATATTGGGATGATCGACCATGCCGGACGGTTCGAATCGGGTGAATACAAATTTCTCCACGAACTCTTCCAGCGGCACGCCATATTGCAGACCGATCGAAATGGCGATGGCAAAGCAGTTTGACATGCTGCGCATCGTCGCCCCTTCCTTGGCCATGTCGATGAAGATCTCACCTACGGTGCCGTCGCTATATTCTCCCGTGCGCAGGAAAATGGCCTGGCCGTTTATTTTTGCCTTTTGCGTGAAGCCGCGTCGCTTGGCGGGCAGCGTCCGCCGTTCGACGATGGTCGCCAACTCCCGCTTCAGCTTGGTATCCGGCGAAGCCTGCACCCGCTTTTGCACCTCTTCCAGCAGGTCCTGCACGGTGAGCTTGCTCAGATCGACGATATGCGACTCCGGACCGGCGACCGGGGCGGTTTGTGCCGCCGCGGCGGCCATATCGGCAGCCAGGTTGCGCGGCTCTGCGGCAGCGCTGTCCCTTTCCTCGTCTTTCTTTTTCTTGTCTGACTTATTGCTGAGGGGTTGCGAAAGCTTGGAACCGTCGCGATATAATGCGCAAGCTTTCAATCCCAGCTGCCAGCTCAGCATATAGGAATCGGCGATCTCTTCGACCAGGGCCTCGTTAGGCAGGTTGATCGTCTTGGAAATGGCCCCGCTGATGAAGGGTTGCGTAGCGCCCATCATCCGGATATGCCCGTGAGCATGGATGAACCGCTCGCCTTTCTTGCCGCACTTGTTCGCGCAATCGAAGACGGCCAGATGTTCCTCCTTCAGGTAGGGAGCGCCTTCCACCGTCATCGCGCCGCATACATAGTCATTGGCCGCTTCGATATCCGCATCGGAGAAGCCCAGCGCCTCGAGCAGATTCCATTCGAAATTGAAATATTGTGCCGGTTCGAAACCCAACCGTTGGAGGCACTCTTCGCCAAGCGCATAGACATTGAATACGAAGCCGATCTCGAAGGCGGACCCCACCGCCGCATCCAGCTTCTTGATCTCGTCTGCGATGAAGCCTTTCTCGCTCAGCGTTTGATGGTTGATGCCCGGCGCCCCCGCGAAGGTTCCGGTACCCACCGCATATTTGATGATGGTGTCGATCTGTTTTTCGTTATAGCCCAGGTTCCTCAGGGCAGTGGGCACGGATTGATTGATGATCTTGAAATATCCGCCTCCCGACAATTTTTTGAATTTGACCAGGGCAAAATCAGGTTCCACTCCCGTCGTGTCGCAGTCCATGACCAGGCCGATCGTGCCGGTCGGAGCGATGACCGTGGCCTGCGCGTTCCGGTAACCGAATTTTTCACCGAGCTGAACGGCCTCGTCCCAGGCCTTGGTGGCCGCGGTCAGCAGGTAATCGGGGCAATACTTTGCCTTGATACCCTGCGGCTTGGTTTCCAATCCCTCGTACTCGTCGGCGTCATAGGCCGCCAGACGGTGATTGCGCATGACCCGCAGCATCTCTTCCCGATTCTCTTCGAACCTGGGAAAGGCGCCCATGACGCCGGCCATTTCAGCCGAGGTCCTGTAGGCGACGCCCGTCATGATGGCCGTGATCGCGCCGGCGATCCCGCGCGCCTCTTCACTGTCATAGGGGATACCCATGACCATCAGCATCGAGCCGAGGTTGGCGTAGCCGAGGCCAAGCGTACGATAGTCATAAGAGAGCTGTGCCACTTCCTTCGATGGGAACTGCGCCATCAGCACAGAAATTTCCAGCACCGCCGTCCATAGCCTGGACGTGTACTCGAAGCCTTCGACGTCGAACGTATTCGTGTCCTCGTCATAGAACCGGCGCAGGTTCACGGATGCCAGGTTGCAGGCCGTATTGTCCAGGAACATATACTCGGAGCAAGGGTTGGAAGCCCGGATACGGCCACCATTCGGGCAGGTATGCCATTCGTTGATGGTAGTATCGTATTGGGTACCCGGGTCAGCACAACGCCATGCTGCATACGCAATCTGGTTCCAGACTTCCCTGGCCGGAACGGTTTTCATGATCCGTCCGTCGCTGCGCGCCTTGAGTTCCCAGTCTTCGCCCTGCCGAAGCTTATTGAAGAACTCATTCGGTATGCGGATGGAGTTATTCGAATTCTGTCCCGAGACGGTCCGGTAGGCCTCTCCTTCATAATCGCTGGGATAGCCCGCCGCGATCAATGCGCCCACCTTCTTCTCTTCTTCCACCTTCCAGTTGATGAAGTCCATGATCTCCGGATGGTCCAGGTCGAGACAAACCATTTTCGCCGCACGCCGGGTCGTACCCCCGGACTTGATCGCGCCCGCCGCGCGATCCCCGATCTTCAGGAAGCTCATCAGTCCGCTCGACGTACCGCCTCCGCTCAGTTTCTCTCCTTCCCCGCGGATATTCGAGAAATTGGTGCCCACGCCCGATCCGTATTTGAAGATGCGGGCCTCGCGTACCCAGAGGTCCATGATGCCGCCGTCATTGACCAGGTCGTCCTCGACGCTCAATATGAAGCAGGCATGAGGTTGCGGACGCTCGTAGGCGGAGGTGGAACGCTTCAGCTGGTTATCCGCCGGATCCACGAAATAATGACCCTGGGGCTTCCCGGTAATGCCATAGCTTTCATGGAGGCCGGTATTGAACCACTGCGGCGAATTGGGGACGCAGGCCTGGTTCAGCATGCTGTAAACCAGCTCTTCATAGAAGATCTGGGCGTCCTGCGGGCTTTCGAAGTACCCGGAACGCTCCCCCCAGACCCTCCAGCAATTGGCCATGCGATGGGCCACCTGCCGCACGGAGGTCTCCCGTCCCAGCGAGCCGTCCGGCTGCGGAACACCGGCCTTGCGGAAATATTTTTGGGCTAATATATCGGTAGCAATCTGGCTCCATTGTGCAGGCACCTCCACATTGTTCATTTCGAACACCACCTCACCGCTCGGATTACGAATGACGGACGTACGGTAATCGTAAGTGAACTGATCGAATACCTGCACATCGTCCCTGGTAAAGCGACGATTGAACTGCAAGCCTTTAGATTGCTTTTTATTTTCCATAAGTCGAGCCCTGTTTAAAAAAGGTTAGGTAAAAAAATTTCGGCCGGGGATAACGAAAGTATTTTTTGATTTCGATATTTCCACGCCTGAGATATGCACAGTCTGTGGAAAAAATCGGGCCAGATTTTTATAGTGCAGATGGGTCGGGCTTTAACAGATTTTTGCACATTTTTCGTCACCCGGAGGATCAAAAATTTTTGGAGGTATCCATGAAAAAGATGTATAGGAATATCCCGTTCGTACAAAAAATGCTACATTACAAGACCGCAAAAAAAAATCGAACATGAGCCACGATGAATTATACGTAAAAATGGCGCTGATCAGCTGGGACGCCCATGTCAAAAGGATAGATGCCTTGCTGGCGGCCCTTGGCGACGAACAATGGCAACAGGAGATCTCTCCCGGCAGGAATCGTGGGATCTACCTCCTCGGACATCTCATGGTCGTTCACGACGATATGGCGGAACTGCTGGGCCTGGGAGAAAAGCGGCATCCGGGTCTGCAAGCCGTATTCCTCACGAATCCGGATAATAAATCGGGGAAAGACATGCCGCCCGTCGCGACACTGCGACAGTACTGGTCCGACGCGAATGCGCGGCTTGCCGATCATTTCAAATCGATGACGACCGGGGACTGGTTCTCACAACATACACGCATGTCCGCCGATGACTTCGTCAAAGAACCGCACCGGAATAAATTGAGCGTTCTGCTGAGCCGCACCAGCCACATGGCTTACCACCACGGCCAGCTTGTATTATTAAGAAAATAATCGCATTTTTGCATCAGTACCAACGGCAATAAGCAAATGAAGCAGCGCATTTATGAGTCGTTATTGGCAAAGAAGAGAAAGGGTCAAAAATCCTTCGCCGTGCTGGTCGATCCGGACCATGTGAATCCCGAAAAGCTCGATACGCTCACCGCGCTTGCCGTGAGCGCAAAAGTGGATTATTTGCTGGTCGGCGGAAGCCTCGTCGTATCCAACCACCTCGACGAGGTGGTGAAACATATCCGGCGCCATTGCGCCATCCCCGTCATTCTTTTTCCCGGCACGCCTTCCCAGGTCTCGCGACACGCCGATGCCCTGTTATACCTGTCCCTTATCTCGGGCAGGAACCCGGAATTGCTTATCGGCCAGCACGTCATATCGGCTCCTGCCGTCAGGCAAAGCGGGCTGGAGATCATTTCCACCGGCTATATGGTGATCGACGGGGGCGCCCCGACCACCGTCTCCTATATCAGCAATGCCACCCCCATCCCGGCAGACAAGAACGAGATCGCCCTTTGCACCGCCATGGCGGGAGAAATGCTGGGCATGAAACTGATCTATATGGACGCGGGCAGCGGAGCCCGGCATCCCATCCGCGAGGAGATGATCGCCTGCGTGGCGGCCAGCCTGGAGGTTCCCCTCGTCGTCGGCGGCGGCATCCGGGATCCGGAAAAAGCCTATCTCAATGTCAAGGCCGGCGCCGATGTCATCGTCGTTGGCAACGCGATCGAAAAGGACGGAGGGCTTATCCATGAAATGGCCGCGGCGGTACATGCCCTGCCGGTCACCAAGGAATCTTAACAATCTGATTTTCATTCATATACTAGTCAACCACGCCGCCGGTCTTCCCGGATTCGCATAATTTTCACACAAATTTTGCCGCCTTCTCCCCTTTGCTTTTAAAAAATGTCTTTCTTTGCATCGTCAAACAGATCAACTACCAATTTCATTCACTATTGAAATGAAAAAAAACTCACCCATATCACACCTGATCGTGATATTGCACGCCTTCACTGAGCGTGGGTTTTTTGCTGCGCCCCCGTGCCCAGTTTTTTCCGTCCGCCCTGTCCCCTTTTGGGTACGACGTTGATACCCTCCTACCATAGCGCCATCTGTCCAGCGCCCCAAGACCCGTCACCTGTCCCAGGCAAGGTTCGAGTTCTTCATCATTCACACATGCAACAATGGAACAACAGTTTAAAATAGTCATAGCCGATCATACCCACCAGGATTTCGCGCAGATCATCTGCGACGAAATGGAAGCGTCGGCCAAGGCCCGCGGTACAGGCATCGCCAAAAGAAGCCCTGATTATATCAAGGAAAAGATGCGGGAAGGCAAGGCGGTCATCGCCTTCACGGAAGCTGGCTTTTGGGCCGGCTTCTGCTATATCGAGACCTGGAGCCACGGCGAATACGTCGCTAACTCGGGCCTGATCGTGGCGCCCGAATTCCGGAAGAGCGGCCTGGCCAGGCAGATCAAAAGAAAGGTCTTCGATCTTAGCCGCAAGACCTATCCGGAAGCGAAGATCTTCGGCCTGACCACCGGCCTGGCCGTCATGAAGATCAATTCCGAGCTGGGCTACGAGCCGGTCACCTATTCCGAACTGACGCAGGACGAGGCCTTCTGGGCCGGCTGCAAGAGCTGCGTCAACTACGAGATCCTCACCAGCAAGGAGCGGAAGATCTGTATGTGCACCGCCATGCTCTATGATCCCAAGGATCACTACGAACCGGAAGAGACGACCCGCGATTTCAAGAAGCATTCCAAGCTATACGAGCGATTCATGCGCATCAAGCAATCCAGGCTCCTGGCGCCCTTCCGAAAAAAAGAGCATAAGGGGGCAAAATCCCTGTTCCATATTTTCTTTAATCTCTGAAAATTTACCGGACATCATGAGCACGAAGAGCAAAGTTGTATTAGCATACAGCGGCGGGTTGGATACTACCTATTGCGCCATTTACCTCGCAAAACTGAGGAACCTGGAGGTCCATGCGCTGACCGTGAATACGGGGGGATTCAGCCAGCAGGAGGTCGCGCAGATCGGACAAAGGGCGAAAGAACTGGGCGTCGCTTCGTTTCATTGCGTCGATACCACGAAGGTCTATTATCAGACCTGCATCAAATACCTGATCTTCGGCAATGTCCTCAAGAATGCGACCTATCCCCTGAGCGTCAGCGCCGAACGGATGGTCCAGGCCATCGCCGTGGCAGAGCATGTGCAAAAGACCGGAGCCGCCTATGTCGCCCATGGCAGCACGGGGGCCGGTAATGACCAGGTTCGCTTCGATATGGTCTTTCAAAGCATGCTGCCCGGCGTAGAGATACTTACCCCCATCCGTGACCTCCGCCTGAGCCGGGAAGAAGAGATCGCCTTTCTCAGGCAGCACGGCGTGGACATGAATTTCGAAAAAGCGCAATACAGCATCAATAAAGGCCTTTGGGGCACTTCCGTCGGAGGCCGCGAAACCCTGGGTTCACGCGACTACCTGCCAGAAGAGGCCTGGCCCACCCCGGTAACGGAGACCGGAACGCGCCGCCTCGAGCTCGAATTCGAAAAAGGGGAGCTGCATGGCGTGGATGGCAAGCATTTCAGGAATCCCGTGGAGGCGATCCAGCACCTGCAGGCGATCGCCCAACCCTATGGCGTGGGCCGGGACATCCACGTCGGCGACACCATCATCGGCATCAAGGGGCGGGTAGGTTTTGAAGCCGCAGCTCCCCTGATCATCATCAAGGCGCACCACCTCCTGGAAAAACACGTGCTGACCAAATGGCAATTGTATTGGAAGGATCAGCTGAGCGCCTGGTACGGCAACTGGTTGCACGAAGGGCAAATGCTCGATCCCACGATGCGCAATATCGAAAAGTTCCTGGAGGATTCACAGGTGACGGTGACCGGCAAGGCCTTCGTCACGCTCCAACCCTACCGGTTCACGATCACCGGCATCGAGAGCCCGCATGACCTGATGAGCAGCCGGTTCGGAAGCTATGGCGAGATGAATAAGGGATGGACCGGCGATGATGTGAAAGGATTTGCAAAGATCTTCGGGAACCAGTCGGCCATTTATCACCAGGTGAACGCATCGGAAAAATGACGGGACGACCAAAATAAACGGACGACCATGAATATCGTTTCCAAAGAGCGGCCCCTTACCCATTACACCTGGGGCGAGGGCTGCGATGGCTGGAACCTGGTGGACGCGGCAGGACTGTCGGTCAAGATGGAAAGGATGCCCCCGCATACGGCGGAGCGACCGCATCTCCACCGCCAATCGAGGCAGTTCTTTTTCATCCTGAAGGGAGCGGCGGTATTTGAAACGGAAGAAGGAAGGGTCCTCGTGGCGGCCCAGCAAGGCCTGGAGATCCGGCCGGGCCTGAAGCACCGGATCCTGAATGAGGGCAACAGCGACCTGGAATTCATCCTGTGCTCCCAGCCGTCGACGGCCGGCGACCGCGTGGAGGAATAAACCGGGGCTGCAAAACTAGTTTATATGGCAAAGATCAGGGCAGGCATTATCGGAGGCGCCGGGTATACCGGCGGGGAAATGATCCGGATTTTGATCAATCATCCGGGGGTGGAGATCGCATTCGTGCATAGCAAGAGCAATGCCGGGAAATTTCTATATGAGGTGCATGAGGACCTCGCGGGCGATACGGACATGCGCTTCGATCCGGAATGGACTCCTGAGGTCGACGTGCTGTTCCTTTGCGTCGGGCATGGCGAGGCGAAAAAATTTGTTGACGGGCACGCGGCGGGCTTCGGCAACGCGAGGATCATCGACCTCTCCCAGGACTTCCGCCTGCACAGCAACGGGCAGCGGCCCGCGATCCATGGCCAGCCGGTCATCTACGGCCTCCCGGAATTGAATCGCGACGCGATCCGTGCCGCAACACATATTGCCAACCCCGGTTGTTTTGCCACCACGCTCCAGCTGGGACTCCTGCCGCTGGGCCACGCAGGCCTGCTGGGCGAGGTCCATACGACCGGCATTACCGGGTCGACCGGCGCGGGACAAGGCCTCTCGCCCACTTCTCATTTTTCCTGGAGGGCAAATAATATTCAGGCCTATAAGACCCTTACCCATCAACATCTTAACGAGGTAACGCAGTCGTTGCGGCAATTGCAGCCCTCTTTCGGCGGCGGGGAGGCAGGCGGCGGCGAGGCAGGCGCCCCCGCCATCCACTTTGTGCCGTGGAGGGGCGATTTCACAAGAGGCATCTTCATCAGCTCCCAATTGACCTGCGACCTTCCGCTGGCTGATCTGACGCTGCTGTATGCGGATTTCTACAAGGGTCATCCTTTTACGGTGATCAGTCGCTCCCCGATCTCGCTCAAACAGGTCGTCAACACGAACAAGTGCCTGATCCAATTGGAAAAACTGGGAAGTCGGCTGGTGGTGCATTCGGCGGCGGACAACCTGCTGAAAGGAGCCAGCGGTCAGGCAGTACAAAATATGAATCTTCTTTTCGGCCTCGATGAGACGGCCGGACTTCACCTTAAAGCAAACGCATTTTGAGCAATTGAATTTTAAACTCTGCATTATGAAGCTATTCGATGTTTATCCCGTCAATGAGATCACGATCGTGAAGGCGAAGGGTTCCTACGTATGGGACCAGGAAGGGCAGCAATACCTCGATCTTTACGGAGGGCATGCAGTCATTTCTATCGGTCATACACATCCGCATTTTGTGGCGCGGATCACTGACCAACTCAACAAAGTGGCCTTTTATTCCAACTCGGTCCGCATACCCTTGCAACAGGAGCTGGCCGACAAGCTGGGCAAGCTGTCCGGCAGACCGGATTACCAGCTCTTCCTTTGCAATTCCGGGGCCGAGGCGGTGGAGAATGCGCTTAAGCTCGCCTCCTTCCACAATGGCCGCAAGAAGATCATCGCGTTCAAGCGGGCTTTCCACGGCAGGACCTCCCTGGCGGTTTCCGTTACCGACAATCCGGCCCTTCAAGCGCCGGTGAACAAGACCGATAATGTACTCTTTCTGCCCCTGAATGACGAAGCGGCGCTTGAGGCCTGCTTCCGCGCCCAGGGCGATGAGATATCTTCGGTGATCGTCGAAGGGATCCAGGGCGTCGGCGGCATTCACCCGGCTTCGGAGGCTTTTTTGCAAAAGATCGCCGGCCTGAGCAAGCAGTATGGCGCCGTATTCATCGCTGACGGCATTCAATGCGGATACGGACGGACGGGCAAATTTTTCTCGCATGATCTTGCCGGCGTCAATGCCGATATCTATACCATGGCGAAGGGCATGGGCAACGGGTTCCCGGTGGCAGGCATCCTCATCGCGCCGGATATTCAGGCCAGACATGGCATGCTGGGCACGACCTTCGGAGGCAACCACCTCGCTTGCGCCGCCGCCGTGGCCGTACTGGAAGTCATGGAGCAGGAACGGCTGATGGAGAATGCGGCCGAAGTGGGTGCCTATCTCATGGGGAAACTGAAAGAAATGCCGCTGTTGCAGAACTTGCGGGGCAAGGGCCTGATGATCGGATTCGATGTACCGGATGAATTGAAAGAGCTGCGCAAGAACCTCCTGTTCAAACACCATATCTTCACCGGCGAGTCAAAGCCCAATACGATCCGTTTGCTGCCCTCCCTCGCCTTGCGGAAAAAGGATGCCGACGAATTCCTGGAAGCGATCGGGGAAGAGATGGAAGAACTGGCCGGCGCGGTGAAGGTTGAAAATTAAGACCATGCAAAATTTCATCTCCGTTCATGACGTCGCGGACATCGAAGCCCTGCTGAGATCGGCGCTGGCCTATAAGGCCGATCCGCTGAAAGACAGGAGCCTGGGTGCCTACAAGCGTGTGGGCATGCTCTTCCTCAATCCCAGCATGCGTACCCGGCTGAGCACGCAGATCGCCGCCCAGAACCTGGGCGCGGAAGCCATCGTATTCAACGTCGATAAGGAAGGCTGGGCCCTGGAGTTCGAAGAGGAAGCCATCATGAGCGGCAATACGGTAGAGCACGTGAAGGACGCCGCGCCCATCATGGGACGCTATTTCGATATCCTTTGCATCCGTACTTTCCCATCCCTCAAAAACAAGGCGGATGATTACAGCGAACTCTACATCCGGCAATTCATCAAGTATTCGGGCATCCCCGTCGTGAGCCTGGAGAGCGCGACCCTCCACCCCCTGCAAAGCCTGACGGATCTGATCACCATCACCGAATCGCTGGAGTCGCCGGCCGATTCCGGCCCTGCCTCCTCCCCCGCAGCGCGCCGTCCGCGGATCGTCCTTACCTGGGCCCCCCATGTGAAGGCCCTTCCGCAATGCGTGGCCAACAGTTTTTCCCAGTGGATCACCGCGTGGGCCAGAGCAGGAAAACCACTCGATTTTGTCATCGCTCATCCCGAGGACTATGAACTGGACGAGCAGTTCACCAACGGCGCGACCATCACCCATGACCAGGACGCGGCCCTCAAAGATGCAGACTTTGTATACGTCAAGAACTGGAGCACCTATAAAGACTATGGAAAGATCTATTGCAATGATCCCGAGTGGATGCTGACCTCCGAAAAGCTGAAAAATACCCGCTCTGCGAAGGTGATGCACTGCTTGCCGGTGCGCCGGAATGTCGAGCTTAGCGATGAAGTGCTGGATAGCGGCGCCAGTATCGTGACCCGCGAGGCCGGCAATCGGGTTTGGGCCGCCCAGGCCGTACTGGCCGGGCTGCTGAAGCGATGAGGGGCGTGGGCGTGGCCCGGGCTGATCCCGGCACGATTTTGGGCCGATGCGGTAGGCACAATAACCTGATAACAGCATGGAGACCTTAGCAGTCATAAAAATTGGCGGAAATATCATCGACGATCCCGGAAAACTCGACCTCTTCCTGTCGGAATTCGCCGCCCTCGAGGGCCGCAAGATCCTGGTGCACGGCGGGGGAAAGATGGCCACTCAACTGGCGGAAAAACTCGGCATCAGGCAGACGATGATCGACGGACGACGCATTACGGACGAAGAGACCCTGAAGGTCGTGACCATGGTCTATGCAGGCCTCATCAATAAGAACCTGGTTGCGCAATTGCAGGCTAAGGGATGCAACGCCATGGGCCTGTCCGGCGCAGACGGGAATTCGATACTGGCACACAAGAGAGGCGCCCCGGGCAGCGCACCCCATGAAGAACGACAGGCGGCAGGCATCGATCGCACCGTCGATTACGGCTTTGCAGGAGACGTCGACCGGGTTAACGGAAAATTCCTGGCCGGACTCCTGGAACAGGATAAGGCACTCGTATTCGCCCCCATCACCCATGACGGAAAGGGACAATTGCTGAATACCAATGCCGACACCGTCGCCAGCGAGATAGCGAAGGCCCTGGGCGCCGCCTTCGGCGTCAGCCTGGTGTATACCTTTGAAAAATCCGGCGTACTGATGAATGCAGACGACGACGCAACCGTTATCCATCGCATCAATCCGGGGACCTACAAAGAGCTCAGGGATCGACAGATCATTTTCTCGGGGATGATCCCGAAAATGGAAACTGCATTTGCCGCACTGGATGCCGGGGTGCGCAAGGTCATCATCGGCAAAGCGGAGGATTTGCATGAACTATTGTCCGGACATTCCGGAACCACGATCGTGCGACATTGACGAACCATCGTGCGGCGCTAAAAACGAATATGATCAGGGAAAAGACGATACGGGACCTGCAAAAAGACGCGATCGGTTTGCTGAAGGAACTGATTGCGATACCCTCTTTCAGCAAGGAGGAAGGGGAGACGGCGACCCTCATCGAACAATGGCTTAACAACCAGCAGGTCGAAACGCATCGCCTGCAAAACAACGTCTGGGCGAAGAACCGTCATTTCGATCCCGCCAAACCGACCATTCTCCTGAATTCCCATCATGATACCGTTCGCCCGAACAAGGCCTATACGCTCGATCCTTTCGAACCCATCGAAGTGGACGGCAAACTGTTCGGGCTGGGCAGCAATGACGCGGGCGGATCGCTGGTCTCGCTGATCGCCGCCTTCATCCATTTCTATGAGCGCGATAACCTGACCCACAACCTCATCCTGGCCGCGACGGCCGAAGAAGAGATCTCCGGGCATAACGGCGTGGAACGGCTGTTGCCGGAATTGGGACGCATCGATTGGGGCATCGTCGGCGAGCCCACGAACATGCAACTGGCCGTTGCGGAAAAAGGACTGCTGGTGCTCGATTGTACGGCACACGGCAAGGCCGGTCACGCAGCGCGCGAAGAAGGCGAAAATGCACTGTATGCCGCGCTGCCCGACATCGAATGGTTCCGGCATTATCACTGGCCGCAGGTATCCGACCTGCTTGGCCCCGTTAAAATGAGCGTGACGGTGGCCTATACCGACAACAAGGCCCATAATGTCGTGCCATCGCAATTCCATTTCGTGGTGGACGTCCGGGTAAACGAGCTATATAGTTTTGAAGAGATCCTGCGCACGATCCGGGAGCATGTCAGCTGTACCGTCAGCCCCCGGAGCCTCCGGATGCGCTCCACCTCGATCCCGATCGGGCACCCCGTAGTTCAGGCAGGCATCGCCGCGGGCCGGACCTGCTATGGCTCACCGACCACTTCGGACAAGGCCCTGATGCCCTTTCCCGTCCTGAAGACCGGACCCGGAGATTCGGCCCGTAGCCATACCGCCGACGAATATATATATATCAAAGAGATCGAAGAAGGCATCGTTTCGTATATTCAATTATTGGAGGCCCAGTTCATATGAAGCTTTGGAATAAAGACACGACGCACACCTCGCAGCAGGTCGAAGCCTTTACCGTGGGAAGGGATAAGGAATTTGACGTGCTGCTGGCGGAATATGATGTGCTGGGCTCTCTTGCCCATACCGACATGCTCGAGAGCGTAGGGCTGCTGACCGGCGAGGAGAAAACCCTCATTCATGAAGGCCTGAACGCCTTGCTCAAAGAGATCCGCAGCGGCGGTTTCGTGATCGGGGCAGGGATCGAGGACGTGCATTCCCAGGTAGAATGGATGCTGACCACGCGCATCGGCGAGGCCGGAAAGAAGATCCACAGCGGACGCAGCCGCAATGACCAGGTGGCCGTGGACATCAAGCTTTACCTGCGCGCAGAGATCCTGAAAATAAAGGACGAGGTCAAAGCATTGTTCGACCTCCTGATCACCCTCAGCGAAAGATATAAGGACAGACTGCTTCCCGGATATACGCATTTGCAGATTGCGATGCCTTCCTCATTCGGCCTTTGGCTTGGCGCCTACGCCGAAAGCCTGGTGGACGACCTGGAGCTGCTTGCCGCGGCCTATCATGTCGCCAATAAGAATCCCCTGGGCAGCGGCGCGGGCTATGGCTCGTCCTTTCCCCTGAACAGGACCCGGACCACGGAAACGCTCCGGTTCGGCGCCATGAACCACAATTCCGTATACGCGCAAATGAGCCGGGGCAAAACGGAAAAGATCGTCGCCATGGGACTGGCGGTCATCGCAGCGACCCTCAGTAAGCTGGCGATGGATGGCTGCCTGTATAGCAATCAAAACTTCGGCTTCATCAGTTTTCCCGCCGAGCTGACCACCGGCAGCAGCATCATGCCCCATAAAAAGAACCCCGACGTGCTGGAGCTCGTCAGGGCAAAATGCAATCGCATCCAGGCCATACCCAATGAATTGACCCTCCTGATCAATAACCTGCCTTCCGGCTACCATCGCGACATGCAATTGACCAAGGAGATCCTCTTCCCCGCGATCGAAGAGATCAAGGCCTGCCTGCAGATGACGCGGCTGATGCTATCCGGCATGCAGACCCGGGATCATATTCTTGACGACGAAAAATATAAATATCTATTCAGCGTCGAGGCGGTCAATGAGCTCGTCAACCAGGGCGTCCCCTTCCGTGAGGCCTACCAGCGCATCGGCAACCAGATCGACAAAGGGGAATTCCATTATGATTATAAGAAGCAGCTGCAGCATACCCATGAAGGCAGCATCGGCAACCTCTCCAATGACAAGATCGCCGGACAAATGGCAAAGGTCATGTTGAAGTTTGCGCCTTGAGCACGGCTACGTCACTCGCCGGACATCCTGTTCTTATTGAAATTTGACATAGAAACTTCCGTTGGTTATGGCCAGGACCGTAGACGCCGGATCACCATTAAGGTATACGTTGCCGCCGAATGTGCCTTTGATCTCTGTGCTGGTGATCGAGGTGATCACTACTTTGAAGTGATTGCCGGGGGCTGAATTGCCTAACCCGCTATTTGATCCATCTTCATTGCTGCCTCCGTTATAGCTTACCCCGCTGGTCGATTTCGGCGAATAGAGCGCCTCCACCACAAAAGATGTTGACGTATCAGAATAAGTTCCTGCGACAATGGGTTGACCGCTGGGGATATTTGCCACGGAAATATCAATTGGTTCCGTATTGGATACGCCTCCCGAAATGCCGACTAGCGTAATGCCGAGATTCGTCGCTACGTGCGCGAACGGCATGGTCGCAAAGGATTTGGCCGTTCCATTGATGGTTGCTGTTATAAAATAAGAGGAACCAGCGTTGTTGCTTTTCTTGCAAGATAAAGACAGGGTGAGAAGGGAGAAAAGGGCGACCGCGAGGAAAGAGATATTTTTCAAACTGTAACAGATTTATTTTTTTTAATTTGTATCCCGGAAACAATATACGACTAATATCGCACAAAAAGGCATCCAGGATCCGGATGCACCGCATAATCGCCGGCATCACGGCATGCCGCCGATCTGCAGATCCACCGAGAAGGCGTTGCCGAACAGCGAACTCCCGCCTTGATTGGCGTAATGCAGGAAATGATACTTGGGCACCAGGCCGAGAAAGGTTCCGTCCTTGAAGTAGAAATGGAAGCGCATCCCCAGATTATAGTCGAAGGAGTTTATCTCAATGGGACTGAGGTAATCGTAGTTGCCCGAGCCATCGTCATTGGCGATATCAAAACCGTCATAGCCGATACCTATATGGGGACCAAATTCCCATCGCCTGGAGAAAAATACATAACGCGTATAGCCGAGACCGATATGGCCACCAAGATAATAGTGGAGGGAGTAGAGTGAATCTCCGCGCTCGACCAGATAGTCGCCCGGGGTCCGGATAAACCGGAAGCTGAGTTCCAGGTCGATCTCATGGATGGCATTCCGATAGGCGCCGGTCACCCCGATCGCGGGATGAACGCCCAATACGCCTAAATTGCTTTGGGGAAACCAGGCCCCTGCAGTAAAACTATATACCTGCCACCAGGGATTTGCCTTACGCAGGTTCTCCGGGTTGACCTGCGTATCCTCGTACGGCTCCGTGCCTTGCTGCGGATAGCCGGCTTGGTGAAGCATAAGCAGAAAAAGGGCTATGATAAACGCTTTCATCACCCGCGCAATTTACGCAAATGCCTGTCTCATCGCTGGATCTTAACATTAAAAGTCCCATTGGTGAAGGAGCTGATCTTACCGTGGGGATCGTCGCCCTGGAAGAAATCTCCGCTAAAGGTACCCTTTACGGACGTGCTGTCGATGGAGGTGAACGTGACGGTGAGGTGATGGGCGATAGTAACCCCGCTATTGAGGGCTGCATTGGCCAGGTCATTACCTGCAAAAAAGATGGAGGTGCCGCTCTCGGAATAAATGCCTTCCACGTTCCAGTCCGGGTCCGTATCGACATAGGCGTGACCCTTCACGATCGGGTTGGTATTCGAAGAATTACTTACGCTAAGCATCAATGATTTGCCGGCCTGCCCGTTGGCCACCCCCTGAACGATGATCACGGGTTGGCCCAAAGGGGCCTCGACGACGGCATATGCTGCCTGGTTGAACGACGTGGAGGTTCCCCCGACATTGGCAGTGAAGGAATAAGAGGCGGAGCTGGATTTCTTACAGGCGGACAATAACGCGATAAACGACACCAACGTAACCGGGAGAGCGAGGATCCTTTTCATAGTCATTATTTATGGTTTAAAGGTGACATCATTAAACGGTTCAGCCGGCGAAATAGTATCGCGGCAAAAATTATCGTAACTGCGACGTATCCACGCGCGAGGGCGTATCGGTACCCGCCACGATGGATCGGGAACTGATGGCGACCGACTGGATGATCTGCGCCATATTGACCATATCCAGCGTCGCGATCTCGTCGCCACGGGTATGATAGGTCTTCTCGGAATCCATTTTGGAGGTCGAGATCGTATGCGCCGGGACACCCTGCCGCGCCAGGGTCGCGTTGTCGGAACGATAGAAAAGCTGCTGGTCCGGATAGGGATCGGGGTAGAACGTGAAGCCGCTGCCGGCGAGGTTCTTCCCCAGGATCTTCCCCATATCCGATCGCTCATAGCCGGTGATATAGGCGGAATGCGTCCCCCATTTGCTCTCCGTGCCGATCATTTCGATATTGAACATGGCCATGACGGACGCCGGGTCCAACTGCTGCGAGAAATACTGGGACCCGAAGCCGCCGATCTCTTCGGCCGTGAAAGCGGCAAAGACAAGCGTGCGCTCATTGTCATGCCTGGCCGCAAAATACCTCGCGAGCATGATGACCGCCGTGGTGCCGCTGGCGTCGTCATTGGCGCCGTTATAGATACTGTCGCCCTTCTCGTCAGGCTTCCCGATCCCGAGGTGATCGTAATGGCCCGAGAAAACGACAAATTCGCTGCGTTTGCTCCTGCCCGGCAGGATGGCCACTACATTGGCCAGGTCGCGCTGGGTGACGGCCTGATCGACCCGGATATGGTAACGTCCAGGATCCAGGGTGGTCAGGACGAAGATCGCGCTGTAGGGCGATTTGAATAGCTGGCGCCTCGTTCGGATCAGGCGCTTGAACTCCCTGGCAAAGCTCGTGTCGACCAGGACCAGCCAATTCTTTTTCGCAGGGACATAGCGGGCGTATTCGGCGCGCCAATTTTGTCCGGCGCGGATATAGGCCTTTTCATAGTCGCCTGCGTTGTCGATATCGAATTGGGTCCCGGAACTGATGACCGCGATGTGATCCGCGGGGATCGAATCCCTATCGAAGATCGCCGACACGGCATGTAATTCCGTATTGGCCATGGAAAAACGCTGTCTGTATTGATGGCCGTGCTCCATCGGCAGCAACCCCGCCGCCCTGAACTGTGCGTCGATGAAGTCGGCCGCTTTCTCAATCCCGGGCGTGAAGGTTCCCCTGCCCTGCATGTCGTCGGCAGACAGGACCTGCTCGATCTTTTCGACTTCGGTTGGATTGATGATCTTGTCGATGGCCGTGTCCTGCGCGAAAGCGCGGGGGCCAGGGACGCCGGCCAGACCGGCAGTAAAGAGGATAAGCAGCACGGTACGCAAAAGATGACTCATAAGCTCATCATTTCCTTGAACTTGACGGTTTGACGCCTGCTGACCTCGATCTTCTCGCCCCCCTTCATTTCCAGGAGCAGGCCGCCGTTGAAATAAGGCTCGATCTTTTCGATCAGACGAAGGTTCACGATATGTTTGCGATTGGCCCGGAAGAAGACCTTCTCATCCAGCCTCTCTTCCAACGCATTCAGCGACTTCAGGATGAGCGGTTTGTTGGGCCCGAAATAGACCTTGGCATAATTTCCCACGCTCTCGAACAGACGAATGTCCGATAGCTTCACGAACCAGCAGCGTTCCCCGTCCTTCACGAACACCTGGTCGTGTTCATTCAACAGGCTGCGGTTGGTCGTAAGGGGATGATCCGACAATGGCTCTTTATCCTCTTCCACCTGCAGCTTTTGCAACGCATCCGCCAGCCGTTTCGGTTCGACCGGTTTGAGCAGGTAGTCGAGGGCATTCACTTCGAAGGCCTTCAGGGCATATTCATCGTAGGCGGTGGTGAAGATCACATTCGGCGCTTTTTCCAGCTCGGCAAGCATGTCGAAACCCGTCTTGCCCGGCATTTGTATATCCAGAAAGATCAGATCCGGATTGAGGCTGTCTATTTTTTCCACTCCCTCGTTGGCATTGGTCGCTTCGGCAATGACCTCGATCTCGGGGAAGTCCATCAGTAGTTTCTTGAGTTCATTCCTGGCCAGACGTTCGTCGTCGATGATAATGGCTCTGATCATAGTAGTAGTCTTTGGGGCGATGGCCCTGTTTATTTGTCGCGTCGGTCTTATTTGCTCGCGTCGATGGGTATCTGCACCTTCGCCTCTACCGTGTCTCCGTTGATCTCACGGATGTGGAAGTTAGCCCGCGTACCGAATAGCAATTGCAATCTGTTCTTGGTGCTGGCCAGCCCGAAGCCATCCCCGTTGAGGCCACCGTTCAGGAAGCCTGTGTTCTGGATCACCAGTTGGTGGTAGTCATCGCAAAAACCGGATACGATCTTTACTTTGCCCCCGTTCACCTGCTTGCTGATGCCATGCTTGATCGCGTTCTCCACAAGCGTCTGCAGCATCATGGGAGGGATCGGCTGGTCGAGGGTCTCTTCGTCGATCTCGAATTCGATCCGAAGTCGCTCCTCGAACCGGATATATTCCAGGGCGAGATAGTCCTTGACGATATTCAATTCTTTTTCAAAAGTGACGGTTTCGAGCTTCTCCGCCTGCATGCTGCTGCGCAGGATATTGCTCAGCTCCGTGATGGCCGTCCGGGCCCGAACCGGGTTCTCGTCCACCAGGGCGCGGATGCTGTTCAGGGCATTGAAAATAAAATGTGGATTGATATGGGACTTGATGGTCTTCAGCTCCAGCTCTTTCACCAACGCTTCGAGCTTGAGCGTATCCAATTGCTGCTTCCTGCTCTTTTCGATGTAATGATAGAAATAGTAGATGATCGTCCAGGGAGTGATCACCATTCCGGCATCGAAAGTGATAAAAAGAAAGCGCGGCGTGAAATCCATTTTATTTTTGGATACCGACAACTTGAAGAAGTCCACCAGTCCGATGCGAATTAAGGTATCCGCTATGCAGGTGATCAGAATTCCTATCAGCAGCTTAGGCAATGCCCTTTCCACGGACAGCATCAGCCAGCCTGATCGACGCATGACCTCCCTGAACAAATGGGTGGTCAGTATGCCGGTGAATACCATGATGCTTAGCCCGCCAACCAATCTCCCGCTTATCCTTTGCTCCAGGGTCGTCGCGTTATACCCAAGTGCCACCAGGGCCACGAAACCCCAGCCGCTGAGTTGGCAAAGCCAATAATATCTGCTTGAATTCCTGGTCATACGCACGCTTGATTCGATCAAATCTACCCATTTCCCCCTCCCCCCACCCCTTCTTTTGTACTAATGGCTAAATAGGTAGGCCATCGGTGGGAATCGGATGGCCAATATACAAAAAACACCCGTTCAGGCGTTTTGTACGGGATTTTCGACCAAAAAGCCCCTCTGAACCTACGCGATAATGCTTTATTTTTGTACCGTAAAGGAGTACTATGGACATTGCCCCCGGGTCTTTACTGCGAATGATCGATTCCCCCGCCGACCTGCGCCAGCTCAGCAAGGAGCAGCTAATTCAGGTTTCCGATGAATTGCGCCAATATATCATCGACATGGTCAGCGTGCATGGCGGCCATTTCGGGGCCAGCCTGGGCGTCGTCGAGCTTACGGTCGCCCTGCACTATGTCTTCAATACGCCCTATGACCAACTGGTATGGGATGTAGGCCACCAGGCCTATGGACACAAGATCCTCACCGGCCGCCGGGAAGAGTTCATCTCGAACCGCAAATACAAGGGGCTCAGTGGCTTTCCCCGGCGCAGCGAAAGCGAATACGACACCTTCGGGGTCGGCCATTCCTCCACCTCCATCAGCGCCGCGCTTGGCATGGCCATGGCCGCGAAATACAAAGGGGAAAAGGACCGCAAGGCCGTGGCGATCATCGGGGATGGGGCCATGACGGCCGGACTGGCCTTCGAAGGGATGAACCACGCCGGCGTCGCCGATACGGACCTGCTGATCGTATTGAATGACAATTGCATGAGCATCGACCCCAATGTCGGCGCCCTCAAGGAATACCTGACCGATATCACGATCTCGCAGACCTGGAACAAGCTGAAGGACGATATCTGGAAGGCGCTCGGCAAGTTGCCGGTGGGCGGTCATTTCAGCCGCGATATCGCCAGCAAGATCGAACATAGCATCAAGGGCTTCATCAGCCGCAGCTCGAACCTATTCGAGGCGCTCAAGCTGCGTTATTTCGGCCCCATCGACGGGCACAATATCACCAAGCTCGTGGATACCCTGAACGACCTGAAAAATATCCCGGGGCCCAAGCTCCTGCATATCGTCACCGTTAAAGGAAAGGGCTATGCGCTTGCGGAAAAAGATCAAACGAAATGGCATGCTCCGGGCCAGTTCGACAAGATCACCGGGGAGATCTATCGCAAGCTCTATGAAACCCCGCAGCCGCCGAAATACCAGGACGTTTTCGGCCTGACCCTGATCGAACTCGCCGAAAAGAACCCGAAGATCCTGGGCATCACGCCCGCCATGCCGAGCGGATCTTCCCTGAAATTCATGATGGACAAAATGCCCGACCGCGCATTTGACGTGGGCATTTGCGAGCAGCATGCCGTGACGCTCTCGGCAGGCATGGCCACCCAGGGCATGCGGGTGTACTGCAATATCTACTCTTCCTTCATGCAACGGGCCTATGACCAGGTCATTCACGACGTGGCCATACAGCAATTGCCGGTGATCTTCTGTCTCGACCGCGCGGGCCTGGTTGGCGAAGACGGCCCCACGCACCATGGAGCCTACGATATTCCCTATATGCGCTGCATTCCCCACATGATCGTGAGCGCGCCGATGAATGAAAGCGAGCTTCGCAACCTGCTCTATACGGCCCAATTGGATACGACGAATGAGCCCTTTGTCATCCGCTATCCCCGCGGGGAAGGCGTCATGCCGGAATGGAGAACGCCCATGCAGGAGATCCCCATCGGCAAAGGACGAAAACTGCGTGACGGACATGATCTAGCCATCCTGAGCCTCGGACATCCCGGGAATTTTGTGACCGCGGCCATCAGAGAGCTCAAATCGGATGGACTGGATCCGGCGCACTATGACATGCGTTTCGCCAAGCCGCTCGACGAAGAGCTGCTTCACGAGGTCTTTACCCAATATGACCGCATCATCACGGTGGAAGATGGCAGCGTGGTCGGAGGTTTCGGCTCGGCCATTTTGGAATTCCAGGCCGAACATCATTATAGGTCGACCGTCCGCATCCTCGGCATCCCCGACCGGGTCGTCGAACATGGCTCTCCAAAAGAGCTGCAACGCGAATGCGGCTTTGACGCGGCGGCCATCGCCCGGACTATCCGTGAAATGATGAATGATAAGGTCCGGGTCTGGTCGGCAGGATAATGAACCTTAAGATAGCTTTCTCATCCTTTACCTCATTCCTACTTTGTGCCCAAATGGTCTGCGCACAACAGTATCTCTTTACCCGCTACACGCCGAAGGACGGTCTGGTCAACAATCGCGCGCGGTTCATGTACCAGGACAGCAAGGGGCGGCTGTATATCTCCACCTTTGGCGGCCTCAGCGTGTACGACGGCTCAAGGTTCACCAACTACACCACCGAGAACGGACTGGGAGCCAGCCTGATCAATGACATCGTCGAAATGGGCGACGACTCGTTGTGGATCATACCGAATACCGCCGCCATGCATTGCATGGTGCATGGCAAGATCCACGATATCGTGACCGCCGACCATAATTATCCCGTAAACAATCAACTGCTCCGGTCCGCCGACGGATCTATTTACGGTTTCGCTGACCAGGGCCTGTTCCGCTGGGAAGGCGACCGCTGGAAGAAACTGCCGGTGAGGGACAGGAATGGAAGGGATGACGCCAGATACTTCGTCGCAGGCCTGGAATCGAACGGACGCCTGATCATCCTGACCGATCCCACCCTGGGCGGCTATCCGGGATCGGCCATGGTATTATTGTATGACCCGGCCACCGGCAGGCTCACGATCCCGGAAACCGCCGCAGAAGCCTTTTCTATCGCCAGGTCCCCGCATGGAGAGATCATGATCGCGACAAGTCGCGGCGTGCGCAGGCTGGATACCCTTGCCCTGCGGCATGACAGCGTACGCCTCGAAGAGCCGGACTTTCCTTACCGCGCGGCAGACCATATTATCAGCAATTATTTGTATTTCGACCGGTCCGGAAATTTCTGGCTTGTCGCGGACAACGGGATCACCGAGATCGACCGTACGGGCAAATCGAACCTGTTCAACATGGCCAATGGCATGCCGCCGGGCACAAATAATTCCGTTTTCCAGGATCGTGAAAATAATATGTGGTTCACCAATGCCCAGAATGGAGTCACCAAGCTGGCCAGCCGGGAGGTGGAATTCTACCCCTCGCCCTCACCCGGCTTCGTGACCACCGACATCTATTCGGATGGACAGCACGATTCGACCTGGTTTTATGATGGTTTGGCGCATACGCTGCTCCTGGTGACCGGGAACAGCCGTCAATACTTCCATGGGACCGGCGATCTTCCGGGCCTTGGGCAGATCGCTATCCGGAACAGCCGGCAGGCTTACATGATCCATGATTACGGCTTGTATGCCCTGCATTTCCTGCCCGGAGGCAAGTACAGTGCGTCCCTCCTATCGCGATCCCCGCCGGATCCGCGCGATACGCAACCCAGCGACTATGCCTCCGCCGGCTTCGACGCCCGGGGCGACCTGGTCCTGACGGCGAGCAAGCTGGAGATCCTGACTTCCGGCAGGCTGCATCGTGCGCCACTTCCTTACCGGTCCGACCAGGCCGCTGTTGATCGGTACAACCGGATCTGGGTCGCCATGCGTTCAAACAGGTTGTCCGTGTACGGCAGGAGCGACTCCGATACCGCCCTCCGGCTTCTGCAAACCTGGACGCAGGAACTGCCGCGCGTAAGTCCGCGTTCCATCGCCGTCGACCGGGAAGGCCGGGTCTGGGTCGGCACGAGGGATTACGGCTTGTTTTGCTTACTGTTCGATGGCCTGAAACTGCGGTCCTGGAAACAGCTTACCGTCAAGAATGGCCTTTCCGAGAATTTCGTGAGCTATCTGCAATGCGATCCCGATAATACGGTCTGGGCCTGCACGCCTTCCGGACTCGACCGCGTACGTTTCGAGGACGGACGGCTCGTCCTGGACAATGTCACCCGCAGCAACGCCGCCTACCAGAGCGTCTACAAGATCGTGCCGGGGGGACCGGGGATCCATTGGGCCCTGGTGCAGGGAGGGATTATCCGGATCGGGCGGACTCCCGGGAGACCGTCGGACTATTTGCCCAGCGTACTCTTCTCCGAAGTCCTTGCCGGCAATGAACCAGTCAGTCGCTCAGGCGGAGTGGTCCGTCTGCCTTATGACAGAAATTCCATTTCCGTATTCGTCGGGGCCTCGAGCTTTATCGACGAGACCCAGACCCGCTATTCCTATTTGCTGGAAGGGAGCAGCGATGCCCGATGGACGGACCCCTCCTCCGAATCGTCGATCCATTTGATCGATCTGCCCCCCGGCAGGTATACCCTCAAGGTCAAGGCACAGTTCCTGACCGGGCACTACCGGGACCAGGAGGGGAATTATACCTTCATCATTCTTCCCCCCTGGTGGCAGACCTGGTGGTTCCGGGTCCTGACGATCTGTGCGCTCGCCGGCCTGGGCATCCTCTGGACACGCAGTTATGTGCGCCGGAGGCTGGAAAAACAGCGGATCGCCCTGGAAAAACGCCAGGCCATCGAAAAAGAAAGAACGCGCATCGCCACCGATATGCATGACGATCTCGGGGCCGGCCTGTCGCGTATCAAATTCCTCAGCGAAACCATCGGCATCAGGCAGCAGCAACAGCAGTCCATCGAAGAAGAGATCACGGGGATCCGGCAATACTCCAATGAAATGATCGATAAAATGGGGGAGATCGTCTGGGCCCTGAATGAGAAGAACGACTCGCTGAGCGACCTGCTCTCCTATACGCGTTCATACGCCGTGGAATACCTGATGCAGGCGGGCCTTGCCTGCGAGGCCGCCCCCCCGGACACCGTTCCTTCGTTGCATGTCAATGGGGAATTCCGGAGAAATGTCTACCTGACCGTCAAGGAGGCGCTGCACAATATCGTGAAACATGCCCGGGCCGACAAGGTCATCATTAGCATGGAGGCCTCCAGACAACTCGTCATTTCGATCAGCGACGACGGCATCGGGTTCGACAAATCACATATCCGGCCTTTCAGCAATGGGCTGGCGAATATGGAAAAGCGGATCAGGGAGATCGGAGGAGAGCTCAGCATACTGCACGGAGACAGCGGTAAAAGCCCGGGCACCACCGTGCGCCTGACGGTACGCCTGCCCGCGTCGATATAACTTTCATACTATTGGCCGGACTCCCATTTAATACTAGTTTCAACATGCGATCATGCCGATTACACTCACGATAGTCGAAGACCTGGACGAGGTACGGGAAGGCCTGCGAAATTTCCTGGCCCTGAGCCCCGAATTCAACGTGCTGGATACATTCAGAACGGCGGAAGAGGCTGTGGAAGCCATCCCCCGCCTGGCTCCCGACATCGTGATCATGGATATCAACCTGCCAGGCATGAACGGGATCGAATGCATCCGGTCGGTGCGGTCGCTTAGCCCCCGCACCCAGTTCATGATGTTCACGGTTTATGAAAACGACGAGAAGGTCTTCGAGGCGCTGAAGGCGGGGGCTTCCGGATACCTGCTCAAGAATACCGGCCTGGTCTCCATTATCGAATCCCTGAAGGAACTGCATGAGGGCGGGTCGCCTATGAGCTCAAACATCGCGAGGAAGCTGGTCAGTAATTTCCAGCAGTCCGCCCGCAACGAGGGTCCGGGGAACCTTACCGCGACCATTCCGGTCCTGTCCGTCCGGGAGAATGAGATCCTCCACCTGCTTTCGCAGGGCCTGCTCTATAAAGAGATCGCCGACCGTCTGAAGATCTCCACCAGCACGGTCCGCCAGCATATCCATCGCATCTACGACAAGCTGCACGTACAGAATCGCACCGAGGCCATTAACCGCATGTACGGCCAGAAGTAAACTTTTGTTCTATTGACCGCCTTTAGGAATTTGTCTAACATTACACAAAAATTGGCTATGAAACGCACCCCCATCCTTTTGCTCCTGCTCCTCCCGGTCGCTCTTTTCTGCCAGCAGCCCAGCATGCAACAACCCACCTCCTCCCAGGAGTCCGGGACGAAGACGAAGAAGTCCGAGCACCATTTCATCGGTATCGGGATCCTGGCCGGCTATAATTTCGCGAACGTTACCGGGGCTTCATCGATCAGTACCAGCTCCCGCGCGGGCTACCATATCGGCCTTTTCCTGGCCCCCGATTCGAAGAGCATCCTGGGCTCCCGGACCGAACTGCTCTATTCGAGACATGGCTTCAACTACTCGGGGGGCGATACCACGAACGGTGCAGTGAACCTCGACTATATCATGCTGACCCAAATGATGGCCTTCCATATCACCAAATATGTGGACATCGACCTGGGGGGGTATACGGCCTATCTCCTGCATGTGAAATCCGATACGACGCAAATGCCGTCGATCCCGGGTTATCCCAATTATAGTTCGGTCCTGAGCTTTTATAACCGCTTTGATTACGGGATTGGCGGCGGCATAGAGATACACCCCTTTATGGGCATACTGATCGGGGTGCGGTACCAGTACAGTTTTTCGAACCTGTACAAATCCTCCTCCGCCGGCAACCCCTCTTTCCAGGCGCCCAGCGTCAACCTGAAAAATAATATTGTCATGATCTCCGTCGGTTACCGCTTCTAGGATACCGGTCCTTTAACAATTCTTTATTACCCTCCGTTTATGGGATTCCCCGGCTGCCGCGTCTTAGTGCCCAAACCCCTCCCCCATGTTCCGGCGCACCATGCCCTTTATCCTCGCTATCCCCATGCTGTTGGTCAACCTGGCCGTAGCGCCCAATTCCCCCCGGCACGGGAAACCTGCGCAGCCGTTGGTGGACGGGCGTGAATTGGAGAGACTTTCCCAAAAACTCGCCCTCCTGCAGTCCTTCGCCTTGCGACACGGCTACAATACACGCGTCGCCTTGTTGGCGGACATGCAGCGATCCTCCGGGAAGAACCGCCTGTTCGTTTGTGATCTGACCGGGGATTCCGTAGTGCTTGCCGGCCTGGTCGCTCACGGCCGCGGAAATCAACTCTTCAGTCTTTATCCCGCCTTTTCAAACCAGGAAGGCAGCGGCTGCAGTTCGCTGGGAAAGTACCGGATCGGACAACCCTATCGGGGCCGCTTCGGCACAGCATACACCTTATATGGTTTGGATAGCAGTAATAACCGCGCGCTCGCGCGCCATGTCGTGCTGCATGCCTATGATTGCGTACCGGAATCCGAGACGGATCCCTTCCCGATCTGCAATAGCCTGGGGTGTGCGATGGTATCGCCGGGTTTTCTAAAACGCCTGCAACCGATCATCGAAGGATCGAAGCGCCCCATCCTGTTATGGATCTTTGACTGATTGCCCGCCCCTTTAAGCGAACATCGGCACTTCGATGGCCAGGATCTCCGAGTCTGCGCCGGCCTGTATGCTGATCGAATCCGTGGCCGAGATGCCAAGGCCGTCGCGCCGTTCCAATTTTATGTCGCCGATCGTCACTTCTCCTTCAAGCACGAAAATATAGACCCCATTGCCCGGAAAGGCAGGCGTAAACGGGATCTCCTTCCCAGCTTTCAGGCGGGTGATGGCAAAGCGCGCATCCTGGTTGATCCAAACGCCGCCTTCCTTCTCATCGGGACTGACGACAACCTGCCATTTGCCTTCACGCGCAGCCGGATCGAACGTTTTCTGATCGTGGCGGGGCTTGATATTCCGTTGCTTCGGGAATACCCAGATCTGCAGGAAGTTCACCGGGTCATAATGACTGGCGTTATACTCGGAGTGACGAATGCCGCTGCCGGCGCTCATGATCTGTACGTCGCCGCTATAGATGATGCCTTCCGTCCCCGTACTGTCCTTATGGGCCAGGGCGCCTTTCAGGGGAATGGACACGATCTCCATATTGTCATGAGGATGCGTGTCGAACCCCTTCCCCCCTTTCACGATATCGTCATTCAATACACGAAGCGCACCGAAATGAACTTTTTCCGGATCATGCCAGTTGCCGAAACTAAAAGAGTGATGGCTATCCAGCCACCCGAAATTTACGTGTCCTCTTTGTGATGCAGGGTAAAATTGCGTTCTCATAATGAATGTTTAAACATCAATTTGCAGGCCAACCGCGCACTATTGACATTTTGCGCCGAAGGGCCGGACGTTTCGTCAGGTCGCAGCCAACTCCGCGGCGCTTATGACAATCGGCTCCAGGGCCACGGCGCGGAGGCTACGCGCTAAAGGGTTGGGGGGTTGTCCGCGGGCAAAGAAAGGGCATCCTCTTCTTCCGGACGATCCTCATTAAACTCCAGTATGAAATTATTCATGCCTTCTCCGGTCATGATGTGCATGTATTTCTGCTGCACCAATTCCAGTACCGACAGGAATAGAAAGATCGCATGCAAACGATTCTCACAGATATCGAAGACCCTTTCAAAAGAAAGCACCTTCTCCCGCCGCACGATGTCCAGCATATAATCCCGGCTGCCTTCCATGGTATAATTGTACTGGACGACGGTATGGACGGGACGGTTATTTCGTTGCTGGATGCGTAGCATGACCCGCTCGAAGGTCTTCATCAGCTTGAACAGCGTGATCGCCTGGATCTCGGTGCCTTCACCGGACTCTTCTCCGATCTTCGCGAGCTCCTTTTGCAGGTTGCCCCTCCGCACCATCATCATGCGGACGGCCTCCATCTCGACAAGCGTGGCAGCGGCCTCCTTGTAACGTTTGTATTGCAAGAGCTTATCGATGAGTTCCTGCCGTGGGTCGATCTCATTGCCTTGCGCGTCAAGTTCCTTTCGCGGCAGCAACATCTTCGCCTTGATGCGCATCAGGGTGGATATGAAGAGAATAAATTCGCTGGACAGCTCGATATTCAGACTTTCCTGGGAATGGACGTAGGTCAGGAAGTCCTTGATGAGCCCATTGATGGGGATATTGTAGACATCCAGCTCATCGCGCTCGATGAAGAACAAAAGCAGGTCGAAAGGCCCCTCGAATTGGGGCAGCTTGATCTGGTACGTGGGATTGCTCATGACCCGGCGAAAATACCGCAAATTCCGCATGCCGGGGCGTCCCGTTTTCCCCAAGTTATACGCCCGGATGCCCGGAATCGGCGCCGGGCGACCCGCCGCGTGCCGCCGGCAGCGCCCGTGTTCAACTCCCCGGTTTCACAGGCATTCGTTTCCGGTTATCGAATTTAAACGCGAGCCCGATACCCAGGATCTCCTGGAACTGAAGCGCCGCTCCGCCATGGGTGCCGTCGCTCTTGACCGCCTTGATATCATTGTCGTAAACCAGGGTGACCGAGAGGTTCATGCTAATGGCTTCTGTCGCCTTCACATTCAGGATATTCGTCATGTAGAGGCTTACATCCTGCGGATTGTGCAGGTAGTTGGAGAATAGGTCCAATTTGGTCGCATAACTGGCCGTCTTGCTCAGGCTCGTCGAATAATTGATCGAGGCGTAGGCGCCGAACTCAAAGCGGGATTTCTTGCCGCTGTCCACGCCGAACGCGGCCTGGGCAGCCAGCGAATCGTTATTTACGATCACTTCCCTGATCGTCGCCGGGGAGATGAAAAAGGAAAAATGGTCGTTCGGCTTATAATCCATGCCGAGGGAAAGCAGCAGGTAGGCAGGCGCCAGGAAGTCTGATGTCAGGACATTTGGACCGGTCTTGGGATAATTATAGCCCTTCGCAAACTGGGAGCGGAAATTGAACAACGTGGTCAGGTACCATTTCTTGCCGAGGTCATATCCATATTTGGACACCAGGTCGATGCGGTCGTCGGCCTTCCGGGTGCCCAGGCTGGTCGTCCTGGTCAATCCATAGGCCAGCGTCAGCGTATTATCCCAGGAACGCTTGCCATCCAGGTAAAAGGCATACATGTTCAGCAACGTGGATAGCGAAATAGCGGAATTGTCGCCGCCCGCTGCCCAATTGCTAAGGGCGGCCTGGTTAAAGGTCAGGTTGTAAAGACCACCCGTCTTCCAGGTCTGCCTGGTGGTATCTTTCGGATCCTTGGTGACCGTAACCCCGCTCGCCGCCTTCTTCAAGTCCTGTACCGGGTTCTGCGCCTGCAGCAGGGAAAAACATCCGAGGGTAAGTATCGCGGTAAAGAGGTAAATTTTCATCATAACCATTGTTTAATTCGAGTTCGCCTGCAAATACGTTGCCATGGTCGCGCCGGGGTCCGGTCTATGGCCTTTTCTTCAGTTCGTCGCGGATCTCAACCAGTAGTTTTTCGGTCGGCGTGAGCGCGGCGGGCGGAGGTACTTCTTTCTTCTTCAGGCTATTGATCGCTTTTATGATCAGGAACATGACGAACGCGACGATGATGAAATCGATGATCGCCGTAACGAAGGAGCCCCATTTAATGGCCACCTCCTTTGTCGCCGCCACGACTTCCTTGCCGGCGGGGTCCAACACACTGGCCGTAGCGTGTTTCAGGACAATTACTTTATCGCTGAAATCCTGTCCGCCGGTCAGTATGCCGATGAGCGGCGCTACGATGCCTTCCGTAAAATTCGTCACGACCTTGCCGAATGCGCCGCCCATGACAAAGGCAACCGCTATGTCTATCAGGTTGCCTTTCATGGCAAATTCCTTGAATTCCTTAAGCATTCCCATAATAGTTGATTTTAGTTGTGAACAAGCAGGTTTTTCTTATTTCTTGATCCCGGGGTATTGCATGTCGAATCCCTTCAGAGCGTCCCGGACGGCCTTGGCGATCACCCATTCCTTGTACCAATTCTGATCCGAAGGCACGATGGTCCAGGGTACCCGGTCGCAAAACTCGAAACAGTCCTCGTACACTTTCATGTAATCGTCCCAGAGCTTCGCCTCCTTAAAATCATTGGCGTTGTACTTATACTGCTTGGCAGGATTCCTGACACGCTCTTCCAGCCGATCGTGTTGCTCCTGCGGAGAAATGTGCAGGTAGAACTTCAGGATCCCGGTGCTATTGTGTTCCGTCAGTAGTCGCTCGAAATCATTGATGGCCTTCATTCTCCTGGCCGCCGTCTTGTCGTCGATCAGATTGTGTACGCGGGTGACCAGGATGTCCTCATAGTGTGAACGATTGAAGATTTGGATCAGTCCTTTCCCCGGAGCATGCTCATGGATGCGCCATAGAAAATCGTGGGACAACTCCTCCGCAGTGGGTTCTTTGAAGGATTTGACCTGG
>JAUZNZ010000018.1 GCA_030706735.1 Bacteroidota bacterium | reverse complement strand
GCTGTTCGCCACGGCGCCGGCATAATTGCTGACCAGTTTGGACGGATCATTCCGGCCGCCCGCATACCGGGTCACTTCATCGAGATTGAATGACCTGCCACTACCCGCATTGAATTCATTCGCCGCCGCCCCTTTGCGGGTAACCGGTGCCGTTACCGTCACGGCACGCAGGGAAACATATCGCTGCTCCAGCGAAACATCCAGTACCACCTCCTTTCCCGAGGTGACCAGCACTTCCGGGATGATGACGGGCTGATATCCCGCGCAGCCATAGGAGAACTGTTGGCGCCCCAGGGGGACGCCGGTCAGCGTATAGCGGCCCATCTCATCCGTTACGGCGCCGATCGTCGACCCAACCGCGGGGCCTCCGCCCGCTCCCGGTCCCGCCGTCACTACTTGAACGGTGACGCCCGCCAGCGGTTTTTCAGATACCTTATCGGTGACGACCCCATGGACCGTCTGGGAATTCACCTGTGCCTTCAGGGGCGCGGACAATAGGGTGGCTGCGAAAACAAAGATCATCAGGGCGGCATGACTTGCGCGAGATAAGAGCGATATCGGTCGCATAGAAATGGGTTTTGGCTAAGGGCGCTAAGCTAGGCAGCGTTTTCCGGCGCATCTATCAAAAAGGAATGAGTTGTCGAATTAGCGGTATGAACCGTGGGTTTTTGGATCAGTCGGAGGCAGGGGTTCCTGTATCTTTGATCAATGAGGCAGACCCCAAATACCAAGATCGGATTTAACGATACCTGGCTGATGGTGATCGGTATTCTAGTTCTCGGCTTCATCATTCCTATCGTATTCTTTGGCGCCAGATTTGGCATTCACCCTTATTTCAGGGGCATATTTTTCTTCACCTGCCTGGTCACGACCGCCTGCATCTGGATCGGCAACCGCTATATCCTGATCTGGGCGAGGACGCGCTATCCCGAATTTGAGCAGGTCCGGCAGCGACACCGGATCCAATACCGGGTCATGTTCCTGTTCACCCTGATCGCGAATAATCTTCTCGGCTTTCTGTTCAGGGATATTTGCCGGGCCGATCTGCCTGGCCGTTCTCCCATGGATATCCTCATCAACTGCAATTTCGCGGCGCTGATATGCTCGCTCACCGTGGTGGCCATCTATGAAAGCATTTATTTCATGGCCGAGTTGAAAAAATCCGTGCAGGAAAAGGAACTGCTGAAGAGAGAAAGCCTCGTGGCGCAATGGAACGCCCTCAAGACCCAGGTCAATCCCCATTTTCTTTTCAACAATCTCAATACCCTGAGCTCCATTATCCCGGATAATCCCGGGCAGGCCGTGGATTTCGTGCAGGAACTGTCAAAGGTCTATCGCCATATCCTGGAGGTGCGGGACGAGCAAAGCATCTTGCTGAGCGAAGAACTGGATGTGCTCAAAGCGTACGCCTTTCTGTTAAAGACCCGGTTCGGAGAGAACCTCAGCATCAGCATACGCGTTCCTGCAGACAGGTTGCAGCAGAAGATCGTCCCGCTTTCGCTTCAGATCCTGATGGAAAATGCGATCAAACACAATATCGTGTCTTCTGCCAAACCGCTGCAGATCGACGTCTTCGCCGAGAATGGCCGGCTCGTCGTCCGCAATACCCTGCAGAAGCGACATCAGTCCAATGAATCCACCGGCATCGGCCTGGATAATATCCGCAACCGGTACAAATTGCTGGGCGGCCGCGAAGTGGACGTGAAAGAAGATGCTTCCAGTTTCACCGTCTCCATTCCGCTAATCGACAATCAACCCCTTCATCGAAAATAATCCATGCAGGTTCTGATCATAGAAGACGAAATGCCCGCCGTCCAGCGACTTACCCGGTTGCTGCAAAAGATCGACCCCTTCATCGAAGTGGTGGACAGGCTCGATAGCGTTGAATCTTCCGTCAGCTACCTGCGCTCCGGCCCGGCCCCCGAGCTCATTTTCGTGGACATTCATCTGGCAGATGGGCATAGCTTCGACATATTTGCCCAGACTTCCGTGAGCATTCCGCTGATCTTCACCACGGCTTTCGACCAGTACGCCCTGAAGGCATTCAAAATGAACAGCATCGACTACCTGCTCAAGCCCATCGACGAAGAGGAACTGAGACAGGCCATCACGAAATTCAAGCGCCTCCACCTGGCCATAAAGGCCGACATGCCGGCCAGATTGGAAAAGCTATTGGAGCAGATGAGGACGGGGGGCTATAAGGAACGACTGATGATCAAAAGAGGTCAGCAGTTGCACTACCTGAAAATAACGGATCTGGCCCATTGCTATGCAGAAGGGAAACTATGTTATGCCGTCGATAGGAGCGGGAACCGGCATCTGCTGGAAATGAATCTGGCCCGCCTGGAACCTCAGTTGCCTCCGCAGCAGTTCTACCGCGTCAATCGCCAGTTGCTGGTCAATATCGAGTCGGTCAGGAAGGTCCATACCTGGCTGGGCGGCCGGCTCAAGCTCGATCTGTCACCTCCTTCCATCGCAGACTGCACGGTCAGCCGCGAGCGGGTACAAGGGTTCAAGACCTGGTTGGGGGAATGAAAATCAGGTCTTTATAACCGACCCTCCGATTCGATGAAGGCGAACAATCAAAAACCGCTATCTTGCGCCCGGTTTTTTCCGGGAGATTCAGGGCTAATTGGCTGTTTTATAATGCTCTTTAACCTTTTATTAACCCCAAGGACGATACTTTTGTCCATTAATTAAAATGACCTGGCCATCAGATACCATTATTAAGTGAAATTATGAAGAAGGTTTCCGCTATCGTGTTGGCTATTCTGGCCACGACTACTGCTGCACTCGCTCAACAAAAAGATTCGGTCACCACCGCTAAACGGCCTGTTCAGGTGCCGGCGGCTCCTGCACCCGTCAATCCGGCGCCGGCAAAAAAGGATTGGAGCAAGGTCACCCTCGCACGGCGCGCGAACGATCACTTCATGTTCCAGTTCGGTTATCCCAGCTGGGCAGGCGCTACAGACTCCATGCATATCCGGGGGTGGAACAGGAGCGCGAACTTCTATTTCATGTTCGACTTTCCGTTCAAGACGGATCCGCGCTTCAGTGTAGGCGCCGGTCTGGGTCTGGGAACGAGCAATATCTTTTTTAGCAAGCAGGAGGTCCTGGTGGCTTCCCTTAGCAACACGACGCTCGCATTTCCATCCGAGGACAATGCCAACCATTACAAGAAATATAAATTGGTGAATACCTATCTGGAGGCGCCGGTGGAATTGCGTTTCGCCCTCGATCCGGAGAATACCAACAAATCCTGGAAGTTTGCGGCAGGGGTAAAGGTGGGCTTGATGATGACCGCGTATACGAAGGGGAAGACCCTGGTGAACAATGTCGGCCAGACCATCGCCAGTGTCACCGTGAAAAATTATTCCAAGCAGTATTTCAATAGCAGCCGGCTGGCCGGGACTTTGCGGGTGAGCAAGGGCGTGATAGGCCTCTATGGCCAATTCCAGGTGAACGGACTGCTGAAGCCAAGTGCCGGGCCCGCCGTATTCCCGTTTGAATTTGGATTGTCGCTTAGCGGGCTGTAAAAATGTATTTTCCTATTACGTAATAGGCATCCCCCCGCGGGATGCTTTTTTATTATCTATGCTTACCTTTGGCCTCCAAAATCGAACGAGTTGATAGAAAAGAAAAATAGCGTGCAAGTGGCGGAAAGAGCGGTCCTGGTCGGACTGGTGAGCAGGGAGCAGACCGTGGAGCAGGCGGAGGAATACCTGGACGAACTCGCTTTTTTGGCAGAGACGGCGGGCGCGGTGACCCTTAGACGGTTTACGCAGAAGATGCAGACGCCGGATAGCAAGACCTTTATCGGCAAGGGCAAGCTCGAGGAGATCAAGTCGTATATTATCGCAAAGGACGCCCAGGTGGTGATCTTCGATGACGAACTCTCCGGTTCCCAGATCTCTAATATTGAAAAAGTGCTGGACACCAAGGTGATCGATCGTTCCGACCTGATCCTGGACATCTTTGCCAGCCGGGCCAAGACGGCCCAGGCCAAATTGCAGGTCGAACTGGCGCAATATCAGTACCTCCTGCCCCGGTTGCGTGGGATGTGGAAACACCTGGAAAGATTGGGCGGCGGGATCGGGACGAGGGGACCCGGGGAGACCGAAATTGAAACCGACCGTCGTATCGTTAAGGATAAAATATCCCTGTTGCGGAGACGTTTGGCGGAGATCGACAAGCAGGCCGCCACCCAGCGCAAGGATCGGGGAGAATTCATCCGCCTGGCCCTGGTCGGCTATACCAACGTCGGCAAGTCCACGCTGATGACCCTGTTGAGCAAGAGTGAGGTATTTGCGGAAAACAAACTCTTTGCCACCCTGGACACGACGACCCGCAAGGTGGTCTTCGAGAATACCCCCTTTTTGCTGAGCGATACGGTCGGCTTCATCCGTAAGCTGCCCCACCATCTGGTAGAAAGCTTCAAGAGCACCCTCGACGAGGTCCGCGAAGCCGACATCCTCCTGCACGTCGTGGATGTCTCCCATCCCCGTTATGAGGAGCAATATGGCGTGGTCAATAAGACCCTGCAGGAGATCGGCGCCTTCGACAAGCCCATTTTAGTGATCTTCAACAAGATCGACCGGTATGAGGAGATCACCTTCGACCCCTGGCTGGAGGAGGGGGTGAAGAAGGAGATCATGGCGGAATTGAAGGAACGCTGGGAGGGCGAAACCCAGGGCCATTGCGTGTTCGTCTCCGCCACGGAGCGACGGAACATCGACGAACTGCGCCGGACGATCCTGGAGAAAGTGCGGCAACTGTACAAGCAGCGGTACCCGTACCGGTCGGAGTACCTGTTTTAACTCCAATTTTTTGCCGATGGGCTTTAGAAAATACAAATGGCATAGAGTCGCCGCTTCTGCGGCCGAATTGAGTTGGTCGCCGGGCGATATCGCCCTGGTCGAGGTCGATGGCAAGAAGGTCTGCATTGCGCGGTTCGCGGACGGATGGTATGGGTTCTCGCATTCCTGCCCCCATGCCGGCGGACTGATGAACGAAGGCTATCTGGACGATGCCGGCAACGTGGTCTGCCCCATACATCACTATAAATTCAGTCTTCGCAATGGCCGCAATACCACCGGCGAAGGCTACAAGCTCAAGACCTATCCCGTCGAGCTCCGGCCCGAAGGCGTCTTCGTCGGGATCGAGGAAGGTCTTTTCGGCTGGCTGTAAGGCGCCGACCCGCCGGGCCCGCAGTACTCCCCGGTTTTGCCCCCGCGGCCTGCCGGATTCCCCGGCCGATCTTTTTTCCTCACCGCGGCGCTTTTCAACCCGGAAAATCCCTATTTTTGCCACCCTTTTCGGGATTATTCCTCCTTAGCTCAGTTGGTTAGAGCATCTGACTGTTAATCAGAGGGTCGTTGGTTCAAGTCCAACAGGGGGAGCTGAAAGTCAAGCGGTTATGGGCTTTGTTTCATAGCTGCTTTTTTATTTGATACATATTTAAGGAGGATCAAATTTTTTTATGAAATATGCTCCTTGGGTCCTCCTAATCTTTCTGTGCGGGTTTGCTTGTCATAGTCGCAAAGACAGATCAACCTCCATTGAAAGGTTACTGCAACGCGGGTTTCAAAGCGATGCCCGGGAGGATTTCCGCTCCTCAATAAGGATTTACGATAGTGTTCTCCACGAAGATCCCGATAATTATATTTCCCTGGCTAATCGAGGTAGGGCAAAGATCGACCTCGGTGACACCATATCAGGAATGGAAGATCTGACTGCATCTATAAAAATACACCCAACTCCTCAAGCCTTCGTATCAAGGGCGATCATTGAATTCAATACTGACCCGAAGCGAGCGCTCTTAGATTTAAGAAGAGGAAACCAGCTAAGCCCGGGAGACGGCCTTGTAACCGCAGTCCTGACGCAATATTACACATCTATCGAACCTGAGCGAGATAGCGCAATGTATTACGCCGGGTGGACCTGTAAAAATCAGACCAAGGGCCCCGCATCTTATATGGCTGCTATGAATGCCTATCTAGTTTTTAATAATTATCGTGAATTGATTAATGTAACAGATTCGGTAATCGCCCGTCTTCCAAACTCGAACTTTCCAAATCCCGCCTACGCTTACAACAACAAGGGCTTGGCAGAACTAATGTTAGGCCAAAGTCAAAAAGCAAAAGAGGATATCCAAATTTCATTAAAGATCGATTCCAACAATGCGTGGGCCCTCCGAAATATGAGCCTTGTGTTTGAAGCATTGCATAAAGTCGATAGCGCTTGTCAATTCATTCAGCTGGCAAGGGATAAAGACAAGAAGCTGCAATATCAAAAGGATTTTGATAGCCTTTCTATGAAGATTTGTGGCAAGAAATAGGTTTCGGATAATTGCCTTTTCGCGCTGGTTGAATTGTGCAGACCGTTCACAGCGACAAATTTTGGATGGAGAAATTTAAGAATTTTAAAATATCTTTTGCAACGGTTTCTTCGATCAGCTTGCTCGCCGTCATTTCCACCAATTACAGATTTTTTAAATGAAGAATTGCTACAGTGACTTAGGAAAAATATTAAAGCGCTATGGCTACTCATTTGATGATGTCTTAGCGGATAGTGTATATACACCTAATATGGAGAAATTCTTAAAGGTTTTCTGGTTCTCGTAACTCGACTTATAAAAAGCAATTTCCCAAAGGCACCTCGCTTGAGGTGTTAAAGTGCAGCTAATAGAAATCGACATGGAAGCACGCCAATCGATTAAAGAAAGGTCGCACAAATTGATACGCTACCTTTTCATAGTGCTCCCTCTATACTTAGGAGTAGTTGTCATGGTCAAAACCGCTTTGTCCGAGTTGGCATCAAACGTCATAAACCCGGGGTGTTCGGCAGAATAAGGCGCCCATACAGCACTATCATTGCCATTTGGGTTGCCTGACTTTGCAAAGTTTGTCCAGCAGTCCACCATCTTATCACTCAATTCCTTGTCACCCGCTGTAAATGGCCGCCAGCTATGTTTTTGCGAATGGAATATATACCATAGGTCAGAAGAATGAAACGCCCCGCTTGAATCGCCGGGCAGCTGCCGTTGGAACAAATAAGCATAGGCAGGTTTGGTACTTTGTGTAGCACGCAAAGCGCAAAAATCACCGACCGGCTTCGTCATGTCATTCATGTCATTTGCAGTCGACCCGATCATATAAGGGATGTCGGATATTGCTTTTGCCCTGGCTGCATCCGTAAACGTGCTCTTCAGGAAATAGTTGTCAATGACAGGTACCCAGCCAACACGGGTTTTAGTAGTGTCTCCATATTTTTTTGCCATATCCGTCAATTCGTCAAAGAAGAGCGAACGCATCGACTCTAAAGTGGACTTACCAAAATGATCCATCATCTTCTTATTGTTCAGCTGGGCTGTATCCAGCATGACAGGGGGTCTGAAATTACCCAATCCACCACCGCTCATGCTGATCGCCTTACTAACGAGGTTGTTGGTAAGCGGGGAAGCGCATAAGGATTGAACGCTGCCTGCCCCTGCACTCTGTCCGAATATGGTAATATTCTTCGGGTCGCCTCCAAACTGTTCGATATTATTGGATATCCATTTTAATGCTGCTGCCTGGTCCATCAGACCATAATTCCCCGAAACGCCATGCGGGCTTTCAGCCGACAAAAGTGGATGTGAGAAAAAACCCATCACGCCCAGCCGGTACGTTACCGAGACCAGGATAACGCCTTTCGAAGCCCACTCCTCGCCACCATCCATTTCCGGTTCAAAGGCAAAGCCCTCCCGGTAGCCGCCTCCATGTATCCATAGGGCCACGGGTAGCTTCTTATCCTTTTCACCTGCTGCCGGAGTCCAAACGTTCAGGTACAGACAATCTTCATTGAATGGAACACTGCCGCTTGCCCTCCATTCCTTGCCATAAAAGCTTTGGGGATCCCAGGTCACCTGCATAGCTGCAGCGCCATACTTATCGGCTATTTTTACGCCTTGCCAGGCTACAACAGGCTGAGGTTCCTTCCAACGCAGGTTGCCAACAGGTGGCGCCGCAAAGGGAATGCCTTTATAGACAATAATCCCTTTTGTTGGAGTTTCCACACCTTTTATCTGGCCCCCTTCAATAGTCAATATAGGATTTGACTCCTTTTCACTGCATGAAGTAAATACCAGGGTCAATGTCAAAAATAAAAAAGAGAAGGAAAGATTTTTCATAAAAGCAGGCGATCGTTTACGTGTTAAAATGACAATTTTAGGCTTGCTAAAGTTATAGTAAAACCAAATACAAAAATTAGTAAGTAAAGGATCTAAAATTCCCGCGCTGTTGCCTGGATATTGTCAAGTCGGAGGGCTTGAGATCGAACAACTTACGAGGCTGCTGGTTGGATGAACACCAAAAAGGGTCGCGATCTTTGAAGCGGCCAACTATAGAGTTCTTACGAAGCCACCTCACCAATTGCATATAATGGCCAATTGGTCATCCATTCTTCCCGCCGATAATCAGATAAGGACGTTCTTATCGCTATTTCCGGCGCATACTTTTGATAGTACACCCGAAGGCTTTTTGCGTGCAGGTTTTCAGCAGCTTTAACCTCCAACGGCACTACTTTTCCTTTTATCTGTAATAAGAAGTCAACTTCTGCTCTTGCGTGCTCCGGAGACCAATAATAGGTACTTGCATTCCTTAGTGTGATCAACTGTTGCAAGACATATTGCTCCGTTAAAGAGCCTTTGAACTCCTCAAACAAATCATTGCCGCTAATGAGCGATTGCACATCCAGATCCACCATTGCCGCTAGTAGCCCGACATCCACCAGGTACAATTTGAACGCGCCCAAATCCTCATAGGCTTTTAACGGGATGGAAGGCTTTGTTACATTGTTGACTTTATGGATCAAGCCGCAATCTATCAGCCAGGACAGGGCTAATTCGTAATCTTTCGCTCTTGCACCCCGACGCAACATCCCATAAATAAATTTTCGGTTCTCTTTTGCAAGTTGTGCGGGTACGGAATTCCAAAGCATCCTGATCCGGGGTACGATTTGAATAGGGGCGTGCTTTGAAAAATCCTGTTCGTAGGCGATCAATATGCGCCGCTGGATAGTCCGTACCTCTTCAAAGTTAGTGCGCTGAGAGAAGGCGTAGACCGCCTCGGGCATCCCACCGATATAATAATATTGTTTTAGCCTTTCAATGTACCGGCTTCTAAATTGAGTGATCAACGGCCAATCCTGCCTTTTTAACAAATCGACCAACGGCTGTTCATCGAGTGCCTCCAGAAATTCCACAAAGGTTAATGGGTGGAGATCAAGGAAATCGACTTTTCCAACCGGAAAGGAAACATGCTGATTTAAGGCCACTCCTAATAAAGAACCTGCAGCGATGACATGATATTCGGGGGCATTTTCCTGGAAATATTTTAAAGAAGTTAAGGCCCCCGGAGCTTCTTGGATCTCGTCGAGAATGATCAAGGTTGTATTTGCTTCGATGGTTACTTTCGTTTCGATTTCAAGCGTCAATATGATCCGCTTGATGTCAAAATCCCCTGTAAACATGCTTTTCAAGGTGGCACTGCTTTCAAAATTTATGTAGGCCACCTTCTCATATTCTGTCCTTCCCAATTCTTTCATAAGCCAGGTCTTACCGGTTTGGCGTGCCCCTCTGATTACCAATGGTTTGCGATTTTTGGATCGAGCCCACTCCCCTAGCTTGGCTAATTCAGTTCGTTCCATATCACCATATTTACATAAAATCGTACGAGTTAATGTCTATATTTACATTATTACGTATGAATTTATGCAAAATCTCCCAATAATTTGAATGAATTTTGTGTTTTGTCCGTAAAATTAAACCAGGAAGGCCGCTCTGTGCGGCCTTCTTGCGTTCTCGCATCGCCACCGGTATCAGGTGGCAATGACACCCATCTTCTTGATTGTCCTATATTGGCTCAGGGTTCGGTGGAGTGTCGCTGTCCTTTCAGTTTCTCATATTCCTTTTCTGCGGTGCTTCCCAATTTATAGACACCGAGATAATTGGAAATGATGCCAATCCCCCAGCCTACAGTAGGCCAGATCGGCCAGGGATAGGATCCGGTCCTGCCGGTAAGGAACCAAATTGTCCATAACGACAGGTTTACAGCAAGATATAAAATAAGATGGGTCTTAAATCCTGCTCTCGCTTTAGCCTCTTTCCAGAGTTCCGTATCTCTTTCGTCTTTCATGATCAGTGGTTTTAACACAACAAAGGAAGATGGCCTTCTGAAGAAAACGACTGACTGGCGTCAGCATAGGACATGATAATAGGATTTTTTTGTATTTTTAGTCCGTTCTCATTCCCGATCAAATCAATGGACCCCAAAGTCAGACAATACATCTCCACACAGGCGCCAGACAGGCAAAGCATCATCGCTGACATTCATTCCATCATCCTGGAAAGAGACAAGACGGTTGTCCCGGTGGTAGAACCCATGATGGGAAAGGAAATGATCGTATATAAGGCAAAGGGGATGATGAAATATGCTCTATCTGGAGTGAAGAACTATATGTCCCTGCATGTGTTGCCGATCTACGGGTCAAAACCCCTTCATGAAAAGTATCAGCGCCTTCTCGACCAGGCGGACTTTCAAAAAGGTTGTATTAACTTTGACAGCGCAGCTAAAATGCCCTTGGATATCGTCCGGGATCTGATTTCCGACACCGCCGGGATCGACCTCGTAAAGATCCGGGAGGAATACCTGAAAGATAAAAAAGCGAAGGCCAAGGCAAAAAAGGCCTGACCCTGCCGATCCCCCCGACCGATCGGAAATAATAACCGACCATTCGCAAAGAACATCCCCTCAAAAGGCAATTTTCGTATTTTCTTGTCGAAGTCCCATTCGACCTTTGCCCATTATGAAACGCTTTCTATACCCCACGCTTTCCCTCGCCCTCTTAGCTGCCGTCGCCGGCTGCCAAAAGAAGAACGATGGTGGCAATGGGTACCCCACTCCGCCGCCTCCGGGAAACCCCGCGCCCGGGAGCATTACCGTCAGCACCATTGCTGGCCAGAACCAGCCAGGCCGGCAAAATGGCCCGGTCTATTCCTCCTCGTTCAACGCTCCGGTCGACGTCGCCGTGGCGACCGACGGGACGATCTATGTGGCTGATTTCAAGAATCATCGCATCCGCAAGATCGCCGCGGGCCAGGTCTCGACCTTTGTAGGCAATGACTCCGTAGGCATCGTCAATGGCAACGGAACCCATGCGGAAGTGGCCGAACCTTACCGCATCGCATTGGACGCTAATGGATACCTGTATATCGTGGAGCAAAATGATCCGCGCGTCCGGCGCATCAGCCCAACGGCGGATGTAACAACCTTTGCAGGGACCTCGACGCCGGGTTTTGCAAACGGCCCCACCCTGTCGGCACAATTCCAACTGGACGCGGGCGGCGTGGTAGCCGATCCCAGTGGCAATATATTTGTCGATGACGCGGTGAACAGCCGCATCCGCAAGATCGATCATGAAGGGCAGGTAACCACCGTCGCGGGTGACGGAACGCAAGGTATGGTCAATGGGGCCGGCAACCAGGCGGAATTCAATTTCCCGGATGGGATTGCACTGGACAAACAGGGCAACATCTACCTCTGCGATTATGGCAATTTCTGCATTCGCAAGATCACTCCGGATGGGACCGTCTCGCGGTTCGCCGGCAATGGGGTCAGGGGATATGCGGAAGGAGATCCCAATACCGCCGAATTCAGCACCATCGGAGATATCGTGGTGGACAGCACCGGCAACCTCTATGTCACGGATGACAGCCGCATCCGTAAGATCACCCCCCAAGGCTTCGTTTCGACCATTGCAGGCAGTACCGAAGGCTTTGCCGACGGCGACGGCCTCAGTGCCAAATTCCGCGATCCGATGGGGCTCGCCATCGACGCTCAGGGGAATCTTTACGTGGCAGACGTTAATAACAACCGCATCCGGAAGATCAGTTTTAAATAGCCGGGCCCCGGGGCCACCCCTTACAACGCCGGATGCATATTCAACCCGACCCCGATCCGGTTCCAGGCATTGATCGTAATGATCGCCATAATGACCTGCGCAGTCCTCACTTCGCCCCAGAACCCGATCGCCTTGTCATATAAGGCGTCGCTTAGCCCATGCTGCTGGATCAGCGTGATCTCCTCGGTCATTTCCAGTAACAATTTTTCTTCGTCCGTAAAGGCAGGGCCGGCTTCCCGCCAGACGCTCATCAGATAGATGCGCTGCTCCGTTTCTCCCAGCTTTCGCGCGTCACCCGTATGCTCATGCACGCAATAGGCACACCCATTGATCTGAGACGCCCTGATCTTGATCATTTCCCGCTGCAAAGGAGGAATGGCCGAGTTCTTGACAAAGCTGTCCATGGCATTCATCGCCCGGTAGGCGTCCGGCTGCACCTTACCCATGTTAAGTCTTGCTCCCATATCTTTTAAATTTATAGAACCACAAAATTATTGAAATCGTAAATTCATGGATCATAACCGGACATCATGAGAAAATATTATCTCGTTGCACTGACCATCCTGCTCTCGTCATCCCATCCACTCTGCGCCCAGGATCGATCCACCGACGCCAAACTCCAATCACGCATCGCCGCTCTGCTCGAGGGTTTCCATGGCAAGGTCGGAGTCTTTGTGGCCAACCTCAAAACAGGAAAGACGGCAGCGATCAATGCGGACAGCCTCTTCCCCACAGCCAGCCAGGTCAAAGTATCCATCCTGCTGGGCGTCATGGACAAGATCCGTACCGGCCAACTTGACTATCACCAGGTCATGATCTACAAGGATTCCCTCCACTATGCCGGGGTGGATATCCTCGGTTCATTCAAGGATGGCGAAAAGATCGAGCTCAGCAAGATCATGATGCTCATGCTGACCATGAGCGATAATACGGCCAGCCTCTGGTTGCAAGGTCTCGCCGGCGGCGGCATCCGCATCAACCAACTGCTCGATAGCCTGGGCTTCCACGATTATCGGGTCAACTCCCGCACGCCCGGCAGGGAAGCCATCCGCAATGTCTATGGCTGGGGACAGACGACACCGCGCGAGATGGTCCGGATCTTTCAGATGATCCATGATGGAAAAGTGTTGAGTCCGGCCGTCAGCGAACGCATGCTTCGCCTACTGGGTCGCGATTACTGGGATGAGTATGCTCTTTCCCAGATCCCACCCGATATTTTTGCTGCCTGCAAAGGAGGTGCCGTGGATCAGTCCCGCAGTGAGACCGTCCTGGTCAGCGCCCCGCACGGGACCTATATCTTTTCCGTCGAGACCAAAGACCTGACGGATACGACCTGGCAGCCGAATAATGAAGGGTGGGTGCTCGCCCGGCGATTATCGCATCTGCTTTGGGACTATTTTGAACCTCATTCGGACTGGCGTCCGTCTACATCCCCGGAGGGCAAGGTGGACTGGTGATAGGGTACTGCTCCGCTGTTCTCCAACGAATACCCTGCCGCATGAGCCGTCGGCCGGATCGGCAGCTTCCACCGTTCCGCCAGGGCCAGGGTGAAGCAGGCTCCATAGTAAAAGATGAAGGCTGAATAAAAAACGAATAGCAACAGCAGCGTCAACGCCGTCGAACTGCCATAGATCGTTTCCGCCTTGCTGAAAGACAGGAGCCAGCGCAGGATAACCACGCCGATGGCAAAGAGCAGACCGGTAAAGACCCCGCCGCCGATAGCCACCTTCCAGCTGGGACGACCGTCGGCCAGGTATTTTAACAGCATCACGAACCACGCAATGATCGCCAGCATGGCCACGACACGATAAAGGGCTCTTCCCAACAGCCATCCCGTGGTGTCGCCCAGCAGCACGACCAGGAATAGAAGTCCTGCCAGGATAATGATGCCGATCGATTTGATCCGGTACAACAGAATGTCGAGGATCGCCCGCCGCCCCTTCAGCCTGATCCGCCATAGTTGGTTCATGGAGCTCTTCACCACTTCGAACAGGGTGGTCGCCACAAAGACCAGGAAGACAAACCCGCCAACACGCATTTCTTCGCTCAGGGATAACTGGCGGACATTATGCAGGATCGACCGGATCTGAACTACGGTATTTGGGTCCATCGCATGGCCCAACTGGTCAAAAAGTCCGCGGCCAATGGCCCGCGGGTCCCCAAAGAGGCCAAGCACTTCGATGAGGATGATCATGATCGGAGGTAAGGCAAATCCTGCGAAAAAGGCGGTGGCAGCAGCCATCCGTAAGGGATCATTCTGCTGAAAGATCCGCAGGGCGTCCCGCAATAGGTGCAGGAACAGTTTAACCTTTATCCAAATTCGGGTCATCATGTCTTATTTCATCCCCACCGTTTCCTTCACCCCCGTAAATATCGACTTCCAGATCAGGGCGAACATCGATCGGTTGAGTATCCGGGGATAGTGCACCTCGCTTATTCTCGGTTGCTCTTTCCCGGCAGGGTTGGAACGTTTGATCATCACGCTGGCCGCCAGGCTCGCGAGGCCCCTTTTGTCGAGTTTGTCCTCCTCCTTATCCGCTTTCAATACCGAGATCCTGAGTTCCTTATAGAGTATCTCCACCTTTCCGGTCGCGGACGAATCGTCGCAGTCCAGGTCAAAATGGGTATGTTCCACTTCTCCCTTTTCCATCCGCGCCAAACCCATCGGCTCGGACAAGGGGTTCAACGAATGTACGTCCAATGAGCCCATATCCCCCGAAACGTGGAATCTTCCTTTTTCATCCTTAAGCAGGAGGACCAGCCGGGCATTCAGTGGCGCCGCCCGTAGGAAGGAGGCATGTAGCGACACCACACACTGATCATTCCGGGCAATGCCCGCCGGCATATTGGTGATATTGCCGATCACCGCCCGCACATCGAAGAATTGCACCTTCCCCGCATGACCGCTCTTTGGGTTCTTTTCCTTGTATTCGATAAAGGAATGCGTAAACACCGCCGTCCGGATCGACAAGGGAAGGCCGAGCTTCATCAACAGCTGCTGTGGGTACTTGCCGACCTTGCTCACGCTGTCCCGCGGATAAGAGAGGTCATGATAGACCTTGAACGAACTGTTGCCAACCACCAGGCTGTCCGCAATGATCCGGCTCCAAAAGCTTCTCCGGTCGATATGCGAAAGCCGGATGTTTTCCAGCAAAAAGTCATACCGGTCTATCTGCGTGCGCGAGATGCGCGCGAATTCTTCTTCGGAGTACTGCGGCTCGACGCGCATGCGGCCGATCTCCAGGCTATTATTCAGACTGGCATACCGGAGTTGTTCGATCTCCGTCTTGTATTTTTTCTTTTTCGAAGGGAACAACAGTTTCTCGCAGGCAATGGAGAACCCGCGGGAGAACAGGATGCGGGAGGTATCTGCATGACTCCCGGGGTCGATGAGGAGTTCGGAAAGCGACAAGTCCACGTTATCGAAGCGATATACGATATCGCCTGTTTGCATGTCCCGGATCGACAGGGTCGCATGATTGAGCTGCACACTGTCCACGCTGATCTTCGCCAGCTTGCCTAGCAGCTGCCTGGCCATATCCCTGACCGGATCATCGGAGACAGCCGACGTATCCGCCTCCTGCCTTGCGGGGTTGACCGCCAGCTCGATAACAGGGCTGTCGATGACGATCCTTCCGCCTTGAAGCTCCCTGGTCAATAATGCCTTTGGCGTCTTGACTCCCGTAATATCCAGGGCAGGCAGGTGCAGCGTCAGCAGGACAGCCGGGTTTGCCTTTTCCTCCAATAGCCGGTGATAGACCTCGGTATCGGGAGCGATCACGATATTCTTCATGTGTACCGAACCACCAAGCTCATCGAAGGTCAGGTCATCGTAATGGATGCGGTACAGACCTCCCGATTTTCCGGTAACCGCGTCGTGGATGCCCCGATTGGCAATGCGGTATTTATAAAATTGCCATACGGCAACACCGGCAATTAGTAATCCGATGACCAATAATAGGATGCGCCGTGCAGTCGCACTTCTCTTTTCCGTCATAGCACCTCCATGCGAAATATGGTGCCAGACTGCCGGTGGCTCCGATAAGCTCCGCCAGGGGCCCGGCAACGCGCCCGGGCCGCGGATACCGCCGGCCACGGGACTAGGCATCCCACGCCGGTGGGCAATTTATTCCTCAATGCTATGGATCGCCCGAATAGTCTTGATCAGCGAGTCGGGCGTCACGGAAATGCTGTCGATCCCCTCTTCGACCAGGAATTGGGCGAAATCCGGGAAGTCGGAGGGTCCCTGGCCGCAGATGCCGACCTTGACCCCGCATTCCCTGGCCGTCCGGATCAACATCCGCAGCATGGTTTTCACCGCCTCGTTGCGCTCATTGTACAAGTGGGCGACCAGGGCCGAATCACGGTCAAGCCCCAGCGTAAGCTGCGTCAGGTCATTGGAGCCAATCGAAAATCCATCGATATGCTTCGCGAATTCCCGGGCCAGGATGATATTGGAAGGCAGCTCCGCCATCAGGAAGATCTCCAGTCCATTCTCCCCTTGCACCAGCCCGAATTCGGCCATCACGGCCTTGACCTTGATCAGTTCCTCCACCGTCCGGCAGAAAGGGATCATCACCACGACATTGTCCAGGCCCATCTCCTCACGTACCTTCCTGATGGCCTGGCATTCCAGCCCGAAGGCGGGCTTGTAGGCCGTGGAATAGTATCTCGATGCGCCGCGCCATCCGATCATCGGGTTTTCTTCCACCGGCTCGAAGTGGTTCCCCCCAAGCAGGTTCCGGTATTCATTGCTCTTGAAATCCGAGAATCGTACGATCACCTTCTTTGGATAAAAGGCGGCTGCTATCTTGGCGATCCCATAGGACAGCTTGTGTATGAAGTAGGCCTGCTCATGTTCAAATCCCCGGATCAGCAGCCGGATCGCCGCCGACAACGACGCATCCTTGATCTCCTTATGCTGCAGGAGCGCCAGGGGATGCGCCTTGATGTAGTTATTGATGATGAATTCCTCCCGCGCCAGCCCGACGCCGCTATGGGGAAGATGCGCATAGCCGAAAGCGGTAGAAGGAGAGCCCACGTTTAACATGATGGGCGTCCGGCAGGTCGGCAGATCGTCCAGATCCGTCTCCGTGCATTCAAAGTCGAGCTTGCCTTCATAGATATACCCCTCTTCCCCTTCGGCGCAGGAGGCCGTGACCCATTGTCCTTCGCTCAGGAACTCCGTGGCATTGCCACATCCGACAATGGCGGGCACGCCCATTTCACGGGCCACGATCGCGGCATGACAGGTTCGCCCGCCTTTGTTGGTGATAATGGCCGACGCTATTTTCATGATCGGCTCCCAGTCGGGATCGGTCATATCGGTGACCAATATCTCGCCCTTGGCAAATTCATGGCCCCCGACCCGCTTATCGAGGGAGTAAAGGATATTGACCTTGCCGCCTGCGATCTTGTCGCCGACCGCAATGCCCTTACCGACCAGCTGCTTGGGAGTGGACGGGTCGCCGATCCGGTATTCCGTCATGGTATGGGTCCGCTTCCGCGAATGAATGGTCTCCGGTCTTGCCTGGACGATAAAAAGGCCGCCGGTCAGTCCGTCGACGGCCCATTCAATGTCAACGGGGCACCATTTGCTTTTCAGGGAGGAGTAGTATTCTTCGATGGTCATCACCCAATCTGCCAATTGCAGGATCTGCCGGTCCTCCAGGCAGAAACGATGCCGCTGGCTCTCTTCCGTAGGAATGATCCGCGTACGTTCGTCGCTGTGATCGCCATATACCATCAGCTTGTCCTTCACGCCAAGCCTCTTTTCAATGATCGATGCAAACCCCTTTTTTCTCGCGGGCTTGAAGACCAGGAATTCATCGGGCGATACCGCCCCCTGAACGACCATCTCGCCCAGTCCATATGAGCCATTGATCATGACGACATCCTTGAAGCCGGATTCGGTGTCCAGGGAGAAAGCAACCCCGCTGCCCGCCAGATCCGATCGCACCATTTTTTGGACGCATACCGACAGGCCTACATGGAAGATGTCGAAGTCGAAGGTCTGCCGGTAGCTGATCGCCCGGTCCGTGAACAAGGAGGCAAAGCAATTTCTCACGGCATCGATCAGGGCCGCCGGCCCCCGCACATTCAGGTAGGTCTCCTGCTGGCCGGCAAAGCTCGCATCGGGCAGGTCCTCCGCCGTCGCGGAAGAACGCACGGCGACGTCCGTCGCGGCCTGGTCATAGGTCCGCGAAAGTCCCTCATAGGCCGCAATGATCTGGTGGCTCAACTCGTGGGGAAACCGGGCATTGCTGATGGCCTGCCGGATCCTCGAGCCAACCCGCCGCAAGGATTCGACATGGGAAAAGTCGATCTGATCCAATTCCCGCTTGATAAAAGGCGTCAGCTGGCTTTGCTCCAGGAATTGCCAATAGGCATCCGTCGTGATCACAAAACCATCCGGGATATTGACCCCAAGCCCGGAAAGGTTACGGATCATTTCGCCGAGGGAGGCACACTTCCCTCCGACCAGGGCAAGGTCGGCAAGGCCTACGCCATTCAATGGCAGGATGATGCGATCATTCATTCGACGAGGGTGTTTAAAAGTGAACTAAAAGAGGGGCGCACAGGCCAGGCTATCCTCGGTAAAAGTTGGAATAATAGTTTTAATTTCCAGTGATTCTCATTTTTTTAGAAAATAAAACTACTTTTGATGGCATTGGCAGTTAAATAAACCCTTTCGGCCCGTTTAGGGCCGCCAATTCAGAAAAAAAGCCTTTTATGCATTCGCCATTGGACGCCACCGATATCAGCATCCTGCAACTTCTTCAGCACGATGCCCGGATCACGACGAAAGAGATTGCCGACAAGCTCGGCAAGTCCGTGACGCCCGTTTACGAACGCATCAAAAAGTTGGAAGAGACCGGTTTCATCCAGCGTTACGTCGCCCTGCTCAACAAGGACCTGATCGGTAAGAACCTGATCGCCTTCACCACCGTGCAGTTAAAGGAGCACTCGCAGGCGGCATTGCGGGGTTTCGAAAAAGAGGGGATCAAATTTCACGAAGTGATGGAATGCTATCATCTGACAGGTCAGTTCGACTTCCTGCTCAAGATCGCCATCCGCGATATGAATGAATACAATACGTTCCTGATGAACAAACTCGCCACGCTCCCGAATATCGGTGCGGTGCAAACCTATTTCGTACTCTCGGAGGGCAAACAGGAAACGGCCTATTCGCTCAACCCGCCGTCTCCTCCCGCCGGTCCACGGAAGAAGACCCCTCCCGCCCGCCGATCCGATCGCTAGATATTCCCCTTCTTCATTTCTTCCACCGCATGATGACAGGCTCTGGCAGTGAGCGCCATATAGGTAAGCGATGGATTCTGACAGGCCGTGGAGACCATGCAACTTCCATCGGTGACAAACACGTTCGGTACGTCATGCGTCTGGTTGAATTTATTCAACACAGAATTCCGCGGATCGTTCCCCATCCTGGCCGTGCCCATTTCATGGATCGTGGCGCCGGGCGGCGCGTGCAGGGGAACCACATTGACCTCCTTGAACCCGCTCTTCTCCATCATCTCGAGTGAGGCGGCCTGCATGTCCGCTTTCATCTTCATCTCATTCTCCCTGAATTGCATATCGACCTTGAGGATCGGCATCCCCCAGGGATCCTTTTTTTCCGGATCGAGGGTCACCCCATTGGATTCATAGGGAAGACATTCTCCATACCCTTCCATATACATATGCCATCGTCCCGGCTCCGTCATCTCCTTTTTATAGTCCGCGCCAATGCCCGGCAGCTCTTTCCCTCTCGACCAGTCATCACGGCCGGAATAGCATTCATAGGCATACCCGCGCAGGAAGTCGGGGTGTTTCGTATGTACGTTCCGGAACCGCGGGATGTACATCCCATTTGGCTTCCGCCCTGCATAATATTTATTCTCGTCGCCTTCCCAGATCCCGTAGGCCGCTCCCGCCGTCTGGTGATCCATCAGGTAACGACCCAGCACGCCGCTGGTATTGGCAAATCCATGAGGAAAGCGCGAGGAAACCGAGTTCATCAGGATCAACGTCGAATTGAGGGTCGACCCATTCAAAAAGATCACGCGGGCGCGGTATTCATGCATTTCCCTGGTCTCCGCGTCGATGACCTGCACGCCGATTGCCCGGTTCTTCTTTTCGTCATAGATCAGGCTGTGTACGATGGAGAAGGGTCGCAAGGTCAGGTTGCCCGTGCGTGTCGCCGCCGGCAAGGTGGAGGAGTTGCTGCTGAAATAGGCGCCAAATGGGCATCCCCTGGCGCAAAGGTTCCTGGACTGACATGCGCCGCGGCCATTATGAGGTTGCGTCAGCACCGCGATCCTCGGCACGATCATTACCCGGTCATTGTATGCCTTCGATAATCGTTCCTTTACCGTGCGTTCCAGGCAGTTCATCTCATGGGGCGGCAGCAACTGCTGGTCTGGAAGCTGTGACAGTCCTTCATTCTGGCCGCTTACTCCAATAAAACGTTCCACATAGTCATACCAGGGTTCGATATCCCGGTAACGGATCGGCCAGTCGATCCCGATCCCTTCCCTGGCGTTGGCTTCAAAATCGAGGTCGCTCCACCGGAACGTGTGCCTCGACCACATCAGCGACTTTCCGCCGACCTGGTACCCGCGAAACCAATGAAAGGGCTTGACCTGTTCATAGGGGAAGTCGGTATCCTTGACAAAAAAGTGTTTGGTATCGGGCTTGACGATCCACAGGTGCTTCTGGATCGCATACTCTTCCTGTTCTTTGAGTGTAAATTCATTTCCGTGCGGCAACTCCCAGGGCGCCAGATTCGCAGTCGGATAATCCTTGCCATGAACGACATTCCGGCCCCGTTCCAGGACCAGGGTCTTCAGACCCGATTCGGTCAGTTCCTTTGCCGCCCAGCCTCCCGTAATGCCGGAGCCGACGACGATGGCATCGTATGTATTTTTGTCATCCATTGGCCGCGATTTTTTGCTTGAATGTGAATTTACACAATTCCTGCATCCCGCGCACGGGCAATGGCCTCCAATTGGGAATGCACCTGCATCTTCTGGTAGATGTTCTTGACGTGGCTACGTACGGTGTCCACGGAAATAAAGCTTTGCGCGGCGATGATCTTATAGCTGCTGCCTTGCGACAGCGCCGTCAGGATCTCCGTCTCGCGCGGGGTGAGCTGATAGATATTCGAGCCCGCGGAAGGATATTTATGCATGCTGTTGATCACCATCCGGGCCACGCTGGGGCTCATCGGGGCGCCACCGGCCAATATCTCCTGCATGGCTTCGAGCAGGCGGTCCGAAAGATGCTTCTTCAAAAGGTAGCCCGATGCCCCGGCGAATACGGCATCCAAAACATTGGTATTGTCATCGAATACGGTCAGCATGATGATGTGTACCTCCTGGTTGAAGGTCCGTATCTTCTTAACCGCCTCGATGCCGTTGATGCCTCCCGGCATGTCGATGTCCATCAGGATGATGTCGGGCTTGAGGGTCTTGACTTGTTTTTCCACATGCAGGGCATTCGGGAAGCTGCCCAATAGAAGATGTTCCCTCGAATAGGCGACCAATTTCGAGATACTGTCCCGAAGCTGGTTATTGTCCTCATATATCAATACGCCGGGCTGCATGTGACGCAATACACAAAATTCCGCTAAATAAAGCGCATTGGCAACCCCTTAATCATGTGATTTTACCCTCAATCCAATGGTGGTTCCCCTTCCCTCTTCGCTCATTATGGTCAACGAACCGCCGATGAGCCTGGCGCGTTCCTCCATGTTCTTCAATCCGTTCCCGCTCCGAACCCCGTCTCTCTTAAAGCCGATCCCATTATCCCTGACCTGCATGCTGATCTGGCGTTCACGCTCCGAGACGTCGATGTCGATCCGGGTGCACCGGCTGTATTTGGCCGCATTATTGACCGCCTCCTTGAAGACCAGGTAGAGGTTCTTACGGGTCTGCAGCCCCAGCCGGATAGCGTGGAAGTTCCCCGTTTGGTTGAATACATACTGAATGTTCAGCGGCTCCAGGATATCGGCCGCGAATTCCTTCATCTTGAAGAGCGCTTGTTCAAGGTTATCATTCACCGGGTCGATCGTCCAGACGATATCGCTAATATTCTCCAGCATGAAGCCGGAGTTCTCATGGATCTTGCGCAAATGTTCATTTACTTTCAGCTTTTCCTCCGCATTTTCCAGGGCCACCTTACTGATGATATTGATGCTGGACAAGGCCGAGCCCATGTCGTCATGCAGGTCCCTGGCAATGGTATTCCGGATCTTCTCCATCTCGATGATCCGCGCGGCCCGCTGCACGGCCCGGTACCGGTTGACGGCCAGCAGTCCCACCAGGGCCAGCAGTAAGCCAAGCAGGATCGTGCCGTACTGAAAGGCCCGCTGCCGTTGCACGATCGCGCGGTTGAGCTCCTGGTCCTTTTTCAGCAGGGATATTTCCTCATCCTTTTTTTCGGTCTCGTATTTGGCCTGCAACTGCGCCGTTTTTTCGTTCTCATCGGTCAGCGCGAGGCTGTCCTGCAATTCGCTCTCTTTTTCAAGCCAATGGTAGGCCTGGCGCCAGTCGCCGGTGGCTTTATACAGGCTGGCCAGTTGCTCGGCGGCATCATGGGCATAGTTCGTCTGCTTCAGGCTGTCATTGATCCGGTAACTGATCAGCAAATAGTTTTGGGCCTCACGGTATTTCTTAAGTGCGGCATAGGTCTTGCCCAGGTTCATCGATTCATAGGCCATGTCCGCCCGGTTATTCTCGGCGCCGAAGATCCGGTAGGCCTTTCCATAGCTTTCCATCGCCTCGTCATACCGCGCCTGCGCGTAATACGCATCACCGAAACGTTCCTGCATCATCGCCTTCTGGTAGTCATACCCGCGCAATCCCTCAACCAGGGGCAGGTTCCTATTCAATAAGGCCAGGCTGCTGTCGGGCTGCTTCATATTCATATACACAATGGAAAGACTGCTGGCTGCATCCAGGAAATAGAGCGTATCCCTGGCAGCCCAATACATATCCATGCTCTTTCTGAATGCGGTAATGGCTTTTTTGTACTGGCCCTGCTCCCGGTATAGAATGCCCATCTGCCGCTGGACCTCCGCCTTGATGGTGGGATCGTTGATCATCCGGGTGAGCGAGTCGGCCTTCAGGAGATAGACGGCCCCGTTGGCGAATTGACTGTGCATGGAATAGGCCATTCCCAGGTTGACATACATATACATCTCTTCCAACGTATCATGCATGTTGCGAAACAGCTCGGTCGCCTGTAACAAATCGGGAAATGCCTTTTCGCCGTTGCCCCTGTGCAGCCAGGCCCAGCCGCTGGTCTTATACGAATAGGCCAGAAGTCGCTTGTTGCCCGTTTGCTGCGCCCGCGCCAGCCCTTTCTGCGCGATGAGCAGGGCGGAATCGGGACTCCTGGAGATGGTCCGGAATGCCGCCCTCACTTCCCGCAACAAGGCGGAGTCGCTGCCCTGCTGCCCCCATGCCTGCACAGCCGGAGGACATAGAAAGGCCGCGGCGAGGATCACCATGGTTGATATACGTGTTTGCCTGCGAATAGACCGCAAGGTGGTAAATCCGGACCAATAATCCTATACCCACTTCATGGCATTCCCAGGCTTGCAGCTCTATTTACTGGTCCCACCGCCCATAGTTGCTGACAAAGGCGATATGCTTGCTGTCAGGCGACCAGCAAGGTCCATTCAGGGTGCCCTGTCCGCCGTACAGCCAGGCAATCACCCGCGGGGCCCCGCCGGAGACGGGCATCAGCCTGAGCATGACGCGCTTGCAGAAAGGGTGGTCATCGGGAGGAACGATATCGATGGGGAAGGAGATGAAGACGATCCATTTCCCGTCCGGAGAAATATGCGGGAACCAGCTATGGTATTCGTCGAAGGTCAGCTGCTCTTTTCCCGAGCCATCCGGACGCATGCGCCAGATCTGCATCGTCCCGGTCACGCTGGCATTGTAATAGATATACTTCCCGTCGGGCGAAAATTCAGGGCCGTCCACATGGTAGCCGGTATTCCCGGTAAGAGGTGTTTCTTTATTGTCCTTCAGCGACACCCTGTACAAATTGTATAGCTTATTCCCATTCCGCTGGGCGACGATGAGGATGTCCTTGCCGCTGGGGTCCCAGCCATGAAAATAGGAGGGCGTGCCTTCCGTGATCTGCCTGGGTTCTCCTCCGCTCAGTGGCAGCGTGTACACGGTCGATCCCCCGCCGGCCTGTCCCTCGCGATGACTGCTGATGGCCAGCATCTTGCCGTCGAAGGAGATGCCATGGTCATTATTGTTATGGATCGCCGCGCCCGAATTCAACTTTTGCGGCTCTCCTCCTTCCACCGGTATCGTATAGAGGTAGCCGCCGCCGTTGAACAGGATCTTCTTCCCGTCCGGCATCCAGTTGGGCGCTTCGAACCGGTTCTGCGATTGATAGATCACCTTTCTCGATCCGTCGGTCACATCCATGACTTCCAGCCGGCAGCCCAGCGGACCTCCTTTATACGGATCATAATTATCGGCTACCGGCAGGTCGATCCGCACATTCCAGACCCTCGCCTCTTCCACGGCGTCGGAATCGTGCGAGCAGATGAACAGGCCCGCCCATACCGAGTCCTTCATGTTCGGGATCTCCCTCGAACCGACGACCTGCAGGGGTTCGCCCGGATGGGCCACCCGCATGATAAGCTTCTGCCCCCGGCGTTCCAGCTGGATCGTTTGAAAACTCTTTTTCGCAAAAAAGATCTCGTCTTCCGGATCGCGCATATAGGCGCCGCGCAGAGCACGCCATTGCATGACCGTCAGGCCGTCCCCATGCGCAACCGCGCTCGTCGCGCCCGCATCCTCATCGAGGGACTCGCGAACCATCCAGCCGATCTTCCGGTGCATATTCCCCTTATTGCCTTCGAATGCGAAGTCCCCGGTCAATACAAAGTCTCCCTTGATCTTCCGGTAAGCATATTGAAATTCGTCGCGGTTGAACCAGATATTGTACCCCGACCCCTTCAGGTGATAGGTCTGGGTGGCCTCGTCATAGCCCGTATTTCCGGCGTGTTTCGGCTTCCCGATATCCCCATGATTTTGAAAGACGCCCACCGGGCCGTTCTGGGCCAGGCCCGGCAGAGCCAGTAGTGACAGCATGATCGCGAACAAAAATTTCATATAAGCAAGGTTTGATTTTAGCTTCCGCTCAGGCTCATTTCCTGTTTTTCCAGGTTCCAGCCTTCCAGCCGCAAGGCCTCCATGCCATCCTGCACCTCCGCCATCGGGCAAGTCACCGTAACGGTTATGTTCCCATGTGCGGGGATCGAAAAATAATTATCCGACCAGAAGCTGGGCAACAGCTCCTCCCCTCTTCGGATGACCTGAGGATTCATAAAAAAAGCAAGTTGCCCGGACACATTGGTAAGTTGCAGCGTCCAGGTGCGTTCGTTTCGGTTGCTCTCCGTTTTCAACAGCTTCATATCGACCTTCGCGAGAGGCATTTGCCGAAGCCCGCTAAAGTCATGACGCGGGGCCATCCAATATACGTTGTGGGAGACCGTCCGCCCCTGTCCGTCTTTCAGCCGGAGCATCACGAACGTGATGCCGGCCGTTTTGCGCAAAACGGCCGCCAGGGGCAACACCTCCCTGACATCCGTCGCACCCAACGCCACCACTCCCTCATGCTTATAGCTTGACACCCCATCCAATCCCAGGATCTCGACGCTATACGAAAGGTTCGGCTGCAGGATATAACTGCGGTTCACCACGGCAACGGCTGAGTCGTCCAGGTTAAGCTGCACATGCACCGGCTCGCAGGCCCGCTGCATGAAGTAATAGCCCGCATTGGGTTCCAGATACCAGTCATAGATCTGCCAAACCACGCTTGGGAAGGCGGCATTCAGTTTCCATAGCATCACGCCGCCCGTCTCGTTCAGCTTGTGGCCCGCTGCTTCGAAGATGCTCCGGTAACCCCCCGCATTCAGCAGCTGCATCTTGTCGGAAAATTCCTTCATGCCCGAAGGGGCGCCGTAGCGATCCACCATCGCCTTATAATAGGTATCGTATTTCCCGTTGCCCGAGCAGGCGTCATGATAGCCCCAGGTATTGTTGAGCGGATAGGGCAGGTTCTTGTCCGGCGCGAGGTTGGGGATGATCTTCGCCAGCGTATTGTAGGGCGGCTGCGAAGGGATTCCGGTCTCGTCCTTGAATACCCAATCCTTTCCGGCGTCCACCAGTCGGTAATATTGCGCGTCGTCGACCCAGGAGTAAGGACCTCCGCTATAGACGCCGGCCGGACGATCGTCGGGCCAGGAACCTTTCCAACTCTTCGGCGCCTTCGAAAATCCCGACGAGCAGGGGATGAACGGTCTCGTGCCGTCCAGTGACGCCACATTATCGCGCATCGCATTGTACAGTTCTTCGCGGGCATGTCCTTCATTGCCTCCTGTCCATACCAGCAGGCTCGGATGGTTCCTGATGCGCAGGATCGTGCTGATCACATTCCTGACGAAGACATTCGTCTCCAGCGGCCAGTCGGAAGATCCCTTGAATCCCCCATTGGTATCCCCGGTGATCCAGAAGTCCTGCCAGACAAGCAGTCCGTCCCGGTCGGCGATTTCATAAAAGTCGTCCGTTTCGCCGAGGCCGCCACCCCAGATCCGGACCAGGTTGACATTCGCATTCCGGCAAAGGTGCAGCTCATAGTCATAGCGAAGGGAGTCTCGGTTAAGCATCATATCCGGCACCCAGGCTCCTCCAACGAGGTGTACCCGCTTGCCGTTGACATAGAAATCGCGGCGTACCCATCCACGGTCATCCACCGCTTTCGAGCCGACCGTGCGTATGCCGAATACAAAGGAAACATCGTCGGAGAGTTCCTCCCCGTCACGGTATTGCAGGTGAATACGATATAAATAGGGGTTCCCGTAACCTACCGGCCACCAGAGCCTCGGCCGCCTCATCAGCAATTCCTTCACATTGTCGGCTGACAAGGTGAGGGTCCTTGTGCCGGATGCCGTGAGCGGCGCGTCACGATCAAAGCTGACCGAAGGTCCGCTGAAATTTTCGGGGCTGATCGTGATCCGTACCCTGCCCGCCCGAGCCCTGTCGCTATGATTGGTCAGCTCCAGGTTCAGGGATATTTTGGCTACATTGGTGTCGGGCAGCGACGGCAACTCGGTGATGACCTGCGGCTTGCTGATCGTCACCTGGCCCGTGGTCCGCAAATACACCGGCTGCCAGATGCCCATATTACGGTCCCTCACCTCCGGGATCCAATCCCAGCCGACGGAGCTCAACATGGTCACATTTTTTCCAATGTCGCCCGTGGGCCCGCCATTTTCATAAAAGTCTCCGAGCGCATCCAACTGAGGGTGGGCAGGGAGGCCCGGTACATCGAGGGGATAGATCTTGACCGCCAGCGCATTGTCCTCTCCCGGCGTTATCGCCTTGCTGACATTCAGGCTGTATTCGGCGAACATGCCCGCCATTTGCGAGGAGTCGGCTATCTTCCGGCCATTCACCCAAACCTCCGCCCGGTAATTGATCCCTTTGAAGATCAGCGCAAATTGACGCCCCTTATCCGCAGCGGGAACGGTAAACAGCGTGCGGTACCAATACGGTTTCTTCCAGGGGTTGGGATCATTCGGCAAATGGCTGTATTGCTCCAAATGGTATTGACGGTTGAATGAGTCGGAAGCATCGGGGATCAGCATGTTGTTCATGCCGGTATAGGGATCGGGATAAACCTTGTTGGCGACCAGGCCGCTCAGCACCGTGCAGGGAACCGTCACCGGATACCAATAATTTTTCGAGACATACCTGGCGGAAGACAGGGCTTCGCCATCTGTTCCGACGATCACGGCCGATTGCAGGTCGAATTGGCTGAGCCGGACTTGCCGCACGGCCATCGCCTCCGTCCCGGAAACGGCTGGCTGAGCGCCGGATTGCATTGGCTGCGCCCTGGAGATCGTTGGCTGCGCGCTGGACAGGATGGGAAGGAATAGAGATAAGGCGATCATCCGGAGAAAGAACCGGCTCTCAACTGGTTGAATGTACATGAGCGTAAGCTTTGAATAAATGTAGATCAGTTTTCTACAGAACCAGTTATACTTATTGATCAATTCCCATGCAATTTTTATCCTTTCGCAGGACACAGGTGGGTTTTCCCTGATGTCAGCGTTCGGGACCGGGTCAATAATTGAGTTTGGTCAAGTGGCCGATGACGGATCCCAGGGATCGGATGGCGGCCCGGATCGGGCTAGATCAGGTTCTGCCTGACGTAGGCAATGCTCTGGCTGATACTGTCAAAAGGAGAGCCCGGACATTTGTCCTGCTCTACATAGAAGTATTTCAGCCCCGCCTGACCGGAATGCGCAAAGATCTTCTTGAAGTCGATGGTGCCATGGCCGACCTCGGTGAAAGAATGTTCGGGCGTATTGTCCATGTCCTTCAGATGCCAGAGTGGGAACCTGCCCGGATGCTTTTCAATGATCGCGATAGGATCCATGCCCGCTTTAGTGACCCAGTACAGGTCCATTTCCATCTTTACCAGATTCTTATCGGTATTATCGAGAATGACATCGTAATATCGGTGGCCATCCTGCTGTTCGAATTCGAAGTCATGATTGTGATGGCAGAACTGGATGCCCGCGGCCTTGCATTTCTCAGCGGCCTTATTGAAGATCTCCGCCAGTTTCTTATAATGATCGAGCCCCCCGCGCTCCGCGGGAGACAGCCAGGCGCAAATCATATATTTAAGGCCGATCGCGTGGGCGTCTTCGACGGCCTTGTCCCAATCGTGCAGGAGGGTGCCTCTTACTTTCATTTCTCCATCCGGCGCTTCTTCGCCAAGACGATAATGGGCGCTGGGCATCGTCAGGCCATGTTGTTTCAGCATGGCGGCGAAGGCGGTGGCCTCCATGCCGTAAAATTTTTCTCCGCCGGGCGAATAGGTGCCCTCGACGGTATTGAACCCGATCTGTGCAACCTTTGCCAGCGTACCCGACGGATCCTTATCCATTTGGTCCCTTACCGTATAGAGCTGAACGCCCAGGTCCCATTTCTTGTACCTGGACAAGGAATAAAAGGACGGGGCCGCCAGGATGCCGGCGGAAAAAAGTGAGCTGGACTTGATGAATGTGCGTCTGGATGGCATGTCGGAAATTTTTAGGTTTGACTGGATGGTTAGGCTAATTTACCACATCACCGGCACTTCAGGCGCACAGTTTTTACTTAGCATGGCCCGCGGATCGCCTAAATGTGGTAACTTTTGGAAAACATTGTTTATGCGCACGGGATTTTTTCGTCGCCTGCCTTTTTTCGCGGTCCTGATCCTGCCCCTCCGGCCGCTTTCCCTTGTCCGGCCTCCGCAATCGCTCCGGCCGCTACCGTCTGTCTCCCCAATCCCCCCTGTCGCGCCCTCCGGCGAACACCCCACCCTGCCCATCGGCTCGGCTGCCCCCGATTTCAAGCTGCCTGGGGTCGATGGAAAGACCTACACGCTCGCCTCCTTCAAAGACGCGGGCATCCTCGTCATCGTATTTACCTGCAACCACTGCCCGACCGCCCAGGCATATGAAGATCGTATCATCCGGCTGACCGCCGACTATAAGGATAAGGGAGTCGCCCTGGTCGCCATCATGCCCAATGACCCGAAGTCGATCCGCCTGGATGAGCTGGGGTATACGGATATGGGAGACAGTTTCGAGGAGATGAAGAAGCGCGCCTCGGAAAAGCATTTTAACTTCCCCTATCTCTACGACGGCGAGACCGAAGCGACCGCCCTCAAATATGGACCCATTGCGACTCCGCACGTTTTCATCTTCGACAGGGAGCGGAAGCTCCGCTATAGCGGCCGCATCGACGACGTCGAGAAGCCCGGCAAAAGGCCCAATAGCCTCGACGCAAGAAATGCGATCGAGGCCTTGCTGCAGCACAAGGACCCACCCACGGCGACGACCAAGGTATTCGGCTGTTCGATCAAATGGACGGAGAAGAGCGATTGGATCTCGCAGGCCAAGGCCGAATGGGCCAAAGAGCCCGTGAAACTAGATACCGTCGGGGAAGACGGATTGAGGGATTTGCTGAAGAACCACAGCGACAAACTGCTCCTGGTCAATGTCTGGGCGACCTGGTGCGGCCCCTGCGTGGCGGAATTCTCCGACTTCATTACGATGAACCGCATGTACCGCCGCAGGGATTTTGCCTTTATCAGCGTCAGCGCCGACGAGCCGGCTAAACGGGACAAGGCGCTCCAGTTCCTGAAAACCCAGCAGGCCTCGAATGCCAATTACCTGTTCAACGTCGATAATAAATATAAACTGATCGAGGCCGTCGATCCCAAATGGCAGGGCGCTTTGCCCTATACGATGCTGATCGAGCCGGGAGGCAAGGTTGTTTATGCAAAGGAAGGCCCTGTCGATGCATTCGAGCTCAGGAAAAAGATCGTGGACAACCCGCTCATCGGCAGATATTATTGACTACCCGCTTCATCCTTGTCTTCGGTCGCCTCCAATTCATCCTGATCGCTCCCCTTCCTGGCCTTTACCCGGGGGTTCTCCTGGGTGCCCGTGACCGTTAGCGGGATGCCGATCACGCCGAACGGGGGCAGGCCTACACGGAATCGGAGGTTGAGCCTGCCGTCGAAGCTTGCCTGGCCTTCCATCCGCAACTTGAAGGCGGAGACCTTCATCCGGGTGCGCGCCAGGGTGATGATATTATTATTGATCGTGGTCTTGATCTCGACCTTCGACAGATCGGGGTCGTTCACATTCTTCCCCGACTCCTTGCTCACTGCCCCGAATAATCGCAACCCTTTCACTTTGACCTTCTTCACGGCCAGTACGCCGCCGCCTTTGAGGGAAGGATAGATCGGGTGCATATTCTGGTCAAGTCGCCCGGCGAGCTGATAATCCAGTGAAATGATCCCCTCGGCCTTCGAGGCGGAACCCGCCAGGTCATGGAATAGCTTCACCCGGGCATAGGCCTTCTTCACGTCGAATTCCTTTGCACTGATATGATAGTCGAACACCGCCCGCCGGGGAGACAGGCTTTTGTACCGGGCGTCCATGACGACCGGCGCCCCGATCAGGGTAAACCCGGTCCTGGACAGCGTAAGCGCTCCGCTGTCGATGACCATCTGCCCCTGGCAATCCTCCAGGTCCATGCCCTGGTAGCGAACCCGGCTGACCCCTGCATTGACACTGATCGACAGGTTGTCCGGCACAATGAGCACGCCAGTGCCCGCGTCGCCTCCGCCACCGCCACCGCCCCCGCCGGCCGTCGAGTCGCGCACCCCGAATGCCATGAATTCATCCGCAAGCAAAAAGTCGCTCTTCAGATCAAAGCTGCCCTTCAGCGGCGAATGTTTATCCGTCATATAGGCGGTCACATTGGAGAGCCATCCGTTCAACCTGAGGTCGCTCCTGCCATAGCTGGCATGAAAGCGGTCAAAGTACATCCGGTCCTGGTCGAAGCGGAACAGACCGTTCCGGATCAAAAAGGGTTGCGGAAAGAGTTCGGAGCTGACTTGCAGGTCCCTGACGTGTAGGGTGCCTGAATTGAATAGCTGGTCATACCGGCCCGTTACCGCATCGCTCTGCCTGCCTCGGAGAAAGAGCCGCGTCTCGATCAGCCCGCGGACGTCGTAGCCCCTTGCCCCGAAAACCCTGGAGAGTTTGCCGACATCAAGGGTTCCGCGCGACACAATGCGATATTGAAGGTTTTCGAAATCCTGGAGGTCCGCCCTGACCATAAATGGTTGTCCTTCCAATTGGAAGGAGACGGGCGTCAGGTTGACGTCCAGGTCCCTGAGCGATCCTCCCCGGCTGCTGACCTTTGCGCTTAGCTGAATGTTCTCCAATGGATGGGGATAGTACCGGGTCCGGATCGATCCATTATTCAGGGAGAGATTGGCGACGGTGACCGGGAAGATAGTACCGCCGGGTCGATAGTCTCCTTTCGTCTGCACATGTACGTTGAGGTCCCCGGCCAGATCCAGGCTATCCATGGGATAGACCTGTTTCAGATCCGCCAGATGAAAAACGCTTTCCAGGCCTGCCTCGATATGGAAGTCGCCGGGACGCCCGAGTTTTATTCGGCCTTTTATGAAGTTGTTCAACACCCGGGCATTCAGATCTTCCACGGATACCGCCGCATGCCGGTAATCCTGATCAGGGCAGGAGGCGTCCAGGTTGAAATGGATATCCCGGATGGCCGCCGGCCGCGAAGCATATTGGAAATATCCGTCACGCAGCGAGGAGGTTAATTGGAAGGAGGGTATGCTGCTCACCACCGTCTCCGGTCTCTTCTTTCGCAGGCTGTGGCTAGGCTCGGGCCGGGTCCGGTAGTTGCCGTCCGCCTCCAGGTGCAGGGCATATTTCCCCCGGAGTTCGAAGGGCTCCAGGCCGATCGCCTTCCCCAGGTTCTGCAGGTCCATCTCCGAATTGATCTTCGCGAAAATATAGGGCTGATGAAACCCCTTCCAGCGCATGACCGCCCCGAGATAATCCTTGTCGACATTGAAGTACAGCGAGTCGATACCCCCGGACATGCTGTCCGGATCGAGCTGCGGCACCTTCGTCCAAAAATCGAGGTAAAGGTTCTTCAACGGGACCCCTGCCTTGGCATTGGCTACATAACCTTCCCTGATCTTCATGTTCAGGTCGAGGTCGGGCATCCTCCCCGAACCCGCGATATACTGACCCTTGAGGGCCGCCTCGATACCGCCATACCCTCTCACGTCCGTCTTGTCCAGCCAGTCGAGCGCGCTGGGTGGCATGGCCGAAAAGATATCGCGGAGATCGGACCGGTCGGACCGGCTCTTCAGATGGAAATCCATATCGTATCCATTCTTCAGGAACTCGAATCGGCCGTTGAAGGTCACCGGCAATTGATTGATGAGCAGTTCATTCTTGTCGAAGAAGAGAGCAAGGGAATTGGTATTGACCCGGGTGACCAGGTCGGCATTTATTTTCTTGGACAGGAAATAGGCCTTCCGGTCGTAATAAAGATCCATCGACCCGATCTCGGTGTGGCTGTTCAGATCGAAAATGGCATTGCTGAGGTCTCCGTTTCCTTTATAATACAGGTCTCGCGCATTAATGCGCATCGGGAGCGAGCGGTCATTGTAGACGAGGTTGCTTTTTTCGATCAGGATCTTTCGGATCTTCAGCGACGCGCTGCCCGAATCCGACGGGACTGACGGCGCATTTCCCCCCTTGCTCACATACACGTCGTAATTCGCGTGACCGGCGGAGTCCACCTGCACATTGATGAATGCCCCGGTAAGGAAGATCTTGTCGATCCGGATCTCACTGGACAAGGCCGTTCGCAGATCGACGCCCAGCGCGACCTCGTCCGCCTCCACCAGGGCATCCTTCCCGAAAGGCTCCGCGCCTTTTAAACTGAAGTCATAGAGGGTCAGCGTGAGTGCAGGGAAACGCTTGAAGAAGGACAGACGGGCAGAGGAAAAGTTCAACTCGCTCCGGATATTGCTCCTGGCCCATTGCCTGATCTTTTTGGAAATAAACCCTGGAAAAATGTAGGGGAACAACACCATGAACAGCAACAACAAACCCACGGCAATGCCGGTGATCTTCAGGGTTTTCCTGAAAATGCGGGACAGGGGGGTTCTGCTCATCACTCCAAAATTAATTTTAATAATGCCGCATAATGCGTCAAATGAAAAAAAAATCGCATTTTTGCAGCCTTCAACGCCAGGAATTATGAAAATGTAAGTTCGTCCTGCCCCCTTCACGCAGGACACCCCCCAAAATAGCTCCGGGCATGCTGCCCCGGCTGGTCTCTTCTATTACCAATTTTTATTACGCTTTTTCAATAGGTTTTTATGTCTTCTGATCCTTCTTCGCGGACAGGTCTCCGTATCCGGACCCTCTTCGCACTGACCAAACAGGCGCTTGCCGGCGAGCACCTGGATTATACCACGGGCAGCATTCGCCGCGCCGTGCTCCTCCTGTCCATACCCATGATCCTGGAAATGTGCATGGAGTCGCTTTTTGCCGTAGTGGACATCTTTTTTGTCGGCAGGCTTGGTAAAGAGGCGGTGGAAACCGTTGCTCTGACCGAGTCGGCTACCACAGTGGTCTATTCGGTGGCCATCGGCCTCAGCATGGCCGCAACAGCCCTCGTCGCCAGGCGTGTCGGGGAAAAGGAACCGGCTAAGGCCTCCCGATCCGCGGCCCAGGCCATCAATGTATCCTTGCTATTCACTTTACTTTTCAGTTTGATCGGGGCGTTTGGGGCCGGAGGCATACTGCATCTAATGGGTGGGACGAAAGAAGTGGTCGACTTCGGCTCCTCCTTTACACGGATCATATTCTCGTCGACGCTCTTCATCATGCTGCTTTACCTGATCAACGGCATCTTCCGCGGCGCCGGCAGCGCCTTCACTGCTATGAAGGCGTTATGGATCGCCAACGGCTGCAATATCATCCTCTGTCCGATCATGATCCATTTCTATGGGCTCCCAGGCGCGGCCATCGCCACCACGATCGGAAGAGGCGTCGGAGTCTGCTATCAGGTTTTTTACCTGTTTGGAGGGAAAGGCGTCATCCAAATTCGTCTTCGCCAATTTGCTCCTGATTGGTTACTTATCGGCTCGGTAATCAAAGTAGCCTGGACGGGCGCTGCCCAATTTCTGATTGGCGCCTTTAGCTGGGTGGTCATGACCAGAATGATCGCCAAAAACTTTGGAAGTGTAGCCGTTGACGGTTACGTGGTCGCCATCCGGATCCTGCTCTTCTTTCTACTACCCGCCTGGGGAATGAGCAATGCGGCGGCAACCCTGGTCGGACAGAACCTGGGCGCGAAGCGACCAGATAGGGCAGAGCAGTCCGTCTGGACTGCTGCCCGTTACAATACCGTCTTCATGATCCTCGTCTCCCTTCTGGTCTTGGTTTGGGCCGAGCCGGTAGTCGGTTTCATAAACAAGGATCCAGGCATCATCGCGGTAGGAGTTCGGGCGTTGCACATCATTAGCATGGGTTATATATTCTATGGGGTCGGGATGGTAATGACAAATGCCTTTAATGGCGCCGGCGACACCCGCACGCCGACGGTCCTCAACCTGGTCGTGTATTGGGCCTTCCAGATGCCCGCGGCCTGGATCATGGCCGTGAAGCTGAACTGGGGTCCGACCGGCGTATTTATCGCGATTCTTTCGGCGGAAATGCTCATTACCATCGCCAGCTTCGTGATTTTCCGGAAAGGCCGCTGGAAAAAAGTAAAAATATAAATTACTTTAGCATGTCCAATCGTTAGAAAGGCCATGAATGCTATACCCAATAATGCCATCCGGCAAATCTTGCTCCTGCTGGTGATCATCGGACTGGGGATCGTCCTGTTCTCGCAATTGCAATCCTTTTTGCCCGCGGCCCTCGGCGCCTATACCCTCTTCGTGCTGCTCAAGAAATGGATGTATATCCTGACCGCACGCTATAAATGGAAAAAAGGCCTGGCCGCCGGCCTGCTGATGTTCGGCAGCTTCCTCGTCATCCTGCTGCCTATCGCCTTGCTGATCAACCTGCTCTACGGTAAGATCGACTTTGCCGTCCAGCATTCGACCCAGGTGCTCAATACCCTCCAACAGTTCATCCACCGCTTCGAACACAAATACCGCATGGTCCTCAGTTCCGGGAAGACCATGTCCGAACTGACCAGTTGGGGCGCACAGACCCTGCCGCAGGTCCTCGGCGCGACCTTCAATACCATCACGACCGTGGCGGTCATGTACTTTATCCTCTATTTCCTGCTGATCGAGGGCCGCAAGATGGAGTCCTCCCTGCACGAATGGCTCCCGCTAAAGGACGAGAACCTCCTCCTGCTCCGCCAGGAAACCAATAGCCTGGTCTACTCGAATGCCATCGGCATCCCGTTGATCGCGCTGCTTCAGGGCGCCATCGCCCTGGTTGGCTACCTGATGCTGGGTGTCAGTGAGCCCTTGTTCTGGTTCGTCGTCACCTGCATCGCGTCGATGATCCCCGTCGTCGGCGCCGCTCTCGCCTACGTGCCCGTCGGCATCCTGCTCATTGCCGAGGGGAATAACGTGCGCGGGATCATCATGCTGGCCTATGGCTTCGGTGTCGTCAGCACCGTCGACAGCATCTTCCGCTTCTGGTTGCAAAAGAGGATCGGCGACGTCCATCCGATGATCACGGCATTTGGCGTCATCCTCGGCCTGGGCCTTTTTGGCTTCATTGGCCTCATTTTCGGGCCCATCCTGATCTCCCTTTTTCTTCTTCTTATTAAGATTTATGCTAATGAGTTCTCGGCCAAAGGCCGAAATTCGGCCTAAAATATCAATATATTTATAATCAATTACTTATATATTAACGCAAACTCCTCTTCGGACGACCGAAAAACCCCCCGGGTCGGACAATAAAAAGTTTTCATAAAATGCTCTTGCACAATCCAATTGAAGATAATATTTTGTGAGTCCGCCCCGTTTATAGGGGGCACCTCTGAAAATTCACGATTATGCGTTGCAGGAGTTTGTATTTCTTTATGTTATGTGCATCGCTGGCGACCACTGCGCCAGTGGCTGGACTGTATGCCGGAGATGGCGGGCGGACAACGACCGTACATCGCGCTATACACCGCGCCAACAGCAATATTAATAGCAAAGCCGCAGCCTTCACCGCGGAAGTTTCCAGCTTATACGACTCGATCGATTTGAAGGACCTGGGCCTCACGAAGCGCGCCTTCATGTACGCCATGAAAGGGTACCATTATTTATTGGAGCACCATCGTCTGGCAAGGCCCAATATCCTTTCGATCTGCGACCTCAGCCAGTCTTCCCGGAACAAACGACTGTATATTGTAGACCTCGAGCAACGGACCGTCGTGCTGAACACCTATGTGGCCCACGGCCGGAATTCGGGCAAAGAGTTCGCACGCAGCTTCTCAAATAACCCTTCCTCGCATAAGACGAGCCTGGGGTTCTATGTCACCGAGGACACCTATTACGGGAACAACGGCCTTTCCCTAAAGATCTGCGGAATGGAACGAGGGTTTAACGACCGTGCGGCGGGACGCGCCATCGTGATCCACGGCTCGCAATACGTCGGGCCCGATTTCCTTCAAATGAATGCCTATACGGGGAGGAGCTATGGCTGCCCGGCGGTGCCGGCGGGCGAGACCGAAGAGGTCATCGACGCCATTAAAGGCGGATCTTGCTTATTCATCTATTATCCAACCAAAAAATACATCAGCCGATCGAAGATACTTAACAGCTAGCATGGACGAATACTTCAGATGGTTTGAAGGTGAAAAAGCTCAATTTAGGTTCGTACCCTATGATTGGGCTTTTCTTTTTGCCCGGCAGGCGCCCGGCCCCTCTCAAAACTGCCAGCCCACCCACATCGCCAGCATCCCGACGAATAATCCCGACCAGACCTCGAAGCGGGTATGATCCGAGCAGATCAGCCTGGCCGTGCATACCGTCCCCGCCACCAACACCGCAACGGAAAGATACAGGCCGGACGGGTAGCTGTCCAGGTTGGCGAGCAAATAGATGAACAGGACCATGCCTCCCATCGCAATCGCGTGCATGCTGATCTTGAAGTAGATATTGCAAAACCAGGCCGCGCATACCGCGAGGAAGGTGCCCAGCAGAAAATGTACCGACACCGGCGGAACATCGATATTTCCATACACATGCCAGGTCCACCAGTAAAAGATCATGGTGATCATGTAGGGGATGATCCGTTCCCTGGCCGTACGCAGGTGCATGGACCGGATGAACTGCAGCTTCCAGATCAGGAAGACCGAGAAAGCAGGGAACAGGGTATCGGTCAGCACGACGGTCAAAAGGCGCTGCACCCGGGTCCGATGGTCATAGCCCTCAAATACATAAGGGTGCACAAAGATCAGGAAGGCGATGACGTAGCTGGTCACGAACAGGGGATGGAAGACCCAGGAGATGACCTGCGCGGCGACACGCAGGGCGGGCGGCTGATCCGGGAGGCGCGGGCGTGGAGGTGAACCGGGCATGGCAATAGGCATTTCAGTCATAATTCCTTTCTCAGTCGGGCTACGGGGATGTTCAATTGTTCGCGGTATTTGGCCACCGTCCGTCTCGCAATATTATACCCTTTCTCCTGCAAGAGCTCGGTCAATTTCTCATCGCTGAGCGGCTTCTTCTTGCTCTCTCCTTCGATCATATCGCTCAGGATCTTCTTGACCTCCCTCGTGGACACCTCTTCGCCGCTGTCCGTACTCAGCGATTCGCTGAAGAAGAATTTCAGCCGGTAGGTCCCGAATTCGGTCTGCACGAATTTACTGTTGGCGACACGGCTTACCGTCGATATGTCGAGGTTGGTCCGCTCGGCGATATCTTTCAGGATCATGGGTCGCAGGGTCGTCTCGTCCCCCGTGAGGAAGAACTCATGCTGGTAGTCCATGATGGTATGCATCGTATTGTACAGGGTCTGCTGCCGTTGCTTGATGGCATCGATGAACCATTTGGCGGCGTCGATCTTTTGCTTGATGAACAGTACGGCTTCCTTCTGCCGCTTGTCCTTCTTGCTGCCCCGGTCGTATTCCTTCAGCATTTCCTTATACCCTTCGCTGATGCGCAGGTCCGGGGCATTCTTGGAGTTCAGGGACAGTTCCAGCTTGCCGCCGCTATTGCTGATGAAAAAATCGGGGATCACATAGGATTCCGCCTTGTTCACTTCGCTGATATCGCCCCCCGGCTTCGGGTTCAGCTTCACGATCTGGTTGATGACGTCCTTGAGCTGCTCGTCGGTGATGTTCAGGCCCCGCTGGATCTTGTCGTAATGCTTCTTGGTAAATTCGTCGAAATAATAGCTCAGTACGTCGATGGCCAGTTCCACGCTCTTCCCATCGCCCTTCTTGCGGTTCAGCTGGTTGAGCAGGCATTCCTGCAGGTTCCTCGAGGCCACGCCCGGTGGATCGAACTGCTGTATCTTCTTGATCAGGTCGTTGATCTCCTGTTCCGTCGTCTCGATATTCTGGCGGAAAGCCAGGTCATCCGCAATGGAAGCCGTCTCACGGCGCAGATACCCGTCATCGTCGATACTTCCGATGACCTGCTCGGCAATCTTGCGGGTGCGCTCGTCCATCACCAGCATCCCCAATTGGTCCAGGAGCAGTTCATGAAACGAGGTCTCCACGCGATAGGGCATGACCCGCTCCTCATCGGAGTCCGGGTAGTTATCGTCGCGCAGCTTATAGTCCGCCACGTCGTCGTCATACTCATTGACGTACTCGCTGATGTCGATGTTCTCGTATTCCTCTTCGCTCCCATCCTTCTCCTCACGCTCCTCCGTGGACTCGAACTCATCTTTGCTGTCGTCTGTCAGGCCGTCTTCGTGATCCTCTTCCGTTACTTCCAGCGCGGGGTTCTCCTCCAGCTCTTCCTTGATCCTTTCCTCCAGGTTGGCTGTAGGCACCTGCAACAATTTCATCAGCTGAATTTGCTGCGGCGACAGTTTTTGTAGTAACTTTTGCTGTAATGACTGGCTTAACGACATGAATTTTTTCAGGGGTTTAGAACCGCTTTTTCCTGTTTTAAGGAAAGGGTCGCGGTTGCCACAAAAATCAGGCCGTAAATTACATAAAAAGGAGGTTATCGCGGTTGCAACGAAAAAAAAGTTTTGTTGTTGTTCTTCTCGCTCTCGTTTTTGCCGTGAGCGTCAAGGCCCAGAGCGGTCGGCCTCGATTACCGGACCACCTGGTCCTGCTTCCGGTCGCATCCCCGGCATGGCCGGCAATGGGTAAGCTTCTGCCTCCGTTGGGCAGGCCCGCGGAGGGGTCCGGCCTCTTGAGGGGATCCCGCGCGCTATCCCTGGCCGCCGACCATTACGCCAGCCACCTTGGGTTCTTCTGCCAAAAAGAGTGGAAATTCGAAAAAGCGACGGGCATCCCCCTGCGTATCCGCCTGGGTTCGCTGGAGCAATGCAACCGCCTCGAAGGGAAAGATTGACCTCTGCCGCGCGTTGCCCGGCTTATTTCACCAACGACCGGCTCAGCACTTTTTTCACCGCCGCGGCGATCTTCTCGCCTTTCTCCCTGGCCTGTGCCTCCGTCCAAAGGAGACTGATCTGCGTCGACAGACACCTGCCCATGATGGCATCGCTCAGCGGATAACTCGTATCGGCCAGGTCGCGAAGTCCCAGTTGCTGCCCTTCATTCAACGTATTCAGCGTGGACGATCCGCGCAAATGATCCCATTTGCGGATATAATGCCAGTTGTGCTCGTACCAGTACATGTTGCCGCCGGCAATGCCCTGTTCCTTCAGCTCGGCCACCGCGGCCCTCATCAATTCTTCCGAAGGCAGGAACCAGCTCAGGAAGGTGCAACTGTCTCCGGCCGGGTCGGGTATCGCACGGACGCTAATCTCCGGCACGCCTGAAAGGGCCTCCTTCACCAACGCAAAATTCTTTCTCTGGATGCCCAGAAATTCATTCAGCCGGCGGATCTGCGCCAAGCCGACGGCGGCATGCAACTCGGAGATCCGGAAATTAGTGCCGAGGAAGGGATGCAGGTCCGCGCCGCGGTCCACGCCCTTATGATCATGGCCATGATCCGAATACCCATCGGCCTTCTCGAAGAGCGTGGGATCATTGGTCAGCACGGCGCCGCCTTCGGCGCAGGTGATGGTTTTTACGAAGTCGAATGAGAGCGTGCCCGCATCGCCGATCGTGCCCAGCGCCCGCCCCTTATAGCTCGCGCCAATGCTTTGGCAGGCGTCTTCCAGCAGGATCAGCCCATGTTCCCGGCAGATCTCCATCAACGGGTCGAGGTCGGCCATGCTGCCGCACATATGCACCGGCATGACGCATTTCGTGCGCGGCGTGAGCGCCTGACGGACCGCCTCGGGCGACAAGGTCAGCGACTCATCTACATCGGCAAGGACAGGAATTGCCCCCACGCTGAGCACCGCTTCGAAACTGGCGACAAACGTAAATACCGGCATGATCACTTCGTCCCCGGCGCCGATACCCAGTACGGCGAGGGCTGTCGTCAGCGCGGTGGTACCACTGGACACCAGCTGAGCATATTTGCAGCCCAGCTGCCGGCAAAGTTCCGCCTCCAGTTCCCTGGATTTCCAGATCCCCTTCCGGGCGCCTTCGAATCCATATCGCATCAGGATCCCCGTTCCAAGGACCTCATTGACCTCCTTGCGCTCCTGCGCGCCGAATAATTCAAATCCAGGCATGACCGTTTGATTTACCTCAAAGTTAGAAAAAAGATCAAGGCGACGCATCTGCGCCGAAGAGAGACACCGGCAGACTTTCCATATTGGTCCGGCTCACCGCCGTGACAAAATAATAGACGCCCTTCTCCGGACGGCCCGTCGCCGATCGCATCACCCAACTCGCCGCCGGGTCATACGGGATGAACTGGAAGACGCGCAGGGAATCGAAGTCGGGCTTCGGTACCGGCGACCGGTAAATGGCAAAGCCTCTCAGGCTGTCGCTGGCCGAGCCGGGAGACAGCCATTCTACCAGGATGGAATCCTTCTTTTTGTATTCGCGCCTCGCGACCGGTTCCTGCGGCCTCGTGGAATCGATCCAGGGCATCGGCGGTATGAGGGCGGGATATCGGAAATAATTCAGCCGGAGGCTGTCATCCCAGCCATTGGGATTCTTTTCAAATGATTTGCTGCTGAAAAAGACTTCCCCCTGCACGTCGGCATAGTTGCGCAAGGCCTGGATCTGCCTGGTCAGTTGAGTTCGTTCGCGCCAGGCAGGGTTCGATCCCGCCCGGTATACGCCCAATCCGATATAACACTGCCTGCCATAGCAATGGGTGCTCCACCAGTCCAGCAGTACGCCATACGGAGCATGGCTATGACTGAACTCGAAGTAGATCTGCGGAGCCACATAATCGATCCAACCATTCTTCAACCATAAAAGCACGTCGGCATACAGATTATCGAAGTCCGTCTGCCCGCCTCGGGTATCGCTGCCGTCCGGATCCTTGCTCTTGTTACGCCAGATGGCAAATGGACTGATGCCGAACTTGCAGGACGGCCGCTCCTCCTTCACCATTTTGCTCAAGGCTAGTATGACCGAATCCACGTTGCTCCTTCGCCAGTCCCCGATCGTCATGCCGTTCCCATATTGCTCGAAACTCCGCCGGTCCGGGAAATCACGCGCGGGATCCCCTTCGACGATATCATACGGATAGAAATAATCATCCATATGCAATCCATCTATCGGGTAGCGTTTCACAATATCCCGCATCACGCTGACCACATATTGCTGCACCTCCTTGTTGCCGGGATCGAAATACAGCGTTCCCCCGAAGGAGACGAACCAATCAGGATGCATTCTGGTGATATGCGAGGGCGCAACCGATGATTTCGCGATGCTGTAAACGGCGCGATACGGATTGCACCAGGCATGGAATTCCATACCCCGCTTGTGCGTCTCCTCGATCATGAATTGCAGGGGATCATAGTAAGGGGAGGGCGCCATCCCCTGCCGACCGGTAAGCCATTCGCTCCATGGCTCGAATGGAGAGGGATATAACGCGTCGGCCGCGGGCCGGACCTGCACCACCACCGCATTGATGCCATTGCGACGGTGCATGTCGAGGAGCTTCACGAACTCGGTCCGTTGGCTGTCGACGGACAGCCCCTTTCGGGAAGGCCAGTCGATATTCTCTACCGAAGCTACCCATACCGCCCTGAATTCATATTTCGGCTGGGAATCGGCCTTGCTCCAAACCAACAGCGTCAAAAAAGCGGCAAGCGCTCCGTTCTTCACGTTCATAGTATTACTTCCTATCCTTTAGTGGGAACCCATCTGCCGACCGGGTCAGAACAGATCTGGGTCGCGTATCTTGTCCAGTAATTTATTCAGGGCCTTCGCCTCCGTTTCCGAAAGGTTCATCATGATGCTGTCGACCCGGCCATTATAGGCGTCGATCTTTTCAAGCAGCTTCAGGCCCTTGGAGGTAATGACAATATCCACCAGGCGCTTGTCGCTCTTGCAATCATTCTTCTTCACCATGCCTTTCAATACCAGCCGGTCTACGATCCGGCTGGAATCACTCATCTTGTCCAACATCCGCTGCCGGATCTGGGAAGTGGACAGGGGCTTACCCGCCCCACGAAGGATACGAAGGATATTATACTGCTGGGAAGTGATCCCGGCGGCATCGAATATTTTCGAGATCCTCTCCATGATCCAGTTATTGGTGTAAATGATATTGACAGTCGCCTTCTGATGTTCATTTCGGAACTTCGTCTGGTTAATATCTTTTTCAAGTGTCATTGACAAGTCGTAGTAATATTAATATCTATAAAAGTACATAAATAAATCGTCCCGTCTTTTTTGGTCCTTTCCTGACTTACCGGGGCAGGAATTGCGGGTCCCGAACCAGCATGAACAGGGTAAAAAGGTGATGCGCTTCATGCAACAGGAAGAATTCCGTCCATTGGGCCAGGGTCATTCGGCCATACCGGGGATGAAGGCCGGCCCGTTGCAGGTCATCGTCTTGCAATCCCTTTATTTTCACGATAATGGACGCACGATCCGCCTTGATCGTGGCGGTCAGCCTGGCCAGCGACTGCCCGAGATAGGCAGGAAATAACGGATCCCTTTCGGCAATATAACGTTCAAAATCAGGGTCCGTTTCCGCGCCGATCCGGTCGATCCGGTTTGCGAATACAGGTTGGTAGGCAGCTAAATGGGCAATATTTTCAAAGGGGCTCCACTTACCGGGATGTACCTTTTTCTTCAAAAGCTCCTCGCTCATCCCGTCGATCAGGATTTCCACGGTCTCATGCTGATATTGCAGTCTCGTCAGTATGCTTTGCGGTAACGGCATCAATCCCCCCATACTTTTGTTCCTTCGCTGCAATTCGCGCAAATATCGATATTCTTACGGCTCTGTAAGATCTGCCGCCGAAAATTAACATATTGCTGATTGTGCCAGATCTCCTTGAAGGGCTGGCCTTTCAGGTCGCCCAGCCGGTGCTGCGCGTCCTTATCGAAACAACAGGGTACCACCAGTCCATCCCAGGTGATCACCGTAGCATGCCAGAGCCGCCAGCAATGATTATCGAGCTTGTTGTTAAGGGTATGGCCGCCATCCGGGGACTTCGTGTACCGGCTATATTTTTCATTGCGGGGGATCAGACCATTCGGGTCCTGTTGATAATCATAAACCTGCGCCGTCTTGAAACGTACCTGGTCCACCCCCACTTCCGCGGCCAGCCGGCGTACCTCCTCCAACTGATGTTCATTGGGCCTGACCACAAGGAACTGAAAGAAGACGAAGGGAGTTTTACTCTTCAGCTCCTTCTTCCACTTGACGATATGGCGGGCTCCCTCCAGCACCTTTTCCAGGCGGCCCCCCACCCGGTATTGCTCATACACTTCCTGGGTCGTTCCGTCAATGGAGATGATGAGCCGGTCGAGGCCGCTTTCTACCGTACGCTTCGCGTTTTGATCGTTCAGATAATGCGCATTGGTGGACGTCGCGGTATAGAGGCCCTTGGATGAGGCATAAGAGACCATGTCCAGGAATTTCGGGTTCAGGTACGGCTCTCCCTGGAAATAAAAGATCAGGTACAGCAGTTCCCTGGATAGTTGGTCGATCGTATCCCGGAAGAGATCCTTTTCAAGCATGCCCGTGGGTCGGGTGAAGGATCTCAGCCCGCTCGGGCATTCCGGGCAACGGAGGTTGCATGAGGTCGTCGGTTCAAACGAGATCGAGACCGGATATCCCCACTGCACGGCCCGCTTGGTCCACTTGCTCAGGTAATAGCTGCCCAATACTTTGCCGCCATTCCACAAGCGCCGCATCGTCAGCTTGGATAAGAGGTTGATCGTATCGTTCCAGGAAAACTCGGGCATCGCAGGCACGAAATTAACCTTTATCAAGTATATATTTGCAGCGGGCTGCCGGGCTGTCCCTCGATATGGCAAATAAGAAAAGAAAAAAATCAGGCTGGAAGATCGTCATATTCTCTCTGGGCGGCGCCGTAGTGATCATGCTCGCTCTCTGGGGCACGGAATGGTGGATGGAGCGAAGGGCGCATTTCATTCGTTATCAGCAATTCGGCACGGAAATTCCCGTGAACTACGCCATACACGGGATCGACGTCTCCAGGTACCAGGATATTATCGACTGGGAGTCGGTCAGGGACATGAAGGTGGAAAAGGTGCAGATCGGGTTTGCCTTCATCAAGGCCACCGAAGGTCTGGAAGACGAGGACAGCTATTTCCGCCGCAACTGGAAAAAGATCAAAGCGGCAGGACTGCCCAGGGGAGCCTATCATTATTTCCTGGCGACCAGGAGCGGAAAGGCCCAGGCCGAAAATTTTATCCATTCGGTCGAGCTGCTCCCGGGGGACCTGCCGCCTGTACTGGATATCGAACAAACCTACGGCGTTCCCGGCTACCTGATGCGCCAACGGGCAAAGGAATGGCTGCAGACGGTGCAGGAATACTATCACACGCTTCCGATCATCTATACCAACGTGGATTTCTACAAGCAGTTCCTGAGGGATGAGTTCGACAGTTATCCGCTCTGGGTGGCGCATTACCTGCAAAAAGAAAGACCGCAGATCTACCGCGACTGGACCTTCTGGCAACATAGCGAGGCGGGAAGGGTCAATGGCATCGATACCCACGTCGATTTCGACGTCTTCAATGGCGATTCCACCGCCTTCCGCCACATGCTGATCGGCCAGGACGCCCAAATGCAGTGATCCCGCCGCGCGTGGGAAAGCCCGGCCCTTCAACTCGTGTGGTCCGCCACGATCAGCCATTTTCCGCCGATCTTCCGGAATAGCAGGCTGAAGATGCCGGCAATATCTCCTGCCTTCCTCTTCAAAAGCCATTTCCCGACCACGAAGTAATGGGTGCCGGATAGTCTCTTTACCTCCAGCAGCGAAAAGAAGAGTTTCCCCATTTTGTCTGCATCGCTGTACGTGGCCTTGTAATGGGCAAGCGTAGGCCCATATCCATAGGTGATCCCGGATTGGCCGATGAACATCAGGGAATCGCTGTTCCAATAGGTTTTCATAACCTCATCGAGGCTGCCCCGGTTCCAGGCCGCCGCCTGGTCCGCCATCTCCTGCCGGATGGCCGCCTCGTCCCTTGATTCAGCGGATTGCGCTGCAACGGAGAGAACCGGAATGCAAAGAACAAAGGTCAGTAAGCTGGAGAGAAAGGTAGGTCTGCGCATGGCTTTTTGGCGATAATTTACGGCATTTAAGAGATTCTGCCTTCGCCGACGTCGTCCATCTCCCGCAGCAACTCTTCCATTTTCCGGATATGCCGGCCGTAGGCCTTCCGCACATGCCGGGTATTCAAATAATAGCTTCCGGCCGTAAGGAGGGCAAGCACGATGGCCCATGCTCCCAGGGTCTTCCATCCCGGAGCGAGCGGAGCGTGATAATAAATGAGACACAGCGAAAAAACGGCCATGACGGGCACCATGATCGTACCCATCACGGTATAGAACCGGACATATTTCTGCAGGCTCCCGATCTGTCTTTCCAGGTTCGCCCTCATCCGGCAGCCCGGGCAGGACATGCCCCGCAGCAGTCTGTCCTTCCGGTAATAATAGCCGGCGAACAGGATCAGCAGCAGCGACAAGGGCCAGGCGATCTCCGCCAGCCGGCCGCCAAATGCGAAAACATAGTACAGGATCGCCGGCACATAGGTGCTGATCACGAGGATGAGCTCGCCCAGCAGGTTCCTTCTCATCCTGGTCACCAGGCTTCCGGATCTCCTGCCCAGCAAGGCGTTGATCCGCTCCCGTTCTTCCGACGGAGCGGGCCGGACTTCGATGGTCCGCCATAGTTGTTTAAGTTCTTCCAGTTCCATAGTTTGCCTCCTCGCTGTCCTTGGTGAGTTTTCGTAATTTTTCCTTGATCCGGCTCATCTTCACACGCAGGTTATTCTGTCGGATGCCGAAGATCTCTTCCATCTCCTCATAACTTTTGTCTTCGAGGTAAAGCATGACAATGGCCTTTTCCAATTCTGTCAGCCGGTCGATCGCGGCGTAAAGCTGTTGCCGCTGTTCCTCCTGCCCGGGGCCATCATGCAGGTCCTCGATTCCCGCGGGCAGCTCTCCCGGATCGACGGAAAGGAACGTTTTCTTCTGCTTGCGCAGATCGGAGATCGCCGTATTCAGGGCGATTCGATAAAGCCAGGTGCTGAACCTGGCCTCGTTCCGGAACCGGGGATAGGATCTCCACAGCTGCACGACGATCTCCTGGAACAGATCCTGCCGGTCCGCTTCCGAACGGCCGTATAGATTGCATACCTTGAAAAGCAGGGCACGATGCTCCTGCACCAGGTTGACAAATTCGGCATGTCCGGCTTGTTCCTGCAATGGGGCGGTTTTAATAGGACTAAACTACGCTGTGTCCCGTAGAATTAGTCGGTGCGATGCCTAAAATATTACCTTCGCCCGATGAATGATCCAATGAATAAAATATATTGCCTCCCGACCTGCGATACCTGCAACAGGATCCTCAAAGAGATACAGGCAAAGAAAAAAGGTTTTCTCCTGCAGGACATAAAAACGGAGAAGATCAGCCCCGAACAATTGGATGCGCTGAAGAACCTGACGGGCAGTTATGAGTCCCTGTTCAGTCGCCGTGCGCTCAAGTACAAGGAAATGGGGCTAAAAGACAAACAGCTGACGGAAGAAGATTATCGCCGCCTGATCCTGGAAGAATATACGTTCCTGAAACGGCCGGTCGCCCTGGTTCGCGGAAAAGCCTTCGTGGGCAGCGAAGCCGCTACGGTGGCGGCATTGAAGAAGGCCGTCAAATAAAGACCGAGGCCTCAATTCGAAGAGATTCGTTTGAACCGGCTTTTTCCGGAACCCGGCGTCAGTACCGCCACGTTCACCGGACCCCTGAGGCCGGCATAGTCCCTGGCCGAACTGTAAATATAATTCTCGGGCACATCCACGATCCCATGGCGAACCGGGTTCTCATGGATCTCTTCGATCTTGTCAAACAGGAGCTTCGGTTGCTGACAATCGATATGCAAAGGGCTGTTGCAAGTCTGCCACAGGTGATATTTCTCGATCTTCTTCAGGGATTTGCTGAATTCTTCGAATCGCTGCAGCATCCACTCCCGCCGCAAGTCACCCTCCGTCTGGATAGCCTTCAGCACCTCCGGTGTGGTGAATTTCTTGAAGTCCCTTTCGAACCACGCCGGGCCATACCCTTCCTTCGTTTTGATCAGCAGGTGCAGATGGCTGCTCATAAGGCACCAGGCATATACAGATACCCCATGCATCTCGATAAAGTGATTGATTGCCCTGGTGATCACCTGCTTGTAGGCAGGACGGGTAAATACATCTATCCGGTCGACCACATTTAGGGTAAGAAAATGACAGGCGTCGCCGGGGATAGGTTTCTGATCTGGCATCATGTACACTCATTTTGAATGACAAAAAATAAGGATTGGGGCCTCGGTACGGGGAAGGGTAGTATCTAAAAATACAAAATCCGGGCCTATTCCGACGCCATGTTGTTATAATTTCCTTGTTCCTCGGTCACCAGGGGGGCAAGCCGGACGCGCTGCCCGGGGTAGGCGCTGCAATACCGGTAATGGATGGGTCCGTCGATCAGCCGGGCGTTTTGAAGGTGGTCCAGGGCGGAAGGGATCCTTTTGCCTACCCTGGCCAGCTTATCCAGGTCCACGGGCTGATTACCGAACTGCCAGAAATGATGCTCGGAATTATGCTGATAGCGGTCGGCAAAGAACTGGAACAGTCGCATCAGCCACTCTTTCCGGCTATCCTCCCGGTGCTCGGCAATGGCACGCAGGATCTGCTTGGCCGAACTGCTCTTGAAATCTCTTAATATCTTGGATAGGTTGCCTATTTCGGTTCCGGCAATCAGGTTCAATTGATTGGGAAGGATGGCGTATTCGTACACCTGTAGACGCTTGTGATCAATGCAGTAGTTGAGGTTATCGACTACCAGCTCACAATATTCATAGCGCGTGAATATATCAATTCCGCCGACTACGGACAGGGTTACAAAATACAAGCCTTTCGGAAGTATCCTGCAGGGTTCGGGCATGCCGAAAAGATAGGAATCTTTTGGTAGAACCAATAATCGGAACTTGCGCCCGGCAAGGGTTTCCGGGTATTTTTCGGAATCGGTCCGGGATGCGGGCGCGTCGTTTCCCAAAGAGGGATCGATTCCACGAGGGAGAGTATTTTTTGACGGCTGAGCTATTCCACGATCCTCAATTTGGCATAGTTCAGCATGATCTTCTTTTCTCCATTGTATTGGAACTTGACCGTGGCAACCGGATTATGCGCCGACCCTTCCATCGCCGTCACTTCCCCGAAGCCGAATTTTTGGTGCTCGACCTTCTGGCCCACCTGAAGGTTCGAGGTATCGCTCGGCAGAAAGTCAGGCGAAGGCTGATGCTCGATCATCCGAATGGCGGGCTTTGGCGGAACATAAGAGGGACGCTGATCGGCCTTGGCCGGCGGAGGTCCATATCTTCTCTCGGCGCCCGCCGAACTGCCGAACCCTCCCCCATGCATGCGGTCATATGCCGAGGCCGGGCCATTCCCAAAGCCAAGGCCGCCCTGGTTACGCGCGCCGCCGCCGGCGAAGCTGCGATCGAGATAGGTTTCGGGGATCTCTTCGATGAAGCGGCTGGGCTCATTCTGCACCAGGCTGCCAAAGCGATAGCGCGTGTTGGAATAGGTGACCCAAAGCCGCTGCTTGGCCCGGGTGATCACCACGTAGAATAGTCTTCTTTCTTCCTCCAGTTCCTCCCGCGTATTGATGGCCATCGCATTAGGGAATAGCATTTCTTCCAGCCCGGCTGCGAATACGCAGGAGAATTCGAGCCCCTTGGCGGCATGAATGGTCATCAGCTTCACGGTATCGGCATTGGGATCCTTTTCATCGGCATCCGTTAGCAGGCTGATCTGCTGCAGGTAATTGCCCATTCCCTTGGTCTCCGTATCCAATACCCCATCCTCGTCGGGCCGTTCCGTAAATTCCTTGATCGAGTTTAACAGCTCCTGGATATTTTCATACCGCGCCAGGCCTTCCGTCGTCTTGTCGGAAAAAAGTTCCCTGACCAGATTGGTTTGCTTACCGACATGCACCGCGACCTCATACGCATTCTTCGTCGCCAACATGCTGGAGAAGCTCCGGATCATCAGCACGAAATTTTCAATGGCCTCGAGGGTGCCTGCCTTGTACCCAAACTCGCGCGCTCTTTCCAACACCTCCCAGAGCGGGATATTCCGCTCATTGGCCGTCAGGATGGCCTTGTCGATGGAGGTCTTGCCGATCCCCCGGGTGGGATAGTTGATGATCCGCTTGAGGGATTCTTCGTCCCGCGGGTTGACGATGATCCGCAGATAGGCCAGCAGGTCCTTGATCTCCTTGCGCTGGTAAAAGCTGACGCCCCCATACATGGTATAGGGGATCGCCATGCGTCGAAGGCTTTCCTCAAAGGCGCGGCTCTGCGAATTGGTCCGGTATAGAATGGCGAAATCACGGTTATAATAATGATTGCGGAGTTTTTGCTCCTGGATCGTATCGGCCACAAATTTGCCTTCGTCGTTGTCCGTCATGGTTCGCACCAGACGTATCTTTTCTCCGGCGGCGTTCTCCGTCCAGAGGTTCTTGGGGATCTGCCCCCGGTTGTTTTTGATGACCTCATTGGCCGCCAGCAGGATGCTCTGCGTGCTCCGGTAGTTCTGCTCCAGCTTGACCACTTTTACGTCATCGTAATCTTTCTGGAACTGGAGAATGTTCTCGATCGTCGCGCCGCGGAAACTGTAGATGCTCTGCGCGTCATCCCCTACCACACAGACATTCTCATGAGCTGCTCCCAATAGCTTGATGATCTCGTACTGCGCGGGATTGGTATCCTGGTATTCGTCGATCAGGATATATTTGAACTTATGCTGGAATTTATGGAGGCTCTCCGGAAATTGCTTCAGCAGCTCATACATTTTGAACAGCAGGTCGTCGAAGTCCATGGCCCCGTTCTTGAAGCACCGGGCTGCATAGGCGGCATAGATCTGGGCGATGGCCGGTCGGTTGCTGCGCATATCCTCCTGTTGAATAGCATAGTCGGTGGCATATTCTGCGGGCCCGACCAGGCTGTTCTTGGCCTGCGAGATGCGATTGTGTACGATATTGGGTTTGTAATGCTTGTCGTCCAGGTTCAGTTCATTGATGACCGTCTTCAGTACGCTTCGGGAATCGTCCGTGTCATAGATGGTGAAATTGGAGGGATAGCCCAGTCGGGGCGCCTCTCCGCGCAGGATCCGCGCGAAAACACTGTGGAAGGTGCCGATATACAGATTGCGGGCGTCGGTATTTCCCAGGGTCCGCTCCACCCGCTCTTTCATCTCCTTGGCCGCCTTGTTGGTAAAGGTCAGGGCAAGTATATTGAATGAATCGACCCCCTGCGCCATCAGGTGCGCGATCCGTGTGGTGAGCACCTTGGTCTTTCCGCTGCCGGCGCCCGCTACGATCATGATGGGCCCGTCCTTATGAATTACCGCCTCCCGTTGAGGTTCATTCAGTTCAATGAGATAATCGCGCATGGGACAAAGGTACCGAAAAGCATGCAGCTTGCAGCTCTCAAGATCCCCGCTGCGAACCGCCCGTAAGGCGCGTGTTCTTGGGCACGCCTTTGCTGTTGGTCTTTCCCTTTGGAGCCGGGAAACTGGGATTATTACCTTTTTGATTGCCGGCCAGCTTGCCGTCCTTCTTCTTCTTGTTATTGGGTATGAGTGACATATGCGAATTTCTTATAAGGTAATGAAATATGATCCCCGAAGATAGTAATTTCATGGGTAATTTATGAAACGCGAACTGTATTTCGATATCAGCTCCGAGCATACCGGAGGCAGCCTTTTCCGTATTCCCGGCGAGGACGGGACCGCCGGATTCTACTATAATTACAGCACCTACGATCCCAAAAAGGACGAAGTCCACGTATTCGAAAAGAATTTTCCGGATTTTAATGCTTTCTGGCAGGATCTTACCCGCGATCCGCAATGGTGGTACCTCCATCCCCTATTCGTCCACCCGGAGCAACGGGATTTTGTTCGCGAACAACTGAAGAATGCAGATTGGGGGATTCATCCGAACAGGAAATGGCAGGAAAGTCATCAGCGGCAATGGAAAAAGGTCCTTACGGCTTCGGGAGATTACTATTCCGGACCCCCCGGCCCGGCCCAGCCGCCTCCGCCTCAGGCCTCATAAAACTCTTCCCCATAGACGTCGATCATGGGCTGACCGATCCTTTGCAGGAATTCATTGCAGGATTGCAGCATCCTGGGCGATACGCGCGGTGAGTAATAGTCTCCCCGATACCAATAGGTCAATAGCGGCTGCAGGGGCAGGTTGCCGTCCCCGCCGCTCTGCATGATCATCCAGTGCAGACGCGCGATCTCATCGTCAGGCAGATGATCGAAAACACCGTTATTCAGCATTTCCCTGGTCAGGTCGATCAGCATGTTCGTCATACGTTGCCGGTATTTGTTGTCCTGTAATATCATAAACTAATATTATCGCAAGATGAACTCCAGATTACGAAATGATGTCGCATTCCCTGACTCACGCACGGCCGGTCCGGGGAGCCGGCTTCTCTCTCCTCACCCAATGCGACAATTCCGTCGCATCGTTCAACAGGATGAGAACTCCATTGCGAAGGCGGAAATGATTGACGTTTTTCAGGCTCTTGATAAAGCCCTGCTCATTATAGCCCGGACAGGCCATTTTCGTCGAAGCGAATTTATCGCTGAAACTCAGGCTGCTGTCATGAGCGCTATACCAGAATTCCCCGCTCATCTTATTGCAACCGGTATTTCCTGTAAATCGGCTCTTGGCCAGGTCGAAGCGCAACTCCGGTATCTGCCCGGTGGCGGTGTCAGAGGCAAGCACAGGTTGTAAATACCACAAGCCGTTCAGGGTGGTCGTGTCTTTAGTTTGAATAGCCTGGGCGACGGGCCCGGAGGCCGGGGGAGACGAGGCAGCAACCGCGACGGGATCCGTGCCTCTTCCGGCCGGATACTGGCAAGCCGTCCAGAACAGAAAGCAGGCAAAGAGGATCTTTTTCATTCTGCAGATTTTTTATCAACAGGTAGGAAAACTATGCCAATCGTTTTTCGGCATCAGCACGCGGATAATCAGTGATCTGCGAATTTACTCGTCCCTGGTTTGTGGAATATATTCCCCCCGATAGCTCCCGGCCGCCTCAATATTTCTACTGACCTGCGGCCGTTCTTTGCCTAGCCGGAATGCCCCGCGACCGGGTGCATCCGGGAAGGGATATATTGGAGGATGACCCGGTACAGGTCATCGGGATTGAACGGTTTTACGACGACATCCGTCAGGCCGGCCGCAAAGGCCTCGCTTTCCACTTCCTTTGGCGTGCTGGCCGTCAATGCGACAATGGGAAGGGTAACTCCCCGCCGGCGAAGCAGCACCGTCGCTTCATATCCGTCCATGACCGGCATATGGAGGTCCATCAGCACCAATTGATGGCGACGGGTATCGAGCATGTCGAGCGCTTCCTGGCCATTGGACGCCACATCGACCGTCGCTCCGCTGTTCTCGAGTATCGTCTGCGCCACCAACACGTTCAGGGGATTGTCCTCGACAAGGAGCAGGCAAATGCCTTTCAGCAAATGCCGCTGCGCTGCCGGATCGGGGCCCTCGGTCTTTTCCCCCGCCATCTCGCTGCTGAGCGGGAAGTCCTGCGTAAAGTAAAAAATAGATCCTTTCCCCGGCTCGCTCTCCAAATGCAGGGTCACCCCCTGCAATTCCAGGATGCGCCTGGTGATCGCCAGTCCAAGGCCGGTGCCGCCATAGCTGCGGGAAGTGGAAGAGTCCGCTTGTGTAAAGCGATCGAAGATCATCTGCTGCTTTTCCCTCGCAATGCCGATGCCCGTATCTTCGACCCGGACCGTAACGGCCGCCGGGCCGCTTTGAAGATAGTTCACGCGGATGTATAAGCGCACCGAGCCCTCGCGGGTAAATTTAATGGCATTGTGCACTAGGTTGGTGATCACCTGGCTGGTACGCGTCGGATCGCCGATCAGTTTATTGTCCAATCGGCCGTCGATCTCCATCAGCAAAGCGATGCCTTTTTCCGAAGCGGCCGTTTTCAGGCCGGCGACAATATTCCGCGAGATCGCCGCCAGGTCCATCGGGATCTGTTCAAAGCTGATCTTTCCTTCTTCGATCTTATTGTAATCAAGGATATTGTTCACGATGGACAAAAGGTTGCTGGCGGAGAACAAGAGCACGTCCAGGTCCTCCTTCTGGTCCGTCCTCGGCTTATTGGCCAGCAGTAAATGCGTCATGCCGATCACGGCATTCAAAGGCGTCCTGATCTCATGCGACATCGTCGACAGGAATTCGGATTTGGCCTTCAATCCCTGCTGGGCCTGTAGCGTGGCTCGCTTGAATGTATCGGCGAAACGATGCGAGAGGGCCAGGGACTGCAGGAAGAAGAAGGAAAGGTATCCGAAAAATATCAGCAGTTTCAGCGGAGGGACGAGCCCGAAATAGTGCAGGTTGGACAGCAGCAGGATCAGGAGCATGACCACTGTGCTGAGCAATGCATAAAATGATCCGCTGCGATGATTGCGTGCGGCCCGGAGGTTGACATACAGGGCATAGCCGATGCAGAGGAACATGACCACCAGGAAAATATGCAGCAGACCGGTAAAAATGATCGTGGGGGTAAGCAGGATGATCGCGCTGTATAACAGGCAAAACCAGGTCGTCGCCTTCATGACGATCGGATGCGTGTCATTGGGAAAAAGGTGCCTCGTATAACTGCAGAACAGGAAGGCCCCCAGGGAAAGGGTAATATATTCCATACGGACGGTAAGGTACCAGGGGATATTGCTGAACAAGGTGTGCAGCACATACCCGTCGGTGCCGACCATGCGGTAGCTGTACAGTATGCAGAACAGGGAAAAATAAAGCGTCGTTTTGTCGTGGCGTCCGAAGACGAACAGGCCCAGGAAGAATAATCCGCCCATGAACATGCAGCCACCCAGGACCAGGTCGAACGCATTGTCGCGGTTCTTTTTCAGAAAAAGGGCATCCTTGTCTCCGAGGAGTATTTCTTTGTATGGCCCGCCCTTCGCATGCCAGAAGTTGGCGACCTGAAGGACCAGGACCAGGGTGTCCCGTTCGCCGGAGGGCAGGGCAATGGTACGCGTGGTCCAAAAAGGCGTCGCCCGGGCCTCGGTGGCCGCCGGTTCGCCGTTTTGTACCTGCACCACGCCATTGACAAACAGCTTATACGCGCAATACACATCCGGCACCTCCATCCCGATCCGCGGCCTCTTTTTCGGCAGCAATACCGTCAGGGTATACGTCGCATAGCCCTGTGAGGACAGTTTCTGCCCGTTCAGGTTCAGATCCTTCCATAACGTGGGGAAGTTCGTGAAGGCCGGCGAACCGGCGGCCCTTAAACTATCCGGAGACACCAATCGCTCCCAATACATGCCCCATTCTCCGTCCAGGGTCACCGCCTTGTCGAAGAGGTTCAGGGCCCGGAGGTCCAGCAGGCCTTTTCTCGCCGGCAGGTCCTCAGGCCCGTTGGCCATACAGGAAAGGGAAGCCATCAGGACCAGGACTGCACCCGCTATTTTCGGGAGGGTATATTTCTTCATAAAGGCGGCGCTGGTTACTGGATCCGCTTGCTAAATAGATATAACGCGCTTTGAGGCGGAAAATGATGCAGTTAGGCAAATAAATGACGAGGCCCCGCCCGCCTTTCGGCGAGCGGGGCCCCTTATCCATTCTACGGGTCTTATTTCCCGTTATTTCTTTTCCAGCAGCTTGAAGAATTGATCCAGTTGCGGCAGGATCACGATCCGCGTGCGGCGGTTGGCGGCGCGGCCCTCTTCGGTATCATTGGTGGCCACCGGAACGAATTCGCTGCGTCCCGCTGCGGTGATATGCGCAGGATCCAGCCCATATTGCTTTTGCAGTATCCGGACGATCGACGTGGCGCGCTTGACGCTCAGGTCCCAGTTGTCCAGCAAATAGGGCGGCCTTGCATAGTTCTTGTTGTCCGTATGGCCTTCCACCATGAACTCGATATCGGACTGCGCCTTCAATACGGCGGCTACCTTGCCCAGCACGGCCTTGGCCGCGTCGGTCACATCGTAGCTTCCGCTCTTGAACAACAGTTTGTCGGAAATATCGATATAAATGACCCCCTTGTCAACCTTGATATTGATGTCCTTGTCATCCAGGTTCCCGATGGCGCCTTTCAGGTTCATCACCAACGCCATATTCAGGGAGTCCTTATGGGCGAGCTCCGTCTGCAGGTTCTGAATATAGGCATCCTTGGAACCGATATTATCCAGCGACTTCTTGATGCTCTCGGCCTGCGAGCTGGAGATCACCGACAGGTCCTGCAATTGCTTCAGGGTGGCGTCGTGGTTCGCTTTCAGGAAATCGATCTGCTTATTGAGCGCATCCAGCTGATTTTGCATGGTGGCGCGCTGATTGGCGTCCTGTGCGGTCAGATCGTTACAATTCTTGAGATCCCCGGCCAGCTTGGCATTGGCGGCTGTCAGCGAATCGATCTTCGCTTGAGCGGCTTTGAATTTTTTAGAACTGACGCATGAAAAAAGAAGCAATGAAAAAGCGCTGAAGAATAAAACGTGTTTAAGGCTCATAGTATATCATTTTAAGTATAAAGTTCGAAGTACCAGCGTCATCACGGGCCATTCGCGCGCTAAAGAATAGGTCAAAGATAGCCCATCAGGCGAATAAGGAAATTTTTGATTGTCGAAATTTAAGGCGAATTTAATGCCAAATTCGTCGAAGGCCGGGGTCCCTGCCGGTAAAGAAGCCCTAAAACACTGACCCGGCGCCCCTCTGCGGGCGATCTCTTATTTATTTAAATTGCACGCGCAATGAGACAACTATTGATATCATTCAGCCTGGTCACGCTCCTGCTGAGCGCCTGCAAGCTGATGCCTAAGGAACAGACGCCGGCGGAAAACAATCGTGACCTGTCCAAATTATTCGATGACTATTACGAAGGCAGGATGGCGATGTTCCCGGTGGAAGCGACGTTCAATGGAGACGACCGGTACAATGACCGGCTACCCGTCGATTTTGCCGATGCGTTTCGGGACAGCACGCGGAGTTTCTATGCTCATTGCCTGCAGCGCTTGCGGCAATTCGACAAGGCTTCGCTGAACGCCAACGACCGGCTCAGCTATGATATCCTGAACTGGGAACTTGATTCGCGCCTGGACGGCTTCCGTTTTCACAGTAATTATATCCCCTTCAACCAATTCACCGGCCTTCCGCTGATCCTCGGCCAAATGGGCAGCGGCGCCAGCGTACAACCCTTTCGCACGATCGGCGATCATGAGAGATGGATCCGCCGCGCGAAGGCCTTCGGCCCCTGGGCGGACAGCGCGATCGTCTACTTCCGCAAAGGCCTGGACTCGAATATCGTATTGCCCCGCTCGCTGGTCCTGAAGCTGATACCCGAACTGGAAGCCATCGCCAACGGCGGGTTGGAGACGAACCTCTTCTATGGTCCCGTAAAGCAGCTGGCAAAGGAAACAGATACGGCCGCCGCGCGGCGATTGGTCGGGGAGTACCAGGATCTGATCCGCGGTACGATCATCCCTTCCTATAAACGCCTTGCCGATTTTCTGAAGAAGGACTATCTGCCGAAGGCCAGGACCAGCTCCGGCCTTTCGGCGCTGCCCGGAGGCCCGGCCTGGTACGAATGGCTGGTGCACGACCAGACCACCACGTCCAAGACGCCGGAGGAAATCTATCAGACCGGGCTGAGCGAGGTGGCCCGCATCCGAAGGATCATGGACAGCGTGAAGAGCTCCGTGGGCTTCACCGGGGACCTGCACGCCTTCTTCGATTACATCAATACCGACAAGAAATTCAAGCCCTACAAAACACCGCAGGAGGTACTCGACGCCTTCGAAGCGATCCACCAACGCATGCAGCCCAAACTACGCGAGCTTTTCGACCATGTGCCCAAAACACGCTTCGAGATCAGGCAGACCGAGGCCTTCCGCGCGGCCAGCGCAAGCGCCGAATATTTTCAGGGCTCGCCCGACGGCCGGCGCCCCGGCGTATTCTACGTGCCCATCCTGGATGCCACGCAATTCAATATGGCCTCGGGCATGGAGTCGCTCTTTCTTCACGAGGCGATCCCCGGACATCATTACCAGATCTCCCTGCAACAGGAGGATACGCTGCTGCCCCGCTTTCGCCGTTTCGGCGGCAATAATGCCTATGTCGAAGGCTGGGCCCTGTATTGCGAGTCTCTCGGCAGGGAGCTGGGACTATATACCGATCCGTATCAATATATGGGCGCCCTCGGCGACGAGATCCACCGGGCCATCCGCCTGGTCGTCGATGTGGCCATCCATACCCGCGGGATGAGCCGTGAAGCCGCGATCAAATACATGACGGACAACGAACAGATCAGCGAGGAGGGCGCCACGGCCGAGATCGAACGGTATATTGCGATCCCCGGCCAGGCCCTGGGATATAAGATCGGCGCGCTCAAGATCAGGGAGCTCCGGAACAAAGCACAGCAGACGCTCGGTGACAAGTTCCATATCGCGGCGTTCCACGATGCGGTCCTCGATGATGGCGCCATGCCCCTGGACGTGCTCGAAAAGAAGATCGATGCCTGGATCGAAGCGCACAAATAGGCCGCCGAAAGCCAAAAAAATTAGCTATCAACTACTAAAAATATTAGGTGTGTATAAGTTTTTTGCCCTACCTTTATCAAATAAATAATTTTGAAGGACAAAAAACTACCAATATGTCAAACGCAGAAAAACTCAAGGCTTTAAAGCTGACGATGGACAAGATAGATAAGGATTTCGGGAAAGGCAGTGTCATGTTGATGAATGAAAGGAACCAGGATCCGATGGAGGTTATTTCCACCGGTTCGATCGGGTTGGACGTGGCGTTGGGCGTAGGTGGCCTCCCGAAAGGCAGGGTCGTCGAGATCTATGGGCCGGAATCATCCGGTAAGACCACGCTGGCCACCCATATTATCGCGGAAGCGCAGAAAAAAGGGGGGATGTGCGCCATCGTCGACGCCGAGCACGCCTTCGACAGCGCCTATGCGCAAAAACTGGGCGTCGATATCGATAATCTCCTGATCTCCCAGCCGGACTATGGAGAACAGGCCCTCGAGATCGCCGACCGCCTGATCCTGTCCGGAGCCCTGGACGTCGTCGTGATCGACTCCGTAGCGGCCCTGGTACCCAAGGGTGAGCTCGAAGGCGAAATGGGAGACAGTAAAATGGGACTCCAGGCCAGACTGATGTCACAGGCTCTTAGAAAACTGACGGGAACGATCAGCAAGACCAATACCATTTGCATCTTCATCAATCAATTGAGGGAAAAGATCGGGGTCATGTTCGGCAATCCCGAGACGACCACCGGCGGCAACGCACTGAAGTTCTATGCATCCGTTCGCCTCGACATCCGCCGCATGGCGCAGCTTAAAGATGGTGAAGAGGCCATCGGCAACCGCGTAAAAGTGAAAGTGGTCAAGAATAAAGTGGCGCCGCCATTCCGCACCGCCGAATTCGATATCGTTTTCGGAGAAGGCATTTCCAAAATGGGCGAGATCGTCGATATGGGCGTTGAACTCGGCATCATCCAAAAAAGCGGCAGCTGGTTCAGCTATAACACCGACAAGCTCGGACAAGGACGCGACACCGTTAAACAATTGTTGCACGACAACCCTGAACTCGCCACAGAGATCGAAAATAAGATCAGGGAAAAAGTAAAAGAAATGCAGGCTGCATAAACTCTTTTAATTGGGTTAGTACGTATGAGGCCCCGGCGCTGCCGGGGCCTCTTCTTTTATGTTTTTTATAGAATTTTCACTAAATACTTATCGTACCTCCCACACTGTTCAATCTAAGCAAACCACGGCCCCATGCGGATTAGAAAGACATAACCATCGGCTGCTCAAGGGGTTAAAGGGCTATAAATAAAAAAGGGGCCTGAATAGAAATTCAACCCCGTTTTAAAATCCAATATCCTATGAAAAACCGAGATAAAGGTAGATGATTCAGATCAATTCTGCAATACCATTTTGTGGTAATTTCTTTTTAATATTTAATTAATTCTTTAAAAGCTGATTTGAAACTATTCTATTGCTCTCTTTATCAGCAACTCGCAATATGTAAACACCCTTTTCCAGGCCGGATAAGTTGACAACCTGTATACCGGGTTGCAAACGAGCGGCCAACCGAATTGAACCGATTGCATCTATCACCTGAATGTCCACGACATGCTCCGTTCGTATGATCAATAATTTATCGGCAGGATTAGGATAGAATTTAAAATCGACGGCGCTGGAAAGACTCACTTCAATCACCTTCGAATAAATAAGACGCCCATCCTCTCCCATGAATTTAATGCGATACAAATCCGTGCCATTGGGGGGGGCAATATCCGTTAGCTCGTATTCTCCGCTCAGATTCTCCTCCCGCATCGCGCCGATGGTCTCATATTGACCTCCCTCCGTCGCCCTCTCGACAATAAAATAATCCCCCTGGCCCAGACTGTCGACGCTCCATTGCAATAATACCTTGTTCGACTCTTTCACCACCGCCGAAAAATGTGCAAAGAACTTGCTCTCCCCGGCCGGACGCATTTGAATAAGCGCCGGGCCCGAGCCGATTGTGGTATCCGATGGTTGCGCATACATCGCCAACCACCCGAAAAGCAGTAAAGAGGTAAGCCCGATAAATCTTTTCATAAACGCGTCAACAGGGAAAAAGATCAGGGAGCATTGGCTTAACAAAATCCATGCCCGACAAGCAAAACGACAACCTTCTCTATAAAATTTTATCATTCTTGTTATAATCTTCTTAAAAGCGATTTACCTTCCGTCAACAAAGCAATAACCAAAATATGGCATCTTCCATAAGAAAAATGGGCGGCTCGAAGCGCATTGCACTGGTGGCTCATGACAATAAAAAAGCGGAGTTGATCGAGTGGGCCGTATATAATAAGGATGCTCTCGCCAGGCATCGCCTGTACGGCACGGGCACCACCGGCAAAATGCTGGAACAGGCCCTCCATCAGTCGATCAGCAAGTTTCTAAGCGGCCCGCTGGGCGGAGATCAGCAGATCGGTTCCCGGATCTCGGAAGGAAAGATAGACGTCCTCATCTTTTTCTGGGACCCCATGGAGGCACAGCCGCATGACCCGGATATCAAGGCCCTGCTCAGGCTGGGCGTGGCCTGGAATATCCCGATCGCCATGGATCGGGCCACCGCAGACTTCCTGCTGACCTCCCCGCTCATGTATCAGGATTATGAGATCATCCTGCCCGATTATAGTCAATACGTCAAGCGAGTGCTCAAACAAAACCAATAAAATCACCCTCCACATGCAGAGAACATTATTGACCTTCATCACGCTCCTCGCGGCATCCCTGACCTTCGCGCAAACCAGGCCCCTGCAGGGTTTCGACCAGGCCGCCGCCGCCCGCGAGCTGAACCTCGAAGCCCAATTCGACAGCCACCTCGACGCAAAACACATCGACACCCTCATCCGGACCCTTTCGGCGCGGCCTCATCACGTGGGATCGCCGGGCGATAAGGCAAATACCGAATTGATCTCCGGCCTCCTGAAGAGCTGGGGTTTCGACGTGAAAGTGGAAACCTTCACCGTATTATTTCCCACGCCGAAAGAACGCCTCCTGGAGATGACCGCACCTTCGGCCTATAAGGCAGTCCTCGCCGAACCGCCGGTAGCAGGCGACGCCACCTCCGGCCAGACCAGCGAGCAGCTGCCCACCTATAATTGTTATTCCGCGGACGGTGACGTCAGCGGCGAACTGGTGTTTGTCAATTACGGCATCCCGGAGGACTATGATCGCCTGGAGCGCATGGGCATCTCGGTTCAAGGCAGGATCGTCCTGGCCAGGTACGGGCATTCCTGGAGAGGCATCAAGCCAAAGGTCGCCCAGGAGCATGGCGCCATCGGCTGCATCATTTACTCCGATCCGAAAGATGACGGCTATTACCAGGGCGACGTCTACCCGAAAGGGGCTTATAAGAATGAATATGGCGTGCAGCGGGGTTCCGTGCTCGACATGCCCATCTATCCCGGCGACCCGCTGACTCCGGGTATCGGGGCGACCGCCGATGCAAAAAGACTCAACCGCAAAGACGCCGCCAGCCTGTTGAAGATTCCCGTGCTTCCCATCAGCTACCATGACGCGGAGCCGCTCTTGCGCGCTCTCGGCGGGCCGGTCGCGCCGGAAGAATGGAGGGGCGCACTCCCGATCACTTACCATGTCGGCCCGGGCGCAACCCGCGTACACCTCAGGCTGGCCTTCAACTGGGACATGCGGCCGGTGAACGATATCATCGCCAGGCTCCCGGGCAGCGAATGGCCCGACGAATGGGTCATCCGCGGCAATCACTACGATGCCTGGGTCAATGGGGCCAGCGACCCGCTCAGCGGCCAGGCCGCCATGCTGGAAGAGGCCAGGGCTATCGGCGAACTGGTCAAAACAGGCTGGAGGCCCAAACGAACCCTGATCTACTGCGCCTGGGATGGGGAAGAGCCAGGCCTGATCGGTTCCACCGAATGGGTCGAAACACACGCAGAAGAATTGCAGCAAAAGGCCGTGATCTACATCAATACCGATGATATCGGCAGAGGCTTCTTAGGGGTCGAAGGCTCGCACGCCCTGGAGCCCTTCCTGAACGAGGTCGCCCGCGACGTCGTCGATCCGCAAACAGGCATCTCGATCGCCGATCGCAGAAAGGCCAGGGACCTCGTCGCCGCCGAAGGGAACGGCCAGGTAAAAAAAGAGCTCCTGGCAAAAAAGACCTTCTCCATCGGGGCGCTGGGCTCGGGCTCCGATTATTCTCCTTTTATCCAACACATCGGCGTGCCCTCCTGCAATATCGGCTTCGGCGGGGAGAACGGCGGCGGAGATTATCACTCGATCTACGATTCCTATGACGACTATCGCCGGTTCAAAGACCCCGGCTTCCAATACAGCTGGACGCTTGCGAAAACGACGGGACGCACGACCCTGCGGATGGCCGATGCAAACCTGCTGCCCCTCGACTTTAAGGCGCTGTACCGAACGGTGAATGGCTATCTCAATGAACTGATCGCGCTAACCGACCAGCAGCGGGAAGCAACGGCTTTCAAAAATCAGCTGATCCGGGAGGGGGACTTTCGTCATGCGGCCGACCCGACGAAGAATTTGCTGGCGCCCAAACAATCGCCGGAAGTACCCTACCTGGATTTCTCGCCGCTGCAGAATGCGATGCGCGACCTCGACCGGTCCACCGATCGGGTAGCCGCGACGCTCTCCGGATCCGCCGGCTGGAACGACCAGCGGTTCCATCATATCAACGAAGTGCTGTACAAGGCGGAGCAGCGCCTGCTGTCGGACAAAGGACTGCCCAGACGCCCCTGGTACCGGCATGCGATCTATGCCCCCGGCTTTTATACCGGTTACGGCGTAAAGACCCTCCCCGGCATCAGGGAGGCGATCGAGCAGGGCGAATGGAAGGAGGCGCAGGAACAAATAGCCGTCGTCGCCGGGGTGCTGCACGCATTCAGCCTGTGGATCGACACAACCGGCAGCGAACCGTAGCAGCGAACCGTAGCAGCGAACCGTAAATAATCGGTAAATTTGCTGTTCGAGTACATTTCGCCCATGCCATTTAAGATCAACTCTTCCTACTCCGCCGCCGGGGATCAGCCGGAGGCCATCCGCCAACTGACGGAAGGCGTGCTGCAAGGTGAACGATATCAGACCCTGCTCGGCGTCACGGGGTCGGGCAAGACCTTCACGATCGCCAATCTGGTGCAGAACGTGCAAAGGCCGACCCTGGTCCTTACGCATAACAAGACCCTCGTCGCACAGCTTTACGGCGAGTTCAAACAATTCTTCCCGGAAAATGCGGTGGGCTATTTCGTGTCGTATTACGACTATTACCAGCCGGAAGCCTACATGCCCGTCAGCAATACCTATATCGAAAAAGATCTTTCGATCAACGCGGAACTGGAAAAGTTGCGCCTGCAGGCGACCACCCAGCTCCTGAGCGGCCGCAGGGACATCATCGTCGTGGCCTCGGTAAGCTGCATCTACGGTATCGGCAATCCCGCCGAGTTCGAGAACGGCATCGTCCGGATCCAGCAAGGCCAGACCCTGTCCCGGCAAGGCTTTTTACACGCCCTGGTCAACTCCCTATACAGGCGCAGCGAGATCGAGTTCAACAGGGCCAATTTCCGCGTCAGGGGCGACACGGTCGAGATCAACCTGCCCTATGTCGATTACGGTTACCGGATCAGCTGGTTCGGCGACGAGATAGAAGAGATAGAAAGCTTCGACGTCAGCAACGGCAAGCGGATCGGACTGATGGACAATGCAGCCATCTTCCCGGCAAATCTCTACCTCGCACCCAAGGATATCATGCACCAGGTGCTCTGCGAGATCCAGGATGAGCTCGCGGCACAGGTCGCCTACTTCAAGAACGCGGGAAAATATATCGAGGCGCAACGCCTCGCGGAAAGGGTGAATTATGACGTGGAGATGATCCGCGAGCTCGGCTATTGCAATGGCGTGGAGAACTACTCCCGCTTCTTTGACCGGAGATCCCCCGGTACCAGGCCCTTCTGCCTCCTGGACTATTTTCCGAAGGACTTCCTTTGCGTGCTCGACGAAAGCCATCAGACCGTACCCCAGATCAGCGGCATGTATGGAGGCGACCGGAGCCGCAAACTGACCCTCGTGGACTACGGCTTCCGCCTTCCCAGTGCCCTGGACAACCGTCCCCTGAATTTCCATGAGTTCGAGTCGATGATCGGACAAACGATCTTCGTCTCCGCCACGCCGGGCGACTATGAGCTGGAAAAAACCGGCGGCGTCGTGGTCGAGCAGGTAGTCCGGCCGACCGGCTTATTGGATCCGCCGATCGAGGTGCGCCCGAGCGTCAACCAGATCGACGACCTGCTGGATGAGATCGATAAGCGCGTGAAGAAGGGCGACCGGGTGCTGGTGACCACGCTGACCAAGCGGATGGCGGAAGAAATGGACAAGTACCTGCGTCGCATCGATATCAAATCAAAGTATATACACAGCGAGGTCGATACCCTCGAACGCGTGGAGATCCTGCGCCAGCTGCGGCTGGGGGAGATCGACGTGCTGGTCGGCGTCAACCTCCTCCGGGAGGGACTGGACCTGCCCGAGGTCTCCCTGGTGGCCATCCTGGACGCCGACAAAGAAGGCTTCCTCCGGAATGAGCGATCCCTGACCCAAACGGCCGGTCGCGCGGCCCGCAACGTCGACGGGCTCGTGATCTTCTATGCCGATATGATGACCGAAAGCATGCAGCGGACCATCGATGAGACATCCAGGCGGCGCGAAAAGCAGATCGCCTATAATATCGAGCACGGCATCACACCGCGAACGATCATCAAATCAAAAGAGCAGGTCTTTGCCCAAACCTCGGTATTGGATATCCGCGGATATGATCCGGGCAATCCCTATGCCCTGGCCCCCGATGAGGAACTGGTCACCGCCGTCGCCGAAGACCAGGAACAATATACGACCATCCCCCAGTTGGAGAAGGCCGTCGGAAGAACCAGGAAGGATATGGAAAAGGCCGCCCGCGACCTCGATTTCATGGAGGCGGCCCGGCTCAGGGACGAGATGTTCAGACTGCAAAAACGCCTGACCGAGATGAAGGCCTGATCATTCCGGGAATAATTATTTTTAGAAAACCGGCTAATAGTGTCCGCTTCGACGTTTATAGTTTTTAATCCCTTGTTCTTAAGTCCGTATATGAAAAACCCAAGCCGTAAGAGTCTCCCCTCGATTGCCATGCCCATTCTCGTCGCCGCCGTGCGACTCGATCTCTTTGTCAAAATGCTGTTCATGAGGCGCAGGAAAAAGATCAGGTACCTGAGCCGGACCATCTTCCAGGCCAAAGGGCGGCTCCGCCACCACTAAGCCGGGCGAAATTCCAGAATTACCTACCTTCGAGGCATGAGTAAGAAGCTATTCCTGCTGGATGCCATGGCGTTGATCTTCCGCGCCTATTATGCCCTGATCCGCAGCCCGCGCATCACCTCCACCGGACGCAATACCAATGCGCAATTCGGGTTTACTAACGCCCTCATCGACCTCATCAATAACCAGCACCCCTCCCACATGGCGGTCTGCTTCGATACCCACGCTCCCACCGAACGCCATACCGATTTTGCGGACTACAAGGCCAACCGGCAGGAGGCCCCCGAAGACATCCTCGGCGCCGTCCCCGATATCAAGGCCATCATCACGGGTTTCAATATTCCCTGCATGGAGCTGGACGGCTTCGAGGCCGACGACGTCATCGGTACGCTCAGCAAGCAAGCCGCCGCCGCAGGATATGAAGTGTACATGGTAACGCCCGACAAAGACTACGGCCAGCTCGTGTCCGAGAAAATTAAGATCTACAAACCTCCCTACCAGGGCGGTATCGCCGAGATCCTGGGCCCCAAAGAGGTCTGCGAGAAATGGAATATCAAGGATGTTTCCCAGGTGATCGACATCCTCGGCCTGATGGGCGATGCGGTGGACAATATCCCAGGCATTCCCGGAGTCGGGGAAAAAACGGCCGCAAAACTGCTCGCCGAATACAATACCCTCGAGAACGTGATCGCCAATGCGGATAAGATAAAGGGTGCGGTCGGAGAAAAAGTAAAGGCAGGCAAAGACTTGGCGATCATGAGTAAGAAGCTCGCCACGATCATCACCGACGTGCCCGTTGCCTTTCATGAAGAGGACTTCCGCCTCAAGGACTGGAACAAGGATGCATTGCGCGAGGTCTTCATCGGTCTGGAGTTCCGTACCCTGGGCAAGAGGATACTGGGAGAAGACCCGGCCCTGACGGGCGGAGTGCCGGAAGGGGTGCAAACGGACCTCTTCGGTAACGCCGTGCCCGCCAAATCTCAACCGGCGGCCCGCGCTAAAGCAGCTCAGCCGGCGCCCGCCGGCCAGCCGGCAGGCGCCACAGCCGCGTCCCCCGCCGAAGAGAGCGCTGAGGCAGGTGGCCCTGGCGCCGGCGAACAGTTGGACGAAAGCCCCTCGACCAGCCTCCGCGTCGAAAAGAATATAAATAACACGCCCCACACCTACCGATCGGTGGTCGGCACGGCGGCGATCCAGTCCCTGGTGAAGGATCTTCTCGCCCAAAAGGAGATCTGTTTCGACACCGAGACCACCGGCATCGATCCGAATAATGCGGAACTCGTAGGGCTCAGCTTTTCCTGGCTGCCCGGAGAGGCCTGGTATGTGCCTTGCCCCGCCGACCAGGCAGAGACGAAAGCGATCCTGGAACACTTCGTTCCCGTCTTCGAACAGCCCGGCCTGACATGGATCGGCCAGAATATCAAGTACGACCTGCTGATGCTGAAATGGTACGGCATCGAGCCGAAGGGCTTGTTGTTCGACACGATGCTCGCGCACTATGTCATCGAACCCGAAGGCAAACGCGGCATGGACCAACTCAGCGAACAATACCTGTCCTACGAGCCGGTGCACATCGAAGAGCTGATCGGCAAAAAAGGCAAAGGACAGGGGAATATGCGGGATGTCGCCCTGGAAAAGATCACGGACTATGCGGCCGAAGACGCCGATATCACCCTTCAGCTGCGTCATAAGTTCCTCCCGCTGCTGACTACGCGACAGGTGGAAAAGGTTTTCTATGAAGTGGAAAACCCCCTCGTGAAAGTCCTCACGGATATGGAGTATGAGGGAATACGCGTGGACATGGATTTCCTGGGCGAATATTCCAAAGAACTGGAACGGGATGCCAGGGCCGCCGAAGAGCGCGTCTATAAACAGGTTGGCCACCCCTTTAACCTGGCATCGCCGAAGCAATTGGGCGAAGTGCTCTTCGACGAGCTGAAGCTCGACCCGAAAGCGAAGAAGACCAAGACCGGCCAATACGCTACCGGTGAAGACGTCCTCATCAAGCTCGCCCACCGGAGCCAGATCGTCGATGACATCCTGGCCTTCAGAGAACTGACCAAACTGAAGTCCACCTATGTAGACGCACTGCCCCTGATGCGCAACCCGAAAACGGGCCGCGTCCACACCAGCTATGCCCAGGCCGTGGCCGTCACGGGCAGGCTGAGCTCGAACAATCCCAACCTGCAGAACATCCCCATCCGGACGGAGCGGGGCAGGGAGATCCGAAAGGCCTTCATCCCGCGCAACGAGGATTTCCTGCTCGTGTCGGCAGACTATTCCCAGATTGAATTACGCATCGTCGCAGCCATCAGCGGCGACCCCAATATGTGCGATGCATTCCGCACGGGTAAAGACATCCATACCGCCACAGCCGCCAAAGTCTTCGGGGTGGAGGAAAGCGCGGTCACCAAGGAAATGCGCTATAAGGCCAAGAGCGTCAATTTCGGCATCATCTACGGCCAGGGCGCATTTGGACTGGCCGACAACCTGGGCATCAGCCGGACGGAGGCCAAAGAGATCATCGACACCTATAAGCAGCAGTTCGCCAATATCCAGAAGTACATGGACGATACCATCAATTTCGCAAGGGAGACCGGCTATGTACAAACACTTATGGGCCGCAAGCGCTGGCTCAAGGATATCAATTCCGCCAATTTCACCGTACGCGGGTTTGCGGAAAGGAATGCCATCAACTCGCCTATCCAGGGAACGGCAGCCGATATGATCAAGCTGGCCATGATCCGCATTCATGAGGAGTTTAGCCGCCAGGGCTTCAAATCCAAAATGCTCCTGCAGGTTCATGACGAACTCGTATTCGACGCCCACAAAAGCGAATTGGAGATAATTAAACCGATTATAATTCGTTGTATGCAGACCGCCCTGCCCTTGCCCAATGGGGTGCCAACCGATGCGGAAGTGGGATCCGGGCTGAACTGGCTTGAGGCGCATTGAAACCTACCCATTTTAACATATTGTTTGGTTTTGCAGACCAAACTTATTGCCTCGGAAAAGGTCTAACTCATAAGCTAAATGCATACATATGAAAGTTTTTCATACTACCTTATTGACCGGCTTGTTTTGCGCAGTTTCCCTGCTCGGGGTCGCCCGTGCACAGGATAGCCCGCAGGACTGGCCAAAAAGCATTTCGACCGACGACGGGACGGTGATCAAGATCTACCAGCCCCAGCCGGAAGCCTTTTCCGACAACGTGCTCAAGTCCCGCTGGGCCATTTCCGTGCTTCAGCCGGGCAAAGCGGATCCCGTTTTCGGGACCTTTTGGTCGGTCGCCAATGTGGAGACCGACAGGGACAACCGCAGGGTCATCATCCAATCCCTGAAAGTTCCCAATGTCAAATTCCCGGGCCAGCCCGACGAAAATTTCACCAACGGGTTGAAGGCTACGCTGGAGGCACAGCTCCCCCAGGCAGCCGGCGACCTCTCCCTCGATGAACTGCTTGCTTCGCTCGACGAGAATACAGAGCAGAAGAAATTATCGAAGGACCTCAACACGTCCGCCCCGCGGATCATTTACAGCACGCGGCCATCCCTGCTCGTCCTGATCGACGGGCAGCCGAAACTGCAGGCAAACAAAGATTGGAATCTCGACGTGGTGGTGAACACGCCGTTCACGATCGTGAAGAACAATGACGGCCAGTTCTATTTGTACGGCGGCAAGCATTGGTATACGGCGCAATCGGCAACCGGACCTTATTCCCCCGCCGCCAACGTGCCATCCAACCTCCAGCATGTGCAGAATGCGGTAGATGCCGCCAATAGCTCCAACGCGGGCTATATCGATTCGGCCGCCGCACAGCAGGATAATGTCGTTTCCGAGATCGTCGTCAGCACCTCTCCCGCCGAACTGATCCAGTCCGACGGCCAGCCGCAATTCACGCCGATCAACGGTACCACCCTATCCTACGTCAGCAATTCCAGCAATGATATATTCCAGGATCAGTCCGGACATTACTATGTATTGATCTCCGGACGATGGTATAGTTCTTCCTCGCTGACCGGGGGATGGCACTATGTAGCATCCAACGCATTGCCTGCCGATTTCGCAAAGATCCCCGAAGGCTCCCCGAAGGATAATGTCCTGGCCAGCGTGGCAGGAACCCAGGCGGCGCGCGAAGCAGTGATGGACGCGCAGATCCCGCAGACCGCCAAGGTCGATCGCAATTCGGCTTCCACCGACGTCACCTATAACGGCGATCCGAATTTTGCTCCGCTGCAAGGGACGGACATGGAATACGGGACCAATACCTCCTCTTCCGTGATCCTCGATCATGGCGTTTATTACACGGTGGATAACGGCGTATGGTTCCAGGGCCCTAGTCCGACCGGCCCCTGGACGGTATGTACCCAGCGACCCGACGAAGTGGATCGCATCCCGCCGAACTCACCCCTGTACAATATCAAATACGTATATATCTATGACGTGACCCCCGACTATATCTATGAGGGGTATACGCCCGGCTACCTGAACACCTATATCTACGGAGGAACCGTGGTCTACGGTACCGGGTTCTATTACGATCCCTGGTTCGGCGGCTACTATTATCCCCGGCCCTGGACCTGGGGCTTCAACGTGTGCTATAATCCCTGGGCCGGATGGAGCCTTGGCTTCGGCTATGGTTTCGGCTGGTTCAATTACGGCTATGGCTTCGGTCTCGGTTTCCGTCATGGCTGGGGCGGCTGGGGCGGTTGGGGCGGCTGGTGGGGTCCCCACGCGTATCGGCCCGCTTATGAATGGAACCGCAATCGCTCCTACGGATATTATGGCAGTAATTTTTATCGCAACCGCAACGTATTCGTAAACAACTATCGCACGAATATCTATACCAATCGCTCAGGCGTGATCACGCATAATAACCGGAACTTTACGGGCAATCGCGGGACCAATGGGTTCAACAGGCCACAGGGAGGTTCTAATCGCATGAATTTCGGTCGCGGGTCTACCTACAATAATAATTATCCCGGCCGGCCGAATGTGCAGGGCAACCCCAACCGGCAAAATAACGTCTATTCCGACCGGAGCGGCAATGTTTTCCAACGGAATGCGACCAATAACCAATGGCAACAGCGACAGTCAAACCGTTGGCGGCCGGTCACCGGCCAGAACCAGGCGGCCATTCAGCAGAACCTGAACAGGGAACAGCAAATGCGGGATCGCGGCCAGGTGCGTACCCAGAATTTCGAGAGGGCAAGGAGCGGCGGCTTCAGCGCTCCCTCCCGGCCCAGTGGCGGTGGCGGTTTCAGCAGACCCTCGGGTGGCGGCGGTTTTAGCAGGCCATCAGGTGGAGGCGGCGGTAGCCGGCCTTCCGGAGGAGGTGGAGGCGGCAACTCCGGCGGTAGTCGCGGAGGGGGCAGGAGGAATTAACGCCAGATCATATTCATCACACCCATAACAACCCGGAGATAAGTACTAGTACCTATCTCCGGATTTTTTGTTTTATAGTTGACAAAATAATAGTATTTAAAATTTGTTTATTTTGTTCGACCTTTCCTATGCACTAACGATAGTGCCCCAAGATGAAAAACGACCTGAATGTCCCTGATCAGTCCTCTTTCCATTAATCAGCCCGCTGATCTTATCGGCGTCGACCCGAATTCGGGAAAGAATCCAGTGGACGAATGGCTTCACCAGTCCGCCTTCCTCCTGGACAGTATGTCCGATGCCGTCTTTTCCACCGATCTGGATTTCGTCATTAAAAGCTGGAATAAAGGCGCAGAAGAGATCTATGGGCTCACCGCCGACCAGGTCGTCGGACGCGGAGCGGATGAGGTCCTTTGTCACGAGTTCCTTGCAGAAGATCGCGGGACCGTATGGGACAAGCTTCGATCCACCGGAAAATGGAAGGGGGAAGTGAAGCTGACCACGGATAGTGGTAAACGTTTGTTCCTCGAGATCAATTCCTCCTCGATCATGGATCAGTCCGGGTCGACGATCGGCTATGTCTCGATCTGCAGGGACATCACGGAAATGCATGGCGTAAAGGAAGCGCTCCTCTCGGAGAGACAACGTTTCAGCGATCTCATCCAGAACGTGCCCGGCGTAGTGTACCAGTGGGAAGAGAATTTTGACGGGACCTATGGGTTTACCTACATAAGCCCCAAGCTCGAAGAGTATTTCGGAACCACTCCGGAAGAGGTATTTGCCAACGGCAGTCTGATCCACCCGGAGGACCGCCAACGCTTCCGCGACTCGATCGAAGAGGCCAACCGCACGGAAAACCCCTGGAATTTCGAGGGCAGGCTGCTTTATCCGGACGGCAGCATCAAATGGTGGCGGGGCAGCTCGATCTTGTCCATGAAGACCGAAAAGGGCCGCATCTATAACGGCATTATTTTCGACATCACCGGCCAGAAGGACATGGAAAGGATGTTGATGGAAGAGGAGGCGCAGAAAAAAAGCGATCTGATCAAGGCGATCATGGAGGCACAGGAAAAAGAGCGGAGGGAGATCTCCTCGGAACTTCACGACAACGTGAACCAGATCCTGACCACCTGCAAGTTATTGCTCGAGATCGCCCGGAATAATCCCTCTGACCCGCAATTCATCGACGGCTGCTACAATAATATCCAGATGGTCATCCAGGAGATCCGGAATATCTCGCATAGCCTGACCCCCCATACCCTGAAGGATCTTGGATTGGTCCCGGCCATCCGCGACCTCGTCGAACGGATCAATCAATCCGGAAAACTGGCGATCCGCCTCTTCGCCGACCCCGATATCCGGGAGAATAGTTTGTCCCCCGATATCATGCTGGCCCTTTTCCGCATCATCCAGGAAAAGATCAGCAACGTGCTCAAGCATGCCCGGGCCAGCGAGCTCCGGATCGGCATCAGCCTCCGGGACAATATGGTCAAGCTTCACCTCAGCGACAATGGACAGGGCTTCGACGAAAAAGCCGTTAAAAAAGGGCTCGGACTCAATAATATCCATCATCGCGTCGAATACTATAAAGGCACCCTGCAGATCGTAACCGCTCCGGGCCGGGGCTGTGAACTGACCATTGAGCTGCCCTGCGGTCTCTGACTTAGGTTTATCTTTGCTCTTCGATGAGCCCCACAATATATTATTGCTACGACGCCTGGTGCGGCTGGTGCTATGGGTTCAGCCCCGTCATCAACCGCCTATTCGACGAGTTTCGCCGCCGGCTTGCCTTCGAGGTCCTGTCCGGTGGAATGATCCTTCCCGATGTACCGCGGCCGATCGGCGTCATGGCCCCGTTTATTCAAAAAAACTATAAGGCCGTAGAAGAGCGGACCGGCATACGCTTCGGGGAGGACTGGCTCTGGCATATCATGAACCCGGACGAGAGCGATTGGTTCCCGGGTTCGGAAAAACCCGCCATCGCGCTTTGCGTGTTCAAGGATTACCGGCATGAGCTCGCCATTCCCTTTGCGGCGGACCTCCAGCGGGCGCTCCATGCCGACGGCCGCGACCTCGGTGACGACGAGGCCTACCGCCACCTGCTGGACAAATACGCCATCCCCCACCCGGAATTCTATGAAAAGCTCCACAGCGAAGAATATCGCGAAAAAGCCTACTACGAATTCGCGCTCGTAAAGCAATTGCAGGTGACCGGTTTCCCTACGGTCCTGCTGCAGGTCAGCGATTCCCGGTTCTACCTCCTGACCCGGGGGTTCACCGAATACGAGAACCTTAGGGAACGTATCGTCCTGGCCCTGCGCGAGTGGGACGCACCGCCCGCCGGATAACCGGATTCAAAAAATTGTCTTACCTTGGCCGTCCCTTAACCGGGAAGAATTAATCTCTCAGTATGGAATATAATAAAATCATTGCGGTCACCGGATTGCCCGGATTGTATGAACTCTTGAGCAGCAAATCCGACGGGGCGATCGTTCGGTCCCTGGACGACAAAAGCACCCGGTTCGTGTCCAGCCGGATCCATAATTTTTCACATCTCGAAAGCATCGAAGTCTATACCGTCCGGGATAACGTGAACCTCGTCGATGTCCTCAAGGCCATGGAAGGCAGTTCCGAAAAACTCCCTGATGAAAAGGACGTCGCGGACCTGAAGACCTATTTCAGCAAAGTATACCCTGACCTGGATTTCGAACGCGTATATAGCAGCGACCTGAAAAAAATGGTGAAATGGTTCGCCGTGCTGAAAAATAACCAGATCGAGATCAAGCTGTCCGAACCGGAACCGGAACCCGAAGACAGCGTGCAGCCCGCGCCTTCCGCGACCCCAGCCAAATCCAGGGCGAAAGCTGAGGCGAAGGCCGAACCCGGGACCGGGAAGAAGGCCGAAGCCGTAAAGGAAGAGCCCAGGGCCAGGAAAGAGGCGGCGGAAAAGACGGCGCCCGAAAAGGCGGCCCCGGCAGCATCCGCCAGGTCAAAGGCCAAGGCCGCGCCCGTGAAGGAAGAGCCGAAAACCAGGAAGGCGGCGCCCGCCAAAGCAGCCTCCGATAAGGCAGCCCCGAAAAAGAAGACCGAAGAAAAAGGAAAAGCGTCGGCGCCCGCAAAGAAAGCCGCACCCAAAAAGAAAAAATAGCGTCAGGCTATATGATGAACACAGCCGAACTACAAAGACCGGAACGGCATTTTCTGCCGGAGAATTTCACCATCACCAATTGGGAAGCGCTCGAACCCTGGTTCATAAACCTCGAGCAGCGAAACCTCGGCTCGCGCGAAGCCCTCGAACACTGGCTCCGCGATATGAGCGAGCTCGAATCCGTGATCAGCGAAGACGCCTGCTGGCGCCAGATCCGTATGACCTGCGACACCGAGAACAAAGCGCTCGAGGAGGCGTTCACCTATTTCTGCATGGAGATCCAGCCCCGGATGCAGCCCTATGCGGACCGCCTCAACCGTATGCTGATCGACTGCCCCTATACCCGCGATCTCGACCAGAAGAGGTATTTCACCTACCTGCGCGCGGTAAAGAAAAAGATCGAGCTGTTCCGGGAGGCCAATATTCCCCTGCAAGCAGAGTTGAGCGTGCTGGCGCAGCAATATGGCGTCATCTGCGGAAAGATGACCGTGCGGGTAAATGACAGGGAATACACCCTGCAACAGGCCTCGAAATTCCTGGAAAGCCCTGACCGCGCCCTGCGCGAGGAGGTCTATACCAAGATCCAGGAGAGAAGGATACAGGATAAGGATGCCCTCAATGATCTCTATTCCCAACTGCTGGCCAAACGCCATCAAATGGCCCTGAATGCCGGCTTCAGCAACTACCGCGATTATAAGTTCGAAGAGCTTGGACGATTCGATTATACCAAGGAGGATTGCTACCGTTTCCATGAGGCCGTCCGCGAGTCTGTGTTGCCGCTGGTCAATACCATCAACGAAAACAAACGAAAGAAACTCGGCCTGGATACCTTGCGGCCCTGGGATGCCGAAGCCGAACCGGCTGGGGTCGAACCGCTGCGCCCATTTAGCAGTGGAGAAGAGCTGGTCACCAAAACGATCGCCTGCTTCGACCGGCTCAATCCCTTCTTCGGCGATTGCCTCCGCACCATGAAGGCCATGGGCCGCTTCGACCTGGACAGCCGGAAAGGGAAGGCGCCTGGCGGTTATAACTGCCCGTTAGCAGAGACCGGAGCGCCCTTTATTTTTATGAATGCCTCCGGGCAAATGGGCGACCTGACGACCATGGTGCACGAAGGGGGACACGCCATCCACTCCTTTCTGACCCATCCGCTCGAACTGAATGCCTTCAAAGAGTATCCCATGGAGATCGCCGAAGTGGCCTCCATGACCATGGAACTGTTCAGCATGGATCATTGGGATCTGTTTTTTTCCGATAAAAACGATTTAGCAAGAGCCCGGGAGCACCAGCTCGAACGCGTGATCTCCATATTTCCATGGATCGCCACAATAGACAAATTCCAGCATTGGATATATGAAAACCCCTCCCACAGCCTGCAGGACCGGGAAGATCACTGGATGGAGATACTTCAGGAGTTCTCCTCTTCAGCCATGGACTGGAGCGGGCTGGAGAAGTTCCGCACTTTTGGCTGGCAAAGGCAACTCCACCTCTTCGAAGTCCCGTTCTATTATATCGAATACGGCATCGCACAGCTCGGTGCAATCGGTTTATGGAAACAATATAAAGAGAACAAAGAGAAAGCGTTAAGTAATTATACGGCGGCCCTGAGCCTTGGCGGCACCCGCACGTTGCCGGAGCTGTACGATGCGGCAAGGCTGAAGTTCAACTTTTCGAAGGAGCACATAAAAAATTTGATGGAGTTCGTTCGCGCGGAGATGGAAAAGGGCCCTTCCTGAAAAAAAATAAAAATACCCGGAAAGTGGTACGATTAGGTCTTGTTCGTATGCTTTTTAACGGCTATATTTGTAATGACTCAAATGAAAAGGTCCGGATGAAAACCCATCCGTCACTATAAAGAAGCTACTAATCAGAGCCTTAACCAAAAGTCCCGGTGTTTCTACATCGGGGCTTTCTTATTACCGGCATTCCACGCGACGCCCGCAGCCTTCATTCCGAGCAGTTCTTGCAGGTCCCGCTGACCACCATCTCGACCTGCGTCGTTACAAAGCCTCTCGGTAATCTGATCGACGGGATCGACACCTCCTCCAGGCACACCGTATTGCCGCAGGTCCGGCAAACAAAATGAACATGATCGTCACGATGCTGACCCTCCGCGCAGTGTTCGCGGCATAACGCATACCTTATCGAATTATCGGCAGTGGGAATCGTATGTATGAGCCCCTTCTCCAAAAACGCCTGCAAGGTCCGGTACACCGTCACGCGATCGAATTTCTCAGCCGCGCGCTTTTCGATATCGCTATGCGATAACGCGCCTTCCTGGCGGAGAAAAAGATCCAGGATCTTCCTCCGCCCATTGGTGACGCTGAGCTGGTTGCGCCTGAGTAGTTCGTCTGCCTTCGCCTCCATGTCGACTATAGATAAACGTTAGTTCTGATAAACATTGGTCCCGAATCCCGGCGAAGCCGCCGTCTCCTTCAGCAATCCCCTGATGTCCTTCTCCAGCTCCACGATCTCCTGCTCCTTCAGACAATCATAGATCTTGCGTACGCGGCCCTGCTTGTCTACAAGCGCCACGAACTGGGTGTGTATGAATTGCTCGTCCGGATTTTCCGCATTGTTCTTCGGATCGTCCAGCAGATAACTGTTCCGCGCCATGCGATAGAGGCTGTCCTTCCTGCCGGTAAGGAAGCGCCATTGGGAAGGATCCGCCCCCAGCGAATCGGCATACCTCTTCATCCGGCTCACACTGTCCGTTTGGGGATCCACGGTATGCGAAAGGATCCGGAATTCGGGCTCTTTGACAAAGTCCAGGTAAACTTTCTTAATATTGGCATTCATGAGCGGACACATGCCCTTGCAGGTGGTAAAGAAGTATTCGGCCACATAGACCTTCCCGGCCACATCCCGCTGGGTGACCTGCCGGCCCTCCTGGTCGGTAAACGAAAAAGGCTGCACGGACGACAGGACGGGCAAGGCCACCTTTCCGAACCCGGGTATGACCGCCCTCAACCCAAAATAGAACCCAATGAACAGGATCAGGAAAAAAACAGAGAGGAAGATCGCCTTTTTGCTCATAGCGGGTGATTTTTGACCGCGGATCGGCTTCCGGGCCCCGGCCACGGCAAAGTTACGGCGGCCGGGCCACTAATTTCCCGATTTTAGAAACAAGCAGCCCCGGGATTCGTTATTTTTGTACACTAAATTATTCGTTATGATCAAGACAGGCAACCCGGTCATTAGCATCTATACCGAGATGACGCCCAATCCCGAGACGATGAAGTTCGTAGCGAATAAGCTCCTGTACCCCGGCAAAAGCATTGATTTCCCGGACGTAGAGACGGCCAAACCCTCGCCCCTGGCCATCGAATTGTTCGGCTTCCCCTTCATAAAGAGCGTCTTCATCGCCAGTAATTTCGTGACCCTCACCAAGACGCCCGAAACCGACTGGAACGACGTCATCCCCGCCATCCGCCAGTTCCTGAAGGAATACCTGGAAGAAGGCAAGGCCGTCATCAATGAGGAAGACATCGTCATCACGCGCTCGGAAGGCAATAGTATCGACGCGGACGACGACGACGTGGTCAAACGCATCAAGGAACTCCTCGAAAACTATGTGAAGCCCGCCGTCGAAATGGACGGGGGGGCGATCCAGTTCAAAAGCTATCAGGAGGGCGTGGTCAACCTCATGCTGCAAGGCTCCTGTTCCGGCTGTCCATCCTCCATGATCACGCTGAAAGCGGGCATCGAAGGCATGATGAAGCGGATGATACCCGAAGTCAAGGAAGTGGTAGCAGAAGCAGAATAACCCAGGTAGGTGAGCCTCCACGAAGTCCTCCACCAATTCATTACAGGTCTCCAACAAACCACCTGGCCGGAGTTTATCGCGGTAATAGCCGGCATCCTCAGCGTTTGGTTCAGCCGCGTGGAAAATAGTTGGGTCTATCCGACCGGCCTCATCAATACCATCATCTACATTTGGCTGAGTTTCAAAGGGGGCCTGCTCGGAGAGGCAAGCGTTAACTTCTACTACACCGTCATGAGCGTCTATGGCTGGATCCTCTGGACCCGCAAAGACCGCCAACAGCAGTACACCCTGGTCATCACGCGCTCCACGCGCAAGGAATGGGGACAGCAGCTCGCCTTCTTCGGCGCCTTTTATGCCGCCGTTTTCCTGGCCCTCACCTACCTGAAAAAGGAGTTCGCGCCCACGGCCATCCCCTGGGCAGATGCCTTTGCCTCCGCGACAGCCTATACCGGCATGTGGCTGATGGCAAAAAAGAAGGCGGAAAGCTGGTATTGGTGGATCGCGACCAATCTCGCCTCGATCCCACTCTATTTCGTTAAGCAGTATGTTTTTACCAGCGTATATTACATCATCCTGCTGGTCATGGCCATTTTCGGCCTGGCGGAATGGATCAAACGGGTAAATGAAAGAACGCATGCCGGTTAGAAAGGTCGTCATTATCGGCCCCGAATCCACCGGGAAATCCACACTATGTGAAGAGCTGGCCGCTCACTTCGCCGCATCCGGCCGCCCCTCCGGCTGGGTCCCGGAGTTTGCCCGCGAATACCTCCTGGCTCATGGAATGAATTATAGTTACGCCGACCTGCTGACCATCGCCAAAGGTCAGCTCGCCCTCGAAGACCGGTGCGCCGCCGCATTGGCATCGTCCGCGCCCCCTCCGGAAGCGCCACATCCCGGCGCCCCCCCTTCCTCCGCCCCCCTTCTCTTCATCGATACGGATCTCTATGTCCTGAAGGTCTGGTGCGAGTTCGTATTCGGAAAATGTCACGCCTGGATCCTGGAACAGATCGCGGCCCGGCATTATGACGCGTATCTTCTTTGCCGTACCGACCTTCCCTGGGTCAGGGACGAACTGCGCGAATATCCCGACCTCATCACCCGGGAAAAATTATTCCTGATCTACAAGGATTGCATGATCAATCAGGCCACTCCCTGGGCCGAGGTCGGCGGACCGGCCAACGAAAGGACGGCCAACGGCGTCGCGGCCGTTTCGGCACTCATGGCCGGCGGCTCATTGCAATAGCTTCTGCACATCGGTATCGTCCTGCAGTTCCCCCATCTGATCGACGATCCACGGGTAGCGCGTGGCGACGCGCCGGGACATGGGGTGGACGGTATAGACCTTCGGATTGGGCAGGCTGGCCGCGATCATGGCCGCCTCCGCCCGGGTCAGGTTCCTGGCCGGTTTGGAGAAAGTATGCCGCGCGGCGGCCTCGATGCCATAGATCCCCTTTCCCATCTCGCTGACGTTCAGGTACATTTCCAGGATGCGCTTCTTTCCCCAGATCAGTTCGATCATGAACGTAAAGTACACTTCCAGGGCCTTCCGAACCCAGCTCCGGCCCTGCCAGAGAAAGACATTCTTCGCCACCTGCTGGCTGATCGTGCTCGCGCCATGCAGCGACTTGCTTTTCTGGTTATGCTTCATCGCCTTTTCAATGGATTTGAAGTCGAATCCGTCATGATCGGGAAAGAGCTGGTCCTCGGAACAGATCACCGCCAGCTTCGCATACGGGGAAATGTCCTTCATGCGGACATAGTCGCGCTTCAACCCCTCTCCACTGATCACACTCCCGAGCTGGGTAAGGGTGATGGGGGGATTGACCCATTTCAACAGTAGGATATAAAATAGCTGGAGAAAAAATAAAAAGATAAAGATCCGCTTCACCCACTTCCATATCCGCGGGACCAGACCTTTTGTGTTAAGAGGCATTCCTTCCGTTTGCCATGCAATATAGGGACCGGAACCAGCTTTTCAATTCCGGGCCGGCGCTTTTTTATCCGCACCCAGCACCAGGTAGTTTAGCGCGTTCCGGCTACCGATGGTATAGACCGAGGCCCGCGTCCTGGTGAGCAAATAGCCGACGACCAGCAAGGCCGCGCCCGTGATCAGACCCGATGTCGTGTACCAATCCTTCGACTTGTCTCCCCGGTAGAGTCCGTTGACCGCGCCGAGAATGAAGATGCCCGCGCCGGAGACCATCATCCCGGCGGAAAGCACGGAATTGGAAAAATTGCCGTGCCCGATCCGGATCGCGGCGATCTCCTTGTAATGAAAGCCGATCCCATTCACAAAAACGCTGTCGTGACGCATATCCGTGATCTGCCCCTCGAACCATTGGTCATAGACGGACCGCATGTTGATCGGCATCCCGATGGTATAGGTCCTGATCTCCTTTCCTTTTTTTTGCAGGATCAGCAGGTCGCTCTGCGCGTTGGAGACGGCAGGCCATAACCCGGCCCATAATATAACAAGATATGAAATCGCCCTATGCATGATCGAATCCCAATTTACGAAGCTTAGACATGTCCAGGCGTTAATGATGCGTTAGCGGGATGGCCCGGTGGAATACCGCGGTCCAAAGCAACACCATACCGAAACCGATCAGGATCGTGCCGGAGATCTTATTGATAATGTTCAGCGTATGCAGGGTCAGCCGGCTGCGCAGCCTTCCCGCCCCAAGCACCTTGGCCGTGTCGGCAGTCATATTGACCAGGAGGCACACCGAAAAAATAATGACCCGCTCCTGAAGCGTATGGTTAAGCGAAAGTACCGTGGCATTGCCCAACCAAAAAAGGATAACGCCCGGGTTCAGGGTATTGATGATAAAGCCGGAAGCAAATACCTTCGCAATGTCCCGCTTGCGAAAACGGGCATCCTTGCCGCCGTTATCATTGGCGAGATGTACCTTCTTGAAGAACACGAAATAAACCCCCATGGCGATCAGGAAGCTGCTTCCGCAGTAGGCGATGGCCCTGGAATGCTCGAGAAGAGTGGCCACCAGGACCGTTAACGTATTGCTCAGCACCACCAGGATGATATCGCTGACCCATACCCCGGCGACAAAGCTGAACCCTCCCTTGACGCCATTGTTCAGGCTCTGCTTAATGATGGTAAATATGATGGGCCCCACCGATAAGGCGAGGACCAATCCGAGGGCCAATCCTTTCAAAATGGACTCCATCATGACAGTATCATTTTTAAAACCGCGCAGCGCCTGCTTATAAGGTCCCCTTCTCCAGGAATCGCTGCCAGTCTTGCAACATGGCGCCCTTCAGCACCCGGGGAAATTTGTGTTGACCGCCGATCTTTCCCTTCAGCCGCATGAATTCCATGAACTTCTCTTCCCCCAATACTTTTACGTCGATGTCTTTCAGGGCATTGTCCCTCTCGACCGCATAGTCGTCATTCAGTTCTCTCAGGCTCTTGTCGATCGCATGTTTCAAAGCGACCGGATCTGCCTGATCGTCCGTGGCCAACCACCATTGATGTGCAAAGAAGAGGCCATGGGGAATACCCGCCACGGTAAATTCAGGAATGGAGATATTCAGTTGCTCACTGGCCAGCTGCACCGCCTTGTTCATGTTATCCACGCTGAGATGCTCCCCGACCAGGCTAAGAAAGTGCTTCGTACGCCCCGTAATGATGATCTCGCAGCGATCCTTGTCCAAAAAACGCACCGTATCCCCGATCAGGTAACGCCACGCGCCGGCGCTGGTGCTCAATAGCAGGGCATAATCCTTCCCTTCCTCGACCTCATGGATCATATACGCCTCCGGCTTGTCCACCAGATTCCCGTCGGCGTCGAAATTCTTGCTATCGAAGGGTACGAATTCCAGGAAGATATGCTGGTTCGTCACCAGCCGCATCCCCTTCGAGTGCTGCAGGTCCTGGTAGGCGATGAACCCCTCGGATGCCAGGTAGGTCTCGATATAGGTGATCGGTTTCCCCAATAATTTCTCAAATCCCTTCTTATAGGGCTCAAAGGACACGCCGCCATGTACGAAAAAACCGAGGTTCGGCCAGAGTTCATGGATATTCTTCAGCTTATACCGCTCGATCACTTTTTCCATGCACATCTGTATCCAGGCCGGAACGCCCACTACGAAACCGATGTCCCATTCCGGGGCCAGCCTGACGACTTCTTCCAGTTTCCGCGTCCAGTCCTTGGTCCGGGCGATCTTCTTTCCCGGTTTATAAAAAGGCTGGAACCAGAACGGTACCTTGCGCGCCGAGATCCCGCTCAGGTCGCCGGCATAATATCCGGGGCCCTTCTGCAGGTCGGTGCTGCCGCCGATCATCAACCATCCCTTCCCGATGCTCCGAACAGGGATATCATGATAGGTGCGCAAGGTCAGCAGTTGCTTGATCATGACGATCCGGTTGCCGCGCAACAGGTCCCGCGTGATCGGAATGTATTTGCTGCCGGCATCCGACGTGCCGGAGGACAAGGCATAATACTTGATCTTCCCGGGCCAGCACACGTCCGCCTGTCCCTTCAGGGTCTTATTCCACCATGCATCGTAAATCTTGTTGTAATCGAAGATCGGCACCGTATCCTGGAATTTCTTCCCGGGATTACGGGTCATGAGCAGCTCGTCAAACCGGTACCGCTGACCAAACTCGGTGAACCTCGCCTTCTTGAGCAACTTCCTCAATACCTTCATCTGTTGCCGCATCGGGGACTTTTGGGGGAGCCTCAATGCTCTTGCAAGCGATTTGGGTAATTGAATTTCAATCAACGCCATTGGATCAACCGTGTTATGGGTTGCGGCCAAAATTAAGGTTTTGGAAGGTATTTTTCCTACATTTATTTGATGAAGCTAAAACCTGCGCCCCTCTACCTGTTGGCTTTTTTTTCATTGGTTTTTTTGCTCCATGAGATCCACGATTGGGTCCACGTCATCGTGTCCGGCGCCCTGTGTCATTGCTGGGGAATGCGCGGGTTCGATACCTGGACGCCCTGCTCCAACTGCACCCCCGGCGGCAATCAGCAGGTCGTGGGTTTGCTGTTCGCGGCCCTGGTCATGTACGTCGCGATCTGGGCCAGCTGGTTCCTCATGCATCCCGCCAATTCCATGCGGCGTCGATCGATCGGCTTCTCCCTGTTGTTCGCCTCGCTACCGCTCATGCGTATCTGGCATGCCTGCTTGCGCGACGCCGATGAGACATCGGCCTTCCGGGCCTTTTTTCAGCATCCACGGGGACAGGTCGCCCACTTCCTCGTCCTTGGCGCCGCCCTCGCCTTTGTACTCCTGATGACCCTCCCCGCCCTCATACGCGCATTCATGCTCCTGCCCGGATGGAAGTTGAAGTTGCTGCTGTACCCGGCATTCCTCATTCTCCCGGGTCTGGTCGACCATTGGGTCGTGCACGACCAGATGCAGCAGTTATTGCTCAGCGGAACGTTCCCCAATTTTATCATGCGCGGCGTCCCTACCTTGGTCATGGCCTGGCTCCTGATCAACCTGACCGTCTACCTGCTCACGCGCTGGAGCCTTCCGGTATTCCTCGATTATCCGGATACCTTCGATCTATAAACGATAGGCCTCGCCCTGCCCTGCCTTCGACGGGCTGCCGACAAGGGAAGAACTGCCCGCCGCATGGATCAGCGCGATGCGATCCCCCGCGTTCCGCCCCTTGCGCGCTTTCCCCGCTTTCGCCGCGTCCCGCAGGCTGGCGATGATCTGCCCGAAGGAGTAGTCGTCTCCTTCACAGTAAATGATCCGGGACGCCTCCCCCGGCGAGGACGCCAGCGCCCAGCCCATCCCGGAAAGCCTGGTTCTCAATAAGGACGCCGTTTTCGGATCGCCCGTGACCCATGCAGGCCCCATCGGACCCTCTGCGCCCGTGCGCCGGTGAAATAACTGCCCCGCCGCCGCGATCCCCGCGCGCGCCCAGATGGCTGCATCCATGATCCGGTTGGCCGCAAGACGGACGCCCTTCCCCGAATGCTTGCGCCTGAACTGGCTCATCGCTTTGTAAAACTGCCGTATATAACGCGCATCCTTATGCGTACTTTCGCCTTTGAAGTGCAGGATGGGAGGGTCTGCGATATAATAGTTCACGAACCCGGCCTGCCCGATGCGATGGCTCAGGTCGATGTCCTCGGCATACATGAAGAACCGTTCGTCGAAGCCGCCCGTTCGTTCCAGGGCTTGCCGGGTCACGAAAAGGCAGGCGCCGGACAGGATCGGCGCAGGCGAACTCTGGTCCTCCGGCAGATGGCCCAGGTAGTAGCCGGCAAATGGACGGGAACGCGGAAAAAGGGCAGTCAATCCGCCCAATTTGCAAAAAGCCACCCAGGGGGAAGGATATCCTCGTCTCGATTCTTTCAAATATCGTCCAGCCCCATCGACCATGCGAAAGCCCATGGCGCCGGCCCGGGGATGGTCACGCAGGAACGATAGCGCGGCCTTGAACAGGTCTTCCGGCAGGATCGTGTCGGGATTCAGGAATAGAACGACTTCTCCGGCCGACTCCGCTAAGGCGCGGTTATTGGCCGCCCCGAATCCGATATTCTCCCCGTTGAAAAAGAATCGCACGCGCGGGAATTTCGGCGGCAGGTAGTCGCGGCTGCCGTCTGTCGAATGATTGTCGAAGACCAGGATCTCGGCGGCCGCTTGCGGCTCTTCACTCAATCCCGCCGAACGAAGGGCTTTTTCCACGGAATAAAGACATTGTTCCAGAAAGTAGCTGACATTGTAGTTGACGATGATGATGGACAGGAGCATGGCAGAACTAAATTTCCGTTAACTTGTTATCCCTCCGGAGCGGCAAATTAAACTATTAAACTATGCGAAAGTTAGCGTTGGGCTCCCAGGGCCTCGAAGCGTCCGAGCTGGGCCTGGGCTGTATGGGCATGAGCGAATTTTACGGACCCCGCAACGACGAAGAGTCCCTGCGCACGCTCGACAGGGCGCTGGAGCTGGGCGTCAGTTTCTGGGATACCGCCGATGTGTACGGCCCTTACCTGAATGAAGAGCTGGTAGGTAAGGCGCTCAAAGGACGGCGCGGGCAGGTCACCCTCGCCACCAAGTTCGGCATCCTCCGCGATCCGAACGACCCGGGCAAACGGGGGTTCAGCGGCAAACCGGATTATGTACGGTCCGCCTGCGAAGCCAGCCTGAAGAGACTCGGTGTCGAACAGATCGATCTCTACTACCTGCACCGCGTCGATCCCAATACGCCCATCGAAGAGACGGTCGGAGCCATGGGCCAACTGGTCAAACAGGGAAAAGTGCGCGGCATCGGCCTGTCCGAGGTATCGGCCGCCACCCTTCGTCTGGCGCATGCCGTACACCCCATCAGCGCCGTTCAGTCCGAATATTCGCTTTGGAGCCGGGATCCCGAAGAGGAGATCCTGGACGCCTGCCGGGAACTGGGCGTTGCGTTTGTGGCCTATAGTCCCCTGGGAAGAGGCTTCCTGACCGGCCAGATCAAGAGTGTAGCCGACCTGGCCCCGGATGATTATCGCCGTTACTCGCCGAGGTTTCAGGGAGAAAACTTTACCAGGAACCTGGAACTGGTCTCCCGGATCGAACAACTGGCCGCCGAAAAAGGATGTACGCCTTCCCAGCTTGCCCTCGCCTGGGTTCTGAGCAGGGGTGGTCATATCTTCCCCATCCCGGGCACCAAACGGATCCAGTACCTGGAAGAAAATGTGGCCGCACTCGATGTGCGCCTGACCGATAGTGACCTCTCTCTGATCGACCAGCTGGCTCCGAAAGACGTCGCTTCAGGCTCCCGTTACCCGGCCGAAATGATGGGCAGCCTCAACAAGTAAGGCCTTTCTCTTATCTTTGCCCTATGCTAAAATCAACACTGATCCGGGCTGTGGAAGCTGGCGCTGAGGTCATGCAGGGATATTTTCAGGGCGAGTTCAAGATCTCAAACAAGGAAGGCATAAATAACCTGGTCACCGAAGCCGACCACGCATCGGAAGCAGCGATCTTCGAGGTCATAAAAAACGATTATCCCGACCATCATATCCTGAGCGAAGAGGCCGGGGAGATCGCCATGGATTCCCACATCAAATGGATCATCGACCCCATCGACGGAACCGTCAACTTTGCCCACGGCCTTCCTCTTTGCTGCGTATCCATCGGCATTGAAGAAGATGGAGAAATGATCCTCGGCGCCGTCTACAATCCCTTCATCAAGGAGTTCTTCTTCGCCCAAAAAGGCTACGGCGCCACCCTGAACGACAAAAAGATCCAGGTAAGCGAAGAGACAGAGGTCGGCAAGTCCTGCCTGGTGACCGGCTTCCCCTACACGTATCTGGATCAACCCAATGGCCCGCTGGAGGTTTTTGCGCGCCTCATCCGTAAAGGCGTGCCGGTCCGGCGCCTGGGCTCGGCGGCGATGGACCTCTGCTGGGTCGCCGCCGGACGTTTCGATGGCTTCTATGAACACAAACTCCAGGCCTGGGACAGCGCTGCCGGATTTTTGATCGTTACGGAGGCGGGAGGACGCGTGTCGGACTTTACGGGTAGGCCGTATTCGCCCTATCAGCCGCATATTGTGGCGACCAATGGAAAGATACATGACGAATTATTAAATTGGGTCAATGGCAATGTCTGAAAACAGGACGGAAATAGCGTCGTTGGGAGAGTTCGGTCTGATCGAGCACCTGACCCGCAATATTGAACTGCAGAACGCCTCGACGATCGTTGGGGTCGGGGACGACGCAGCGGTCATCGATCATTTTGGCAAACAAACGGTGGTCAGCACGGACCTCCTCCTGGAGGGCATTCACTTCGACCTGATGTACACCCCCCTGAAGCACCTGGGCTATAAGTCCATCGTCGTGAATCTCAGCGATATATACGCGATGAACGCCACGCCTACCCAGGTCACGCTCAGCCTGGGCATCAGCAACCGGTTCAGCCTCGAGGCGCTCGACGAGTTCTACGAAGGGGTCTATGCGGCCTGCGATAAGTATGGCGTCGACCTGGTCGGGGGCGATACGGCCTCTTCCATGCGGGGATTCGTCATTTCGGTCACGGCCATCGGGGAGGTGGTTCCCGGGAAGTTTGTCAGGCGCAGCACCGCCCGCAAGGGGGACCTGATCTGCTGCACGGGAGACCTGGGCGCATCCTATATCGGCCTTATCATCCTGGAGCGCGAAAAGAAGATCTTCCTGGAGAGCCCCCAGGTCAAGGCCGACCTGGAAGGGGAGAAATACGTGATCGGCCGTCTTTTGAAGCCCGAGGCAAGAAAAGACCAGATCGAATCGTTTGAGCAGGCGGGGGTGGTTCCGACGGCGATGATGGACATCAGCGACGGCCTGAGCTCGGAGATCCTCCACATTTGTCATGACAGCAACCTGGGCTGCGTGATCTATGAGGAAAAGATCCCCATTGCCGAAGCAACCCGCCTGGCCGCGTTCAAATTCGAACTGGACCCGACGGCCTGTGCCCTTAGCGGAGGAGAAGACTACGAACTTTTGTTTACGATCGCTCAGGAAGACTACGATAAATTGCTGTTGAACGAACAGGTCAGCGTGATCGGCCACATGACGGAAGCGGAAAAGGGCAAAAAGATCATTACGAAGGGGGGCAATTCTTTTGATATCACGGCCCAGGGATGGAATGCGTTTGGTGCCCGATGAGAAACCTGAAAATGGCTTACGGATGAACAGATCCTATTTATTCCTTTATCTTTTCCTATTTGCACTTTGTCAATCCTGCCGGACAACAGAGAATGCATTCAGCCCGGATAGGAAATACTCGCCGGAGCAGCTCCGTGGTGACTACACCCTCTTCCGCAATATTCTCGAAGACATGCACCCCAGCCTTTATTGGTATTGCACCCGGGATAGCATGAACTACTATTTCGCCAGGGGCTATGCCCGGCTGAACGATTCGATGACTGAACCGCAGTTCCGCTCCGTGCTTAGCTTTGTGATCTCCCGCATCGATTGCGGACATACCAGCGTCCGCTTCTCCAAAGACTATAGCAAGTACCTGGATACCGCGCACCGCCCCTCCTTCCCGCTGATCATGAAATGCTGGAACGATACCATGGTCGTCAGCATCAACCTGAACCGCAGTGACACGATCCTGAAGCGGGGCACCATCGTCGAGAGCATCAACGGGCATTCGGTCCCCGAAATGATCGATACCTTCTTTAATTATTTCGTCACGGACGGCTACAGCCAAACCGGCAAGTATCAATACCTGAGCAATGGGCTCAATTTTGCCAACTGGTATCCCGCTATTTATGGGGACACGTCCGCGTTCGTCGTCAAATACCTGGACGCCGACAGCCAGGAAAAACAAACGATCGTCCCGCTCTATGATCCCCGCGCGGACACGAATCGCCGCCTCTTCAGGAACAGGCTGATACCCCGCCACGAATCGAAAAGATCGCGCAAGGCGATCGACGCCTTCCTCACCCGCAATCTTCAGATAGATACCGGCTCGCATGCAGGATTCATGACCCTGACCACCTTCGAACATGGGAACCATCTCCGGAGGTTTTTCCGCCAATCCTTCCGGACCCTGTCTGAGAAACAGATCCCCAATCTGGTGATCGACCTTCGTTCGAACGGCGGGGGCGACGCCAGCTTTTCTACCCTGCTCACCCGCTATATCATCGACAGGAAGTTCAAGCTCGCCGATTCCCTGTACGCGCTCCACAAGCATAGCCGCTATGATAAGTATATCGATAAAAGCTTTCTGTATCGTTTGCTCATGGACGTGGTCACCAGCAAGCGCTCCGACGGCAAATACCACTTCGGTTATTTCGAACGCCACTATTATTCTCCGCGCAGCAAGTATCATTATGATGGCCAGGTCTATCTCCTGACCGGAGGGAATTCCTTCTCCGCCACGACCTTGTTCGCCGGCACGGTAAAAGGACAAAAGAACGTGACGATCGTCGGGGAAGAGACGGGAGGGGGTTTCTATGGGAATACGGCGTGGATGATCCCCGACGTAACGCTGCCCAATACCGGTATTCGCTTCCGGCTGCCAAGGTTCCGCCTGGTCGTGGACCGGACCCGTGAGAAGAATGGCCGCGGCGTTCTTCCGGATGTGCCCGCCCTGCCCACCGTCGAGGCCATCGGAAAGGGCCTCGATTTCAAGGCCATGAAGGTCAAGGAACTGATCCAATTGCGCGCGGCAATGCATACGGCCTCGGGATCGTCGGGATTAGGCCCATCGGGACCAGGCGCGGCCGGCCCTGGTGCGGCGGGAGCTCCGGCGGTGGGAGCGGGATCCCAGGCACAGCAAAGAAAATAGCCAATGGCGGACAACCTATTCCTCCCCATCCACGATCACCCGTAACAGGTTCAGTTGTTCGTCAAGCAACACAAAGTCGGCGCGCGCGCCAGCCTGAATGCTGCCCCATTTTTTTTCGAGACCCATCACCGTGGCGGGATAGAGAGAGGCCATCCGCAAAGCTTCCGGCAAGGGAATGCCGGCTTTCTCCACCCCGTTCCGTACCGCCAACAGCATGGTCAGCGCAGAACCCGACAGGGTTCCATCGGGCAGGGTATAGCGGTCTCCATGGAAGACGTGCGGATATTCGCCATAAGGCACTTCCGCGACAGCGTCGGTAATGAAGAAAAGCCGCTCTCCAAGGATCTTCTTGCTGATCCGCACCGAGGCGAAGTCGACATGGACGCCATCGCATACGATACTGCTCCGTACATCCGCATGGTCATAAATGGCCCCGACCATGCCGAGTTCCCGTCCCTGGAGCGGTGACATGGCATTGAACAGGTGCGTGGCGGCCTGTATGCCCCCATAGAAACCATCGATTGCCTGCTGATAGGTTGCCAGACTATGGCCCGCCGACAGAATGACCTTGTTTGCGAGGAGAAGGTCGATCGTTTCCTTGTCGCATTCCTCCGGAGCAAGCGTCATCATGCGAAGGACGCCCTTCCCCTTGGAGAGCAATAGTCGGATCTCGTCGGAAGACGGCTTTCTTACGTATTTCGCCAAATGAGCGCCCCGCTTGGCGGCGCTGATATAGGGGCCTTCCAGGTGCAGGCCCAGGAGTCCTTTTCCTCCGCCGGTCTGATAGCTTCTGATGGCTTCCATACCCTGAAGATATTTCTCCGTGGAATTAGTCGCCATCGTGATCAAAAATTGGGTGCAGCCCCCTTGCAAACAATATTCATAGGTGGCTTCCAGCGCATCCGTGCTCAGTTCGGTGGAGAATAGTTTCCCATTGCCGCCATAGATCTGAAGGTCCATGAACGCCGGCGCCAGCATATACCCATCCACGGCCTGCTGCCTGTATCCGGCAGGGATGTCGGGGACAGGCACGATCCCGACGACCTTTCCTTCATGGACAAGCACCGCTGATCCGGTATGTAGTGCATGGCCGTCAAATATTTCCCGCGCAATGAATGCAGTTGCCATCAGGGTTGTTTTTGGGGGTCTTCGCCGTGTGACGGCCTCCGCCGTCCGGATAATGTTCAGGGTTCGATGGTAAACCGGTCCGCATCGCGCCAGAACGGAAAGCGCCTGCGCACTTCATCCAGCCTCTCCTTCGTCAGCAGGTGGGTAGCTACCCCTTCCACGGACGATCCCTGCCAGACCACTTCGCCCAGGGGGTCGACGACCATGGAATCGCCGCTATGATAGATATTATTCCCGTCATTTCCAACACGATTTACCCCCACGACATAGGCCTGATTCTCGATCGCCCTCGCCTGGAGCAGGGTCCTCCAGGCATGGCTGCGCCTGTCGGGCCAGTTGGCGACATACAATAACAGGTCATATTCCAATCCCGCAGCCCCCGCGGATCCCCCGCCTCCATTGCCTCCCCCTTCTTCGCGGTCGATCTGCTGCCGCGACCAGACCGGAAAGCGCAGGTCATAGCAAACCAGGAGAAGCACCCTCCATCCCTTAACCGAAGCGATCAGCCGTTTATGGCCCGCCGTATATTCTTCATGCTCCCCTGCATAAGCGAACCGATGTCGCTTGTCGTACGTGCCGTACTCTCCATTCGGCAACATCCAGATCAGCCGGTTGTAATAGTCGCCACCCTCTTCGATGATCAGGCTGCCGGTCAGGATCACTTTCTTCCGCGCCGCCACCCTCTTCATCCAGCCGACGGTCGGGCCGTCCATTTTTTCAGCCAGCTCCCTGGGTCGCATACTGAATCCGGTGCTGAACATTTCAGGCAGCACAACCAGCTCGGTGGTTTCCCGGATAGCCATGATCTTCTCTTCGAAGGCCCGCAGATTGGCGTCCTTGTCCTCCCAGGCGAGATCGGCCTGGATCGTCGTTATCGTCAGTGTCGACATAAGCTAGGCAACTTCAGGTTCACGTACTCCCCATGCAGCGAAATCTCCTGGAAACGGGCGGTCTGACTGCTTGCAGAAAAGCTTGACAGACATAGCAAATAGAGGAAGAACCGGGCGCGCATACTAGTTGCCTGCGAATTTACCCTAATTTTGGCGATTATCCGACGAATCATTAGTTTCGCCACAAAGACAAATTCCATGAAGTTTATCGTTTCCTCCTCGGCTCTGCTGAAACAATTGCAACAGATCAGCGGCGTGATCAATGCCAACACCGTTCTCCCCATCCTGGAGGATTTTCTGTTCGAGGTGGAAAAGAATAAGCTTACGGTGATCGCCACCGATCTGGAGACGGTAATGAAGGTACAACTCGAAGTGGAGGCCAAAGAGAGCGGCAAGGTTTGCATCCCGGCCAAGATCCTGATCGACTCACTGAAGAATATCGCGGACCAACCCCTGACCTTCAATATCGATAAACATTTCTCCGTCGAATTGACCAGCGACAACGGTAAGTACAAGGTCATGGGAGAAAATCCCGACAATTTCCCCAAGGAACCCGCTAACGACGAAACGACTTCATTTACCGTCCCCTCCTCGGCGCTGGTCCGGGCCATCAATAAGACCCTCTTCGCCGTGAGTAATGACGACCTGCGCCCGGCCATGACCGGCGTTTTTTTCGAAATGGACAAAAAGGGCCTGCAGTTCGTGGCCACCGACGCGCACCGGCTCGTGCGCTATAAGCGGACGGACGTCAGCTGTCCGAAAACGGATTCCCTGATCGTGCCCAAAAAACCGCTGAATCTCCTGAAGTCGGCCCTTCCGGACAACCAGGACGAGATCCGCATCAGCTATAACAGCAACCACCTCTTCGTGCAGCACGGGAGCACGCAAATGAGCTGTCGCCTGATCGACGCCCGCTTCCCCGATTATAAGGTCGTGATCCCCGCCGACAATCCCTACAAGCTGGTGGTCAGCCGTAATGATTTCCAGGGGGCTCTGCGCCGGGTAAGCATTTTCAGCAACAAGAGCACTAACCAGGTCGTCCTCAATATCCAGGGCAGCGAATTGCAACTCACCGCCCAGGACGTGGACTTCTCCTTCGAAGGCAACGAACGCATGAAATGCCAGTACGATGGTGAAGACCTGGCCATCGCCTTCAACGCCCGCTTCCTGATCGAAATGCTGGCGGCTACCGATTCCGACGAAGTCAGGATGGAATTGTCCACGCCTACCAAGGCCGGACTCATCAAGCCGACGGAACAGGATGATAATGAGGAAGTGCTGATGCTGGTGATGCCCCTCATGCTGAACAGCTAAAAAGCGTACCTTGTATTCCCCGCCATTCGGGCCCCGCACGTCATGAATTTTATTGTATTACGAGCCTACGACAATTATATTTACGCACATATCCGCATGGGCATGCTGCAAGCGGCCGGCATCAACTGCCATCTCAGGGATGAGCTCACGGTCACCACGGATCCCCTGCTGAGTCCCGCGCTGGGCGGCATCAAGATCATGGTGGAGGCCTCCCAGGCACTGGAAGCCGACCAGCTGCTCAGGGAGACCGAAAACAACGGGTAGCCAATGTAAATTCCGGACATGGAGCCGATCATCCACTTCTTTACGCATATACAGCCCTGGGAGCGAACGCTGATCCTCGTCATCGGCCTCGTCGTATTCTGGGTTCTGGAGGGTGTCGTCCCCCTCTTCCGGCTGGATTATCACAAGTTGCGCCATGCCGGGCTCAACCTGTTCTTTACCCTGACCACACTCATTATCAATTTTGCCTTCGCCTTCCTCATCCTCAAGGCCAGCGATCATGCGGCGGAACGGCAGATCGGCCTGCTCTATCTCATCCCCCTCCCCTCCTGGGCATTTGCGCTTGCCGGCCTGCTCCTGCTCGACCTGATCGGCGCCTGGTTCATTCATTGGCTGGAACACCAGGTAAAGTGGATGTGGAAGTTTCATCTTATCCACCACGCCGATACCTGGGTGGATGCCACCACGGCAAACCGGCACCATCCGGGAGAAAGCGTCTTCCGCGCGGTCTTTACCCTGCTTGCCGTCCTCCTCACCGGCGCGCCCATCTGGCTGGTCTTTCTCTACCAATCCCTGTCCGTGGTCCTCTCCCAGTTCAACCACGCCAATATTTCACTGCCGAAACCGCTCGACCGCCTCATCGCCTGGGTCATCGTCTCTCCGGATATGCACAAGGTCCACCATCATTTCGCTCAGCCCCTGACGGATACCAATTATGGAAATATCTTTTCGATATGGGATCGCCTCTTCGGCACCTATGCGTCCGTGAAAGATATCCGCGAGCTGAACTATGGGGTCGATACCTATCCAAAGGAGGAAGAACATAACCGGATGGGCCCCCTGCTGGGAATGCCTTTCCGCGAATACCGGCCTCCTCCCGGAGGGAAGTTCGGCGCGGCAGGTTCCACGGGCGCTCGTGCCGGCGACACCGACAGCGCCGGCGGATGATCACTGCTGTTGCATCATCTCCATATACCGGCGATAGGAGTTTTGTTCTCCATTATTCTTTGCGGGTTGCGGGCTCAGGATCGTCGCTTTTTCGTCCGTGGTCTTGCCGCTCTCATAGCCTACCGAGACGCCCACTTCCAGCGAGTGCCCGGCCCCTCCCTTATATGTGCCCTTCACCGGAGAACAATCGGAAAAATTCCGGCCGACGGCCAGGCGCACATGCTTGTCGGTGACCACGCAGTTATTCGTCGGGTCGAGTCCCACCCAGCCATTCAGCGGGATAAAGGCTTCTATCCAGGCATGGGTGGCCCCTTCACCCCGCATGCCGCTCTGGTTCGGACAGATATAGCCGCTCACATACCTCGAAGGAATATGCATGTGGCGCAACAGTATCAACAAAATATGCGCGAAGTCCTGGCAGACCCCCGCCTTCAGGTTCCAGATCTCGTCGACGGTCGTCTCCACGCTCGTAATGCCCTTGATGTATTGAAAATGATCGAATATATAGGTCTTCAATTGCCGGGCCGCTTGCAGAGGCGTCAGGGCCGCCGCTTCGTCGAGGCGCGCGCTGTCCACCAGCTCCTGCATGGAGGAAAAATGTTCCTGCATCAAAAAATCGATGTACGGCGTTTCATGACGGACCTGGCGGAGATACTGCCATTGCTCTTCCGCACTTCCCTGGTCAACCGGTTCGGGCCTTGGCCTGGTCACGACTTCGACGCTGGAGTCGATCACGAGCGAACTGTGGGGGTCCGCATGGGTAAATGAACCCACTTCATTGTGATAATAGTCCCTGAAACGTTCAAGCGGCGGATCGCCGGAGATGATCAACTCCTGCCGGAGCAGTTCCTGGTATTCGTCCTGGATCGGAAAAAGAAGGATCTGGTTGGCGCTGTCCCTGACAGGACCTTCGTAGCTGTACTTCGTCACGTGATGAATGGTAAACCGGGGCATCTGGTCGTAAAATTAGTCAAATCGATCTATGAATAGGCAAAGTAATTCTGATTGAATGCCTTACCCACTTCGTACAGTTCCTGCTTCACATTTTTTAACCAGCCTCCCAGACCCTGGTCCAGCAAGAGGTCCACGGTCGAATATTTGATCTTGCTTTCGATCCGCCCGATCACCAGGTCGATCTTCCGCCAGTCTTCCAGGTTCTTGTCGGTCCTCAGCCTCTCGAAGTAACGATGCAGCCGGTCTACGGAATAGAGGATCGAACGGGGAAACTCTTCATTCAGTACGATCTGCTCAACGACATTCCTGGCGTCGAAACCACTTCGATAGGTCTTGAGATATAATTCATATCCGGAGATCGACAAGAGCAGGTATTTCCAATAAGTCGTATCCGTTCTCGTGAAGTCGTAGCCCAGGTCGGTGAATTTGACGTCCAGGATATCTGCCGACTGAACGCCCCGCTCCAGGTATTTGCCGATATTGATAAAAGCATATCCTTCTCCTCTCGCCATGGTCACATCCATGATGCCATAGTAGAGCAGGCCTTGTTTGATCAGGATATCCAGGATAGTCACAGGGTCCTCCCGCATGAAGTCGCGGGTCAGACGCTCGTCGCGAACGGTATGATAAAAATCGTTCAGGCACTGCCACAGTTCCTTCGTAATGTGATCCTGCACGCTCCGCGCATTCTCCCTGGCGCGGGTCACAATATTCAACACCGAGTTGTCATTCTCCTTCGAGGTGACCATGTATTGCAATACATCCCTCGACCGGTAGGCGATGGCGCCGGCCTCTTCATCGCCCAGATAGGAGAAGGTGCGCAGGACCGATCTCCAGGAGAAATCCGTAATATCGTCCTGGGAGGAGGCATAGTTGATCCTCAACATGCGCAGCATCCCGTCCGCCCGCTCCATATAGCGACTCATCCAGTATAAACTGTCGGCAACCCGGCTTAACATTCCTTTTTACCTTTTTTGTCCTCTTGTTTCCCTCTTGCAAATCTTCCCCGGCACTCTTAAACGCCCCCCTCACACCGCCAACACCCAGGTATCCTTGCTGCCCCCTCCCTGCGAGGAGTTCACTACCAGCGAGCCCTCCCGCAACGCCACCCGCGTGAGGCCGCCCGGCACGATTTGAATGCCCTGGGGCCCGCAAAGCGCATAGGGCCGCAGATCTACCCTACGCGGTTTCAGCTTCCCGCCCATATAGCAGGGAGCCGAGGAAAGACTGATGATCGGTTGCGCAATGTACTGCCGGGGGTCCTTCAGGATCTCCGCCCGGTAGAGATCGATCTCCTTCTCGGTGGCGGCATGCCCCATCAGCATCCCATAGCCGCCGCTTTCATTCGTCTTCTTCACCACCATCGAGTTCATATTGGCAAATACATGGTCCCTGGCCTCGGGATCCGCCAGATGATAGGTAGGCACATTCTTCAGGATGGGCTCTTCGTTCAGGTAATAGCGGATCATGGCGGGAACATACGAATAGACCGCCTTGTCATCCGCCACCCCATTGCCCACTGCATTCACGATCGCCACATTCCCCTTGCGGTAGGCGCTCATCAGTCCCGCCAGGCCCAGCATGCTGTCCGGGTTAAAGGCCAATGGGTCCAGGAATTCGTCATCGACGCGGCGGTAGATCACGTCCACCTGCTGCAACCCGGCCGTGGTCTTCATATAAACTCGGTGATTGTCTACGACCAGGTCGCGCCCTTCGACCAGCTCGACGCCCATCAGCCTCGCCAGCGTCGTATGTTCGAAATAGGCCGAGTTGTACATGCCGGGCGTCAGGACGACAATGGTCGGATGGGCCGTCTGCCGGGGGGATAGCGAGACCAGGTTCGCATGCAGGATATTCGGATACTCGAGTACCGTGCGCACATTATTCCGGGGCAAGAGGTCCGGAAAGATACGCTTGGTGATCTCGCGGTTCTCCAGCATATAGCTTACCCCGCTCGGCGTTCGCAAGTTGTCTTCAAGAATATAAAAGGTCCCGTCATTATTCCGGATCAGGTCAATGCCGGCAATATGGACATAGATATTGTGCGGGACCGCCAGGCCATGCATTTCCCGTAGAAAGTGCGGGCAGCTATAGACCATCTCGATCGGGACGACCCCGTCCTTCAGGATGAACTGATCATTATAGACGTCTTTAAGGAATAAGTTGAGGGCCTTCAGCCGCTGCCGGATGCCGTCTTCGATGAAGGTCCATTCCCTGGCCGTGATGATGCGGGGAATGATGTCGAAAGGGAAGATCTTCTCAATCCCCTCTCCGCTGCTGTACACGGTAAAGGTGATCCCCTGGCTCATGAATAGCTTCTTGGCAAGGTCCTCTTTTCGTTGCAGATCCTCCATGCTCATCTCCTGCATGAATTCGACGACGCCGCGGTATTGCTCCCGGACGGCCTGGTCCGTGCACATTTCGTCCCAGGTATGCGGGTCCACCTGGTAGCCATTGAGCAATTCACTGGTTTGCATATTATTAGTTTTGGAAGCGGGGTGAGAACCAGGCAGGCAGAGATCGTCAGTACCTAAATATAAAAATAACCGACCGTTTAAAAAACTATTTTTACGGCCAAATTCGATGCATGAAAAGTATCGCCATGATACCGGCCCGGTACGCGGCTACCCGATTCCCGGCCAAACTGATGCAGCAGCTGGGCGACAAGACGGTGATCCGCCATACCTATGACAATACCCTGGCTACCGGCCTCTTCGACGACGTGATCGTGGTCACCGACAGTGAGATCATCCACCGCGAGATCACCTCGCATGGCGGGAAAGCGAAAATGAGCACCAGGGAACATGAGAGCGGAAGCGATCGCATCGCCGAGGCCGTCGCGGACCTGGATGTCGATATCGTGGTCAACGTGCAGGGCGACGAGCCCTTCGTGCGACAGCAACCCCTAAAGGCCTTGCTGGAGCTGTTCGAAGGCACAGAAGGCCCGCGCGTTCAGGTCGCGTCCATGGTGCAACTCCTGAAGGACCCCGGATCGATCGCCGACCCGAATTTCGTCAAAGTGGCCCTCGACAAGAACAGGAATGCACTCTTCTTCAGCCGTAGCGTGATCCCCTATCCGAGGAGCAGCGAACGGGCCATCAGCTACTACGAACATATCGGCGTCTACGCTTTTCGCAAGGAGGCCCTGCTGCAATTCACCCGCTGGCCCGTGGCCGACCTGGAAGCCGCCGAAAAGATCGAATGCCTCCGCTATCTCGAAAATGGCGTCCCCATCAAAATGATCATTACCGAATATATGGGGGTCGAGATCGACACGCCGCAGGATCTCGAGCGCGCCCGGCATATTTTATCTTTTTTTTGACCGGACGCGACTTTTGCTCTTTGCTAAACGTTTCATTTATTACATTTATCGGCTGACTGCACTATTATTTACCGAACCAACCGCCGACTGCAAATGAATCAACCATTATGGGGCATCGACCTGGGTGGAACCAAAGTCGAAGGCGTCGTCCTCGAATCCCTGGCCAATCCTTCTCCTCTCGTCAGAACACGCATAGATACCGAAGCCATCAAAGGCTATGAACACATTATTGGGCAGATCGCCAAACTTGTCGCCGAACTGGAAAAGCAATCGGGTCTTCGCCCCGCAGCTATCGGTATCGGCACGCCGGGTGTGTTGGATCCCACCTTGCTGACGATGAAGAATTGCAATACTACCGTATTGAACGGCATGCCGCTGAAAAAGGACCTCGAGGCCAGACTGCGGCTTCCCATCATCATGGCCAACGATGCAAATTGTTTCGCGCTCGCCGAAACCTATTGGGGCGCAGCCAAACAGCATGCACCCGAAGCCCGGATGGTATTCGGCATCATTCTCGGAACAGGGGTCGGCGGCGGCATCGTCATCGATGGAAAGATCTGGTCGGGACGACATGGCATCGCCGGCGAATGGGGACATAATTTTCTCGACGAGTCCGGCGGCCCCTGCTATTGCGGCAAGACCGGATGCGTGGAGACCGTCATTTCCGGGCCGGCCCTCGAACGATACTATGCCGGCCTCTCCGGCACCCGCATCAGGCTGAAGGAGATCGCCGCACGTCATCGCGCAGGGGCGGATCCCATCGCGACCCAAACGATCGATCGCCTCACCCATTTCTTCGGCAAAGCCGTTTCGGTCATCACCAATTTGCTGGATCCCGATCTCATCGTGGTCGGCGGCGGAGTAGGCAATCTCGATGAACTGTACGGCAACGGCCCGAAGGCCCTCGCGGAATTCATTTTCAATAATCGCGTCGAGATCCCCCTGCTCAGGCCCAGCCTCGGAGACAGTGCCGGCGTATTCGGAGCGGCCGCATTGGTGGTAGACAGTTCGTCAGGCAAATAGCGCTCACCGCACTCTCATGTCTGGCCTTCGGCCGAAACGCCTCCGGCGTTTCCTGGCCGGCGGATAACCAAACTTCTCTTATTTTTGCGTCTCAATCAGTCAGTTATGAAATTCCGTAATTTCAAGATGGTCGGCTATGTCGTATACGGTCGCGGGAGTTTTGATC